>JBKBMG010000036.1:15190-56087 GCA_046295975.1 Rhodocyclaceae bacterium
TTTCGTTTTTGGCCGGGGGGGGGGGGGGTTGCGGTTGGGGGGGGGGGGGCCGGGGGGGGGCGGTTGGGGGGGGCTCTATCCCCGCCCCCCCCCCCCCCCCCGACTGCCGCTATATGACAACAATCGCAAGCAACTTGCAAGCCGTGCGCCTGCGCATTGCCGAGGCGGCCGCCCAGTCCGGGCGGGCGTCGGATTCGGTCGGCCTGTTGGCGGTGAGCAAGACCTGGCCGTGCGAGGCGGTCCGCGAGGCGGCTGCGGCCGGGCAACGTGGCTTCGGCGAAAACTATGCGCAGGAAGGCGTGGAAAAGGTGGCGGCGCTGCGCGATCTGGGCCTGGAGTGGCATTTCATCGGGCCGCTGCAGAGCAACAAGAGCCGCCTCGTTGCCGAGCATTTCGACTGGGTGCATTCGATCGACCGCCTCAAGCTGGCCGAACGCCTGTCGGCCCAGCGGCCAGAGGGGCTGGCACCGCTGTCGGTGTGTGTGCAGGTGAACGTCAGCGGCGAGGCGAGCAAGCGTGGTGTCGCCCCGGAGGACGCGGTCGAACTGGCGCTGGCGGTGTCCCGGTTGCCGCGCCTGCGGTTGCGGGGGCTGATGTGCATTCCCGAGCCGGATGGCGATGTTGCGGTGCTGCGGGGGCGCTTCGCGGCCCTGCGGTTGTTGCGCGACGCCCTGGCGGCCCGAGGGCTGGTGCTGGACACCTTGTCCATGGGCATGTCGGACGACCTTGAACTTGCGATCGCCGAAGGCAGCACCCTGGTTCGGGTGGGCTCGGCGATCTTCGGACAACGCGCTTCGCGCGATACGGGAGAGACACTTTGAGCGTTGCGGTGAAAATCGGCTTCCTGGGGGGGGGCAACATGGCGTCCGCCCTGATTGGCGGCATGCTGGAGCGGGGCTTTCCGGCGGCGAACATCCGTGTGGTGGACCTTTCCGACGAAGGTTGCGCAAGACTGCGCGAGCGTTTCGGCGTGCATGCCGGCGGCGCGATCGACGATGCCTTCCTGGGGTGCGATCTGCTCGTGCTTGCGGTCAAGCCCCAAGTGCTCAAGGCGGCGGTCGCACCGTTGGCCGGCCGGCTGACGACACAGGTAGTGGTGAGCATCGCCGCCGGCGTGCGTATCGCCGACATGGCCCGCTGGATGAGCGGTTATTGCCGCATCGTCCGGGCCATGCCCAATACCCCCGCGCTGATTGGTGCCGGCGTCACCGGCCTGTTCGCGGACGAGGCGGTCGATCCGGCCGGGCGGGCGGCGGCGGTGGGCGTGCTGGAAGCGGTGGGCAGCGTGGTGTGGGTGGATACTGAAGCCCAGATCGACACGGTGACGGCGATCTCCGGCAGTGGTCCGGCCTATGTGTTCCGTTTCATCGAAGCGCTGGAGGCGGCAGGACGGGCACGCGGCTTCGATGAAGCCACCGCCCGCCAGCTCGCAATCGAAACGGTGCTGGGTGCGGCGCGTCTGGCCCAGGGTTCCGACGAGGGGCCGGCCGCGCTGCGCGAGCGCGTCACATCCAAGGGCGGCACCACGGCGGCGGCGCTGGCAAGCTTTGAAGCCGACGGTTTCATGGACGTGGTGGCGCGAGCAGTGGCGGCGGCAGAGGCGCGTGGCCGCGAGCTGGGTGAAGAACTTGGTCGGGACTGAGAGGCGATGCTTGGCAATATCTCCCTCCTGCTGCTGAACTTCGCGTTCGGCTTCATCACCCTGTTGCTGCTCGCGCGTTTCTTCATGCAGTGGCAGCGGGTGTCGTTCCGCAACCAGATCGGCCAGTTCGTGGTGGCCACCACCGACTGGCTGGTGCGGCCGCTGAGGCGTGCCGTTCCCGGCCTGTTCGGCATGGACCTGGCGAGCCTGCTGCCTGCCTGGGTGTTCCAGACCGCGTATGTGTTCATCGAGCTGACGCTGCGTGGCGTGCCGCTGGACGGCGGGCCAGTGGGCCTGCTCGTGGGCCTGTGGGGAATGGGGCTGGTCGAGCTCGCGCGCATGGCAGTGTATCTGGTGTTCGCCGTGGTACTGGTTTCTGCGGTGTTGTCTTGGGTGAGCCCGCACAACCCGGCAGGCGAGCTTTTCCGTAGCCTCGCAGCGCCGTTCCTGCGCCCGTTCCGGAAGGTGATTCCACCGATTGCGAACGTGGATCTGTCGCCGCTGGCGTTGCTGCTACTGTTGCAGATCCTGCTCATCGTCCTGAGCAGTCTGCGTTCGAGTTTCGTTCCCTTCCTGACGGGCTACTGAGGGCGTCCCGCCCGGTACTGGGCTGCGAGAACCTACCCACAGACCTTGTTTGCAAAAGCAAATGACCGCCGCGGCGGTCATTTGCTTTTTTACCGGGTGTGCCGGGCGCCTGCGACGGTGCTTTACTCGGCGGCGTACATCACCTTGCCCTCGACCAGGGTATAGCGCACCACGCCGGGCAGTTCCATGCCCAGGAAGGGGGTGTTCTTGCCCTGGCTGCGGAGGCTGTCGCGGGTGATGCGGCGATGAGCATCCGGGCTGAACACGCAGACGTCGGCACGGCTGCCGGGGGTGAGGTGACCGGCCTTGGTGATGCCGATGATGCGTGCAGGATCGGAGGTCACGCGGGCGAGACCGTCGACCAGCGTCATGTTGCTTTCGGCGGCCCATTTCAGCGCCAGCGACAGCAGCAGCTCCAGACCCGTCGCGCCGGCTTCCGATTCGCTGAAGGGTTTGAACTTGCCGTCGTCGTCCACTGGCGTGTGGTCGGAGCACAAGGCGTTGATCCGCCCGTCCCGCAGCCCGGCACGCAGTGCGTCGCGGTCACGCTGGCTGCGCAGCGGCGGCACCAGATGGCAGTGGGTGTCGAAATAGCCGATGTCCTTGTCGGACAAATGGAGGTGATTGGCCGACACATCGCAGCTGACGTCCATGCCCTCGGCGCGCGCCTGTTCGATCAGGCGCAGGCCCTCGGCGCTGGACAGCCGGGTGATGTGCAGGCGCGCTCCGGTGACGCGGGCGAGCTGGAGATAGGTGAACAAGGCCACGGTCTCGGCGGCGACCGGTATGCCCGGCAGGCCAAGACGGGTCGCGACCTCACCGTCATGGGCGAAGCCACCGCGTGACAGAAACGGCGCGAGCGGCTGCAGCCAGACGCGGAAGCCAAAGGTGGCGGCGTACTGCATCGCGCGCATCAACACGGCGTTGTCCACGATGGGGACGTTGGCCTGGCTGAAGGCGACGCAGCCGGATTCCACCAGTTCCGCCATTTCCGACAGACGCTCGCCCTTGAGCCCCAGGGTCAGTGCGCCGACGGGGTATACATGGGCACGATTGAGCTTCTTCGCGCGATGGCAAAGCATCTCGACCAGGCCGGGCTCGTCCAGCGGCGGGTCGGTGTCGGGCGGAATGGCGAGGCTGGTCACTCCCCCCGCCATGGCGGCATCCATCTCGGACTCCAGGGTGGCGCGGTATTCGAAGCCGGGTTCGCGCAGGCGCGCGGCCAGGTCGATCAGGCCGGGGCTCACGACCATGCCGCTGGCGTCGAGGCGGCGGTCGGGCTGGAAACCGTCGGGCGCGCGGCCAACGGCGGCGATCCGGCCATCGGCGATGTGGAGATCGGTGACGCTGTCGCTGCGGTTGGCCGGGTCGATCACGCGGCCGTTGATGATGCTGATGTTCATGCGCTGTCGCTTCCTGCTGGCACGGTCGGGGCGGAGGAGTTGCGGTTCGGTCGGAATGGTGCAAACGCGACCGGATTCATCGGGGGCGGGCGCGGGATCATCCGGCCAGCATGCTCATGACTGCCATGCGGACCGCGATGCCGAAGGTGACCTGAGGCAGGATCACGGCCTGGGCACCGTCGGCCACGGCGGAGTCGATCTCCACGCCGCGGTTCATCGGGCCAGGGTGCATGACGATGGCGTCGGGTCTGGCGCAGGCGAGCTTCTCCGCGTCCAGCCCCCAGACCTTGAAGAACTCCTGCGGCGTGGGCAGCAGTGCACCATTCATGCGTTCGTTCTGCAACCGCAGCATCATCACCACATCCACGTCGCGCAGGCCTTCGCGCATGTCGTGGAACACCCGCACGCCCAGTTGCTCGACGGCGGTGGGCAGCAGGGTCTTGGGGCCGATCACACGCACGTCGGGCACCCCCAGGGTGGTCAGTGCGCTGATCTGCGAACGTGCCACGCGCGAATGCAGCACGTCGCCGACAATGGCCACGCTGAGGCGGGTGAAGTCGCCCTTGAAGTGGCGGATCGTGTACATGTCGAGCAGGCCTTGCGTCGGGTGCGCGTGCCGCCCGTCGCCCGCGTTCACCACGTGGATGTCGTCACGACCCTGTTCGGCCAGGTGCTTGGCGATCAGAAACGGCGCGCCGCTGGCGGCGTGCCGAACCACGAACATGTCGGCCTGCATGGCGCAGAGGTTGTCCACCGTGTCGAGCAGACTTTCGCCCTTGGCAGTGGAACTGGTGGAGACGTTGAGATTCACCACGTCGGCCGACAGGCGCTTGGCGGCAATCTCGAAGGTGGTGCGGGTACGCGTCGAGTTTTCGAAGAACAGGTTGAAAATGCTCTTGCCGCGCAGCAGCGGCAGCTTCTTCACTTCCCGTTCGGCCACCTCGGTAAATGGGGCGGCGGTGTCGAGGATGGCGGTCAGGATCTCGCGCGGCAGGCCGTCCAGCGTGAGCAGGTGCTGGAGTTCGCCGTTGGCGTTCAACTGGGGGTTACGCATCGATCAGCCTCAGGGAGAATTTGCCGGATTCGTCGCACTCGAGTTGCAGGTTCTGGTCGGGCGCCAGCTCAGGTGCCAGCACGTGGGCACAGAAGCGCGCATGGACGGGCAGTTCGCGTCCGCCGCGGTCGACCAGCACGGCAAGGTCCACCCGTGCGGGACGGCCGAAATCGAACAACTCGTTGAGGGCGGCGCGCGTGGTACGGCCGGTGTAGAGCACGTCGTCGACGATGATGACCCGTGCACCGTCCACGCCGAACGGAATGTCGCTGCGCTTCATGCCGCCGGGCAGGCCCTTGGCGTTGAAATCGTCACGGTAGAAGGAAATGTCGATCGAGCCCAGCGGCTGGGTCAGGCCCAGCGCCTGGTGCAGCCTGCGGGCCAGCCACACGCCCCCGGTGTGGATGCCGACCAGCGCGGTGTCGGCCGAGACGTGCGGGCGCATCTGTTCGATGAGCCGGCTGCATAGGGCTTCGGCATCAAGATTGTGCATGATGGAGGCTGTCAAGATGGTGTTGGAGAATGACCTGGGCTGCGACTGCGTCGAGCTGCGGTTTGCGCCGCCGCCAATCGTGCGCTCCGGCTTCGCGCATCAGACGCTCGGCCTCGGCCGAGGACAGGCGCTCGTCGCATTCGGCCACGGGCAGGCCGAAGCGTCCGCGCAACTGGTTGGCGAAGCGGCGGCAGCGCGTGGTCAGCGCATGCTCGCTGCCGTCCAGATGGCAGGGAATGCCGACTACCAGTGCGGTCGGCGACCACTCGCGGATGAGCTCCGCGATCGCGCCGAAGCGCGCCTCGCCTGCTTCCTCCGCGATGGTGATGAGCGGGCTGGCGCGCCCGGTTTCGAGTTCCCCGACCGCGACGCCGATGCGCGCGAGCCCGAAATCGAAGCCGAGTAGCGTGCCGCGTCCTGCGGGCTCAGGCATGGCCGGCGACGTCACTGAGGTTGGTGAAGTCGACCCCCAGCTTTTGCATCGCCGCGGCGAGCCTTTCCTCCGGAGGAAGATCGAAGACGATGGACAGATCGGCGCGCACGGTCAGCCAGGCGTTCTCGGCCAGCTCGTGTTCGAGCTGACCGGCGGACCAGCCGGCGTAGCCCAGGGTGACGATCACGTCGCGGGGGTCGCCATGCTCCCCGATCGCCTGCAGAATGTCGCGCGAGCTGGTCAGGCCGATTTCGTCACCCACTCTCAGCGTGGAGTGCCAGCTTCCGACCGGGCGGTGTAGCACGAAGCCACGGTCGGTTTGCACCGGGCCGCCAAAATACACAGGTTGGTTGGCCAGTTCGGGGTCGTCCAGGCGGAGTTCGACGCGTTCGAACAAGGCCGCCAGGTTCATGTCAATGGGCCGGTTCACGATCAGACCCAGTGCGCCCTGTTCGTTGTGCTCGGCGATGTAGGTCAGCGTGCGGGCAAAGTTGGGGTCGGCCATGGCAGGCATGGCGATCAGGAAGTGGTCGGTGAGGTTGGCGCTTATTTCGCTCATGCTGCACATTTTACGCGTTCTCGTTCGAGCCGGGCAGGAACCTTGCTCGGGCGGTCGTATCGAAGCGCAGGATTTGTAACCGAGACTTTCATGACTAGTGCACTCGTATGGTTCCGGCGTGATCTGCGCGATTTCGATCATGCAGCGCTCTACCATGCCCTGAGGGAACATGAACGTGTTCATTGCGCGTTCGTGTTCGATACCGAGATTCTGGACGCGCTGCCGGCGCGGCGCGACCGGCGCGTGGCGTTCATCCACCACGCGCTGCAGGAGCTCGACAGCGGCCTGGACGGCCTGTCGCGCGCCAGTGGCGGCAACGGAGCCGGGCTGATCGTACGCCACGGACCGGCGCGGCGCTGTATTCCCGAGCTGGCGCAGGCGCTCGGCGTGCGTGCCGTATATGCCAACCGCGACTACGAGCCGGCGGCGCGTGAGCGCGACCGCGACGTCGCCGCGGCTCTGGCCGCGCAGGGGGTGCGTTTCGCCGACTTCAAGGACCAGGTCGTCTTCGACCGGGACGAGGTGCTCACCAAGTCCGGGCAGCCGTTCTCGGTATTCACGCCGTACAAGAATGCCTGGTTGAAGCGGCTTGCCCCCTTCTTCCTCAAGCCCTATCCGGTCCGGCGCCATGCTGCGGCGCTGGCCCCCATGCCGCCGGGGGAGCGGATGCCCACACTGGCCGGGATCGGTTTCGAGGACCCCGATCTGGCCGGGCTGCGTCTGCCGCTCGGCATGTCCGGCGGGCAGGCTTTGTTCGAGGAGTTTGTCACACGCATGGAGCGCTACAAGAGCGCCCGAGACT
Source organism: Rhodocyclaceae bacterium (assembly GCA_046295975.1). Taxonomy (GTDB): domain Bacteria; phylum Pseudomonadota; class Gammaproteobacteria; order Burkholderiales; family Rhodocyclaceae; genus UBA2357. The sequence goes on from JBKBMG010000036.1 coordinate 22,165, forward strand.
ATCCCGCTCGCAAGGGCGTGTCCTATCTGTCGGTGCATTTGCGCTTCGGAACCGTCTCGGTGCGCGAGCTGGCCGGCCGCGCCTGGACGCAGGGCGGCGCGGGCGCAGAAACCTGGCTTTCCGAACTGATCTGGCGCGATTTCTACCACATGATTCTGTGGCACCACCCGCGGGTGGTCAGCCACTGTTTCCGGCCGGAATTCGATCGCGTGCAGTGGGACGACGACCCCGCGCTGTTCCTGGCGTGGTGCGAAGGGCGGACCGGCTATCCGATCGTGGACGCGGCGATGCGCCAGCTCAATACTACGGGCTACATGCACAACCGCCTGCGCATGATCGTCGCCTCGTTCCTGACCAAGGACCTGGGGCTGGACTGGCGCCTGGGTGAGCGCTACTTTGCCGAACGGCTCAACGACTACGATCTGGCGGCAAACAACGGCGGGTGGCAGTGGGCGGCATCCACCGGTTGTGACGCCCAACCCTGGTTCAGGATCTTCAATCCCGTCACGCAGTCGGAGCGCTTCGATCCGGAAGGGGTGTTCATACGCCGCTACCTGCCCGAACTCGAGCGGCTGCCGCTGCGCTTCATCCATGCGCCATGGACGCTCGGCGGACTGGATCAGCGTGCCGCTGGGGTGGTGATCGGCCGCGACTATCCCGCGCCGGTGGTGGACCATGCGCAGGCCCGGGAGCGCACGCTGGCACGTTTCTCGGTGGCGCGCGGAACCGCTGCGCTGGAGTAGCGGTGGGCGCGGGGAGGCCGCCCCGACGGACAGCACCATAAAGAACGAAGGCCCGGATTGACCGGGCCTTCGCATGGGGTGCCGTCGGAATCAGGCCGGCACTGCGGTTTTGTCGGTGTACGAGCGGATCAGGCCGAGCAACTCGCCTTCCTCGTAAGGCTTGCCCAGGTAGTGGTTGGCGCCGACCTTGAGGGCGTACTGGCGGTGCTTGTCGGCGAGCCGCGACGTGATCATGATGATTGGCACCTCGCGGGTCCGTTCGTCCGCACGGATATTGCGGACCAGGTCGAAGCCGTCCATGCGCGGCATCTCGATGTCGGACAGGATCACGTCCGGAATCGTCTCCAGCAGCTTTTCCAGGGCGTCTGCGCCGTCCTTGGCCGTCACCACCCGGAAGCCTTCGCGTTCCAGCAGGCGTCCGGTGATCTTGCGCACCGTCAGCGAGTCGTCGACGATCATGACGGTCGGCTCCACCACCACCGGCGGCGCGGGCCGCGGGGCAGGGGCATCGGCGGCGCGGGCGTCGCCACCCAGCGCGCGGCTGGCCAAGGCGACCGGGTTGAGGATCAGCACGATCTCGCCATCGCCAAGCACCGTTGCCCCCGAGATGCCGATGATGCGCACCAGTTGCGGTCCGGCGTTCTTGACCACGATTTCCTGGTTGCCGCGCAGGCTGTCTACATGCAGCGCGAGCGTCTGGGCGCCCGCGCGCAGCAGCAGCACCCAACTGAAGCGATGCGTTTCCGGCGGTTCGGCGTGTTCGCCGAGCAGTTCCGGCAGGTAGCGGAAGGCAAAGCGCTCGCCGTTCCATTCGGCGTAGCCCTGGTCGCGGATCGCCTGCAGGCCTTCTTCCTTGAGCTCCAGCACCTGCGCCACCATGTTGGAGGGGATCGCATAGCTGTACCCGCCCGCACGCACCAGTACCGCCTGGGTGACTGCGAGGGTGAGCGGCAGGAAGATACGGAACTCGGTCCCCTGGCTCGGACGCGCAAACACGTCGATGCGCCCGCCCACCGCGGCGGTGTCGGCTTTCACTACGTCCATGCCAACGCCGCGGCCGGACACGGTGGACAGCGTTTCCGCCGTGGAGAAACCGGGTACGAAGATCAGGTTGGTCAGCCGCTTGGTGTCGGCTTCCTCATCGGCGCCAAGCAGTCCGCGTTCGCGCGCGCGGGTGGCGATTGCGTCGTAGTCCAGCCCCTTGCCGTCGTCCGAAAGATTGAGCTGGATTTCGTTGGCTTCATGCGTGACCGCCAGGGTGATCTGCCCGATCTCGTCCTTGCCGGCGCTGCGCCGCACATCGGGCATTTCGATGCCGTGGGCCACCGCGTTGCGCAGGAGGTGTTCGAGCGGGGCGGTCATGCGGTCCAGCACGCTGCGGTCGACTTCGATGCGACCGCCGCGAATGTCGAGGTTGACCCGCTTGCCCAGATCCTTGGCACTTTGCCGGACGACGCGGTAGAGCCGGTCGGCGAGGCTGTCGAAGGGCACCATGCGGACCTGCATCAGCGCCTGCTGCAGATCGCGCGACAGGCGCGCCTGGCTGTGCAGGGCGATTTCGGCGCCGTCGAGGTTGCGGAACAGGTTCTGCTGAACGGTGGTGACGTCGCCGACGCTCTCCGCCATCAGGCGGGTGAGCTCCTGCAGGCGGGTGTAGCGGTCCATCTCCAACGGATCGAAATCGGCATGTTGCATTTCCGCCTGGGCGATACGCGACTGCATCTGCACTTCGGCCTGGATTTCGACTTCCCGCAACTGGTTGCGCAGGCGAATGACGTTCTCGGTGAGGTCGAGCAGCGAGCGGCGCAGGGTGCGCAGTTCGCCCTCGATACGGGTGCGGGCGATGCCGATCTCGCCGGCCTCGTTCACGAAGCGGTCGACGGTGTCGGCGCGTACCCGCAGCATGCCGCCGCCGGTCTCGGACGCCGCCGCTGCCTCGATGGCCACGGCGCTGCCGGTTGCAACTGCCGCCTGTTGCTGGGTAGTCGTTGCTGCTTCGGGTAGCGGAGCGGGCTCGCCAGCGACGATGGCGTCCATCATGAGCTGGGTCTGGTCGGCGCCAGCGGTGACCTCCTCGATCAGGTCGCGCATCTCGTGACCGGCCGCAAGACCTGCTTCCAAGCGCGATTCGAGCTGGTGGATGTGTTCGCCCAGGGTCATCGCACCGGTCATGCGCGCGCTGCCCTTGAGGGTGTGCAACAGGCGTGCGGTGGCCTTGATCTGATCGGGGTCGCTGGGCGATTCGGCCCAGTCGCGCAAGGTGGCGTGCAACTCGGCGAGCAGTTCGGTGGCCTCTTCGATGAAGATCGGCAGCAACTGTTCGTCGATGTCGTCATGCACCTGCATCGCTGGCTCGGCTTCGGCGACTAAGGCCTGCGCTGCCACGGGGGGCGCAGGTTTCGGTGCGAAGGCGGCGAGATCGTCTGGTGTGTGCGTCCGGTCGGTGGCCTCGACAGTCTCGGTGGTCTCGGTCGCTTCAGCCGGTGCACTGGCTTCGGCGGTATCGAGAACCTCGGAGGCCGGGTACGTGGCGGTCGAGTCGGGGAACTGTGCTTCCGCGGCCACGTCTGCAACCCCAGCATCCTCCAGGGGGGCGGGGGCAGTCGGTGACGTCTCGAAGAAGATTTCTTCGGCGCTCGCGTCGTACCCCGTGGCGACTTCGGCGATCGGCTGGTCTTCGATCGGCGTGTCCGGCGCCATCTCGGCGGCGGCCGTTTCGCCGGAACCCAGATCGGTAACGGAAGGCTCGGACGGCGGAGGCTCGGGAAGTGCGTCGATCTCCGCTTCGAAAAGGGAGGGTTCGGGGCTGACGTCCTCGAGCGCGAAGAACTCGCTCGATTCGCCCGCCACGCCGGCGTCACCGGTCACCTCATCCAGGGAGGGGGACATCAGCGTGAGATCGTCCAGCGCGTCCGCGCCCACCATCGACAGCGGATGCTCGAACTCGGGTACTTCGAGTGGCATGAGGCCGGTCGTGACCTCGGCCAGCATCGCGTCGAGGCGGTCGGTGACCGCATCGAGCAACTCAACCTGGTCCTCGCGGGCGGCAAGGTCGTGGATGCGCAGGCGCTCGATCGCGTGCTCCAGCCCGCGGGCAAGCACGTGCATGGACTGCACGCGCGCTGTCCCGGAGATGCCGGCAAGCGTATGTGCCGCCCGTAGCGCGCCTTCGGAAGGCGGGCGGGTGGGGTTGGCACGAAGCTGATCGAACTCTGACTGCAGGGTGGCGATGTGTTGGGCGGCCTCACCGACAAACAGTTCGTACAAGGTCGGCGACAGCTCGACGTCGCCGATGCGCACGGATTCGAGCAGGGCCGGTTCGACGGTTGCGATGTCGGCCTGACCTGTGGCTTCGAGCGCGTCGTACAACTCGTCTTCGAGCGGCGTTTCCAGCAGACCCGGCTCTTCCAGATCCAGGTCGGCGTGCTTGTCTACGTCCTCTGCCACCGGTGCAATGGCGGACATTCCGCCGTCGTCTGGTGCGGGGTAGGCGGTTTCGGCCGTTTCAATCGCTTCGCGCTCGGCGGTGACGCCGGGCAGGGCTTGCGCAGAGGCCGGGGTGTAGTTCGCGTCGGCCTGGCCTTCCACAGCCTCGGACTCGCCTGTGAAGGCGTCCACCGGCTGGGTTTCGAGCTGGCTGGCCTCGAACGCCGCGAGGGTCTCCGTATCGTCGCCACTGACGGGCAGCGGTTCGACATCTAGAGCGCCCATCGCCGGGACGTCGTCCGAAGGTGGTTGGACCGGTACTTCGGTACGGTGGCCGGTATCGGGGTAACGGCGATCGGCCTCGAGCTCTGCGAGCGGTGCGACGTCGAGCGGTACGAGATCGATGGTGGCGTCGGTGTCGGTGACTGCAGCCGCTGCGTCGCTCGCGTCGAGTTGCGGCGCCCGGAAATCGCTGGTCGAGACGACCTCCGTCGCAGTGGCGGGCTGGTCGTATTCGCCGTCCTCACCAAACTCCCGGCCGATGTCGGCGATGATCGTCTGGTCGAGCAGGAAGGCAGGGGCCTCCAGGCTGGAGTCGAGGAGGTCGGCCTCAAGGTTGGTCTCGACCTGAAGGTCGAAGAAATCGGCGCCGGTGGCGGTCAGACCAGCCGAGGTGTCGTCGAGTGCGGGCTCGGGCACGATGGCCGTCGATGTGCCGCCCTGAGGCTCGGACGGGCGCGCGGATGTGGCCTCGGCGGTCGTGGTGCCCGCGGGCTCCGCGACGGGTTCGGCCTCACGCAGGCCCTCGGCGAGGGCGACGATGGCCGTCGCATCGCGGTCGAGGCCGCCGCCGCCTTCGATTTGGGCAACCCAGGCCGAGAATGCCTCGGCGGCCTGGGCGATCAGGTCGTGAAGGCGCGCGGAGGGTGTCCACTCCATCTGCAGCCAGCGGTTGAGCGTCTGTTCGACCGCCCAGGCGGCCTCGCCCAGCGCGTTCAGGCCCACCATGCGACCGCTGCCCTTGAGGGTGTGGAAGCCCCGGCGTACCGAGGTCAGCGCCTCCATGTCGGCCGGGTTGGCGCGCGACAGTGCGAGTTGCTCGCCAACCGTGGCAAGGACTTCGTGAGCTTCTTCGATGAAGATCCCGAGAAGCTCGGCGTCGATTTCGTCTTCCGCCTCCGTGGGCGCCGCGGCAGCTGCAGCTTCGGCCGTGGGCACAGGGGCTTCTGCAGTGGGCTCGGGCTCCGCTGCGGCGGGGGGGGCTTTCTCCTCTGCACGTACGACGGGCGGGGCGATTTCCTCCGTGACCGGGGGGACGCCCAGGTCGAGGTCTTCCAGTTCCACAGGTCGCACTTCGGCCGCTTCAGCCTGGGCCGCGCGCTCGGGATCGAGGAAGGTGGCCAGGCTGGCGTGACCGTGCTGCAGCGCCTGGACGTAGAAGCCGAGCGCGGAGAGCTGACGGGCGAGGTCTTCGAAGATTGCTGCGGGCGCCGCTTCAGTGCCCTGTGCGAGTTCCTCGATCGAACTCGAAACCTTGCGGATCAGATGGGTCGCCTGTTCGTCGCCGACCAGCGAGAGCGCACCCTCGATCTGTTTGAGCGGAGCGGACAGCGTGGCGAGTGGCGCACGCTTGGATTGATTGCGGAAGAAGTCGTCAAGGCGCTGCTCGACATGCGCCAGATTGGACAGGATCTCCCTGCCAACCTGGTTGAGGGCGTCGCGCTCCTCGGTGCGGCGGGCGGTCTTGACGGTGGCCGACAGCTCGGCCTTTGGCAGCGGTTTGCCGCGGATGAGCGCATCGAGGCGCTCCAGCGTATCGCCTACCTGGGCGGAGAATCCGGCTTCCGGGCCGCCTTCGCCCAGTGCGGATTCGACCAGAAGCTGTGCCGACGCGACTTCAATCGCGACGGTGTCGTTGAACACCAGAGGGTCCTGGCGCAGCCACTGGGCCAGGCCAGACAAGCCCTGTAGAAGACGGTCGAGCGCCGGGCGGCAGAGTTGGCGTGCCTCGGCGCCAAGTCGTGAGACATGCCCCTGGAATACCGGAAGTGCCGCGGCCTTGCCGCCGGAGAAATCGTCCCAGGCGCGCTTGGCGGCACCCAACTCGGTCCGCAGCGCCTTGAGCAACGGCGCCAGCGGTACTTCGGATACCGCGGCGCCATCCTCGGGAAGCAGGGCGTCGAGCCGCCAGGTATCACGCGCCGCCTTCTGGGCCGGGGTAGCGGCTGGTGTGCGTGCGATGTAGTAAAGCAGTTCCCGCATCAGGCGCTCGGGCAGGCTGCCGGTGCCGGTGTCGCGGCGCAACTCCCGCTCCAGCATGGAGCACAGGCGCTTGATGGGCGGCTCGGGCGCGAGACTGCCGCTGGCGATACCTTCGAAGAACACCTGCACGACCCACCAGAAGGTCATCGCCGCCGGCTTGTCCTGGATCGATTCAATGCCGCGTGCGGCACTCTGCATCTCGCGCGCACCGCCGGCGACGTCCTCGCCGCGCAGGACCTTGAGCAGGCCACGCTGGTAGATCGCGCGGAAGCGCCGGGTGTCGCGCTCGATCGCGGCGGCGTCGGTCTGGGTGGAGGGCTTGAGCTTGCGCGCCGGTCGTGCGCTGGTGTCGGGGTAGAAGAGTTCAGCCGGCGAAGGATCCGGCAGACCACGCGTCTTGGCCAACTGGCGGTACAGACCGAACAGCCGCAAGGGCTGGTCGGGACTGCCATGCACCAGTTCCTCTAGATAATTGCCGGTGGCGGCGAGGCTGTGGCGGCACAGTTCGAGCACCTCGTCGCTGACCGCACGCTCGCCGCGGGCGAGGGTGCCCAGCAATTGCTCCAGGGACGACGCGAACTGGGTCACGCCGTCGAGCCCGACAATCGAGAGCGCGCCACATGCTTGATGCAGATGCGTCTGCGCGAACTGGATGTTCGTCGCACTCGCCTCCCGGTTGGTGGCTGCCTTGTCGAGGGCTTCGACCGCCTTCGCCAGGGCGAGGTCGATCTCGCTCTTGACCCAGGTCAGCGGACCGAGGTCCAGTTCCTTAACGTCCGACATGTGTGTTCAATCCTTTCGGTCAGGCTTGGGCCATGCATTTGTGAACGAAACCGGGTTCACAAGCGCTTATACCCGGAAGCCCGACACCGAGCCCTTCAGTTCGACCGCGAGGTCGGCGAGCTGGCCGATGGACACTGCCGTCTGCTGCGTGCCGCGGGTGGTCTGTTCGGTAATCGCGAGAATGTCCTTCATGGTTTCCGCGACGCGGACCGCGATCGCCGCCTGATTCTGGGTATCGGTCGAGAGTTGCTCGATGAAGCGGGCGGTCTCGGCGGTCACCTCGCCGATCTCGGCCAGCGCCTGGCCGGCGGCGTCGGACAGCTGAGCCCCTTCCACCACGTCGCGGGTGGCGGTTTCCATGGCGCCCACGGCGTCCTTGGTGTCGGTCTGAATGGTCTTCACAATCGCCGCGATCTGTTTGGTCGCCTCGCCGGAGCGTTCCGCGAGGCGCTGCACTTCTTCCGCAACCACGGTAAAGCCGCGACCCGCTTCACCGGCGGAGGCGGCCTGGATGGCAGCGTTGAGCGCGAGCACGTTGGTCTGTTCGGTAATGTCCGAAATCAGTTCCACGATCTCGCCGATCTCCTGCGAAGATTCGCCGAGACGCTTGATCCGCTTGGAGGTTTCCTGGATCTGCTCGCGGATTTCGTTCATGCCCTTGATGCTGTTTTCCACCGCGCTCGCGCCTTTCTGGGTGGATTCGAGCGAGCGGCGTGCAACCAGCGCGGACTGACGGGCTCGTTCGGAGGATACGGTCATGGACTCGGCCATGGTCTGAATGGTGGTACCGGCCTCCTCGATCTCGCGCGTCTGGCGCTCGGTCGCGTCCAGCAACTCGTTGGAGATCTTCTGCGCGGATTCGGTGGCGGCGGTCACGCGGGTGGCCGCGTCGTTGATTCGGCGCACCAGCACGGAAAGTTCTTCAATGGTGTAGTTCACCGTGTCGGCAATCGCGCCGGTGATGTCTTCCGACACCGTGGCGCGCACCGTAAGGTCACCGTCGGCGAGGTCGCCCATCTCGTTCATCAGGCGCAGAATCGCCTGCTGTGTCATGTTGCGCTCGACTTCAGCGGTCTGGCGCTGGCGTTCGGCTTCGGTACGGCGATTCACCAAGTCGTTGTTGTAGATCCTGGCGATCAGGAACAGCACGAAGAGCGCCAGCAGACCGGTGACCACAGACCCCACCACCACTGGGCTGATGCCGCGGAATTCCTGGTCGTAGGCCTGGGCGAGCGCACGGGTGTGCTCCAGCAGGATGGTGGAATCGCGGAAGATCCGGCTACCCGCTTGCTTGGCCTGGACCAGCTGCTGCATGTTGGCAAGAATGCTGGAGACCGCATCCAGGGTGTCGCGCGATTCCACTGCCAGTTGCTCCAGCCGCTCGCGGGTGTCCGGGTCGGCGGGCATTTGCTGCATGCGGTTGACCATGTCGGCGAAGGTGTTGGCGTCCTTGCCGAGCAGGAACGCGACTTCCGGGTCGATCGCGGCGGCCACCCGCAGCGCGTTGGCGTTCTTGGCGATCCGCTGGGTCAGCATCACCGCGGTGTTGGCCACTGCGATTTCGCGCGTGTCGCTGCCATCCTGCAGCTTGAGCGCGGCCACCTCCTCGGTGAGATCGAGCAGCAGGGCGTTGCGCGCGTTGATGGTCTCGACCGCGTTGTTGAGCACCGCGAGGTTTTCCGCCTGGCCCAGCAGTTGCGAAGCGTCCTGCCAGGTGCGTTCCCACGATTCCCGCACCTGCGTGACCGAGCCGGCAGCCGGGCTTGGTGGTACGGTGACGTCATTGATCGTGCCACCGGCAGCGAGTGCGTTGATCAGGCTGGTGAAGCGCTGGCTGCCGGTGCGCAGTTCGGACACCGCCACCTCATCGCCCTGCAGCGCAAGCTGCGCCGCTTTCGCGATCTGCTGCGACAACATCTGCAGCTCACCGGATGCCGACACATACACCGTGGCGTTCGCGGTTTGCCGGCCCTGATAAACGAGCAGGGCGACGGTGGCCGCGATCAACAGGGCGAACAGCACGCCCAGGGTCTTCATATTCGCCGGAGCGGACTGAGCGGGCGCTTCGGCGCGCGGGGCCGGGGCGGCCTTGGGTGAGGTGGTTTCCATGATCGTCGTGTCGGAGGCAGTTTGGTGGGAGGCGGTTTTCTTGTCGGTGAGTCCGAATTTCAGATCCATTTCGTTCTCCGCCGCAAAAAGTCCAGGGGTCGTCGGTGTTAGGGCGCGGGCCGGGCGTCAGGTCACGCTGCCGGCACCCGCCTCGAGAAAGCGCGGATGCTGCAACAGGGCTCGGACGTCGAGGCGCAGCCATTGCCGGTCCCAGTTGTCGCGATAAGCGCCGGCGATCCAGGGGTGGGCGGTGTTGGCATCCGGATCGGCTTCGAACTCCTCCTGGCTTCTGAGGCCGGTGGTGCGCGAGAACAGGAGTGCCGTGTTGGCGCCGTGACGGGCACCGATCAGGAGCAGGCGCGAGCGACCGCTGGGCGCGATCGGTGCCCCCTGGTGGAATTCGGAGAAGTCCACCACGCCATAGAGCACGCCGCGCACGTTGGCGATGCCGCGAAACCACTCGCGGGTCAAGGGCACCGGGGCGAGCGGCGGCACCGGCAGCACCTCGCCGGTATCGGTGAGGTCGAGCAGCCAGTTGGTCTCGCCCGCTTCGAGACCGAGCAGCGTGCGTCGGTCGCTCCCGCTCGCTTCCGCGATCCGGTGGGCAAGGCTCTCCTGGAACTCCCGAAGACTCGTGCGCTTGGCCATGACGCTTAGCCGAACGCCTTGATGCGGGCGAGCAACTCGTCGTGATCGATGGGCTTCACCAGGTAATCCAGCGCACCCTGGCGCATGCCCCAGATCTTGTCCGTTTCCAGACCCTTGCTGGTGCACATGATGATCGGAATGCTGCGGGTGGTTTCAGCGCGCGAGATGGTGCGCGTGGCCTGATAGCCGTTGATGCCGGGCATGACCACGTCCATCAGGATGAGGTCGGGTAGTTCGGCCGCGCTCTTGGTGATCGCTTCCTCGCCGTTTTCGGCGGTAACGACCTGGTAACCGTTTTTCGACAAAACCTCGGCCATCGCGAAACGTTCGGTGGGCGAGTCGTCAACGACGAGAATCTTTTTGATAGGCATGGGCGTTGTCACTAGGGGTGGAAGAAGTGTCAGCGAGGCGCCTTGGCCGCGTGGTGGGCGACCGCCTTCAGCAGACTGTCCTTGGTAAAGGGCTTGGTAAGGTATTCGTCCGAACCGACCATGCGGCCGCGCGCCCGGTCGAACAGGCCGTCCTTGGAGGACAGCATGATCACGGGGGTGGCGGTGAGGCGGGGGTTCTTCTTGATCAGCGCACAGGTCTGGTAGCCGTCGAGGCGGGGCATCATGATGTCCACGAAGATCACGTCCGGGCGATGGTCGGTGATCTTCGCGAGGGCATCGAAGCCGTCCTCGGCAAGCAGGACCTGACAGCCGGCCTGGCTCAGGAAGATCTCCGCGCTGCGCCGGATGGTGTTGCTGTCGTCGATGACCATCACCTTGAGTGCGGTCAGATCCATTCAGTGGTCCTCGAAATCAGTGCCGTATCGCATCAGCCGAACGATATACGGCGTGGTCTGGTCGCTATGCTGAACGACTCGGGCGCGCGGCGTCAATGCTTGGAACCCAAGTTGTGCCCAAATGTGGTTTGGCTTGTGAGGTATTTCACTACTCTGGCCGTTCGGCGGCACTCAGATCTCCACCATCTCGAAGTCTTCCTTGCGCGCCTCGCATTCCGGACAGGTCCAGTTTGGCGGGATGTCTTCCCAGCGGGTGCCTGGGGCGATGCCATCGTTCGGCAGGCCCGCTGCCTCGTCGTAGATGAAGCCACAGATCAGGCACATGTAGGTCTTGAATTCGGGCGCGACCATTTATCGGCTTTCTCGTATCGGTTTGGCGTTAGAATCGGGGCAATGTTACCGCATTTTGCGAATCCACCCGCAACATGCTGACCGTCCCGGCATTCGCTGTCTTCATGTCCTCCTCTTCCCATTCCGATTCCGCTGCTTTCCCCTTGCTCCTGTCCGGCGCGCTGCCGCCGGCGGTACTTTGTTTTGGCGCGTCCGATCCGACCAGCGCGGGCGGCCTGCAAGCCGATGCGCTGACGCTCGCGAGCATGGGTTGCCACCCTCTGGCGGTGTTGTGCGCGGTACTGGTGCGCGACACCCGTCGGGTTGAGGAGTGGTTTGCGATCGACGACGATGCGGTGGTTTCACAGGCGCGCGCAGTGCTTGAAGATGTGCCTGTGCGGGCGTTTCGCATCGGCATGGCGGGTAGCGTGGAAAACCTCGTGGCGATCGCGGAGATCCTCTCCGACTATCCGGAGGTGCCGTTGGTGGTCGAGCCGGGATTGCGTCAGTTCGGTGACGACGCTGACGATGCGGCTGACGACTACGCCCAGGCCCTGTGCGAACTGGTGCTGCCCCAGGCCACGCTGGTGGTGACCGACAGACACGAGTTGTCGCGTCTCGGCGAAGGCGGGGAGGATGACGGCGGTGGAGGTGATGCGGCGGGGCTATTGGCCGCCACCGGTGCCGAGTACGTGCTGGTGACCGATGTCGGCGGACATGGCGCGCAGGTGGTCAACGTCCTGCATGGCGCGGATGGCGTGGTGCGCACCGACGCATGGGAGCGGCTGGCCGGCCAGTACCTGGGGGCGCGCGCGACGCTGGCCTCGGCGGTCTGCGCCGGACTAGGGCGAGGCATGAGTGTGGACGAGGCGGTGCGTGAGGCGCAGGCCTTCACCTGGCAGTCGCTTACCGACGCTTTCCGCCCGGGCATGGGGCAAGCGCTGCCCGATCGGCTTTTCTGGGCCCGCCGGTGAGCGGGTTCGGGTACTCCCCTTGCGTGTCATGTTCGCGACACGCAGGTTGCGTACGGTTGGCGCGCTTGGCCGGTGCTGTGACGTGGAGCGTGCGTTCGCTATCCTTGCCACCTGCCCGGGCCGTTTCCGGGGGAGACTGAGTGGCCTGCCCGATGCTGCGCGGACTGTACCTGATCACGCCGGATACGACCGACACGCCGGCGCTGATGGCGCGTCTGCTGCCGGCGCTGGCTGGCCGACCGGCTTTGTTGCAGTACCGCAACAAATGCCTGCAGGGCGCGCGCCGCAGGACCCAGGCCGAGGCCGTGCTCGATGCGGCCAGGGCGGCCGCAGTGCCGGTTCTGATCAATGACGACCCCGAGCTCGCGGCGGCGCTGGGCGCCGATGGGGCGCACGTCGGTCGTGACGATGCCGGCATCGCCCAGGCGCGCGCCCGACTGGGGGGGGCGGCAATGCTGGGCGCGAGTTGCTACGACCGGCTCGATCTGGCGATCGACGCGGTGCGTGCCGGCGCCGACCATGTTGCCTTCGGCTCGGTCTTTGCCTCGCCGACCAAGCCGGCTGCGGCGCGGGCGCCCCTGTCGCTGTTCGGCGAGGCGCGACGGCGATTGCCGGTGCCACTGGTGGCGATCGGCGGTATCACGCTCGACAATGCGCGCGAAGTGGTGGCCGCCGGGGCCGACTTGCTGGCGGTGATCTCCGACGTGTTCGATGCGCCCGATCCGCTGGCGCGGGTCATTGCCTACCGGGCGCTGTTCGAGCTGCCCGGGTGATCGAAATCAAAGCATGTACGGTGCCGCCGGGGCAGGCTGTGTGATCCTCGGCGCCGGAGCCGTGCGCCTGAATGCAACCAAGAAGGATGGATGACGATGACGAGTAGAAACGAAGCCTTGTTTGAGCGCGCACAACGGAGCATCCCGGGCGGCGTCAATTCGCCGGTGCGTGCGTTCCGTTCGGTGGGCGGAACGCCGCGCTTCATCGAGCGCGCCGAAGGGGCTTGCGTGTGGGATGCCGACGGCAAGCGCTACATCGACTATGTGGGGTCGTGGGGCCCGGCAATCGCCGGGCATGCCCATCCGGCCATCGTCGAGGCGGTGCGCGAGGCTGCACTGCGCGGGCTGTCTTTCGGCGCGCCGACGGAGGCCGAGGTGGAAATGGCCGAACGCATCTGCGCCTTGCTGCCGTCGGTGGAGATGGTGAGGCTGGTGAGTTCCGGCACCGAGGCGACGATGAGCGCCATCCGGCTCGCCCGCGGTTTCACCGGCCGCGACGCGATCGTGAAGTTCGAGGGCTGCTACCACGGCCATGCCGACAGCCTGCTGGTGAAGGCCGGCTCGGGACTGCTGACCTTCGGCAATCCGTCGTCGGGCGGCGTGCCGGCCGACTTCGCCAAGCACACCATCGTGCTCGACTACAACGACCTCGAGCAGGTCGAAGCCGTGTTCAGCACGCGGGGTGACGAGATCGCCGCGGTCATCGTCGAGCCGGTTGCGGGCAACATGAACCTGATCAAGCCGCGCCCGGGGTTTCTGGAAGGACTGCGCGCGCTGTGTACCCGCTACGGCGCGGTGCTGATCTTCGACGAGGTGATGACCGGTTTCCGCGTCGGGCCGCGCGGGGTGCAGGGGCTCTATGGCATCACGCCGGACCTCACCACCTTGGGCAAGGTAATCGGCGGCGGCATGCCGGTGGGTGCGTTCGGTGGTCGGCACGACATCATGCAGGCGATTGCGCCGCTGGGGACCGTCTATCAGGCCGGCACCCTGTCGGGCAGCCCGGTCGCGGTCGCTGCGGGTCTCGCGTCGCTGCGCTTGATCGAAACTGCCGGCTTCTACGACACCTTGTCGGCGCGGGCGCAGCAACTGGCTGAGGGGCTTGAGGCCGCGGCGCGGGACAACGGGGTGGTGTTTCGTGCCGATGCCATCGGTGGCATGTTCGGGCTGTACTTTGCCGACGCCGTGCCGGACACGTTCGCCACCGTCACCGCCTGCGATCGCGAGCGTTTCAACCGCTTCTTCCATGCGATGCTGGAGGCCGGCCACTACTTCGCGCCGTCGGCGTTCGAGGCGGGTTTCATCTCCGTCGCGCACTCCGAGGCCGACGTGGCGGCGACGCTGGAGGCCGCGCGCGCGGTATTCGCGCAACTGGCCGGCTGATTCCGTCGTACAGCCAGGGGCGCCCGCCCGCCGTGCTTTCGCCTTCCGTTGTCGGGAAGGCGGGGCCGGCGGGTCAGAGCAGGAACAGCGTGGCCAGCCCCAGGAAGATGAAGAAGCCGCCGGAGTCGGTCAGGCTGGTAATCATCACCGAGCTGCCGAGCGCCGGATCCTTGCCCAGGCGGGTACGGATCATCGGGATCAGCACGCCGGCAGTGGCGGCGAGCAGCAGGTTGAGCGTCATCGCCGAGGTCATCACCGCACCCAGCGCCCAGTTGTCGTAGAGCCACCACGCGAGCAGGCCGAGAAAACCGCCCCAGAACAAGCCGTTGATCACGGCCACGCCGACTTCCTTGCGCATCAGCCGCTTGAGTGCGCTTTGCTCCACCTGGCCCATGGCAATTGCGCGCACGATCATGGTGATCGTCTGGTTGCCGGAATTGCCGCCTATGCCGGCGACGATGGGCATCAGCGCCGCCAGCGCAACGAGTTGCTCGATGGAATGCTCGAACAGCCCGATCACCCGCGAGGCGACGATGGCGGTCACCATGTTGATGGCCAGCCACGCCCAGCGGTTTTTCACCGAATCCCATACCGATGCGAAGATGTCTTCCTCTTCGCGCAGACCTGCCTTGTGCAGGATTTCCTGCTCGGACTCCTCGCGAATGTAGTCCACCACGTCGGCGACGGTCAGCCGGCCGATGACGCGTTTCTCGCGATCCACCACCGGCGCCGAAACCAGATCGTAGCGTTCGAAGGCCTGGGCCGCGTCGTCGGCGTCGTCATCGGGCTCGAAGCTGATCACCGTCTCGGTGCGCATTGCATCGCCTACGAGCTTTTCCGGGTCGTTGATCAGCAGCGACTCGATGGTCAGAATGCCCTTCAGGTGCTCTTCGCGATCGACCACGAAGAGCTTGTCGGTGTGGTCGGGCAGTTCCTCGAAGCGACGCAGGTAGCGCAGCACCACTTCGAGACTGACGTCCTCGCGCACCGTGACCATGTCGAAGTCCATCAACGCGCCGACCGTGTCTTCGGGGTAGGACATGGCGGCGCGCAATTGCTCGCGGCCCTCGCTGTCCAGCGAGCGGAACACGTCCTCGATGATCTCGGGTGGCAGGTCGGGTGCGAGGTCGGCGAGTTCGTCGGCGTCGAGTGATTCGGCGGCCGCCTTGAGCTCCTCCGGATCCATCGTCTCGATCAGCGATTCCCGCACCGCGTCGGAGACCTCGAGCAGGATCTCGCCATCGCGCTCTGCCTTGACCAGATTCCACACCAGCAGGCGGTCTTCCAGCGGCAGTGCTTCCAGGATGAAGGCGATGTCGGCGGGGTGGAGCAACTCCAGCCGTTCCTGCAGTTCGGCCAGGTGCTGCTTGTGGAGCAGTCCCTCGACCAGCGCGTGGCGCGGCATTTCCTGGCGATGGACGAGGCCTTCCACCAGCTTCTGGCGCGACAGCAGTTCCTGCACTTCGCGCAGGTGCTGCTGTACGTCGTCTGGGTGGCGGTCCTCTTCGGTCGTCATGCGCGCCTCGTCCGGTCGGGGCAGGCACCATGCGGGTGCCGGCGGGTTGGTGTCGAAGCCCGAATTCTACGGACTCGGCATTGCAGTCGCGATCAAATTTTTGGCAGCGTGCCGTCGATCGGCGTCGTCAGGGGATCTGGCTGTGGCGCATGCGCAGTCGCACGCGTTCGGCGTGGGCGGCCTGGCGCGGGCCGAAGTTCTGTTCAAAGCGCCGCGGATTGGGCAGCTTGACCGCAAGCCGGCTGGCCTCGGCGGGGCCCAGGCGGTCGGCCGACACGCCGAAGTAGCGTTGCGAAGCCGCCTCGCAGCCGAACACCCCTTCGCCCCATTCCACGACGTTGAGATAGACCTCGAGAATGCGGCGCTTGGACCAGGTGGACTCGATCATCACCGTGATGACCGCCTCCTGGGCCTTGCGCAGGTAGCTGCGCGACGGCGACAGGAACAGGTTTTTGGCCAGTTGCTGGGAAATCGTCGAGCCGCCGGCAACCGCGCCACCGGCGCGGCGGTTGCGTTCCATCGCCTGCTGTATGCCGTCCCAGTCGAAGCCGCGGTGCTGCATGAAGCGGTCGTCCTCGGCCGCGACCACGGCGCGCCGCAGATGCACCGAGATGCGTTCGTACTCCACCCACTGGTGGCGCAGCTCGGCGTCGGGTCGGGTCTTGCGCAATTCGGCCAGGTGGATGCGCATGAAGCGCGTGCTGGCCGGATTGTTGTCGCGCCACCACAGCACCTGCGCGAAGACCCAGCCCTGGTAAAGCAGGAGTGCGGCCAGGGCGACCGCAAAACTGCGGAAGATCAGGCGCAGTGCGCGCTTCATCCCGCTGCGGCGATGCGGGCGCGCAGGTCGGCGAGTACCGTGGCGGTATCCGGGCGCACGCCCCGCCACAGCAGAAAGCTCTCCGCGGCCTGCTCGACGAGCATGCCCAGGCCGTCGGCCATACGGGTCGCGGCGTCGGTACGTGCGGCGCGCAGGAATGGGGTCTCGGCCGGGCCGTACATCATGTCGTAGGCGAGGGCGCCGGGCGCGTACAAGCCTGCCGGCAGGTCGGGGGCCTGGTCGGCGAGACTGGCCGAAGTGGCATTGATAACCACGTCGAAGTGCATGCCGGCCAGAGCGGCGAAGGGTAGCGCCTCCAGTCGGGCCGCTCCCGCATCGGCGGCGAAGGCCGCTACCAGCGCCTGCGCCCGGGCCTCGCTGCGGTTGGCGATGACCAGTCCGGCGGGCGCGCCGGCAAGCAGTGGCAACACCACGCCGCGCGCCGCGCCGCCGGCGCCTAGCAGCAGTATTCGCGCACCCGCCAGCGTCACGCCCAGATTGGCGGTGAGGTCGCGCACCAGTCCGGCGCCGTCGGTGTTGTCGCCGATCAGGTGCTCACCGTCGAACACCAGGGTATTCACTGCGCCGGCCGCCCTTGCGCGTGCAGACAGGGTGTCGGCCAGCGCATGGGCCTCGAGCTTGAACGGCACGGTGACGTTGGCGCCACGCCCGCCGGCCGCGGCGAAGCGGCGCACGGTCCCGGCAAAGTCGTCGAGCGGGGCGAGCAGGGCCTCGTAGCTGAGCGACTGGCCGGTCTGGCGGGCAAAGGCCGCATGGATTTGCGGCGACTTGCTGTGAGCAATCGGGTTGCCGATGACGGCGTAGCGGTCCATGCGGTATTCCTTCCGTCGTGGCGTGCCGCTGCGGTTACTCCGCGCGCAGGCGGTCGGCGTTGGTGAAGGTCAGGGTGCGGGTGATGACGAGGTTGTCGGTGTCCACACGGATGTCGGGCGGAAACGCGGCGAACGGCGCAGACAGCTTGACGATCTGGATGGCGGCGTCGTCGAGCGCCTTCTGGCCGGACGATCGCTCCACCTCCACGCGCTCCAGCGTGCCGTCGGAGCGGATCTCCACGGTCAGCAACAGACTGCCGTAGAGTCGTCCGCGCGCCGCTTCCGGATAGTTGAGGGTGCCGACGCGCTCGACCTTGAGGCGCCAGTCGTCCACATAGCGGGCGAAACGGTACTCGCGCGTGCGTGCGCCGACGAACTGGCGGCGCGGACGCTTGGCGTACTCGTTCAGGCTGCGGTCGATCTGCGCTTCGATCTGCGCGGCGACGGCGATGCTGTCCATCAGATCCAGGCCGGAGGGGCGCTTCGTTTCAGGCGGCGCTTCCTCGGCGGGGGCCTGGGTATCGGGGCGCGCCACCTGCTTGCGTTCAGGCTGCGGCGAGGTCATCACCGGCTTCTGCGGGGTGGGTGCGACCTCCACCCGCTTCTGCGCGTCGAGCAGCGCGTCGCCCTCGCGGGTGGCGTCCTGCGGCGGTACCGGCGTGGTCGGGCGCACGTTCTCGTCGCTGGCGCCACCGCCTTCTAGGCTGGCCTGGGCAAGTACGTCGGCGTCTACCGGCGGGCGGGCGTGGCGGGCGTTGACCAGGACGACTTCCAGACCGCTTTCGCGGCTGCGCGCGTCGTTTCGCTCGGGGGGCTTGAACTGCATGCTCAACACCACGCCGTGGAACACCAGCGAAGCCAGCACCGCAAGCGCGAAGCGCTTGTCCATCGACCCCGTCGGGCGGCCTGATGGGGATGCCGCCGCCGCTGCAGTCTTCGCCTTGGCGGGGCGTGCGCCGTCTCCGGCTGCTGACCGGGCGGCGGCACGCGCGCCGGTGCCCGCCGCTGCGGTGACGGGCTCGGGGCGAGGGGCGGGGGACTTGCGCTTTTTCATCGAGGCTTACGGATTTTCGAGCAGGCCGGCGTCGATCTCCTCCGGGCTGGGTTCGGACAGTGTTTCGAGATAGCGGGTTTCGAGTTCGACGTCGATCAGATCGCTGCCACCGATTTCGAGCAGCACCCGCGAGCCGGGAATCTGCGGTGGCAGCGACGCCACTTTGATGACAAGTGGAATGTCGGCGAAGCGTACCACATTGTCGCGCAGCACTCGCGCCTCGAAGCGCTTGTCGTCGCGCTGGCGCAACCAGCGCAGGCACCAGTACCGCTCCATATGGCGTTGAAACTCGGCATAGGCGGCGTAGGTGAGTTCGAAATCGCGCATCGCCGCCATCAGATCGGCCGAACGTGGCGCGAACGGAGCCGCTTCGCCGCTCAGCACCGACACGATCTGCCACTGATTCACCAGGTCTACATAGCGCCGCAGCGGCGAACTGGACCATGCGTAGCAATCCACCCCCAGCGCATCGTGGGGCTCGGCGTGGGTGGTCATGCGCACCTTGCCGCCGGTCTGGGCGCGGTAGAGGCCGGGAACGCCGGCTTCGTCGAGCAGTTTGCCCCAGGTGGCGTTGGCCAGGATCATCAGCTCGGACACCAGCTTGTCGAGCGGGGAGCCCCGCTGGCGCTGGCTGATGGTCACGTAGCCCGGGCCATCGGCGGTGGTGGTCTGCCAATCGACGTAGAACGAGAAATCGGTCTGATTCTGGTTGTTGCTGGCCTTGCCGCGGCCGGCCTCGAGCACGGTGGCGAGGTCCCACAACAGGCCGAGTTCGCGCTTCCAGGGGAATTCGGGCAAGCCCTGTTCCAGGGTGCGCTCGTTGAATACCGGTTCCAGTTCGTGCAGGCGCAGGTTGGCGGCAATGGGTACCCGCTCCACCCGGCTTTCGTGGGCGATGATCGCCAGGGCCGGCGTTACCTCGAGGTATAGCGAAACCGCCGGGCAGTCGCGGCCTTCGGCAAGAGTGAAACGCTCCACCAACTCGTCCGGCAACATGGTGATCTTGTTGCCGGGCATGTAGACGGTGGACAAGCGCTGCCGGGCGATTGCGTCAAGCCCCGAGCCGCGCGCAAAGCCCAGCCCGGGAGCGGCGATGTGAATGCCGATGCGCCAGCCGCCTTCAGGGCGCGGGGTGACGGAAAAGGCGTCGTCGATCTCGGTGGTGGTGGCGTCGTCGATGGAAAAGGCCGCCACCTCGGCGCGCGGCAAGGCCGCGACCACGTCATCTGGCGGGTCGAAGGCGGGAAACTTGGTTCCGCCCGGGAAGTGCTCGAACAGGAAACGGTTGTAGTGGAAGGTGTAGCTCGAATCGATTGCGCCGCAGCGCAACAGCAGGCGCGCGCCGGACAGCCCGGCGTCCACGCAGGCCGCCTCGAAAGCCTTGGTTTCAGTGCGGTTGCGGTCCGGGCGGTAGAGCAGTTGCGGCACCATGCCGGCGATTTCCGGCGGCAGCCGGCCCGCCACCAGTTCGGCGCGGATGTGCTCCATCGCCTCGGCCTGTTGACGCTTCTTCTCAAGCCCGGCGAGCGCGGCCTTGAGGATGTCGGGCGGTGCCTTGCGGAACCGACCCCGTCCCTTGCGGTGGAAGTAGATCGGTGCCGAATGCAGGCGTAGCAACAGGGCCGCCGATTCCACTGCGCTCGGACTGCGGCCGTAGTATTCCGCGGCGAGTTCGGCGTAATCGAACTCGTCGTCGCCGCATACTTCCCACAGGAAGTCGGTATCCAGCGTTTCGGCATCCGCCTCGGCGCGATCCAGCAGTTCACCGGGCGCGGGTTCGCGGAAGTTCAGCAGCACGTGGCTGCTCTTGATCTTGACGCGTTTGCCGTGGGTGGTCTCGACCTGCAGCGAGGCGTCGTTGTCGGCCATGACCGTGCCGGCCTTGAAGGCGCCGCTTTCCTCGAAAAGAACAAACATCCAGTACCGCCATCTATGAGTCAGCGCGACAGTTTATCAGGCCGGCCGGGCGCCGCGTGAGTGAGGCTGCATGCCTGGTCGGGGTGTGCCGCGACTTCGCGTATACTCCCGTCGTGGCGCCGCGGTCGATGCCGTGCAGATGAGATCCGCTGCGGCGGGTGCGGCGACCGCGGCAATCGACGAAGACGAGTCAAGGAGGAGGCATGACTGAGCAGACGTGGTGGGTGGTCGCGGTGGTGGCCGTGATCGTGGCGGGCGTGATCGGATTCGTCGTCGGCCGGATGACAACCGGCACCAAGGCGCGCATCGAGGAGCTGGAGGGCGAGCTCGAGCGCCACAAGGCGCAGATCGATGCCTATCGCAAGGACGTCGACGCCCACTTCGACAAGACCGCTTCGTTGTTCGTGAGCATGGCGGGGTCCTACAAGGAGTTGTTCGAACACTTGTCGTCGGGTTACGAGACGCTTTCCAGCGGCGATGCCCGGGGCCTGTTCAAGGAGCGCGTGGCCGCGCTGCTCATCGGCGCGCCGCGCGCCGAGGCGGTACCGGACGGTGTGGCGCGCGACGTTGCCGTGAGCGCTGCCAGCGAGGCGGCCGATGCGCGTGCCGAGTCGGGTTCGCCCGACCATGGCGAACCTGGCGAGTCGCAAGCGATGGCGGCGGCTTCCGCAACGGCTGAGCCCGCGCAGACAGGCGATGCCGGCGTGGCGACGGACAAGGCGTCTGCGCCGCACGCGCAGCCCACGAACGAAGGGCGCGACGAAACAGGTGGGGCCGGCGAGCCAGCAGGCGCATCGCCCGCGGCTGGCGGGGAGGAAGTGCCGGTCGGAACCGAGGCGCCATCGCAAGCGCCCCGCGACCCCGATGCGATGAAAGCCGACGGGTCTGCAGCGGTACCGGACGACCCGGGCGGTGCGCGTCCTCCGGTAGAACGTGCAGACGACCTGCAAGCTGATGCCGACGGGCAGAGCGATCTGCCGCCCGAGCGCGACCGCCAGGACGTGCGCCGGGTGGATTGACATCTTTGCGCAGAGGGCCACCCGACCGGGCGGCCCTCCATCGTCGGGAGCGACAGTAGCCATTCTGTCACTATGGTCTATAAGTGGCTCGTGATACGATCGGACAAGACCTTTCCCGACCGTCGCTCATGCGTCCTCCCGCTTCCGTTGTCGAGTCGCCCCCCACCTTCGCGCTGCAGGGTCTGCGACCGGCATTCGGCTTGATCGGGGCGCTTGCGTTCATCTATGCATCGCTGTGGTTGTACGGCCCGCAGTTCGACCTCGGCCTGAGCGGCTACCTGCCGCTGCATACTGCGCTCGAGGTGGGGGCGATCGTCGTTGCCGCACTCGCCTTCGGCGTTTCCTGGAATGCCTACGCGGCCACTCGTCCGGGCAATATCGTCATCATCGGGGTCGTACTGCTCGGAGCCGGGCTGCTGGATTTCGCGCATGCGATTTCCTACCGCGGCATGCCCGATTTCGTCACGCCGGCCAGTCCTCAAAAGGCAATCGAGTTCTGGCTGGCCGCACGCTATCTGGTGGCGGTCGGTCTGTTGGTGGTGGCCTGCCGGGGTTGGCAGCCCTTGCGCGAGGAGCGCAGTCGCTACAGCGTGCTGTGGGCGGTGCTCGCCTACGTCGGTCTGTGCTACGCGGTTGTGCTGTTCCATCCGGAGCGTCTGCCCGTCTTCTATGTCGAAGGGCGGGGGCTCACGCCGCTCAAGATCGCGCTGGAGTATGGGCTGGTGGCGCTGCATCTGGTGGCCGCGTTCCTGTTCCTGCGTGCCGCCCGGAGGCGCGTGTCGCCGAGCGCTGCGGGCTTGTTCGCCGCCAGTGCGGTGGCAGCGCTGTCTGAGTTGTGCTTCACGCTATACGGCTCGGTCAGCGATATCTTCAACTTCGTCGGCCATCTGTACAAGATCGTGTTCTTCGGCCTCATCTACAAGGTGGTGTTCGTCGACAGCGTGCGCCAACCCTTCGAGGCCTTGAGCCGGGCGCTGGCCAGGGAGCAGGCCTGGGCCGGTGAACAGCATGCGTTCGTGCAGACGCTGGACATGTTGGACGAAGCGGTGCTGGAACTGACGCCAACTGGTCAGGTGGTCAGCGCCAATGCGGGCTGGTGGCGACTGGTGGGCGCGCAGGCCACCGCTGGCTACGACCTGGTGAAGCATCTGCACGAAGGGGAACGCGATGCCTTTCTACGGCGCCTGGCGGAGTTGGTCGGCGGTGCCAAGACCGAGTTCCGCGGCCGTTTCCGGTTTCTGGGTGAGGGGCGTCACGAGCAGTGGCTGGAATGCCGCTTCGTTGCAGAGCACGCGCCTAGTGGTGGCGCCGGCGTGAGGGTGCGCGGCGTGCTGCGGGATATAACCAAGAGCTACCTGCAGGAGCGCCACATCTCCCACATGGCCTTGCACGATGCCCTCACCAACCTGCCCAACCGCATCCTGCTCGAGGATCGCATCGGCAAGGCGGTGCAGCTGGCCGGGCGCCATGCCGGCCAAGTGGCGGTGTGTTTCATCGATCTCGACCATTTCAAGGATGTGAACGATGCCTACGGCCACAAGACCGGCGACCAGGTTCTGGTCGCGGTGGCCAAGGCCTTGGCCGCCTGCTTGCGCGAAGGCGATACATTGGCGCGCTGGGGTGGGGATGAGTTCGTGGTGTTGCTGCCGGAACTGACCGAGCAGGACGCGCCGCGGCGGGTCGCCCAGAAGCTCGCCGAGGCCTTGCGCCAGCCTTTCGACGTGGAGGGTATGGCGATGACCGTGACCTTCAGCATGGGGATCGCGGTGTTCCCCGACGACGGCGCCGATACCGACAGCCTGCTTGCCCAGGCGGACCGTGCGATGTTCTACGCCAAGTCGCAGGGCCGCAACAATTTCCAGATGTATGCCGAGATGTCGCGCAAGGGGTTGGGCAAGAAGGAGTTGTACATCCAGACCCACCTTACCCAGGCGGTGCGGGAGAACCGCATCGCGGTATGGTTCCAGCCCCAGGTGCAGGCGGCGGTCGATGGCGGCGCTCCGCGGCTGGTGGGGGTGGAGGCACTGGCGCGCTGGGAGGATGCCGAGTATGGGGCGATCTCGCCGGCCAGTTTCATTCCCATGGCCGAATCGCTGGGTCTGATCTCCGACCTTGGCATCAGCGTGCGTCGCCAGGCCTTGCAGGCCTTCCGCCGCTGGCGCGTCCATCACCCCGAACTCGAGTTGTCGATCAACATTTCCAAACGGCAGTTGTTCGGGGGCGATTTCGTCGACAGTCTGCTGGCGGACGTGTCCGAGGCAGGGGTGCCGCCATCGTCCATCGTGCTGGAGGTGACCGAGTCGGTCGCCCTGATGGATGTGGAATTCGCCGAGGAGCGCTTGCGTCAGTTGGCCGACGCCGACTTCACCCTGTCAATCGACGATTTCGGTACCGGCTATGCATCGCTGTCGCAACTTCACGAATTGCCGGTGGGAGAGCTGAAGATCGATTTGTCCTTCGTTCGCCGCGTGCATACGCCGGAGGGCCTGCGCATGGTGCAGGCCATCGTTAACCTGGCCCAAGCGCTGGGATTGCGAACCGTGGCCGAGGGCGTGGAGGATGCCGAGTGCGCACGGCGCTTGGTCGATCTCGGGGTCGATCGGCTGCAGGGCTACTTGTTCGGCAAGCCGTCTCCGGCCGAGGTGCTGGAGGTGTCGCCCTTGTTCCGAATGGCACCCGCGACGGGCGCGAATACGTTGGTCTAAGCGTTGGGCCGAGCATCCGTACACCGTGGTCCCTGGCAGGATGGCGCGGCTTTGCTACAAGGCTCCGCGATGCCAGTTTGTCAGGGGCGGCGCGCGCTTGCCACCAGCACGCTGGCAGGCAGGGTGTAGCCGCGGCCGAGGGCGTCGCGATACGGTGCGAGTCCATCGTGCATGGCCTGTTGCAGGCGAGCATGGAGGTCGTCCGGCAGCTTTGCCAGGGCCTCGGTCACGCCGCCAGCCAGATCCAGAAAACCCTGCCAGCAGGCCTGGGCGTTGGCGAAATGGCTTTCGATGCGGGCGCTGCGGATGGTGATCGCAGTGAAGCCGCAGTCGCTGAGCAGGCCGCCAAGTGTCGCGGGGTCACCGAAACGGAACACCGACGGACGTGCGACCTTGGGCGGGGGCAGGACGCGTGCGATGCTGTCCTGCGCAAGCGCGATCAAGGGCACGGCGTCCCGCGTCGACCATACGCTCAAGGCCAGCCGGCCGCCCGGCACCAGCACCCGATGGAGTTCGGCCAGGGCGCGTTCGGGGTGCGGGAACATGAACAGCGCCAACCCCGCCAACGCGACGTCCACACTGGCGTCACCCAGGCACAGTTGTTCGGCGTCGGCGGCGGCACACAGCAGGGTGTCCGATGGGGTGTTGGCGCGGGCCTGCGTCAGCATGCGCTCGGCGATATCGGTGGCGAGTACCCGGCCGTGAGGCGCGACCGACGCCAGCGCCGCATGGGCGAGCACGCCCGGGCCGCTGGCGAGGTCGAGCACCCGCTCGCCGGGGCGCAGTTCCGCCGCCGCCAGCAGCGCTTCGTCGAATCCACGCCGCAATCGCGCGCCCTCCGCGTAGCGTGCGGCGATGCGGTTGAAACCCGCACGCTCCAGGGCCTTGTAGCGCCGCGCGTCGAAGCCGGCGCTCATCGTGCGGGCTGCAGGCCGGCGAAGCGCACGACTTCGTCCAGATAGTCGTTCCAGCGGCTGAAGCCGTGGTCACCACCTTCGAGCACCGTCTGGCGTGCGCCAGCGTAGCGGGCCACCGCGTCACGGTAGTCGAGCAACTCGTCACCGGTTTCGACCAGCAGCCAGTAGCGCTCGGGCCGCGTGATCGCTGGCGTGTCGAGGGCGCGCAGGGCGTCGATGTGCGCGTGGGTGAAGTCGAAGGTTTCGCCGGTATAGAGATTGGTCTGGGGCCCCACCCATTCCTCCAGCGAGCGCGGCGCGACCACCGCCGGGTTGACCACGACAGCCCTTAGCCCGTGGTGCTCGGCCAGCCAGGTGGCGTAATACCCGCCCAGCGAACTGCCCACGAGGGTGGGCGGGCGGGCGGGATCCTCGGCAAGACACGCGCGGATGCGCGATTCCACCAGTTCGATTGCCGCATGGGGCGATACCGGCAGTTGTGCGCACCAATAGGCATGCCCCAGTTCCAGGTGCTGCATGTGCGTGCACAGCGCGGTGGCCTTGATCGATGCGGGGGCGGAGCGGAAACCGTGCAGGTAGAGGATCATCGTGGCAGGGGTTATGAGATCAGATTGGAGGCCCGCATGCGTCGGTACCGGGGGGCGTCAGGCTGCCGGTGTGGTCGCGCGCTCAAGTGCCGTCAGCCACCGTAGCGCTTGATCCCGGGAGCTGCCGCACATTTCCTCGGAGGCCTGGAGTCCGCCGCAGCAGGCCGGGCGGTCCGGGTGGCCGAACAGCGCGCAGCGCAGATCGGGGGTGAGTTGCACGCACGGCACGCCGGCCGGCTTGCCGCGGGGCATGCCCGGAATGGGCGAAGAGATCGAAGGTGCGATGCAGCAGGCGGCGCAGCCCGGACGGCAGGCGAGGCGCGGTTGGCTGGCGTGGACGTCAGGCATGCAGACGCAGGCCCGACCACCATGCCAGCACGGCGTCGAGGCGAGGCTCCAGGCGGGCACCCTCGCCACCGGTGAAATGCTGCCACTCGTTCAGGAAGCGCGCGCCAACCGCTGTCAGCAGCGGAACCCCGGCGGTCACGGCGAGGCCCATTTCGTCGCGCAGGCCGGCGCCCGCGGCCTCCTGCGCGCCGAACTTGTTGATCATGACGAGTTCCACTCCCTGGTCCAGCGCGCGCCGCACCGCCATCGAGGCATGCGCCAGCGACGCTGGATCGAGCCGGCACGCTTCCGAGCCGCTGCCGAGCTCCTGCGACAGCGAGAAGCGCTCGCCGCTTGCCAGGTCTTCCAGTTCCATCGCGCAGGGGTCGTCGATGACCGTTGGTACGTCGTGCTGCAGCACGCCGCCCAGGCGCACTCCGCGTGCGGCGAGCAGGCGCGCCGCCTCGACCAGGATGGGTTCGATGTGATCGGAGGGCTGATAGACGATGGCCGCAATCGGGGCGAGGGTATCTTCGGACATGGCGCGATCCTGGCCGGATAAGGAGGTTATTGTCGCACCGGCGCCCCCGCTTTGCGAGCCCGCAGGTTCGACGCAGCCCTTGCGGTGTTTGCATATTTCCGGAAGGAATTTGGTTTGTCGATTTGATTCCTTCAGCTTCGACGATACCCGCGCTATCGTTCAGCCCTCGCAATCCATAGAGTCGGTGCATGTTCGCAATTCCCGAGAGCCTTCACGCGCTGGTGGTCGGAGGCACGCTGCTGGGCCTGTTCGTGGTCTTCATCCGCGAGTGGGCGAAGCCGGACGTCGCCGTGATGGCCGCCGTTGCGGCCTTGCTGGTGCTCGGATTGCTGTCGCCGGCGCAGGTCCTGGGGGTGTTCGGCAACAGTGCGCCGATCACCATTGCCTGTTTGTTCATCATCAGTGGCGCGCTCAGCCGCACCGGCTGTGTGGATCGCCTGGGAGAGTGGCTGGGGGCGATGGCCGGCCGCAGCGAGCGCCGCCTGTTGGTGGCGCTGCTGCTCGTGGGCGTGCTGGTGTCGCCGTTCATCAACAACACCCCGGTGGTGATGGTGATGATTCCCGCGGTGATCGCCATCGCGAGCCGCCACGACATCGCCCCGTCGCGCCTGCTGATACCGCTTTCCTACGCCACGATACTGGGCGGGCTGATCACCCTGGTCGGCACCTCGACCAACATCCTGGTCGATGGTGTGGCGCGCAACATGGGGCTCGCGCCCTTCTCGATGTTCGAAATCAGCGCGCCAGCGATCGTGATGGCGCTCATCGGCTGTACCTTCATGTACGTCTTCGCACCGCGCTTTTTGCCGGCGCGAGAGACGCTCACCCAGCAGTTCACCGGCAGCGGCGACCGCCTGTTCATGACCGAGTTGTTCGTACCCGAGGGATCGCGCCTGGCAGGTCGGACGCTCAAGGAAGCGCGCTTGTCCAACGGCACGATCAAGGTGCTCAACCTGTTCCGTGGCGACGACGAGATCACCGCGCCGCCGCCCGGGACGGTGCTGATGGTCGGCGATCGGGTCATCGTGCATACCCGCAGCAGCGCCATGATGGACTTGCGCAGCACCGACCTGGTCGGGCTGCAGACCGCCAATGGCGAGGGTCACGACCACGATCTGGAAACCCTGCGCCGGCGGGGTGTGGTCATGGTCGAGGCGATCGTCGGCCAGACCTCGCGCTATGTGTCTCGCCCGATCCGCGACCTCGACCTGGCGGCGCGCTACGGCATCCACCTGATCGCGGTGCACCGCAAGAACGCTTCCATCGCCGACATCGGCGACGATTTTCAGCTGCAGTTCGGCGACGTGCTGCTGGTGGAGGGCACGCCGGCGCAGATCAAGCGCTTCTGCGAGAACGGCGACCTGTTTGCGATCACCGAGGGACGGGCGCCGGCCAACCGCCAGCGCAAGGCGCCAATCGCCCTGGCGACCATCGCCGGCGTGATGCTGCTGGCCGCCTTCGACGTGATGCCCATCGAAGGGCTGGCGATGATCGGCGCCGCGGTGGTGCTGGTGACCGGCTGCATCCGTGCCGACGAGGCCTACAAGGCCATCGAGTGGCCAATCATCATCCTGATCTTCGGCATGCTCGCAATCAGCATCGCCATGCGCGAATCCGGCCTCGCCGATCTGCTCGCGTCCGGGCTGGTGGGGGTCAGCGGCGGGCTGTCGCCGTGGATGATGCTGGCGCTGGTGATCCTGATCACCTCCGTCGCCACCGAGTTCATCAGCAACAACGCGGTCGCGGTGCTGATGACACCGGTAGTCATCGGTGTCGCCCAGCAACTTGGGGTGGACCCGCGCCCCTTCGTCGTCGGCGTGATGTTCGCCGCCAGCGCCAGCTTCGCCACCCCCATCGGCTACCAGACCAATACCCTGGTCTACAACGCCGGCAACTACCGCTTCACCGACTTCGCCCGCCTCGGCATCCCGATGAACCTCATCGTCTGGCTGGTCGCCAGCCTGCTGATTCCCCTGTTCTGGCCGCTGAATCCGCTCTAGCCAGACCTTGATGGCACGGATCTGCCGGGCCGGAACGCCCGGAGGGTCGGGTGATATGATGCCGGCTTTGCGGCGGTTGCACGCCGGATTCGGATTTCGGGGAGAGGGGCTTGGCACGCGAGCCTGACGGGAAGGACGCCGAAGCGGTCCAGTCGGAGGAACTGGAGGGTTCGTTTGGCGGCGATCTGTGGATCGTGGTCAAGCACTTCGTCCGGATCGGGCTGCTCGTGGTGCTCGCGGTCTACGTCGCGCCGGCCGTGACCAACTGGGCGCTCGGGGGCGAGCAGCGGGATCTGGAGCGCCTGCTGAGCCGCGCGGCGTTGCCGCAATGTGACATCGACGTCCGTCGGCTGGATGACCGGTCGCTGGAGATCGTCGCCCGTCAGGAAGGCGGCGCGCGCGTCCGGCTGGTGATCGGCAGGAATGATGTGCGCGCCCCGAGTCCCGAAGCAGTCGATGAGCTGCGCCACCGTGCGGCAGGGGTGGTGCCGCAGCCTGGCAACCCCGACCGGACCAGCGCGTTTCAGTTGGAAGTCGTATCCGGCGCCGGGGGAGCCCGTCTGATCGCTTACGAAGCACGCTTGTGTGACGAGTACATCGGCGAGCCCAGGGACTCTGGCGACCTGACACAGGCCGTCTGTCAGGTGCCGATCAGGCAAGTACGTTGCGGGCGGGGGGGCGCCCCGGGGGGGGGGGGGGCCCCCGGCGTCCAGGTCGTGAGGCCGGCCGCCTTCCGCGCGGGCGATGCCTACACCTGCCGATACACCTCGGCGCCGCTCTTCACGAATTCCACCGCCTTTACCTCCATGCCCTTGCGCAGCGCCTCGTCCTCGCCGATGCCCTGCTGGGCGGCGAAGTCGCGTACGTCCTGGGTGATCTTCATCGAGCAGAAGTGGGGGCCGCACATCGAGCAGAAATGGGCGACCTTGGCGGAATCCTTGGGTAGGGTTTCATCATGGAATTCGCGCGCCTTGTCCGGGTCCAGGCCGAGGTTGAACTGGTCTTCCCAGCGGAACTCGAAGCGCGCCTTGGACAGGGCGTTGTCGCGGATCTGCGCGCCCGGGTGGCCCTTGGCCAGGTCGGCGGCGTGGGCGGCGAGCTTGTAGGTGATGATGCCTTCCTTGACGTCTTGCTTGTTGGGCAGGCCGAGGTGCTCCTTGGGCGTCACGTAGCAAAGCATCGCGGTGCCGTACCAGCCGATGGTGGCGGCACCGATGCCGCTGGTGATGTGGTCGTAGCCCGGGGCGATGTCGGTGGTGAGTGGCCCCAGGGTGTAGAAGGGCGCCTCCTTGCACTGTTCGAGCTGCAAGTCCATGTTCTCCTTGATCATGTGCAGCGGCACATGGCCCGGGCCTTCGATCATCACCTGTACGTCGTGCTTCCAGGCGATCTCGGTAAGCTCGCCGAGGGTCTTCAACTCGCCCAACTGGGCCTCGTCGTTGGCGTCGTAGATGGAGCCGGGGCGCAGGCCGTCGCCCAGTGAGAAGGCCACGTCATAGGCCTTCATGATTTCGCAGATGTCCTCGAAGTGGGTGTAGAGGAAGCTTTCCTTGTGATGCGCCAGGCACCACTTGGCCATGATCGAGCCGCCCCGGCTGACGATGCCGGTCATGCGGTTGGCGGTCAGCGGGATGTAGGCGAGTCGCACGCCGGCGTGGATGGTGAAGTAGTCCACGCCTTGCTCGGCCTGCTCGATGAGGGTGTCGCGGAAGATTTCCCAGTTCAGTTCCTCGGCCTTGCCATTGACCTTCTCCAGTGCCTGGTAGATCGGCACGGTGCCGATGGGTACCGGCGAGTTGCGAATGATCCACTCGCGGGTCTCGTGGATGTTCTTGCCGGTGGACAAATCCATCACCGTATCGCCGCCCCAGCGGATGGCCCAGGTCATCTTGTCGACCTCCTCGCTGATCGAGGAGCCCAGCGCGGAGTTGCCGATATTGGCGTTGATCTTCACCAGGAAGTTTCGGCCGATGATCATCGGTTCGGTTTCCGGGTGGTTGATGTTGGCGGGGATGATGGCGCGGCCGCGGGCGACTTCGTCGCGCACGAACTCGGGGGTGATCTCCGCCGCAGTGCTGGGAAATGCGCTGGCGCCGAAGTTCTGGCCGGGGTGCTGGCGGCCGAGCATGGCCGCCATTTTCTGTCCGGTCGGGCCGGCGGCCTTCAGCGACTCCAGGTATTCGGCACGGCGCAGGTTCTCGCGGATGGCGATGAACTCCATCTCGGGGGTGATGATGCCACGGCGCGCATAGTGCATCTGGGTGACATTGGCGCCCGCTTTTGCTCGGCGTGGCTTGCGGTGCAGGCCGGGAAAGCGCAGTTCGTCCAGGCTCGGGTCGGCGGCGCGCTGACGGCCGAACTCGGAGCTGAGGTCGGGCAACCCCTCGGTGTCACCGCGCGCGGCTATCCAGTCGGCGCGCAGCGCGGGCAGGCCCGAGCGGATGTCGATCTTCGCCTGCGGGTCGGTGTAGGGGCCGGAACAGTCATAGACGAAGATCGGTGGGTTGGGCTCGGCGCCGAAGGAGGCCGGTGTGTCGGACTGCGAGATCTCGCGCATCGGCACACGGATGTCCGGGCGCGAGCCCTCGACGTAGATCTTGCGCGAATTGGGCAGCGGGGCGATTGCGGCCTGGTCGACCTGGGCCTGGGCGGCGATGAACTTCTCGTTGGCATTCATGCGGGCGTCTCCATTTGGGGTGGGGTGTTGTTCGATGAGGTGGCGGCGGTGTTGCGGTGGCGTGCTTCAGCGCCGCTCGGTGGGCGTCCCCCACCAGGCATGAAAGTGATGTACCGGGCCGTGGCCGTGGCCTACCGGCAGTTCGCCCGAACGGGCGATTGCGGCCAGCAGCCATTGCCGGGCCTCGCGCACCGCGCTTTCGACCGGACGGAAACCGCCAGCATGGCGCGGCAACAGCGCGGCGACTGCCGACGAGAGGGAGCAGCCTGTGCCATGGGTGTTGCGCGTGGCGATCCGCGGCGCCGGCAACTCGACCATGCGGTCGCCGTCGAACAGCAGGTCCACCACCTCGCTGCCGGGAAGGTGGCCGCCCTTCAGCAGCACCCAGCGTTCGCTGGAGGTGGGCAGCAGTTCGCGCAGGCGTTCGGCGGCACGGTACATTTCCTTGAGCGTGTCAGGCGCGCGCTGTTCGAGCAGCACCCCGGCCTCGGGCAGGTTGGGGGTGATCATGAAGGACTGCGGAAACAGCGCCTCGCGCAGCATCGCGATCGCCGGACGGGCGAGCAGGGTGTCGCCGCTCTTGGCCACCATCACCGGGTCCAGCACCACGTTGACGGCCTGCCACCGCGCCAAGCGGTCAGCCACCGTGGCGGTGACTTCGGCGCTCGCAAGCATGCCGATCTTGGTTGCGTGGATGGCGACGTCGGCGAACAAGGTGTCGATCTGCAGGTGCAGGAACTCGGCTGGCGGCACATGCACACCGGCCACGCCCTGGGTGTTCTGCGCAGTCAGCGCGGCGATGACGCCACAGCCGTAGGCTCCCAGGGCGGAGAAAGCCTTCAGGTCGGCGAGCACGCCGGCGCCGCCCGACGGGTCGACGCCGGCGATGGTCAGCACATTGGGAATGGTCGAGCCTCCCCCGGCGCCGTGGGCTGCGGTCTGGGAGGTGTGTGCGGATTGATTGGGCGAGCGGCTCATGCGACGGGTCTCCGGTACGGGAACCCGAAGCGGCGCCGATGACGTGGGACGTGCGTGCGTGAATCGCTGCAGCCGGCAATGCGCGCGACGCGCGGCTGGGTTAAGGCTGTTCCGCAGCGGCGGTCGGCCCGTTGATTCATCGCCGGCGCGTGCCGCAGGCTTGCGGCCGCATCACGTTTCCCTACGCCGGTACGAGCCGGATCAGGTTCCAAGGGTATGTCTCAGCCCGGCCTGTGCCGGGCACCCCCAACGAATCTGCATAGCCTACGCGAGCGCCGTCAGGCTGGCAAGGCCGGCGGCCGCGCGCATCAGCCCCCGAAATCGAGGAGGGCGGCGATGCCAAGTCCGGCGAACAGCAGCGCTGCCACGCCGTGGACCAGCTTGACCGGCACCTTGTGGGCGATCCGGTCGCCGGCGATCACCGCCGGAACGTTGGCAATCATCATCCCCAGGGTGGTGCCGATCACCACTGCGACGAAGGCGTCGTACTGTGCGGCCAGCGCGACCGTCGCGATCTGCGTCTTGTCGCCCATCTCGGCCAGGAAGAAGGCGACCAGCGTCGCCCCGAACACACCGAAGCGCGGCGCCTTGATCTCCCCCTCTTCGAGCGTGTCCGGCACCAGCATCCAGGCGGCCATCGCTAGAAATGACAGACCCAGCACCCAGCGCAAAGTGCCGGGGCCAAGCATTTGCGTCACCCAGGTGCCCACCGCTGCGGCGAATGCATGGTTGGCAACGGTCGCGACCAGGATGCCGAGCACGATGGGACAGGGCTTGCGGAAGCGCGCCGCGAGCATGAAGGCAAGCAGTTGCGTCTTGTCGCCGATTTCGGCGAGGGTGACGATGCCGGTGGATACAAGAAAAGCTTCGAGAGAGAAGTTCATCGGAACATCCGCAAAGATTCCGGGCTGGCAAAAGGCCGATGACTGCGAACGACGCCAGCCCGGATGCCGGACGTCCGCAGTCAGCGGTCTTGCCAGGCCTTGCGGCTGAACACGCCATTTCCGAATGGAAAAGTCTGTTGACGTGCTCCCCCCGCGTGGCGCGGAGGCGGCTACTCCCCGATGACGGCGCGAATTGTAGCCGGTCCGGCGCTCGGGTGGAACTCCAAACCCGCAAATTCCAGTCCGGAAATACCAGTCCGAACAGACGAACTCCGCCGGATAGGGTCGGGGCGGCGAGTGGCGGGGCATGGACCGGAACGAGGGGCGTCCAACCGAGTGAGCGCCGGGAGATCACCGCATGGTCTAAAGTTCGGCCGCCCGGCGCCGATGTAGTGCTCACCACGAGGGCAACGATGACACGATTCACAAACCATGCGAACCCAGCCTCCGGTTTGACGCGACACGCGCTCGCCGCCGCGATGGGCGTGTGGCTGGCGGGCGCGGGTGTGGGCGCACTGGCCCAGGACAGTTGGGAAACCATCGGGCGCGATCGTAATCGCGAAGTGCAGCTCGACCGCGCCAGCATCGTCGGTTCGGACGGTGGCACCAAGGTGGCATGGGCGCGCATCGTCCTGCCGGCCGGCGATGCGGCCGAGGAGGGGTACGCCGCGATCAAGGCGCTCAACCGCTTCGACTGCCTGAACCGCAGCTTCCAGACGGTCAAGCGCGTGTACGTCGATGGGCGCAACATCGTGCTGCGTGACGAGGACGTGCCGGAGCCGCTCACCGTGCTGGTGGCGCGGGATTCGGTGGACGAGCGGCTGTGGCGCGAAGTGTGTCGCCCTGCCGGCGGCGTTGGCGGCGGCGGTCTGCAGGACCTGGCCGCACGTGCGAGCGAGGCGGCCGCAGCCGCGGTGCCGGCTTCACCGC
>JBKBMG010000037.1:0-55329 GCA_046295975.1 Rhodocyclaceae bacterium
CACGACAATTAAACGACCGCCCTCGAAAGTGTCTCGGATTTGAAACACCTGCTGAAGTCTTTGCACGGGAAATCATGAACTTACAACCCGGTGTTGCACTTCAGACTTGAAACCGCCAAGCCTCCGGCTTGCGCGCCCGCGCCCACAACCGGGCAAGGTCGTCGTGCCAGGCGCGCAGCCCGGCCCAGCCGCCCGGCTGCGACGGCGGACCCAGGGCGGCCTCGATGCGTGCGCGCTCGGCGCCGCCGAGGCCGAGCATCGCATCCAGCGCGGCGGCGTCGAACCAGGGGTTGCCAAGCCCGGCGTATTCCCAGTCGAGCAGCGTCCAGTGGCGGCCGGCGAGCAGCAGATTACCGGGGTGCAGGTCGTGATGGGTGAAACGGAAGTCGGTCGGTTGCCAATTGGCGCAGCCCGCGAGCAGGCGGTCGACCAGGGCGGAAGTGGGGCAGGAGTGGTCGTGCGCTCGGTCGGTTCCGGCCCAGGGTTGGGCGCGCCGGGCGTAGTCGCATACCAGGGCCGAGTAGTCGCGCGGCGGCAGGTGGCAGGGCAGCGACCAGCAGGCGAGCAAGGCCTCGATCAGCGCGGCCCGCTGGTGCGCGTCCAGGGTTGCCGGGTCGGGTGGGTGGCCCGGTGCGTGGTGGAACAGCCAGCCCTGCCCCGGCAGGTGGGTGATGAGTCGGGGCGCCCAGGCCTGGCCGGCAATGGCGGTCAGCGCGGCTGCCTCCGCTGCTTCGCTGGCGCCCGGGGTGTGTCCGGGGTCGGCAACGGCGCGCCAGACGAAGCGGCCGGCGTCGGTGTCGATGCGCCAGTGGGCGTGGGCGCTGCCGGTGCCGAGATAACGCACCAAGTGTATCCGGCCGGGCAGTACGGCGCGTGCCGCGGCCGGCAGCGCCGGCGGGGCGGCATGGCGGTGGTGGGAGGGGGTTGCTATACTCGATCGCTGTCTCATCGGGGTGCCCAGGGCGGGAACGCGTGGCGGTTTGCGACGCGCCGTGCATCGGGGCTGAGAGTATAGGGGGTGTTCGTGGTCTTGCCGGCGCGTTGCGGCGGGGCTGCGAGTCCGTCCCGAACCCGCTGAACCTGATCCAGTTCGTGCTGGCGTAGGGAATGGGACGCTGGCAGTCATGCCGGGGGTCCGCCGCGTGATCGCGCCTGCGCCGGTTTATGGCGGCCTCCCCCTTTGTCGGGGTGGGTCGCGTTGCCGCGCGCAGCGTCGCGCATCCGGACCTGTCATGAAGACTCACCTGATCCACCGCCTGTTGGGCGGGCTCGTCTTGTCGTTTGCCGCGACGGCGGCCGGTTCCGTGGCCGCCGCCGACCTTACGGTCTACACCTATCAGTCCTTCGTCACCGAATGGGGGCCCGGCCCCGGGTTGCAGCAGCGCTTCGAGGCGCGCTGCGGCTGCCGCATCGAGTTCGTCGGGGCCGACGACGGCGTGGCCCTGCTCAACCGTCTGCGTCTGGAGGGTGCCGCCACCCGTGCCGACGTGGTTGTGGGGCTGGACGATTCCTTGATGGCCGACGCCCGTGCGCTGGGCCTGGTGCAGCCGCACCGGCTGGATCTCGAAGCGTTGCCGCTGGCGCCGGTGCTGGCGTGGTCCGATGCCGATTTCATCCCCTTCGACTACGGTTTTTTCGCCTTCATCTATGATGCGGAACGTACGCCCGCGCCGGCACGTTCGTTTGCCGAACTGCTGGCCGGCGATGCCCGGGTGATCTACCAGGACCCGCGTACCAGCACGCCCGGGCTGGGCTTGGTGCACTGGATGAAGGCGGTGCATGGCGACGCCGCCACCGAGGCCTGGCGCCAGTTGGCGGCGCGCACGGTGACGGTGACGGGCGGCTGGACCGAGGCCTACGGCATGTTCCTGAAGGGGGAATCGGACTACGTGCTGAGCTACACCACTTCGCCCGCCTATCATCGGTTGATGGAGCAGACCGAGCGCTACCGGGCTGCGGAGTTCGCCGAAGGTCACGTTGCCCAGGTCGAGGTGGCGGCCATCGGTGCGCATGCGCGCAACCCCGACCTGGCGCGCAGTTTTCTTGCCTTTCTGCTGGAGCCGGATGCGCAGGCGCTGATTCCGGTCACCAACTGGATGCTGCCGGTGCGCACCGACGTGGCGTTGCCCCCCGCCTTTGCGGAACTGGCGCAACCGCGCCGCATCGGCTTCGACCCGGCGACGATGGGCGCACACCGCCAGGCGTGGGTGCGCGAGTGGCGTAACGCGGTCGCCCGGTGACTGCCCCACGCGCTGCCGCCCAGGCGCTTGCGCCGTTTGCCGCACCGGCCTTGCCCGCCTGGCTGCGGGCGGTGCCCGGGCTGTGCGCGCTCGGCTGCGTGCTCGGCACCAGCGTGCTGGCCTTTGCCGCCCTGGCGGTGCATGGTACGGCGGCGGCGGGCCTGCGGGTGTTCGACGACACCTGGTTCTGGCAGGTGTTGCGCTTCTCGCTGTGGCAGGCCTTGCTCAGCGCGGTGTTGGCGGTTGGCCTGGCGCTGCCGGTGGCACGTGCGGTTGCGCTCGATCCGGCCCTGCCCGGGCGTGGGGCCTTCCTGCGGCTGTGCCTGCTCGCCTTCGTGATGCCCAGCCTGGTGCTGATCACCGGCCTGGTGGTGGTATTCGGCCGTTCCGGCTGGCTCACGCCGTGGCTGGGCGAGGGCTGGAACCTGTATGGGCTGACCGGCATCCTCATCGCCCATGTCTATCTCAATCTGCCGTTCGCGCTGCGCGTGCTGTGCTTTCGCTGGCAGACCATTCCGCCGTCGGCCTGGAAGCTCGCCGCCCAGCTCGGCCTGGGCGGCTGGCGGCGCTTCGTCTACCTGGAATGGCCGGCGTTGCGGGCGGTGCTGCCGGGGGTTTTCGGCTTTGTGTTCCTGCTGTGCTTCAACAGTTTTGCGGTGGTCCTCGCGCTGGGCGGCGGCCCGCGCGCGACTACGCTGGAGGTGGCGATCTACCAGGCACTGAAGTTCGACTTCAATCCCTCCGAGGCCATGGTGCTGGCACTCACCCAGTTGCTGGTGGCGGGCTCGCTGTATCTGGCGCACAGCCGCTGGTCCGGTCTGCAGTGGCTGGCGCCGGCGCGTGGGCCGCAGGCGTGGCGGATGGCGCCGGGGCCGCTTGCGCGCTGGAGTGGCCGGCTGGCCTACGGCGCGTGCGCGACCTTCCTGTTGTTGCCAATCGTGGCCCTGGTGCCGACGGCTTTGGGTGGTCGCCTGGAGGCCTTGCCGTGGGCCGGATTGCTGGCGGCGGCGGGGCGGTCGCTGGCGCTGGCTACGGCCGCGACGCTGCTGGCGCTGGGCCTGGCGCTGGCGGCCTTGTCACTGTGGCGGCAATGGCCGCAGGCCGGGCGGCGCCAAGTGGTGGAGTGGATTGCACAGCATCAGTTGGTGATTCCGGGCATGGTGCTGTCGGTCGGCGTGTATGTATTGCTGATGCCGGTGCTGGACTGGCGGCGCTGGGGCTTGGCGGCGGTGGTGTTGCTCAATGCGCTGGTCGCCCTGCCCTTTGTGTTTCAGCAGCTGCGGCCACGGCTGTTCGATTTCGATGCGCAATACCGCCGCCTGGTCGCGGACTTGGGCTTGGGGCCGTGGGCACGCTGGCGTTGGGTGCTGGGCCCGTTCCTGCGCCCGGCGCTGCGCCGCGTGGCGGCGATCGCTTGTGTACTTGCGCTGGGTGATTTCGCGATCTTCGGGATTTTCGGTGATGCCTCGATGCGTACCCTGCCGTGGATGATTCACGCGCTGGCGGGGGGCTACCGCCTGGCCGATGCGGCAATGGCCTCGTTGCTGCTGCTGATCCTGGCGGCGGCGACGCTGGCGGTGCTGGAGTACGAGCGTGCTTGAGGCGCGTGCCCTGGAACTGGTGCGCGGGGCGCTGTGCTGGCGCCACGACTTTCGCGTGGCCCGCGGCCAGATGCTGGCCATTACCGGACCCAGCGGGGCGGGCAAATCCACGCTGCTGGAATGCATCGCCGGGTTCGTGCGCCCTGCCGGCGGTGAGCTCACGCTGGATGGCGAGTCGCTGCTGGCCTTGTCGCCCGAACGCCGGCCGGTGGCGATGCTGTTCCAGGATCACAATCTGTTCGAACACGTGAGCATCGCCCAGAACCTGCGCCTGGGGTTCAACCAGGGGCGACCCGATGCCGATACCTGGCGGCGGGTGGAGGCGGCCTGCGCGCTGCTGGGTGTGGCCGACCTGCTTGGTCGTCTGCCGGGTGAATTGTCCGGAGGCCAGCGTCAGCGGGTGGCGTTGGTGCGTACGGTATTGCGCGCCCAGCCGGTGATCGTGCTCGACGAGCCCTTTGGTGCGCTCGACGCGGACAGTGCCGCGGCGGCCGGCGAGTGGGTACGCGCCGAGGTGACGCGTGCGCGCAAGATCGCCTTGTTCGTGACCCATGCCGAGGCGGACGTCGAGCGCTGGGCGGACGCCCGCATCAGTGTGGCATGAGGGGCTTGCGGGACAGGCGCAGAGGCAGGGGGAATAAGGAAGGCGGTAGGGGGCTTCCACCGGGGTCCGACCGGATACCCGGCCGGACCGGTGGGTGAGCCCGGCTGGGTCAGACGGCGGTCGCCTCTTCCACTGTCGGGTAGTCGGTGTAGCCTTCGGCGCCGCCGCCATAGAGCAGGTTGGCGCGCAGGGGGTTGAGCGGTGCGTCGTCACGCAGGCGGCGGACCAGGTCGGGGTTGGCGATGAAGGGCCGGCCGAAGGCGACCAGGTCGGCACGGCCGCTGTCGATGGCTTGCAGTGCCATGCTGCGGTCGTAGCCGTTGTTCACCATCCATGCGCCGGGGAAGCGTGCGCGCAGCGCGGCGTAGTCAAAGGCCGGCGCCTGGTCCGGGGTGCGTGCGCCGCCGGTTTCGCCTTCAATCACGTGCACATAGGCCAGGCCGATGCGCGCCAGGCCGTCGACCACATGCCCGTACAAGGCCTGCGGATCACTGTCCAGCGGGGTGTCGCTGAAGGTGGTCAGCGGACTGAGGCGAATGCCGCTGCGGCCGGCGCCGATGGTGTCGGCCACGGCTTGGGCGACTTCCAGCACCAGCCGTGCCCGGTTCTCGATGCTGCCGCCGTAGGGACCGCTGCGATCGTTCACGCTGTCGCGCAGGAACTGCTCCAGCAGGTAGCAGTTGGCGGCATGGATTTCCACACCGTCGAAGCCGGCCTCGATGGCGTTGCGTGCGGCGCGGCGGTAGTCCTCGATCAGCGCGGGGAGCTCGTCGTCGCGCAGGGCGCGCGGGGTGGAGGTTGGCACGAAGCCCTCGCGGGTGAAGCTCATGGCCTTGGGCCGGCGGGCGGTGGACGAAACCGGTGCGGCACCGTCCGGCAGCAGCGAGGTGTGCGAGATGCGGCCGACATGCCACAGTTGCAGCACGATGCGGCCGCCGGCTTCATGCACCGCATCGGTGACGGTGCGCCAGGCGGCAACCTGCGCGGCGCTGTAGATGCCCGGGGTGTCAATGTAGCCCTGCCCCATCGGGTTGATCTGCGAGGCTTCGGCGATGATCAGGCCGGCGCTGGCGCGCTGGCGGTAGTAGGCCAGCGTGAGTGGCCCCGGACGCAGACCCTCGATGGCGCGATTGCGCGTGAGGGGGGCCATGACCACGCGGTTGGCGAGGGCGATGTCGCCGATCTGGATGGGTGAGAACAGTGTGGAAGCGGACATGCGGGTACTCCAGTGGGGGTGAAGGGGTGACAGTGGGTGATGCCGGAACAGACCGGTCGTCTAGAAAGTGGTTCGAAAATGGTCCGAGCGTCGTGCGAGCGGAAATCGATCGTGAGCGATGGGTTTATCGGGGCGGGGGCTGCTCGAGCAAGGCCTCGGTGGCGCGCATGGCCTGTTCCAGCGGTGTGGCGTTGCGGTGCAACTTGGCGAGCAGGCTTGCACCCAGCCACAGCTGGTAGAGGGTCCGCATGGCGCTTTCGGCGTCCAGTGTGGGCGGCAGCGAGCCGTCGGCCATGCCGGCGCGGGCACACTCGGCCAGACATGCGATGAGGCGCTCGGTGCCGTCGCGCAAGGCCAGCCGCATCGGTTCGGACAGGTCGGCGACCTCGGCGCTGAGCTTGACCACCAGGCATTTCTGCGCGCTGCATTCGCCGCCCTGGGTATCCAGCCAGATCTGCCAGTAGCGCATCAGCCGGGCACCGGCGGTGCTCGTGCCGTCGTCGCGCAGAATGGTGAGGATGCGCTCAAGGTAGGCGTCGAAGAAATCCTGGATCAGCGCTTCGCCGAACTGTTCCTTCGACTTGAAGTAGTGGTAGAACGACCCCTTGGGTACACCCGCTTCGGTCAGGATCTCGTTCAGGCCCACGCACGAAAAACCCTTGCCGGCGATGATGCGGTTGCCGGTATCGAGGATGTGCTGGCGGGTATCGTCGAAATGCGATCTCATGCGGCGGAGTCTACCCTCGATTAGACCAGTCGTCTAGATGGTTTTTCACGCTGCTCCGTCGTGCGCCGGCGATGACCGGCACGTGATCGGGTCGTGCGCCAGTCCAGCGCCATGGTGTGCTCGCTTCGCTCAGGGGGCGGAGGCAGCATGGCCGGTCGTCAGACCGAACGGATCGTCGATGCTCGGGCTGGGTTGGGTGAACCAGCGCGGGCCGTCGGGCGTCATGTAGAAGTGGTCTTCGAGGCGGATGCCGAACTCGCCGGGGATGCAGATCATCGGTTCGTTGCTGAAGCACATCCCGGGTTCGAGCGGGGTACGGTCGGAGGCGACGAGGTAGGGCCACTCGTGGATGTCGAGCCCGATGCCGTGGCCGGTGCGATGGGGCAGGCCGGGCAGCGCATAGCCGGGGCCGAAACCGTCGGCTTCGAGTTGGCGGCGTGCCGCCGCATCCACCTCGCCGCACGGGGTGCCGGGGCGGGCGGCGGCGAAAGCCGCCGCCTGGGCGCGTTGTTCGGCATTCCATACGGCACGCTGGCGGGCGCTGGGGGTGCCGAAAACGTAGCTGCGGGTGATGTCGGAAATGTAGCCGTGCAGTTTGCAGCCGATATCGATCAGCACCATGTCGCCGTCGCGCAGGGTTTGCGCGTGCTTGACGCCATGCGGATAGGCGGTGGCTTCGCCGAACAGCACGATGCAGAAGTACGAGCCGGCCGCGCCCACGGCACGATGGGCATCGTCGATGAAGGCCGCCACCTCGGTGGTGGTGATCCCTTCGCGCAGGATGCTGGCGGCGGCCTTGTGCACTTCCAGCGTCATGTCCTTGGCGCGTTGCATCAAGCCGAGCTCGTCGGCTGACTTGCGCATGCGGCAATGGGCGGTGACCGGCTGGGCGTTGATCAGTTCGCAGCCGGCGGCGAGCTGGCGGATGCCGTCGGCGATGAAAAACGGTGTGCTCTCGTCGAGCGCGATGCGCACCGGACGTTCGCTGCCGCGGGCGACGCCGAGGCCGGCCAGCACCTGCATGAACAGGGCGTAGGGCGACTCGTGCTCGTGCCAGGCGGCGATCTCGCCCGGGACGACCATGAAGTCGCGCACCGTGCCGATCTCGAACCAGGGTGCGATGAACACCGGCTCGCCGCGGGCGGCGAGCACCGCGCCCACCATGCGTTCGCTGGCGTGCCATTGCAGGCCGGTGAAATACAGCAGGCTGCTGCCGGCGTTGAGGTAGAGCGCGTCGATGCCCAGTTCCCGCATGCGCGCCTGCGCCTGGGCAAGGCGCCCGCGATAGTCGGCTTCGCCAATCGGGGCGACGCCTTCGGTCATGTTCATGAGGCGCGCCAGCGCCGTTTCCGGGGTGCTGCCACCCACGCCAATCGTCGTGTTCATGCTGTCTCCGCGGGCGCACCGGTGCGCCGTCGCTCGCCAGTGTGTACCACTGTGGCGGGCGCCACAACCGGGTGGCGGAGAGCCCGCGGAGCGCGGCTCAAGGCAGGCGCGCGACCGGGGGCGGTGTGGACCGAGTTGGTATGGGAGTTTGGGGGCGA
Organism: Rhodocyclaceae bacterium; assembly: GCA_046295975.1. GTDB lineage: Bacteria > Pseudomonadota > Gammaproteobacteria > Burkholderiales > Rhodocyclaceae > UBA2357. Next base: position 7,933 of record JBKBMG010000037.1, read on the forward strand.
CGCCGGCTCGCGCCGAGGTCGCCCCATTGGTCAGAAGCGGTAGTCCAGGCCGATGCCGGGGCCGTGCAGGGCAGCATCGAAGTTGAAACCGTGCTTGCGGTACTCGATCGACAGGTGGCGGTAGGCGAACAACAGGGCGGTGCGGTCGTTGAGCGCATAGCCGATGCCGGCCAGCAGGTCGGACGAGGACTCCGAACTGCCGGCGGCGCCTACCATTGCCCAGCCGGTCAGGTAGGTGCGCGGGTTGAGCCGGTACAGGCCGCGCACGCCCACCGTCGGATCGGTCCAGCGGGCGCCCCGGCCGTGGCTCAGGCCGAGCGCGTCGACGCGGACTTGCGAACGCAGCGACCAGGTGCGCACGCCGCCGAGCAGGTCGACATAGCCCTGGTCGTTCTCGGCGACGCGGTACTCGCCGGCCACAAGCGCGGTGGTGGTACGTGTCCTGAACCGGGCGTTGAGGCCGAGGCCGGGCACATGGGCGGCGTCGCTGATGCGGGTGTGGAGGAAGTCGGCGACCAGGCCGACGCGTCCGCGGCGCGCTTCAACCCGGCCCATGGCGCCCATGTCCAGGCTTTCCAGGATGTCGCCGAAACTGGCGCTGGGTTTGACTGTGGGCAGGCCGGGGTGGGTGAGCTTGCCGCTGATGCCGGATGCCCACAGATAGGGCGTGACGCGGAACTGCCAGGCGTCCTGCTGGGCGGCAGCGGTGCCGGAAAGCAGCGCTGCCGCGAATGCGGCGCTGGTCAGGGCGCGCCGTGGCCGGCGGGGCATGTGGCGGCCGGTTGCAGGTGCGTGGGCAGGTGCGTGGGCAGGTGCGTGGGCAGGTGCGTGGGCAGGTGCGTGGGCAGGTGCGTGGACGGGTGGCTGCGCAGACTGTAGCGCGAGCGGCTGGGGGGCAAACGCGAGGCCTTTGGTCATCGGGGGGCTCCTGATAGCGTGGGGCGGTCCGCCGGCGGTGCGCGCGACAGGGAGGCGGGGCATCCCGTCGCGCCGGCTGTGTCACTGGTCCAGCGTGTTCTTGTAGATGCGCCCGTTCTTGACGATGAGGACGAGGTGTCTGTGTGGATCGTTGAGCAGGCCGATGTCGGCAGTCGGGTCGCCGTCGACCAGCAGCACGTCGGCCATGGCGCCCTCGGCGATGATGCCCAGCGGCTTGTCGTAGGGGTAGCGCGGCCCGGACAGGGCGAGCAACCGGGCGTTGTCGCCGGTGGCCATCTTGAGGATTTCACCGGGTTGATACCAGCGCACCAGCGAGGTCAGCAAGGGGTTCTGACGCTCGCCAAGGTCGCCGGAAAACAGGATGTCGGTGCCGAACGCAACCTTGATGCCGTGCTTTTTCGCCAGTTCATAGGCCTTGTCGGTGCCGGCCGAGACCATCAGCTGCTTGACGCGCGCCGCGCCGGTCTTGGGGTTGGCGAGTTCGTTGTCGAGAAAGGGCTGGAGGCTCCACCATACGTCGTGCTGGGCCATCAGGCGGGCGGTGTCCTCATCAATGAGCTGGGCGTGTTCGATGCTCTTGACCCCCGCTTCGATGGCGATCCGCACGGCGCGTGATGTATAGGCATGCACGGACACATACGTGCCCCAGTTTTCCGCGGCGGTGACGGCGGCGCGCAGTTCCTCAGGGGTGTATTGGGTGACGTCGAGCGGGTCGTATACCGAGGACACACCGCCGCCGGCCATGAGCTTGAGATGGGTGGCACCCAGCATCAGTTGCTCGCGTGCACGGCGCAGGACTTCGTCCACGCCGTCGGCTACGGCGGTGGCGCCCACGCGTTCGGCGTAGCTGATCGGCGCACTGGTGTCGCGCGGAATATCGGTGGGCAGGCGGAAGTCGCCGTGGCCGCCGGTCTGGGAGATGGTTGCACCGGCGGGGAAGATGCGTGGCCCGGGCACCCAGCCCTCCTCGATGGCGCGGCGCAGGCCGAAGCTCGGCCCGCCGGCGTCGCGCACCGCGGTGAAGCCGCGCATCAGCATCGCCTCGGCAACCTTGGCGGCACGCAGGTTCACGTAGCCCAGATCGCTGGTGAGCATGGTGACCTCGTTGGGGCCGGTGAGCGTGACGTGGGTGTGGGCGTCGATGAGCCCGGGCATCAGGGTGCGTCCGCCGCCGTCGATGACCGTGGGGCTCACCCCCTCGGGCGCGGCGATGGCGCCGGCGCTGATGGCGGCGATGCCGTTATCGACGATGAGTACGTTGGCAGGAGTGGCCGACCGGGTGGTCGTGGTGCCGTCGAAGACATGCACGTTGTGGATGACGATGGCCGAGTTGGCCGCGTGTGCGACGCCTGTCGCAAGCGCTGCGAGCAGTGCCACACAGGCGAAGGTCATGCCGGGTCGGTTGATCATGGGGGGGCTCTCCTTGCCGGTTGGGGGGATGTGGTCGGGCTGGCCGAGCCAGCGGGGCCGCAACTCCATTCTATGTAATGCCAAAGACATTCGCAGGGATTTTTCACGGGGTGTCATGTTGCGCCGCTTGAGTCCGGCCGTTGTTCGGGGCGATGGTCGCCTTGACCGCCTCGTGCACGGAGGGACATGCTATGCTGCAGCGCACCAATACTTTGTTGACCTTGCAATGAAACAAGCGACACCGTTCGTCCCGAATCGGTCGAGGGGCTCGGCCCGAACGGTATTGGACTGCCGGGCCAATCGGTCAATCATTGCGGGCAGGGTTGCGCTGCCGGAGGCTGCATCATGATCTTCATACTTTCGGGCTTGAACCCGGACACCAGCGAGGCGCTGATTCGCGAGGGCCTGGCGCCCTACTTCACCGTGCAGCGGGTAACGCTGGACCTGACCTCGACGCCGGACGACCCCTTTGCCACGGTCGAGGTGGCCGACTCGATGGCGCATGTGTGGGAAGTGACGCACCGCCTGGAAGGCATCATCCACCGTGGCCGCCGGCTACGCTTCTACATTCCCACCCATCAGCCCCACCCCAACTGGGTGGCCCGGGACGAGGACGACGATCCGTTCGGCCGGCGCTGAGCGCCGACCCGGTGCGCCGTGCCCAGGCCGGATGCGGGCGCGTGATCTCCGCGGCGCCCGCGCTCAGCGCGCCAGCATCCGGTTGACCGCCTGCAGGTGTTCCGGCTCGTTGTGGCACATGCCCTGGAATGCCGCGCACAGGTCGAGGAAGTCCTTGAGCTCCATGCGTTGGGCCATCTTCATCAGCCGCTTGGTGAGGCGCAAGGCCTTGGGCGGCTGGGCGGCGAAGCGGGCGGCGAGCGCCTGGGCGCGTGGCAGCAGATGGTCCGCCTCGACCACTTCGAGCACGATGCCCAGCGCTTTCGCCTCGGCGGCGTCGATGATGCGTCCCGATAGCGTCAGTTCGAAGGCCTGCTGGTAGCCGATCAGTCGCTGCATGAACCAGGCACCGCCGTCGCCGGGGATGATGCCGAGGTTGAGGAAGGTCTCGCCGAACTTGGCACGCTCCGAGGCGATGCGGATGTCGGCCATGTTGGCGAGGTCGAAGCCGGCGCCGATGGCCGGGCCGTTCACCGCGGCGATGATCGGCACCTCCACCGCCTGCAGCGCCAGCGGGATGCGCTGGATGCCGCGGCGGTAGCGGGTGGCGACTTCGGCCACGTCGCCGGCGAAGTCGCCGCCGCGCTCGGCCATGTCCTTGACGTTGCCGCCGGAGGAAAAGGCCTTGCCGGCGCCGGTGAGGATGAGTACCGATACCTCGTCGCAGCGATTCACCCAGTCGGCCACCGCCACGATGTCGTCGATGAGGGCGGTGCCGGTCAGCGCGTTGCGTACGTCGTCGCGTTCGAAGGTCAGGGTGGCGACCCGCTCGGTCACCTCCAGCCGCGCGTCGCCGAGCGGGGGAAGGTCGAGCGCCACGGCCGTCGCGTGGCCGTCGCCCGGTTTTTCGATCTCGTTCATTTCACTCATCTTCCTTGCGCTCATGCGCTCATGACGGCGCGGTTGGTGATGATGCGCGCATCGACGACGGCGTAGCCGTCGGGATAGGCGATCACCGGGTTGAGGTCGAGCTCGGAGAGCTGCGGATAGGCGCTGACGATGCTGGAGATGCTGAGCAGGAGGTCCACCAGTGCCTGCTCGTCGACCGCCGCGTCGCCGCGCACGCCGGCAAGAATCTTGCGGCCCTTGAGCTGATCGACCATGGACTCGGCGTCGAAGCGCGACAGCGGAATGGCGCGGAAGGCGACGTCTTCCAGGATTTCGACGAAGATGCCGCCCAGGCCGAACATCAGCACCGGGCCGAAGATCGGGTCGCGCACCACGCCGACGATGACTTCCGTGCCCTTCTTCGCCATCGGCGTGACCAGCACCCCGCGGATGTCGGCCTTGGGGTCGTAGGCCCGGCAGCGGGTCATGATCTGGTCGTAGGCCTCGCGCAGGCGGGCCTCGCCGACGAGGTTGAGCTGCACCCCACCGGCGTCGGATTTGTGCAGGATGTCCTTGGACACCACCTTCATCGCCAGCGGCTGGTCGCCGAACTCGGCGGCGATGGCGGCTAGTTCGTCGGCGCTGGCGGCGATGCGCTCGGGTGCGACGGCCACGCCGTGGGTGCGGAGCAAGGCCTTGGCCTCGTATTCGTAGAGATCTCGGCCTTCGTTCTGGGCGCGGGCGAACATTGCCTGCATCGCGGGGTCGGGGGTGACGCTTTGCTGCAGCGGCTGGCCATGCCGGTGGGCGAGGTAGATGCCGCGTTCGCCGAGTGCCTGCAACACGGTGACGGCGTGCTCGATGGACGCATACACCGGCAGCCCGGCCTCGTGCAGACGGCGCAGCGCCGGCGGCTTGACCGGCGCATAGAGGCTGTACACCACCAGCGGCTTGCCGCTGCGGCGCCCCAGTTCGATCATCGACTCGGCGGCGCGCATTTCCCCGCCGAGCAGCGACTCGGCAAAGCGGGTGTGGTAGCCGCCGAACATGCCCACGAGGAAGACCGCATCGACGTTGTCGTCTTCGGCGACGATCTCCATGCATTGCGCCAGCACTTCAGGATTGGCATCGGAGGTGCCGGCGACGTCGATGGGGTTCACCAGCGAGGCCTGGGGGAAGAGGATGGCAGCCAGGCGCTTGCGGGTGGCTTCCGACAGTTCGGCAAGGCAGAGGCCGGCTTCTTCCAGCCGGTCCGAGGTGATGGTGGCCTGGCCGCCGCCGTCCGATACCACCGCGATGCGTTTGCCGCGCGCCTTTTGCATCAGTGCCAAGCCTTCGGCCACCGGCAGGATCTCGTCGGAATGGCGTACCACACTGACGCCCACCTGCTTGAGCACGTCCACCGTCATCGCGTAGCTGCCGGCCAGCGCCCCGGTGTGGGAACTGGCGGCCTTCTTGCCCAATTCGGTGGCACCGGATTTGTACACCACCACCGGCTTCACCGGGGTGATCTCGCGCGCCACCTGCAGGAACCGCTGGCCGTCGCGGAAGCCTTCCACGTAAAGCGTCGCGACGCGGGTGCGTTCGTCTTCGCCGAGGTAGCGCAGGTAGTCGTTGAAGCCGATGTCGGTCTGGTTGCCGGGCCCGACATAGGTCGAGAAGCCGACATGGCCGTTGTGTTCGGCCTCCAGCACCAGCGCCAGCAACATGTTGCCGGACTGCGAGATGAAGCCGATGTCGCCCGGTCGGACGTTGCGCAGGTCGAGCAGGTTCACCTGCTTGTGCAGGTTGAACATGCCCGAGGTGTTGGGGCCGATGATGCGCACGCCCCCGGCGCGGGCGGCCTCCAGCACCTGCTGCTCCAGCCGGGCGCCGTCGGGGCCGGTCTCGCGGAAGCCGCTGGCAAGGATCACCGCCCCTTTCACGCCCTTGCGCCCGCATTCGGCGAGCAGTGCCGGTACGCTGGCGGCGGGGGTGCAGATCAGCGCCAGGTCGATGCTGCCCGGCACGTCATCCAGCGTCGGGTAGGTGGGCACGCCGAGGATCTCGGCGACCTTGGGGTTGATCGGGTAGACCTTCCCCGCGTAGTGGCCCTTGATCAGCCCGACCATGGCCTTGTAGCCGCGTTTGGTGGGGTCGTTGGAGGCACCGATGATGGCGATGGAATCGGGCGCGAGGAAGTCGTGCAGCGGGCTCTTGCGGAGGGCGGGGGCCGGCGTGAGGGTGTCGCTCATGGTGTCATTCTCCCTTGAACACGGGGCTGCGTTTTTCGGCGAAGGCGTCCACCCCTTCCTTCCAGTCGCGGGTGGTGGCGACGAAGGTCATGCCTTCGAGTTCGGCGGTGAGGCAGGCGTCCAGCGTGCGTTCGGCAGACAGGTTGAGCTGGCGCTTGGCCAATTGCATGGACAGCGGCGCCTTGGTGGCGATGCGGGCGGCAAAGGCGCGGGCGGCCTCGAGAAAGCCTTGGTCGGGCAGCACCCTTGTCGCCAGCCCGATGCGCTCGGCCTCGGCGCCGGCGATGCGCTCGCCCAGGAACACCAGCTCGCGGGCCTTGGCCAGCCCCACCAGGCGTGGCAGCAGCCAGGTCACGCCGCCGCCGAGGAAGTTGCCGATGCTGACTTCCGGCAGGCCGATCTGGGCGCTCTCGGCCATCAGGATGAAATCGGAGGCGATCGCCATTTCTGCGCCGGCGCCCAGGGCGTAGCCGTTCACCGCGGCGACCACCGGCTTGTCGAGCTCGAGCAGGCGCTTGCACACGGTCTGCTCGCCCTGCAGGTACTGGCGGCGTTCGAAGGGGCTGCGGGTGCCCGACTTGTGGTCCTTGAGATCGGCGCCTACACAGAAGGCACGGCCCTCGCCGCTTAGCAGCACCACGCGCACGCTGCGGTCGGCCTCGGCGGCGGCGAGCGCGGCGTCGAGTTCATCGTAGAGTTGCTGGGTGACGGCGTTGAGGCGCTGCGGGCGATTGAAGCGGATCTCGGCAATGCCGTCGGCGGTATGGGTGATCAGGGTTTCGAAGTCCATGGCGGGGTTCCGTGGCGGTCGGTGGAGGTGTTCAGGGTGTGAGCGTCGGGCAGTGGCGGCGGTTCGGCCGCGTCATTGCATTTCGATGTTGAGTTCGGCGATGTAGCGTTCCTGTTGTTGTAGCGCGAGCAAGGCCTTGTTGCCGAGTTCGCGCGCGACGAGGTTCACCAACCCCTCGCTGAACACCACGTAGGCGGCCAGGCTGTTGCTGATGAAGCTGCCGGCGTGGGGCAGGTAGAAGGCATGGTCGGCATGGGCGGCGAGCGGCGAGGCGCGCGAGTCGGTCAGCGCGATCAGGGTCACGCCGTTGGCCACGGCCACCCGGCAGGTCTCGACCACCCGCCGGCTGTAGGGCGAGATGCTGATGGCCAGCAGCACATCGTGTCGGCCCATGTGGGCGAGTCGTTCGGCCAGGCCCTGGCCCGGAGCGTCGAGCAGGCCGACGTCCGGCCGGATCAACCCCAGGCCGTAGCCCAGCACGCTGGCCACGGCATGGATCTGGCGCAGGCCGAGCACGCCGACCCGGCGCGCCCGCGCCAGCAGCCGGGCGGCGGCGCGCAGTTCGGCGGCGTCGAGCTGGGCGAGGGAGTCGCCGATGTTGCGCATGGATTCGCGCGCCAGCGTCACCACCGTGCCGAGGTAGGCATCCTGGGTGCCGTCGGCGGCGGGGTCGGCGGCCAGCAGGCGATGACCTTGCTCGCTGTAGAAGCGCCGCGTGTCGGCCAGGCTGGCGCGGAACACCGCCTGGAACGCGGGAAAGCCATCGTAGCCCAGGCTGCGGGCAAGCCGCGACAGCGTGGAGGCGTTCACCCCCAGAGTGGTGGCCAGTTCGGTGATGGAGCGCAGCGCCACCTCCTCCGGCCGTTCCACCAGCCGCGCGATCACGCCCAGCGCCTTGGCGCCCAGGGAGATGCCGGCCTCGCCGCGGCCGATGCGTACCACCAGTTCGCGCAAGGCCTGCAGGTTCTGCGGCGGCGCGAGAGGTGGCGTGGGCAGGAGGGGGAGGTCAGGCATCGTCGAAACCGCCGTCGCGCAGATGGATTGCGGTGCGCCGCGTCCGGTCGGGGAACACCGTCCAGGCGATGTAATCGCGCCGCACGCGGATGTCCGCTGTGGCAAGCGTGTTTTCCTCGTCGCCGTCGTCGGCCGCGGCGCGCCACAGCGGATAGCGCGGGTGGCTGGTGTCGGCGAGCAGGGCCAGCGGATCGAGGGTATCGCCGGTGTGGTGGGCCTGTGCCAGCAGGCGCTCGCCCTGGATCTGGCGGAAGCCCGAGGAGCCGGTGATGATCTGCGGCAGATCCCGCTGGCCGTCGTGCAGGGTGTGGTTGGTGTGTATTGCCGCGCTGTCGATGCGGCGCACCGAGCAGGCGTGGCAGCCGAACTCGACGCTCAGCAAGGCGTCGTCGCGCCGGTCGGCAAGCGTGCAGTGAAAGCCGCCGGCGCGTGGCGCATCGGCCAGCAGGCGCAGGGCGGCGGCGGCATCGGCGGCACCGAGCAGCGCCCGCATCAGCAGCATGCGGGGCACACCGGGCGCGGCGTCGATGAAGCGCAGGTTGTTCACGGTGACCGCCAGGCCGGCATCGGTCACCGCGAAAGCATGGCCAGGCAGTGAGCCGGGATAGACGAAGGAGGCAAAGCGCGGCGCGTCGGCCACCCGGCACTCGGCGATCGCGCAACATCCGGCCAGAGCCGGGTAGCCGTCCTCGTTGTGGCAGATGCGTCGTTGCTGCGTGCCGGGCAGCATGACCGTGGTGCAACCGTCGGGCACCCGCGCCCACAGGTCACCGCGACAATGCCAGGTGAACACCTCGTCCAGCGGCAGCGCCAGGCCCTCGGCCAGTCCCTGGAGTTCCTGCCATACCGCGGGCAGACGCTGCTGGGTGAGATCGCGCATCGTCGCCACCGGCTCGCTGCCACGCAGGCGCATCAAGGCCTGCCAGGCTGGAGAAGGACGCAGCCGGGCGTGTACCGCCTCCGCGCCAAATTCGCCGAGCATGCGTCCGAACTCGTAGGGCGAGCCATGGATGCGGAGGCGGGCGAGTGTGTTGGAGGGCGCAGTCATCGGGTGCGGGTAGCGGAGCGGGTTGTCGGTTGCCAGGTTGCGGGGACCGGCCGTGGTGCGTCGGTTTTGTGCAAATACAGTTGCATGGGAGTGGGAAAGTGCAAGAATAATTGCAGATCAGGGGGCGATGCAAGCCCGTTTGCGCTTTATTTGCACAACCTTGGTGCGCTTGACTTGTGCGATGCACCAAACGTAGAATCGCAAGGTTTTCAACTTCGGAGTTTCTCGTGGGTACTGGTTCCAGCGATGGCAGTAGTCGATCTCTGATCGACATCGTGTCCTGACAGGCCCGACAGAACTCGTCTCTCCCGCGCCTCCGGGCTGCGGTGTCCAGAAGGCCAACCGGCCGATGCCCGGGTGAAGCGACCCGGCATTCAAGCAACAACAGCATCAGTCATTCGAATCGATTGCAGCCTGCGGGCGCAAGCGTGGTCCTTGCCTCCGGCGTCCGCCGGAGACTGTCGCGTGTGCGTCCAGCCATGACTCGCCGAGTCTCCACTCGCAAGAGGAGACGGTGATGTTTCAGCAAGTCCAAACCATTCGCGTGCGGGCGCATTCGGCGCTGCGCGCGGTACGTCTGTCCTTTGCCAGGCCGTTCGCGCGGCTCAACCACCGCCTGCGCGGTGCTGCGGTAGGCGATGCCTGCTTGCCGCCGTTACGCGAGCTCGGGGCCCAGTCCGGCGGCACCGCGGGCGGCCGGGTGTATCGCATGGACATCGTTTGTGCGTCGCGCGCGGTGGCCGAGAGGATGCTCGACCAGGCGTGGACCGAGCTGGCGACGACCGGCATCGAGGTGTGCCGCGCCAGCCTCAACGCCCGCGAGCGTAGCGGCCCGGCCACGTTGGTCCTGCGGCTGCGCTGCGAACGCGCGCAACGCGGCGATCTGGTCCGTTTCGTCGAACTGGCCGGCGCCTCCCCGGGTGTCCGGCGGGTGCGCTGGGAGACGGTGCCGAACCCGGCGTGATGCCGGCTCGGTGCGTCGGTCGCCGCGGGCGAACCACGACCACCGGCCGTCGGATCGGCCCACCCTGATCACGGGCGCGACGTTGCACCGCCACGCCTGACCGATGTTTTCTCAACAACCCGGAGACCTTGCCCCATGGACCCAGACCCAGAACCTTGCCCCTGGCCCTTGTCGCCTCGCAGTGAACTGGAAATCCGGCGGATATTGCGTGTGCCGGCCCGTGGCGATGGCCCGTACCAGAGCGTGCTCCGAGTCTTTCCGCTGTCGGCGCGGAAGACTGGGACCACGCCCTAGTCCGGGCTCCTCCCCCGCCACCCCGCCGTACATACGCTGATCGTCCGCCCCGCCGCAACGCGCGGCGGAACGGGTGCTGCCGCCGATTTCCGAACATCCCATACCAGCTTCATGTGCACCCTTGGGTGCGCGTGAGGGCGGGCGCTTGCCCGCGTACGTGATACGGACACATCCGGGAGTACCTCATGAACTTCACCGACCTCCTCTACAGCCTCAAGCACATCCGTCTTTCGGGCAACGCCGATGATCTGGCGCTGATTCTCGGGCGCAATCATCCCGCCGATGTGGCGGTTGCCCTCGAACACCTGCCGGATGACGACGTCCATGCCCTGCTGGCCCTGACCGATGCGATCCGGCGTGCGGCCGTCTTCGGCTATCTGCCGAAGGACCAGCAGGCCCGCCTGGCAAGCCGCTTCGACCGCAAGTCGCTGGCGGAGCTGCTGTTCTTCATGGCGCCGGACGAGCGCGCCGACCTCTACAACGGCTTGCCCGAACCATGCCGTGAGGAGGTCATGCCGGCGCTGGCACAGGCCGAGCGCGAGGACATCCGTCGTCTCGCCGCCTATCCCGAGCGTGCGGTCGGCGCGGTCATGACTTCGGACTACGCAACCTTGCCGGCCGAACTCGATGCCCGTCAGGCGATCGAGCACCTGCGCCGGATTGCGCCCGACGCGGAAACCATCTACCAGGCCTTTGTCATCGACGATGCGCGCCGCCTGCTCGGTACGGTGTCGCTGCGCGAGCTCATCGTCGCCCCGCCGAGCGCGCGCGTGGCCGACCTGATGACCACCGAAGCGGTGTATGTGCGTGCCGAGGCGCCACGCGAGGAGGCAGTACAGTTGATTGCCAAGTACGACTTGATCGCGCTACCGGTGATCAACGGCGGTGACGCGTTGGTCGGCATCGTGACCTACGACGACGCCATGGATGTGGACAAGGCCGAGGCCGATACCGATTTCCACAAGGTCGCGGCAGTTGGCGAACTGGCGGTGAGTTTGAAGGATGCGACGATCGCGATGCTCTACCGCAAGCGGGTGTTCTGGCTGGTGGTGCTGGTGTTCGGCAACCTGTTCTCGGGGGCTGGCATTGCCTACTTCGAGGACACTATCGCTGCGTACATCGCGCTGGTGTTCTTCCTGCCGCTGCTGGTCGACAGCGGCGGCAACGCCGGCTCGCAGTCCGCGACCTTGATGGTGCGGGCGCTGGCCACCGGCGACGTGCGCCTCAAGGACTGGTCGGGCATGCTGCTGCGAGAGCTGATGGTGGCCGGACTGTTGGGCGCAACCATGGGCGCGGCGGTGTCGTTGCTGGGTGTCTGGCGCGGTGGGCCGGAGATTGCGCTGGTGGTGGCGCTGACCATGCAGATCGTGGTGGTGGTGGGCAGTGTGATCGGGATGTCGCTGCCCTTCCTGTTGTCGCGCCTGAAGCTCGATCCGGCGACAGCCAGTGCGCCTCTGATCACCTCCATCGCGGACGCCGCCGGAGTGTTGATCTACTTCGCGATCGCCACCGCCATCCTCGGCCTGCCTGCGCCAGGAAGCGAAGGGCTCGCGCTGCCCTGAGCGGCCTGACGAGCGCTGACGACACGCGCTCGTAACCTCTCTGACATAAGCTGCCTGCCCCTGCCCCTCCACGCCGTCCCGTACCGGTCTGCGGGCGGGGGTGGCGCGGCCCGACGACAACGGAACGACCCATGCTGGCCTTTCAGACCTTCGATCTCACCTCCTTGCTCAATACTTTGCTGAGTCTGGTCACCGCCTTCGTGCTCGGTGGCCTCATCGGCTTCGAGCGCCAATACCGGCAACGCACTGCAGGGCTGCGCACCAATGTGTTGGTCGCCGTCGGCGCGGCCTTGTTCGTCGACATCGCGGTGCGCATGCACGGCATCTATGGCGGCACGCCCGGCGCCCTGCACGTGGTTGCATACGTGGTGTCGGGGGTCGGCTTTCTTGGTGCGGGCGTGATCATGCGCGAGGAAGGCAACGTACGCGGCATCAACACCGCCGCCACGCTGTGGGGCTCCGCCGCGGTCGGTGCGGCGGCGGGCGCCGATCTGATCGTCGAGGCGGTGCTCGGGGCGCTGTTCGTGCTCGCCGCGAACACCTTGCTGCGCCCGATGGTGAATGCCATCAACCGCCGGCCGATCGACACCAGCGCATCCGAGGTCACCTACACCGTCAAGCTGATCGCCGCGCGCACCCATCAGAAGGAAGCGCTCGAATTGTTGGAGGACATGCTCGAAGCTGCCAACTACCCGGTCGGCGAGCTTGACATCGAGATGTTCGGCGAGCACGAGGTCGAGATCTCGGCGGTCCTGCTTGCCACCGCGGTCGACGGCGGCGAACTGGACGCTCTCATGGCACGTCTGCAGCAGCCCGGCTACGTGTCGCAGGCGTTCTGGAGTCCTAGCACCGGCGAGTGAGGCCGCGCGCACCGGCTGTCATGGAGGCGGCTGGGTGCCGTCGACCGGCCGCATTGACTTCCCGTTTCGCATGCGTTCTACTCTGCCCTTTTCATGAGGATGGAGTATTTAGTATGCGTGGAGATTTCATGACTTCGGGTTGGGTGAGGACGTTCGCCGGCGTGGCCTTGGCGGCGACTGTGGTGGCGTGTTCCGGTGAGACACCCGAGGGCGACAAGATGTCGGTGTTCACGATGGCGTTCGGCAAGTGCTACAACCTTGCCACCGTCGCCGATGCCGAAGCGAGTCAGATTTCCGACATCCGCTTGATCGACTGCGAGCAGCCACACCGCTTCGAGGTGTACCACATCCACCGTCTTGCCGACGCGACCTTTCCGGGCGAAGCGGCGCTCACCGAAGCGGCTGAGAATGTCTGCGAAGCCAACTTCGCAGACTACGTCGGCACCGCCTACGATGAATCGATCTACTACTACAATTTCTACACGCCGACCCTCCAGGGCTGGCGGCAGGACAACGACCGCGAGATCGTGTGCACGGTCGAAACGGAGGATGGCTCGCCGATTACCGGCTCGGTGCGCGGCAGCAAGGTCTGAGTCTGGCTGGCGGTACAGCCAGGCGCATGTGCCAAGCCAGATTGCCCTTTGGCGGTGGTTTTCTGGAACCAATCCGCGCGGCGTCGGCCTCAACACGCATTCTGTAGCGCTTCGCATGCCGTGGAATCATGTTCAAGACTCTGAGTGATCTTTTCAAGGCCGTGTCCGCCCCGCTCGCCGAGGCTGGCGGTCGTGCGGCCGAGGATGCTGAACACCAGCTTCGGCTTGCCACCGCTGTGTTGATGGTGGAGGTGATGCGCGCCGACAGCGACGTTTCCGAGACCGAGCGGGCGACGGTGATCGACGCCCTGCGCGAGAAATTCGCGTTGCGCGACGACGAGGTGGCGCGCCTGTTCGAGCTGGCTCAGACCACCTCGCGCGACGCGCCCGACTTGTATGCGTTCACATCGCGCATCAACAAGGGCTTCGAGCTGGATCGCAAGCTGCGCATGGTGGAGTACTTGTGGCAGATTGCCTTCGCCGATGGCACGCTGAGCCACCATGAGAATCACCTCATGCTCAAGCTTGGCGATCTGCTCTACATCCCCCGCGGCGAGTTCGTCGCCGCCAAGCAGCGCGCTCGTGCGGCGGCTGGCCTGGCACCCGACCCGAGCTGAAGGGCCGGGCGGTGCTCGCTGACGGCTGCCCGGCCGGGTCGGCTACGCGGGGGGCGGCGTGCTACTCGAATACCGGCCGGAAAAAGCTGCGTTCGTAGCTGAGCACGCAGCGCGTCTCTTCCGCGTACTTGAAGGCCGCTTGGCATGCCGGGTCCTGGAACGACTGTTCGCGGTAAGCCTCGTACAGGGCGAGGCTTGGAAACGTGAACAAGGCGAGCGCGACGTTGTTCGCCCCTTCCGACGGCAGGAAGTATCCGTGGTGTTGTCCCCCGAAGCGCTCGACCAGCGGAATCCACAGCTTGCCGTAGTGCTCGAATTCCTTCAGCTTGAATGGGTCGATGACGTACTTGATGTAGCAGGTGATCATGTCTGTCCTTTGTGTCGAACGGGGTGCGGATTGCGGGGCCAGACTTGCGGTCTGGGGTTGAGCGTCACGATGCGTGCGGAATGATGGCCAGGAGATCGGTCACGCCGACATCGACGCCGGACTGGAACAACAACGTGGACACTTGGCCGCGGTGATGTGTCTGGTGGTTGAAGAAGTGCTGGAGCAAGGCGCCGAAATGCCTGGTGAATTTCGTGCCGCCCGTGTTGCGATACTCGATGTCGGCGGACAGATGTTCGGCCGTCAACTCCCCCGCCCAGTGTTCGATGAGTTCATCCAGCCGGCGTCGGTACTGGCGCAGGCCGGCAAGGTCGGGCGCGATCGGCTGACGCAGGGAAGACGGTTGGGGAAGGCCGGAAAGCGCCGCGAGGCTTGTGAATGCGGCCGGGTGTTGGGCGAAGCGATGCAGCCAGATCGTGTCGCCGACGGCGATGTGATTCAGCGTGCCGAGTACGGAGCCGAAGAAGGCGCCCTTGTCTGCCGTCAGGGTGGCGTCGTCCAGGGTTGCCGCCGCCTCGAACATGCGCTCGTTCATCCAGCGATTGTATTGCGCCATCAGTGATGCGATCTGGGGTGTCATGGTCGTCGCGAGGCCTGTGTTTATGAATCGGTCTTGATAGGCTGTGGAACCCGTAGTCCAGGGGCTGCTGGGGATGCGTGGGCAGGTCAGCGGGGCGGGTCGTAGGCTTCGATCGCCTCCAGGACGATGCGGCGGCCACGGTCGCGGGTGAAGGTATAGCGGCCGACGACGGTGACCTGGCGGTCGAGGTGGGGGGCGATGTGTTCGACGGGGGTCAGGCCGACGCGGTTGAGGTGGTCGTCCTCCAGCCAGTAGTGGCGTGGCGAGTCGAAGCTGCGCACGGTGCCGCGGGTGCGCACGGTTTGGCCGTCGTAGGCGTGCTGGCGGGCGGCGAGTTCGGCCAGGGTGACATCGGTGACGGTGTCGCTGCGGGTGCAGGCGGCCAGGATGATCGCGAGTGACAGCGCGGCGGGCAGGGCTTTCATTGCTGGGCGGTGGTAGCGTCGCCGGCGGCGGGGCGGATGAGTGCGGCCTGGGCGTGGTTGATGTCTTCCGGCGTGCCGAACAGCACGATGGTGTCGCCGGCGCAAAGGCGGACGTCCCGGTCGGGCGAGGTCTCGCGTACACCACCGGATACCCGCGCCTGGATACGACAGCCGGCAAGTTCGAGGTCGGCCAGACGGTGCCCGACAGCCTCCGCGCCTTCCATGATTTCGACGCTGTGCAGGCGCTCGGCGGCGAGATCTTCGTCTGCATTGCCCGGCACCGGTTCATCGCTGCGGTAGAGCTCCTGCAGCAGGGCATAGCGGTTGGCCTGGGTGTTGCGGATTTGCCGGAGTACCCGCTTGGGCGGGACGCCAGCGAGCAGGAGCGCGTGCGAGGCGATCATCATGCTGGCCTCCAGGATTTCGGGTACGACTTCGGTGGCGCCGAGGGCGATGAGTTCGGCAGCGGGCGTTTCGTCGCGGGTACGGACCATGACCTTGGTCGGCCAAGCCTGATCGCGTACATGGTGCAGGACCTTGCGCGCGGCGCCAAGGTCGTCGTGTGCGACCACCAGTAGGCGCGCACGCGGCGCGCCGACCGCTTCGAGAATGTCGCGTTCCGAGGAGTCGCCATAAAACAACGGCATGCCGGCGGCGTGGGCGTCGCGCACCCGCGCGGGGTCCATGTCGAGCGCGGCGAAGCGGATGCCCTCGTCTTCGAGAAAGCGCCCGACGTTCTGCCCGATGCGGCCGTAGCCGCAGATGATGACGTGATCGGCAAGGTGGAGGTCGGCCTTGATCGCCAGCGGCAGGCCTTCGATGTCGGCGGCGGGACTGCGCACGAGGCGGTTGCTCAGCCAGCGGTTGTGGCGAATCAGGAATGGCGCGAGGATCATGCTGAAGAGCACGGCGGTGAGCACGAGCTGGGCGAGCTCGGTGGAAACCACAGCGTTGCCGAGCGCGATGGCGAGCAGCGCGAAACCGAATTCACCCCCCACCGCCAGCACTAGGCCGGTGCGCACTGCGGTGGGCTTGTTGACGCGCGCCAGCTGCACGATCACCGCCACGAGTGTGGCCTTGACCGCCAGCAACACGACTGCGCCGATCAGCGCCAGGTGCCAGATCTGCGGCAGCACCGAGACGTCGAGCAGCATGCCGATGGTGACGAAGAACAGTCCGACCAGCACGTCGCGGAAGGGACGGATGGTGGACTCGATCTGGTGGCGGAACTCGGTGTCGCCCAGCATCATGCCGGCTAGGAAGGCGCCGAGCGCCATCGACAACCCGAGTGCCTGGGTGATTCCAGCGGCGATGAGGGTGACCAACAACACGGTGAGGGTGAAGACTTCGGCCGAGCGGCGCGAAGCCACCTCGTGGAACAGCGGGCGCAGTAACCAGCGCCCGGCCAGGAACACCAGCGCGAAGGCCAGCACGGCCTTCAACAGGGCCAGAGCGAGCGGCATGGCGATGGCGCTGCCGGCGGCCGTGGCGCCCAGCACTGGTATGACGACGACGAAGGGCACCGCGGTCACGTCCTGGAACACCGACATCGCCAACCCGAGCCGGCCGTGACGACTCTGGTCCTCGCCTTGCTCGGCCAGCTGTTTGCTGATGATGGTGGTGGAGGATTGGGCGACGACGGCACCGATGACGAACGCCGCGGCCGCCGGGTGTCCGCCGACCAGCCAAGCGGCGAAGCCGACAGCAAGCGTGGTGAAGGCCACTTGGGAGGTGCCCAGGGCGAACACCAGGTTGCGCATGGCCAGGATTTGCGGGAGCGAGAAGTTCAGCCCGATGGTGAATAGCAGGAACACGATGCCGAATTCCGCCAGCGCCCGGGTGTGTTCGGAATCAGGAACCAGTGCGAATGCATGCGGCCCGACCAGGGCGCCGACGAGCAGGTAGCCGAGGCTCGATGGCATGCGCAGGCGCTGGAACACCATCACGGCGGCCACCGACGTGGCGAGCAGGATCAGGATATGGGCAAAGGGGGCGGACATTGCGGGCGGGGGGGCGTGGCATCGCCGGGCTCCGAATGCGTCGGACGGACCCGGCCAGCCGGGGCCCTAGCGGGCGTCGGTGAGGGATGGACCGGCGTCGTCCGGGAAGGGGTACACCGGCAGACCGGCCAGATGCTCGATACGCGCCACAAATGCAAGGCCGGACATCGGCTTGAGCAGGTCGAGCTCGACGTTCAGGGCGGCTGCAAGCGCTTCTCCGCTGGTTGTACTGTCAGTGATCCACAGCAGCACTTTCTCCGCCCCCTCGAAGGTCAGGTTGAAGAACGTCATGTGCTCGGGGAAGTTGATGCCGCGCGCAGGCAGGATGGTGACGCCCTCCACCCCCTGGCGGCGGGCGATGTCGATGGCGCGCTCTTCGAGCGCATCGGCGACGACGGCGACAACCAGAGACAGGGGCATGATTTTTCCGACGGCTCACTGACCCGTTCGAGGATAGCCCACGGTGGCGGATCGCACAAACCGGTGTGCCGTCGCCGACCCGTCGCGGATTGGCCAGGGTTGCGCCGCCCGCCGTGTCGGGCCGCTTTCCCGAATATCCTGGCAATGCCTTATCCTTGTCGCCGACAGGACTTTTCGCCCGGCGCCCTCGGTGCCGCGCGATGCGACAAAGGACAGGCCGATTTTGAATCAGTTGAGGGAATTCGCGCATCTGCTGCGGCATTCGTTCCAGAACCTGCTGCCGATCATCTTCGTCGTCACCTTTTTCCAGCTGGTGATCATGCGCCAGGTGCCGGACGACGTGTGGTCCATGGCCTTCGGCCTGCTGGTGGTGGTGTTCGGCGTCGCGGTGTTCCTGCAAGGGCTGGAGCTGGGGATTTTCCCCATTGGCAAGAACCTGTCCAACGAGTTTGCCAAGAAGGGGTCGTTGCCGCTGCTGATGGTGTTCGGCTTCTGCCTGGGCTTTTCGGCGGTGATCGCCGAGCCCGCACTGATCGCGGTGGCGACCACCGCCGAATCGATCAGCGAAGGGCGGATCGATGCGTTCACGCTGCGGCTGCTGGTGGCCGGATCGGTGGGGGTGGTGGTGGCGCTGGGGGTGGTGCGGACGATTGTGGGTCATTCCCTGCATTGGTACATGATCTGCGGCTATCTGACGGTGGTCGCGGTGACCTTCTTTGCGCCGGAAGAGATCGTCGGGCTGGCCTATGATTCCGGCGGGGTCACTACCAACATCGTGACGGTGCCGTTGATCGCGGCGCTGGGCATTGGCCTGGCGGTGTCGATCCGCGGGCGCAACGCGCTGACGCATGGTTTCGGCCTGGTGGCGCTGGCGGTGATGGTGCCGATGATCTCGGTGCAGCTCTACGGCATTGTGGTGTACCGCTTCGGCGAGGTGCCGGCGGAAGCGCTGGCGAGCGTCGCCGTGGTGGCCGAGGGGGTGGCCTCAGGCGTGGGCGGGGCCGCCGCAGAGGGCACCCAGCCTGGCGTGACGGGGTGGGTGCTGGGCATGCTTGGCGACCTGATGGGCATGTTCCGCGACGTGCTGCCCATCATCGCGGTGATCCTGTTCTTCCAGTACGCCGCGATCCGCAAGCCGATTGCCCACTTGCACAAGGTGATGGGCGGCTTCGTGCTGGTGATCGTCGGCTTGTACGCGTTCGTGGTGGGGCTGAAGCTGGGCCTGTTTCCAATCGGACGCAGCATGGCGGAGCAACTGATCGCGCTTGATCAGGTGGTGTTCATCTATCTGTTCGCGTTTTCCATCGGTTTCGCCACGACCATGGCCGAACCGGCGCTGATCGCGATCGGGCAGAAGGCGGAGGAGGCCGGCAAGGGGCGGTTGCACGGCAACACCATCCGCGTGCTGGTGGCGATTGGCGTGGCGATCGGCATCACCGTGGGGGTGCATCGCATCATCAGCGGTGACTCCATCCACTACTACATCATGGGCGGCTATGCGCTGGTGATCGTGCTGACCTGGCTTGCGCCGCGCTACATCGTGCCGCTGGCCTTCGATCTGGGCGGGGTCACCACCTCGGAAGTCACGGTGCCGCTGGTGACCGCGCTGGGCATCGGCCTGGCCACCCACATCGAGGGCCGCAACGTGCTGATCGACGGCTTCGGCCTGATCGCGTTCGCGTCGATTTTTCCGATCGTGACCGTCATGCTCTATGCTTTGTATGCGGAGCGCGCGGCACGGCAAACAGGAGTGGAAGCATGAAGTTCTCTGTACTCGTTGCGATCCTCGCCGAGGATCTGGAAGAAAAGGCGATCGACGTCGCCAAGCGTTCGGGCGCCGGCGGCGTGACCCTGCTGGATGGTCGTGGCATTGGCGCCAAGGAGAAGAAGACCTTCTTCGGCCTGACCTACGAAGGCAGCCAGTCGGTGCTGATCTTCGTGCTCGAGAAGAAGCTGTCGCTCACCGTGCTCAAGAACCTCACCCACGAGCTGGAACTGAAGACCAACTCCCGCGGGGTGGTCTTCACCATTCCGCTGGAACACATTGCCGGCATCGATATCCGGCAGATCCAGCAATTCGAGGAACACATCAAGGACGATATCTGATGAGTGCGACGCCCATGCTGGTGAAGGACATCATGGTCCGCGAGGTGGCGACGGTGTCGCCGTTCGCGACGATACGCGAGGCCATGCGGCTGATGCGGCAACACGGGGTGAAGTCGCTGGTGGTGCTCAAGCGCGACCAGCACGACGCCTTCGGCATCATCACCTACACCAATATCCTCAAGACCATCGTCGCCGAGGAAGGCGACATCGACCTCATCAACGTGTACGACATCTGCGCCAAGCCGGCGCTGACGATATCGCGCGAGATTGCGGTACGCCACGCAGCGCGGTTGATGGTGAACATCGGCGTGCGCCGCCTGTTGGTCACCGCCAACAACGAGCTGGTGGGCATTCTGACGATGAACGACATCGTAAGCGCCATTCTGGAGATCGCCGACGAGGACGCCTGAGCGTCCCGAGCCGGCGCGCGCCGCTGATCACATCCCGCTAGTCCCTCCTGTGCTGGGTTGTGCGGCAACCCGATACCCTTGGGGCTGAGCGCAATCGAAGCCGGGCCGAGGCCCGCTCCAAGGCCCTGCCGGTGAATGCACTCGGAAGGTGCCGCGCGAGTCGCGTGGTCTTGTCGATCGCTGGCTGATAGCTGCGTTTCGGCCTTGCCGGCCGAATGCGCTCGACTATAGTGGGTTCATGTCCCTGGCAATTTCCTTGGGATGAGGGAGGGCGTGGACCATGGACGACTTCGAACTGCAGCGCCGGTTGAAGGCGCTGGGTTTTTACCTGGGGCCGATCGATGGCGACATCGGGCCGGTCTCGTTGCAGGCCATCGGCGCGCTGCTCGACTACGGTCGGGTCAAGGCGCCGCAGTCGTGGAGTCGGGCAAGGCGCACGCTGGCCGCCAAGCAACTCGTCTGCCGCATGGACGGGATCGAGGTCGGCGCCATCGACGGCCTCTATGGCCCGCAGACGCAGTACGCCTTCGACGTGTACGCCGAACGTAACGACGGCGCCGGCAGCGCCCGCATTCCGGCACGCGACGTCGACCCGCCCACCCCGCTGCCCGAGGGCGCGCCGCCGGTGTGGCCGCGTCAGGCCGAGGTCGAGGCCTTCTATGGCCCGGTCGGCGCCAACCAGACCTTGCTCACCCTGCCGTTCCCGCTGCGCCTGGCATGGGAACCCACCAAGACCGTCACCCGCATCAGCCTGCACAAGAAAGTGCATGATTCCGCGGCGCGCTGCTTCGAGCGCATCGCCGCCACCTACGATGCCGCCGCGCGCCGTGAAACCGGCATCGACTTGTTCGGCGGCTGCTTCAACGTGCGCAAGATGCGCGGCGGCGAACGCTGGTCCATGCATTCCTGGGGGATTGCGCTGGACTTTGATCCGGCGCGCAACGGCTTGCGCTCCAACCGCCACTCCGCGCGTCTGGCGCGGCCAGACTGCGAGCCTTTCTGGCAGATCTGGGAGGCCGAAGGCTGGGTGTCGCTCGGCCGCACCCGCGACTTCGACTGGATGCACGTGCAGGCGGCGCGGCTGTAGCACGCTTGTTGCGTCGCGCCGCTGCCCGCGGCCATCGACCCGGCAATCAGCGGTCGTCGTCGGGCGTCCGCTCTTCCGCGCCAAAGGCTTGACGCTGGCATCGCGTGTGCCTACCTTCGGCATTGTCGTCCACGCTCGCCAAGCCCGCCATGCCACCACCCCGCCCGAACCCATTCCCCGATCCTGTGATCGAGCCCGATCTGATCGACGCCTGGTCTGCCTGCTGGCCGGGCCTGGGGGCGCAAGGTGATGGCCAGGGCGTGATGACTGCGCTGGTGGCCGCCTACGACGAACCCCAGCGCAAATACCACACCCGCCAGCACCTGCGCGAGTGTCTGGCATGGTTCGAGCGCTGCCGCGATCTGGCCGAACGACCGGCCGAGGTGGCCATGGCCTTGTGGTTCCACGACGCGGTGTATGCCCCACGGGCTGGCGACAACGAAGCCCGCAGTGCCGACTGGGCGGCGCGCACGCTGACCGCCGCCGGGGTGGCGCCCGAGGCGGTGGCGCGCGTGGTGGCGCACATCATGGCGACATGCCACGCCGCGCTGCCACAGGGGCCGGACCAGGCCTTGCTGGTGGATATCGACTTGTCGATTCTCGGCGCCGCACGGGTGCGCTTTGACGAATACGAACAACAGGTACGCGCCGAGTACGCCTGGGTGCCGGGCTTTGTGTACCGTCGCAAACGACGCGAAGTGCTGGCGGGGTTTCAGGCGCGCACGCCGATCTACCAGACTCCGCGTCTGCACGATGCGCTGGAACACCGTGCGCACGAAAACCTCGCCCACTCGCTGCGCCTACTTGGTGGGTGACGGCCGCGGCCGGGCAGCCGATCGCGCCGCTGCGCCGGTCTGATCGCTTCCGATGTGGCCGGCGGCGGGCTACCATCCTGCTGCCCGCCCTCCTCCATTCTTCCGTCGTCGTTTCGCGTCCCTTATGCCCAGACTCCTGCATACCGCCGACTGGCAGATCGGCAAGCTGTTCGGCCAGTTCGAGCCGGATGAGGCCGCCCTGCTCGCGGATGAACGCTTTGCCGCGGTCGAGCGCCTGGCCCAGCTTGCCAGCGTGCAGGCGGTGGATGCGGTGCTGGTGGCGGGTGACGTGTTCGACGCCCAGACGGTGGCCGATCGTAGCATCCACCGCTTGTTCCACGCGCTCAGCGGCTTTGCCGGGCCTTGGCTGCTGTTGCCCGGCAACCACGACGCCGCGCTGGCCGAATCGGTATGGACGCGCGCTGCGCGGCTGCGGGCGATTCCCCCCAACGTTACGGTATGCCTCGCGCCCGAGCCGGTGGTGTTGGCCGGGGGGCGCATCGTGGTGCTGCCGGCGCCGCTGACTCAGCGCAACACCCATGCCGATCTCACCGACTGGTTCGATGCGGCCGATACGCCCCCCGGGCAGTTGCGGGTGGGGTTGGCGCATGGCAGCGTGCAAGGCCTGCTCGCCGAAGGCATCGACTCCCCCAACCCCATTGCTGCCGACCGCGCGGCGCGTGCGCGCCTGGACTATCTGGCGCTGGGCGACTGGCACGGCACGCGCCAGGTGGACGGGCGCACCTGGTACGCGGGCACCCATGAGACCGACCGCTTTCGCGCCAACGAATCCGGCCAGGCGCTGTTGGTGGACCTCGCCGCACCGGGCGCCGAGCCCGTCGTCCAGCCGGTGCGTGTCGGCCGCTACCGTTGGCACACGCTTGCGGCCACACTGCAGGTGGCCAGCGATGTGGACCTGCTGCTCGAGCGCCTGGCGGCACTCGATGCGGCCGATGTGGTGCAGCTCGAGATCGCAGGGCGTGCCGACCTCGCGAGCCATCGCCGCCTTGCCGACGCGCTCGGCCAGGCCCGCGGGCGGGCGCGCAGCGTGACGGCGGACCTGTCGGCGCTGCAACTCGAACCCACCGCCGAGGACATCGAGTCACTGGCCGTCGACGGCTATCTGGGTGAGGTGGTGGACAGCCTCAGGCTTGCCCAGCGCGACCCTGACCCCGAGCGGGCCCGGGCCGCACGCGATGCCCTGGTGCTGCTCGCCGGTCTGCTCGATGCGCGCCGTCCGGCTGCAGGAGGGGCGCAATGAGGCTGCGCCGCATCCGTATCGAACAGTTCCGGCAGTTCCGCTCGCCGTTGGAAATCGACGACCTCGCACCCGGGCTCAACCTCATCACCGGCGCCAACGAAGCCGGCAAGAGTACGGTCGTGGCCGCCATCCGCGCGGCCTTCTTCGAGCGCCACCGCTCCGGCAGTGTGGATGACTTCCGACCTTGGGGCGATTCCGCCGCTGCCCCAACGGTGGTGCTCGACTTCGAACTGGACGGCCAGCCGGGGCGGCTGCTCAAGACCTTTCTCGCGCGCAAGCGCTGCGAACTGAGTCTGGGCCGCGAGCATCTGGACGGCGAGGAGGCCGAGAACCGGCTTGCCGAATTACTCGGCTACCAGCATGCCGGGCGGGGTGCGAGCAAGGCCGAGCACTGGGGCATTCCCGGTCTGCTGTGGATTCAGCAGGGCGAGGCCCACGCCCTGCGCGACGCGGTCGGCCATGCCACCGACCACCTGCGCAACGCACTCAACCAGTCGCTCGGCGAGGTGGCCGCCAGCGGTGGCGATGAGCTGCTTGCCAGCGTCGAAGCTCGGCGCAACGAGTTGCTCACCGAATCGGGCGGCCGGCCGCGCGGGGCCTACAAGGAGGCGCTCGAGCGCGAGGCCGCGCTGGCCGCCGAGCTGGCGGCACTGGACGACGCCATTGCGCGCTACCGCGAGCGTGTGGATGCCCTCGCGCGCATACGCCGCGAACAGGCCGCTGATGAGGCTGAACAGCCCTGGCGCGAGTTCCGCGCCCGTCAGCAGGCGGCGGTCGAGCAGCTGGAAGCGATCGGCGCAGTGGAAGCACGCCTCGCCGCCGCCCGCGAGCGTGTCGCCCAGATCGATGCACGCATTGCCCTGTTGCGTGGGCAACTCGACACCTTCGCCCGCGACGAGCAGGCCGCGTTGGCGCGCGCCAGCGCCCTGCAGGCTGCAGAGCAGGCCGCCGTCGCAGCCAGCGAACCGGTGGCGCAGTGGCAGGTGCGGCGTGCCCAGGCCGAGCGGGCGCTGGAGCAGGCCCGGCTTGCGCTGCGCGAGGCGCGCGCGCGCGACAGCCGTGCCCAGCTCGTGCGCGAAGTGGAGGACAGCCGCGTGCGCCTGCAGGCGGTGGTGGCGCGGCTCGGCCGGGCGGAAACCGCCCAGGCCGCGGTGCAGACGCTGCGCCAGCGGCTCGCCGCCAGCGAGATCCGGCCCGCTGACCTCAAGCGCTTGCGCGCGCAGGCGCGCGAGCTGGAGGACTTGCGTCTGCAGCAGGCTGCGGTGGCGACTCGGGTCACCTACATCCTCGACCCGGGCCGCCATGTCCAGCTTGACGCGGAGACGCTGTCCGGTAGCGGCGAGCGGCGGCTGATCGCGGCCACGGTGCTGACGCTCCCCGACCTCGGCCGGCTGGAGATTGCCCCGGGTGGTGCCGACCTGGGCGATCTGAGGGCGCGCGCGGAGGCCGTCGATGCCCGCCAGCAAACCCTGCTCGACCTTCTGGGCCTGCCTGATCTGGCGGCCGCCGAGACACGACAACGCGAATATGAGTGTCTTGCTGGTGAACTCGCGGCCGCTCAGGCGACGCTTGCCGCACATGCGCCCGAGGGTGTGGATGCCTTGCGTACAGAGCACGCACGCCTGAGCGCCCGTGCCGACGAGGCCGCCCAGGCACTCGCCCGCCTGCCCGCCGCACCCGTGCCACAGACCGAAGCACCATCGTCCGGCGCGCCGTTGCCGGAAGCAACGCCATCCGCGGAGGCCGAGCCTGCGGAGGCCGAGTCCGGAATCGTCGCTTCGGTCGAAGCCGCCGAGGCGGCCGAGCAGGCTGCCGTGCAAAGCCTCGCCCTCATCCAGACACAACTGCACCAGGCGCAACTGCAGGAAAGCCAGACGCGCGCCGCACTCGAAGCCGCCGGCCGCGAAGCCGAGGCCGCCCGCGCCGTGGTGGCGGCCGCCGATCGGGCCGAGCGCCTTGCCCAGGCCAGTCGCGCACTTACCGACGCGCGCGCCGAGCGGACCGCCGATGCGGCGCAGATCGACGCGCTGGCGGCGGAGATCGCCGCCGCCCGGCCGGACATCCTGCGCCAGGATGTGGCGCGCTTCCGCCTCAGCGCCGACGAACTCGAAAAGCGCCACGCCGAGCGGCGCGACCAGGCCATGCGGCTGGAGGTCGAACTGCAGACCGAGGGCGCGCAAGGCCACGACGAGCGCCGTGCCGAACTCGCCCGCGACCATGCTCAGGCCGCCCGCCGCGCCACCGAGTTGCGCCGCCAGGCCCAGGCGCTGGCGTTGCTGCTGGGCCTGCTGCGCGACAAGCGCCGTGCCCTCACCCGCCGTTTGCAGGCCCCGCTGCAAAAGCACCTCAACCACTACCTGCAACTGCTGTTTCCGCAGGCCAGTCTGGACATCGACGAAGATCTCGCTCCCGGTCCCCTCACCCGCCCGGCCGGCGCCGGCAGCGAAACCGGCACCTTCGAGGCGCTCAGTTTCGGCGCGCGCGAGCAGATGGGGGTGATCAGCCGGCTTGCCTACGCCGATCTGCTTGCCGAGGCCGGCCGGCCCACCCTGGTCATCCTTGACGACGCGCTGGTGCATTCCGACGCCGAGCGTCTTGCCGACATGAAGCGCATCCTCTTCGATGCCGCCACCCGCCACCAGATCCTGCTGTTCACCTGCCACCCCGGCAATTGGCGCGATCTCGGCGTGGGCGCGCGCGCGCTAGAGGCGCTGAAGGGCGCTTGAGGCGCACGCCGTGACACCGCGTGAACGCCTGTTGCGCCTCCAGGCCGTGCTCGAGGCGCATGCCGATTTCTGGCGACCAGCCCCCTTTCAGGTGCGCCGCCCGGCCTGGTGCGCGATGCGCCCGGACCTGGCCGACGCCGTGCTGGCGCTGGACGATGCCGCGGTGGACGCACTCGCCGCCGACCCGGCGCGGGCGCAGGCCTGGCTCACCCCGCGACTGCCGGTGGTGGGGGTGGTGGCGGAGCTTTGCGCGCTGCCGCGCATGGCCGAACGCAGCCTGCCGTCTTCCGGTCGTCACTTCGATTGGGCGATTCCGGGGCGCAAGCGGGCGCAGATCGATGCCTTCGTCGGCTGCATGCCGCAGGCGCATGCGCCGCTGCTCGAGTGGTGCGCGGGCAAGGGGCATCTCGGTCGCCGGGCGGCTCTGGCCGATGGCGTTGCCGTCACCTCGCTGGAAATCGACGCCTGGTTGTGCGACGAGGCACGCCGGCTGGCCGGGCGCAATCGGGTCGCGCAGACGGTGGTGTGTGCCGACGCCCTGTCCGAAGCCGCCCAGCGTCTCGCGCAGGGGCACGAGGTGCTGGCGCTGCACGCCTGTGGCGAGTTGCATCGCAGCTTGGTGCGTGGTGCCGCGACCAGCCATGCACGTGCCTATCGCATTGCGCCGTGTTGCTATTACCGCGGCGCCGAAGCCGCTGGCTATCGGCCACTGAGCGGCGCCGCCACGCTGGCGCTGGACGAGCGCGCGCTACGCCTGGCGGTGACCGAAACCGTCACCGCCGGCATGCGCGATCGCCGCCGGCTGGCCCGCGATCAGGCCTGGAAGCTGGGCTTCATTGCCTTGCGCAACGCCTTGATGGGGGAAGCCGAACGGCGCTTCAAACCCGTCCCGGCGGACTGGCTGGCGGCGGATTTCGCCACCTGCTGCACCGCCCTGGCCCAGCGCGAAGGCCTGCATCTGCCGTCCTACCTCGATTGGGCCCACTGGCAGGCGGAAGGCGAACGCCGACGGGCCGAGGTCCGGCGACTGGAGTTGGTGCGCCACGCCTTCCGCCGCGCGCTGGAAACCTGGCTGGTGCTCGACCTCGCCCTGGGGCTGGAGGAGGCCGGCTACACCACGCGCGTCGGCACCTTCTGCGAACGCGCCCTGACCCCGCGCAACCTGATGGTGTGTGCCGACCGACCGTACTGAAGGCGCACGATCGGCCCCGCAATCAAATGTCGTTCGGGCCGCGGCTGTCGGAGTCCGATCGAAGGTCTGGCCGAAGGCATCGTTCGACGGACGCGCGGCGTTGTCCGCTCTCCCATTGATGGGTGAGTACGGATGCGTTCTTTGCGGTGTAACCGTCGCTTCATCCCTGGTTGTTATGGTCCCCGGTTTAGACGCGACCTATGAGGGGAACCGGCATATGAGAGCCAATCGCAAGACCGTGTGGGCAGCGAATCTGCTGGCAGTATTGTTGACTGGTGCGTTGGGTGCGTGTGGTGGTTCGGGGTCGACGCCGAGCGACGAGGTGGTGCCAGTTCCCTTCCGCGTGCTTCCATATCTTCAGCAGCCGGCGAGTGACGGCGTACTGGTGACATGGTTTGGAACGCGCGACCAGCCGGGTGAGTTGCGCGTCAGCGGACCCGGGCTGGCCAGCCCATTGGTGCTGCGGAGCAGTCCGACGCTGCGGCCGGAAATGGCGTATACGGATGCCGAGCGGGCCGAGGTCATCAGTGGTCTTGAGCAGGGTTCGTGGTTGATCGACGGTGAGGCGTATAAGCATTCTGTGCGCGTCACTGGCCTGCGCCCGGGTACGACCTACGACTACTCAGTAACGCAGAACGGCGAAACGTTCAGCCGCAGCTTCACGACGGCACCTACCTCCGGGGATTGGACGAGGGTGCGTTTCGTCGCCATGGCGGACAGCGAGACCGAGCCTCGCGGACGGGTGACGCGTCGTGAGTGGGCTCCGGGGCTGGGGGGTGACGGGCGACCGGCTGCCGACGTGGAGGCCAGTGTCTGGGCGGCCCGATTCGGTGTCGCAAGCCTGGGGGGTGTTCCGGTACTGCGCTATGCCCTGACCGAGACGGAGGGCTATCGCAGGAATCTGGACATCGTGAACGCCAGTCGTCCCGACTTCGTGCTGATGCCCGGCGACCTGGTTCAGGGTTCGGGCTACCAACCCGCATGGGATGAGTTCTTCCGGCACAACGCCGGCGAGTTCGGCGACACGTTGTCCCGCTTTCCGCTGATCGCCGCGTATGGTAATTGGGAGACCTTCGCCGCCGCCAGCGGCGGCTATGGCAGTGCCGGTGATCGCTCCCCCGTGGTGCGTGCAAGGCACCGGTTCAAGACCTTCATTGATGGTCCAGACAACGGCACACCCGCCCATCGCGACAACTACCATCGCGTCGACTACGGTCCTGTGACCATCATCACGCTGGATTCGACCAAAGGCGTGCCTGACGAGCATCGTAACGACACGCCCAGTTCCGAGCGGCTGACCGGGCGACAATACGCTGGACCGGGCAGAGATACCCAGAGCAGCTTCCGCTCAGACGAGTACGCGGCTGCGGCTGCAGTTCTCGGCCTCGAGAACGATTTGTCTCCGTATAACGAGGGGTCGGTGCAATGGAACTGGGCACGTGCTCAACTGGCGGATGCCCGCGCGAAGGGACAGATCATTTTCGTGCAGTTTCACCATGCACCGTATTCCGATGGTGAGCACGGTTTGCCGATGAATCACGCCGATTCGTCTGGTCAGGGAGGCACTCCGATGCGAGTCTATCATCCGATGTTCGAGCAATTCGGAGTGGCTGCGGTGCTTGCCGGCCATAGCGAAATGTTCGAGCGTAGTTTCGTCGATGAGGATGGGGACGGAGTCGGCGTCCACTACTATGACGTGGGTGTTGCAGGTGATGGCCTGAGGGGGGAGCGCCGAACGTCGAACGGCTTCTTCGAGGGGGCGCAGTCCAACCGTCTGCAGTACAACGAGTTCAGCCAGTGGTCTGCAGACGAGCACGAGGCCGAGCAATGGTCCGAGATCGGTGGTACTGCTCAGTTGATTGATGGCGGCAAGCACTACGGGCACCTCGAGGTCAATGTCGAGCGGATTGCCGGCGTCGGCGGAACGGCGGCTCGGGTTGTGCTGACGCCGGTTTATAGTTTCCCCTTGTTGAGCGCCAACTACGAGATCGTCGGAACCGAGCGCAGGGTGTACAGGGACTCCGTGGTTCTGGAAATCGGTGCCGATGGTCGGGTGGTGCGTTAGTTGACGCGTGAGTGGTGATCGGCCCGGCCATCAAAGACGGTTCGGGCTGAACCGATCGAAGTCCGATCGCAGCCGGCGCCCTTCGACAGAATCGCGGGGCGAACCGTGCAGCGGACTTGATTGCCCGCTCAGTACTGTGCCGTCGCTTGCCGGGGCGGCGAGCGTGCGGGGCGAAACGGGGGTATAGTCCCGCCTTCACCAACCCCCGTCTACCCGCTGCGGTGTCCCGATCCGGGTGCCGCGGCCGCTTCGTTTCATGCCGCTGCCGAGCTTCGACCCCGCCCAGTATTCCACCCAGCTCGCCGCCAAGGTGGCGCGCTACCGGCACGACTT
This sequence comes from Rhodocyclaceae bacterium, assembly GCA_046295975.1. Lineage (GTDB taxonomy): Bacteria > Pseudomonadota > Gammaproteobacteria > Burkholderiales > Rhodocyclaceae > UBA2357. Next base: position 37,569 of record JBKBMG010000037.1, read on the forward strand.
CGCCGCTTTCGATCTGCCCGCGCCGGAGGTGTTCGCCTCCGAGCCCTTGCACTATCGCCTGCGGGCCGAGTTCCGCTTGTGGCACCAGGCCGGCGTGGTGCATTACGCGATGTTCGATCCGGCGGACCCCAAGACGCCGGTGCTGCTGGAGGATTTTCCCCCCGCAGCCGAACCGATTCGCACGGCCATGCCACGCCTGCGCGCGGCGCTGAACGCCAGCGAGGCGTTGCGACGCAAGATCTTCCAGGCGGAGTTTCTCGCCACGCTCAGCGGCGAACTCATGATCACCCTGGTGTATCACCGCCCGTTGGATGGCGACTGGGAACGCGCCGCGCGGGCGCTGGCCGGTCAGCTTGGCGCCCAGGTGCTGGGCCGCAGTCGCGGCGAGAAGCGGGTACTCGATCGCGACTGGCTGCTGGAGCGGCTGGAGGTGGACGGGCGTATGCTCAGCTATCAGCAGATCGAGGGCAGCTTCACCCAGCCCAACGGCGGCATCAACCGTCAGATGCTCGGCTGGGCGAGGCGGCAGGCGGCCGGCGTGGGGGGCGATTTGCTGGAGCTGTACTGCGGCAACGGCAACTTCACGATTGCGCTGGCGCCGTTGTTCGACAAAGTGTTGGCGACCGAGGTCAGCAAGTCGTCGGTGCGTGCGGCGCACTACAACCTCGACGCCAACGGGGTGGACAACGTCGCCATGGTGCGCATGTCCAGCGATGAGATCAGCGACGCGCTGTCCGGCGGGCGGAGCTACCGCCGCATGCAGGCGATTGACCTCGAGCGCTACCGCTTCACCACGTTGTTCGTCGATCCGCCGCGCGCCGGCCTGGACGCCGCCACCGTCGCGCTGGCGGCAGGTTTCGAGCGCATCCTCTACATTTCCTGCAATCCCGACACCCTGCGCGACAACGTTGCCGCGCTGCAGGCGAGCCACCGCATTGCGGCGGCGGCCGCCTTCGATCAGTTTCCCTACACCCACCACCTGGAGTGCGGCCTGCTGCTGGTCAAGCGCCCATCTGCCTGATATACGCCAGCCCGGCGGTGCCGCCAAACGGTGGTCCGTGCGCTTCAGGCGGCCGCGCGCAATGGCTCGGCACGTTGCCGGAATAGCCGGGTGAGGGGGCTATGGGGGCGGCGTGCAGCCCGTTCGGCAACCAGCGCATAGGCCAGGCGCGGCTGGTCGCCGCGCAAGGCTGCTTCGATGAGGGTCAGATCGAGCAGATCGCGCTGGGCATGGCTGCCACCGAACAGGTGCGCGGTATCTCGGACCGGCCGGATGAGGGCGATGGTCTCGCCGTAGCGCCGCTCGCCGAAGGCGATCAAGGCCTGGGTAAGTGGGTGGCCCACTGTGCGGGCGAACATTGCGTTGTCGTCATCGCGCGTCATCGCTGCTTGCTGGGCTTCCAGTACCTGGCTGACGGCGGAAGTGCGACCGGCACCGATGAAGGCCATGACCGCGTGGACGTCGTTGAAGGCATAGTTGCCGGCGCCCGCGTGTGGTGCCCACAGGTCGGCAACACCCTGCCAGCGCGAACCCACCTCCACGCCGCGCAACTGCAGCCGCCAGAGCAGGGCCGAGGCGTCGATGAGATCAAGTACCACCGCCGAGCGATGTCCGTGGATCGGGCCGTCGAACAGTGCGAGCACCTCGTCGAACTCGCCGAGTTCGAGGTGATACAGGGCAAGGTGCCACCAGTTGTGCACCTGGAAGAAGCTGTCGCGCGACCAAGCTTCGGCGTTGGCACGCATCCAGGCAATGCCGTCATGACTGCGGCACTGCATCTCCATCACGTGGGCGACCGCATGCTGAGCCCAACCGTCACGTGGCTCGAACGCCACCGCTTGCCGCCCCATGGCCTCGGCCTGGGCGTAGTCGCCAGTTTCTTCCAGGCCGAATGCGTACATGCCCAGCAACGCGTAGTAGCCGGGCCTGTCGCGTGACCACTGGGGCAGGACACGGGCGATGCGGTCGCGCAGCATACGCGACCGACCGGTGTAGAAATCGATCAGATGGCCGACCTGCAGGGCGAGAATGTCGTTCGGGTGGTCGATGGTGAGATCCTCCAGTACGCGACTGGCCTTCAGCCAGCGACCTTCAGCCAGCAGGGTGGCAGCCTGAACATGGCCGCGTTCGCGCCGATCCGAGGGTAGGTCGCGTGCCGCCTGCAGGCAGTCGCGGGCGACTGCAATGCCTTCCGGTTCGGTACCGAGCAGGTGCAGCCAGGCCTTGAGTACATGGGCCATGACGAAGTCGGGACGCGCGTCGAGCGCGGCGTCCACACTCGCGACCGGATCTTCGATATAGCACTGCAGTTGATGCTCAGCACGCGCATAGTGGGCAGCTGCGTCGGGGTCGGTGCCGCTGAGCGGCAAGCCGTGTTGGTCGCGGATTTGCATATTCGGGTCTCCTGGGGTGTACGTACGCCGGCGGGCCGTCTTCCGCACGTCCGGCCATCAGACGATGGCCGCGGGAAGCAGAGGCCGGCGTGCAGTGCTAATTTAGAGCGTCGCGCTTCGTCGTGACATGACCGGGGCGCCGGAGTTATTGACCCGGACGCCGGAATTGATCCAGCTGGCTGCTGTCGCCGTGGATGCGTTGCCGGAGGAACGATGGATGCTTTGTCGGAGGTCTTCGCTGCGGTACGCCTGCGAGGCGGCGTGTTTCTGGACGCGGCGTTCACCGCTCCGTGGTGCGTCGTCTCGCAGGTGGCGCCCGAGGATTGTGTGGCGGCCGGACCGGTGCCGGTCCACCTCGTGGCCTATCACTTCGTGGTCGAGGGTGAGTTGTATCTGAGCGTCGGCGGTAATGCGCCGGTGCCGTTGCGCCCCGGCCATCTGGTACTGCTGCCACGCAATGATCCGCATGTGCTGGGGAGCGCTCCGGGCCTGGAGCCGGTTGTCGTTGATGCGCTCGTCCAGCCAGCCGGGGGGCTTGCGCCCGCACGGTTGGCGTTGGGCGGCGGGGGTGAGCCGGCGCGCATCGTCTGCGGCTTTCTTGGTTGCGACCTGCCCCATAACCCGCTCATCCACACACTGCCTCCGGTGCTCGCCCTGTCGGTTCGGGATGGGGTCGCCGAACACTGGATGGAGGCCACTTTCATGCATGCGGCGCGAGAGTTCGCGGAGGGTGGCAGCGGGTCGGCCGCGCTGCTGTCCAAGCTCGCCGAGTTATTGTTCGTGGAACTGGTGCGACGGCATCTGGCCACCCTGCCCGATGGCCAGACCGGCTGGCTCGCGGGTCTGCGCGACCGCAGCGTTGGGCGTGCGCTCGCACTCATGCATGCGCGCGTCACCCATCCCTGGACCACCGAGGCGCTGGCGCGACACGTTGGTCTATCGCGCTCCGCGTTTGCCGAGCGCTTTGCGGTGTTGCTGGGGATGGCTCCGATGCACTATTTGGCGCACTGGCGACTTCAGCTGGCGGCCATGCGCCTGCGCGACAGTCCGGCGCCGCTTGTACAGATCGCCAACGACGTCGGCTATGAGTCCGACGCTGCTTTCTGTCGCGCCTTCAAGCGGGCTTTTGGGGTCACGCCGGCGGTCTGGCGCCGATGTGGTTGAACGTGGTGACTGTGGAGGGGCCGTCCCGGTTGTGAAGCAGCATGGGCTCACGCGGCCATCGCTTCGCGTGCGAGGTCCAGGGCACGCAGGCGCAGCGCTGGATCGAAGACGTCGCATACCAGCATGAACTCGTCCGCGGCGGTGCGGCCCGCCAGCGCCTCCAGGCCTGCGCGCACGCGCTCCGGCCCGCCGACTACCGCGATCGCCAGGAAGTTGTCGATGGCGGCCCGATCGGCCGGATGCAGGCTCGAGATGAAGCCGTTCACCGGCGCTGGCAACAGCCCGCGTTGATTGGTGAGGATGCCGAGCACCCGCTGCTGCACGCTGCTCGCGAGGAACTCGGCCTCGTCGTCGCTGGGCGCGGCAACCAGGGGCACGCCGATGATGGCGTACGGTTCGGCGAGTGCCTCGGACGGGCGGAACTGGCGGCGGTAGACATCCAGCGCCTGATCGAGCAGGCGCGGCGCGAAGTGCGAGGCAAAGGCGTAGGGCAGGCCGCGCTCGGCAGCGAGTTGGGCCGAGAACAGGCTGGAACCCAGCAGCCAGATCGGCACCCGGGTGCCGGCACCAGGGGTGGCGACGATGCGCTGGCCCGGTTCGGCCGGCGCCAGCAGGTGTTGCAGCTCGGCGACCTCGCGCGGAAAGTCGGCCTCGGTTTCAACGCGGTCGCGGCGCAGCGCCCGCATCGTCGCGCCATCGGTACCGGGCGCCCGTCCCAGCCCCAGGTCGATGCGTCCGGGGTAGAGCTCGGCCAATGTCCCGAACGCTTCGGCCACCACCAGCGGCGCATGGTTGGGCAGCATGATGCCGCCCGAGCCGACGCGGATGCGCGAGGTGCCGCCAGCGATGTGGCCCACCAGCACCGCGGTGGCGGAACTGGCGATGCCGGCCATGTTGTGATGCTCGGCCAGCCAGTAGCGGGTGAAACCCAGCGCCTCGGCATGGCGCGCGGTGCGCAGTGCAATCTGCAAGGCTTCGGCGACGCTGCCGCCCTCGCGGACCGCGACCAGATCGAGCATGGAAAGGGAAATGTCGGACAGTGCTTTCATCGGTTGGCGGCTTCGGAGCGGGAGGGTTGTGGGGACGGAGCGACGGGGCTCGGTGCTGGACATGTCAGGGACCGCGGGTGCCGTGTTGCGTTCCCCGTGTGGGGGCGGTCACAACGATTGCTATCCGGGAGTTCCCGGGTGCGGCCGCACGGCGAATGTAGATGGACGTCAGTAGTCAGTCGTGAGCGGTTCATCCGGATTGGTACGTCGTTACTGATTGGACATCCCCGGGCGTCCTGCCGTGTTGAAGCCGCGCTAGTTCGATTGGTTATACTCGCTGCATTCTTGGATTGGCTCGGGGTTTCGCAATGCGGCGGTTCGAACTTGTGACAGGGTCTTCCAGCAAGTTCTGGGAGGTCGGAGTGGCGGACATGGCGCTGACGGTACGCTTCGGTCGAATCGGCGCCACTGGACAGACCAAGGTCAAGACGCTGGCCAGCGAGGCGGTGGCTCAGGCCGAGGCCGCCAGGCTGATCCTGGAGAAGACGGGCAAGGGCTATGTGGAGATCGGGGGGGTGATCCCCGTATCGGTACCATCAGCCGTGGGGCAGACTCCGGGAGGTATTGAGGTGGAGTCCGTTGGCCTCGGGCATGAAATTGCCGAGGGGACGAACGGTGCGACGGTTGAGCCAGCGAGGCCGGCGGCATCCCCTGCTGTCAGCGAGACCATCGACGGGGGTGTCTGGCCGGAGGGCGGCTTCGCCTGGACCGACGAGCTGCGCGCCCAGCTTCCGGTCATGCGCGGCGTACGAGTTGAGCCATTTGAGCCCAGCCTGGTCGGCGTCTCCATGCCTCCGAGCTTCGATTTGGACTCCAACCTGCGTGAACTGGTTGTACGTAACTGGCATGAGATGACTTCCGCTGGGGCGGATTGCTTTGGTGAGCTTTGGGAGGCGTCCGAAGCCAGCGAATACCTTCAGGCGCGGTGCTTGCTCGAGCGCGATCCTGCAGCGTGGCGCCAGATTTACTTCCAGTGCGCTGCGCTTGGCCGGTTCGCCGTAGGACATGACTTGCTTTGGGCGGTAGATGTCGCGATCGGACTGCACGGTCTGGCATTCGCACTGGAACGCACCCTTGAATGTGCCCCTGCGGTCATACGTCAGCGCTTCGGCAGATGGTCCATGGATCCTCACGCGTCCCAGCGCCTGCGCATCGCACTGGCTGCTGCCGACGAAGCCACCCACGCCGCCTGTGTCGCGATTGCAGCCACCCATCGCGGGGGTGCGAATGTCTGCGACGTGTTGGTCAGCTACCTCTTTCCCGAGCGCCGGGATTGGGCGGAGGAATGTGTCGCGCGTGGTGCGGGGGAGCAGCTCGGCTGGTGGCTCGGCGACTGCGCGCTATCGGTGGCGTCCGCCGAGAAGCTCTTCGGCGACGGTCAGCTCTATGCCTGCAACCTGATTAGCGCCGCGTTGTTGCATATCGAATTGCACGGTGATGGGGCGTTGCACTTGCTCGTTCGCTTCTTGGACCGCGCTACCTCAAAAGATGACATGCAGGCGATGCTGCGCTTGCTTGAGCGCATGCATACGCCGGCTCTCATTCCCGCGCTGGTGGCACGTGCCGAACGGTTGGATGTACGCAACTTGCTTGAGCGTCTTGCCGATCGATGGCCTGCCGCGGTGTTCGGCTGCGCGGTGAAGCAGGCGTGTGGTGCGCGTTCGCGCGCGCTGGAAGGCTGGGCGGTCAGGCTTGCCATGCGACTGCCGGATGCCGTGGCGCCGGGGCTGATGCTCTGCCCGGAGGGCGCGCGAGTGCGCTTCGGTGAACTGCTGGACAGCCTCGCGGCACCCTTGGAGGCCCCCGAATCTGTGCTGCCGGCGATCCTGCGTGCTCCGCCATGGGCGACCGCGACTGTGCGTATGCCGGAGCTGCCCGCTTTCTTCTTGCCGGCGGCGATGCGACGGCCAACGCTTCGCGGCGGTGGCGCTCTGTCGCTGGTAGCGACCACCCATCTCGGCGTCCTGCTTTCCATGAGTACGCTGCAGGTTCCCCATGGCGGGTTGGCGGAAGTCAGGGCCGTCTGCGCACCGGAGTCGCTGGCAGAGTTCGCTTGGGACTTGTTCGAATCCTGGTTGAGTGTGGGGGCGCCGAAAAAGGAGAGCTGGGCCTTCGCCGCGCTTGGCCTGCTCGGCAACGACGAGACGGCACGGCGGCTTGCACCGCGCATCCGCGAATGGCCGGCCGAGGCTGCACATGCACGCGCCGCAGTGGGCCTGGACATCCTGGCCGCTATTGGCACCGACGTTGCCCTGATGCACCTCAGCGGCATTGCGGGCAAGGTCAAGTACAAAGGCTTGAAAGACAAGGCGAGTGCCAGAATTGCGGAGCTGGCCGAGCTGCGTGGCCTCCCGCCCGAGGAACTGGCCGACCGGCTGGTGCCCGATCTGGGATTGGACCGTGACGGCACGCTTGAACTGGATTTCGGGCCGCGCCGCTTTCGTCTCGGGTTCAACGAGATGCTCAAGCCCTTTGTGCGCGACGCCGCCGGTGCCCGCCTGAAAGACTTGCCCAAGCCCAATCGGGGGGATGAGGCAGTGCTCGCAGCTGCGGCGGTCGAGCGCTACCGGAGTATCAAGAAAGACGCCAGGGAAATTGCCGGCCTGCAGGTGGCACGCTGCGAACAGGCCATGTGCCGGAAGCGCCGTTGGAATGCGGGGGCGTTTCGCGCGTGCTTTATCGAGCACCCGTTGATGCGCCACCTGGCCCGCCGGGTGGTCTGGGGGGTGTATCGCGAGCAACTGTTCATGGATGGCTTTCGCGTGGCCGAGGACCTGACGCTGACGGATCGCCACGACGATTCGTTCGTTTTACCGCCGGATGCCGAGGTGGGCATTGCCCACGTGCTGGACATGCCGGTCGAGCTCGTCGCGGATTTCGAGCGCGTCTTCGCCGACTACGAGATTGTCCAGCCGTTCCGTCAGATCGGACGGGAGATCTACCTGCTGACCGACGAAGAGCGGCGCGATGGGCAGGTCACCCGTTTCAAGGACAAGCGGGTTGCGACCGGCAGCGTTCTCGGTCTGGTAGGGCGTGGCTGGGAGCGCGGCGAGGTCCAGGACGCCGGCTGGATGAGTTGTTTCTTGAAACGTTTGCCTGGGGATCTGGTGGCCGAATTGTCGATCGACCCGGGTACGATTGCCGGTGACGCCATGTGGGAGCCGGAGCAGACCTTGCCTCGCCTACGGGTGCGCCGACAGGGCTCCGAGGACGACAACGGCGTGGTGCCGCTCACTGCGCTCGACCCGGTGTGGGTGAGTGAGTTGATCCGGGATATCGATCTGCTTGCCGGGCTTTAGCGCACTGACGCCCCTGCGAACCGGACGCTTGCAGGCGCACAGGCCCGCTTGCAGTCGTAGTCGGATTCCGGTATCTGATGTTCTTCCGCCGGGCAGCCTTGGAACTGGCTGCCTGCACTGGCCGAGGCCGGGTGCAGCGCGGCCCTCAACCCTGGAGCAACGACGCGATGGCACGGTCTGGCGACCTTTCCGCATACTCACATATCCGCGGCATTTTGTACGACAAGGACGGCACGCTGTTCGATTTTCACCGCACCTGGCGGCCGGTGATGGCGCAGGCGGCGGCGCTGGCGGTGCCGGGGGATGCGGCGCTGGCCGGCCGGATGCTGGCAGAGGGGGGGTATGACGCGGCGAGTGGGCGCTTTTTGCCGGATTCCTTGATCGCCGCCGGCCATGCGGGCGAACTGGCGGCGTTGTGGGTGGCGATGGGGGCGGAGTTCGAGGTGGAGGTCTTGCGTGCGCGCCTGGACGAGTTGTTTGCGACGGTAGCGCTGGACTGTGCGGTTGCGGTCACCGATCTGCCGGCGCATTTTTCGCTGCTGCATGCGGCAGGCCTGGTGCAGGGGGTGGCGACGAACGACAGCGCGGTGGCGGCCGAGCGTACCGTGGCGCATTTCGGCATCGAACGCTGGGTGGGCTTCGTGGCCGGTTACGACAGCGGTTATGGCGCCAAACCGGGGCCGGGCATGGCGTTGGCGTTTTGCGAGGCCAGCGGCCTGGCGCCCGGCGAGGTGGCAATGGTGGGCGACAGCGAACACGACATCGCCACCGGCCGTGCCGCTGGCCTGGGGCTGTGCGTGGGGGTGATGACGGGGGCAGGCACGCGCGAGACGCTGGGCCGGGTGGCGGACGTGGTGCTGGACGACATCACCGGGCTGAGGCCGCTGCTGGCGCGCGGATAGCGGTACGGCGGTGGCAGCGTGAGGGGCCTCCGTCCGGTGTGGAGGCGGCATGGCGCCGCCCCCGCCGGTTCAGCGGATCAAAGAGATGTGACGGAAGCCGCAGGCGTTGAGCAGCAGGCGGGCGAGCAGCAGCACTACCGCGACCACCGCCATGATGCATACCGAGAACGCCGCGGCCTGGTTGATCGCACCGCGGTCTTCGAGCAGCAGCACCGATACCGCCGCGACCTGGGTGGACGGGGTGATCAGGAAGATCACCGCCGACAGCGTGACCATGCTGCGCATGAAGAAGAACACCGCTACGCCTACCAGGGTGGGCCACATCAAGGGCAGGGTGACCTTGCGCAGCGTGCGCAGGAAGTTGCCGCCCAGGGTGGCCGAGGCTTCGTCGAAGGTGCTGCTGATCTGCTTGATGCTGGTGGAGGCGATGAGGTAGCCCTGGGCGTGGTAGTGATACACGTTGCAGATGGCGATCAGCAGCAGCGAACCGTAGATGGAGTAGATCGGGTTGGCCGGGTTGTTGAACGCCAGGATGTAGCCCAGACCTACGACCATGCCGGGAATCGCCGCCGGGACGATGCACAGGAAGTACAGCGGCTTGTCGAACACGGTGTGGAATTTGTCGGTGACGTAGGCGGCGAGTCCGGTCACGAAAACGCCGATGGCGGCCGCCATCAGGCCGATGTAGATGCTGTTCCACAGCGGCTGGATGCCGTTTTGCACGTCGAAGGCGTAGTGGCGCAGCGAGAAGCTCATGCGGTAAGGCCAGAGGTGGGTGAAGCTGGCGAACACCACGATGGCGACGATGGAGAGGATGGCGAGGCTGACCAGCAGGGCATAGGCGCCGAACAGCAGGTCGCGGCTGCGCTGGGGGGTGACCACCAGCGGCTGCGAGCGCTCGCTGATCTGGGCGAAGTTGCGCCGGGTGACCCATTTTTCCACCACCACTGCGATCGCTGCGGGAATCAGCAGAATCATGCCGATCACCGCACCCAGCTCGAAGTTGGCCTGGCCGATGACCTGGTTGTACACCTCGCTGGCGAGCACGCTGTAGTCGCCGCCAACTACCATCGGGTTGCCGAAGTCGGTGATGACCAGGGTGAACACCACGAAGGTGGCGGCGACGATGGCGAAGCGGGTGGACGGCAGGGTGACGGTGCGGAAGGTGCGCCACGGCCCCGCACCGAGGATGCGCGAGGACTCGTAGAGGCGGTTGTCGGCGGCGGCGAGGGCGGCGGAGAAGATCAGGAAGGCGTAGGGGAACACGTACAGCACGCTGGCGATGACGATGCCCCAGTAGCCGTAGATCGAGTAATCGGTGTCGAACAGCCGGTTGACCAGGCCGTTGCGCCCCAGCAGCAGTACCAGCCCCTGGGCTTGCACCAGCGACGGGGCGAACATCGGTACCAGCGCGATCAGGCGGAAGAAATTGCGCAAGGGCATGCAGGTGCGCTGCACCGCGTAGGCGAAGGCGTAGGCCAGCACCAGGGTGATGGCGGTGGAGACCAGCGTCACTTCCAGGCTGTTGTAGATCAGCCCGGACAGCCGCGGCGAACCGAGCATGGTGGCGTAGTGGGCGAAGCTGAACTCGCCGTTTACGAAGAAGCTGCGGCCCAGGATGTGGGTCATCGGGTAGAGCACGAACACCACCAGCGGCACCGCCACCATGATGGCGACGAGCAGCTTGAGGGCGGGTTCGTAGTCGCGCGCCGACGGCGGTGCGGCGGGCAGGCCGAGAGTCGAATCGCTCATCGCCCGACCCTCATTCGAGTACCCGCAGCGCACTGCGGGCCACCACGAAGCGGGTGGTCATGCCTGGCGCGAGCTGCTCGCACAGGCCTTGCTGCTCCGAAACCACCTGCACGCCGCCGTGGGCATCGGGCAGTTGCAGGGTGATGCGGGTGAGGTTGCCCAGGCGCACGATCTTGACGATTTCGCCCTGGAAGGCGCCTGGCGTGTCGGCCGTGCACAGACGCACGTCCTCGGGGCGGATGCCGAACACGGCGGCCTGCAGGCCGTCGAGCAGGTCGGGAAACGGCGTGCTGCCGTTCACCGCATAGACGTTCATCTTGCCGATGAAGCCGGCCACGAAGCGATTCTGCGGGGTGCTGTAGAGCTCCAGCGACGAGCCGCTCTGCATGATGCGGCCGGCCTGCATGACCACGATGCGGTCGGCCATCGCGAGCGCCTCTTCCTGATCGTGGGTGACCATGATGGTGGTGATGCCCAGTTGCTTCTGCAACTGGCGGATCTCGTCACGCAGTTCCTCGCGCACCTTGGCGTCGAGTGCGGACAGGGGTTCGTCGAGCAGCAACAGCGAGGGCCGGGGGGCGAGTGCACGTGCCAGTGCGATGCGTTGCTGCTGCCCGCCCGAGAGTTGGTGCGGGAACTTGTCGGCCTGGTCGTTGAGATGCACCAGCGACAGCATTTCCTCCACCCGCGCGGCGATTTGCTGGCGTGTCCATTTGCGGCATTCCAGCCCGTAGGCGATGTTGGCCGCGATGGTCATGTTGGGAAACAGCGAGTACGACTGGAACACCACGCCGAAATTGCGATTGCGTGCCGGCACCGGCATCAGGTCCTGGCCGTCGAGCAGGATCTGGCCGGCGTCGGCCTGCTCCAGGCCGGCGACGATGCGCAGCAAGGTGGTCTTGCCGCAGCCCGAGGGGCCGAGGAAGCACACCAGCGCGCCGCGCTCGATCGTCAGCGAGACGTCGTCGAGCGCATGCAGCGCGCCGAAGCGCTTGGTGACGTGGACGATTTCCAGTGACATGGGGCGTGGCTCTCCGTGGCGTCCGTAATGTGGGTGATGCGCCGGGCGCGCCGCCCCTGCGGTGGACGCAGGCGCACGGGCCGACGCGCCGGCAGGCCCGGTGCGCCGTCGGTCACGGGCGCCGGGCGGTGTGGTGCGGCGGTGCCGAGGGCGGAGCGCTCAGCGCTCCAGCTCGGTCTGCCACTGCTTGAGGATGCGGTCGCGGTTGGCGGCGGACCAGACGAAGTCCATGTCCACCATTACCGAGCCGATGTCCTGCGGCAGGCCAGCCTTGACGAAGGATTCCGGCATGGTGCCGCCGGACACGGTGACGATTTCCTTCCACTTGTAGTACTCGTTCACCGCGTTGTCGGTGAGCGCCCAGTCGATGAACTTCTTGGCCGCGTCCTTGTTCTTGGACGACTTCATCAGGCCGGTGGCCTCGAGCTCGTTGCCCGCGCCTTCGGCCGGGATGATCATGGTGATCGGATAGCCTTCGTTGATGTTCTTGATCGCGCGCAGTGCGAACGAGGCGCCCACGGCGAATTCACCGGCGCTGGCGGAGTTGCACGGACGCGAGCCGCTCTTGATGTACTGGGCGATGTTCTTGTCAAGGTCGCGCAGGTAGGCCCAGCCCTTGTCCTCGCCCATCATCTGCAGGAGGGAGGCGATCATCAGGTAGCCGGTGCCAGAGCTCGCCGGGTTGGGCATGACGACCTCGCCCTTGAACTCGGGCTTCAGCAGGTCGGCCCAGGAGGTGGGCATGGGCAGGTTCTTGCGCTTGAGCACTTCGTTGTTCACGCAGAAGGCGGCCATGTAGCCGGTGGTGGCGAAGTAGCGGCCGTCCGGGTCGCGGAAGCGCGCGGGCACCTTGTCGATGCCGGCCGGTTGATAGGCCTCCAGCATGGCGAGGATGCGCGGATCGACCATGTTGGTCACCGCCCAGCCCCAGATCACGTCATGCCGGGGGTTGTCGGCCTCGGCCAGCATGCGCGCATGCAGATCGCCGGTGGACAGGCGCAGCAGGTTGACCTTGAGTTCGGGCAGGTCCTTCTGCATCGCGGCGAGGAAGGCGGCCACCTCGTCTTCCTCGTACGAGGTATAGACGGTGATCTCGTTGGCCACCGCCTGGGTGGCCAGCGCGCCGCCGAGTGCGATCAGGGAAGCAGCCAGCAGGCGGCGCAGGCTGTTGCGGAGTGAGAATGCCTTCATCGGTGTCTCCTTGAATGAAGCGAACGTGGGCAACGTGCAACAAAAGAGGCGCAACAGCCGGGAGCGGGAAACGGTGAAGTGGCCGCGTCCCGCACTGCTCCGCCCTATGGAAGCGGCGCATTCTATGCGTGCAGTGTAGACGCAACGTTACAGCTTGGTTACCGGTTTGGCGTGATCGCGACGGCGCTGTCGCATGCGGCATGCTTGCAGGTCGCATCCGGCGATGTGCACGGCGGAGCAGGGCGGTGGAAGGGGTTTCGCGGCCGCCGTCATTCTGTCCACGCGCGGCTGATTGGTACCCTCGGCTTCAGTAACCGGATGCGGCGGCGGGTTCCGCGCTGAAGATCAGGCGATTGCCAAAAGGGTCGGTGAGGCGCAGGTCGAGGCTGCCCCACGGCGTGGGTTCCTGCGCCGGCCTGGCGAACTTGTACTGTTTGGCGGCGAGTTCGTGATGCAGATCCTCGATGCCGTGGGTTTCGATGCGCACCGCCGCACCGGGGCAGGCGTCGCCGTGGTGACCGGACAGATGCAGCACGCAGCCGCCACGCGACACCTGCAGGTACAGCGGCAGGTCGTCGGCGAAGCGGTGTTGCCAGTCGATGGCAAAACCCAGGAAGCCGATGTAGAAGTCATGCGCGACTGCTTCGTCGAAGATGCGCAGGATGGGGATGGTGGTGGTGAAGTGCATGGTCGGGCTCCGATCGTGACATGGTGCAGGTTGCCCACGTCGGTAGAATGATCCCAGATTCCTCGATTGACCGCTTGTTGCTGGTCTGGATAGCGCATGAATGCTCACATTTCGTGTTTCGTGAGGCGTCACCGAATAGGTGAGTTCGCTACGTACCCGCGCCCGGTTTCGGGGCCGCCTGACTGCGTTACTCCTCCTTGCAGTGAACGACCATGCTGTGTCGTCGCGCCTTGCCTGCCAGCCCCAAAACCGCACACTCGGGCACGTCCAACCGAGGAATCCGGGATGATGCACCTTGCATCGTCGGTGCCGCTGTTTTCTTGTGCAGATGTACACCTTCAGCCTTGTCACTGCCCTGGCGCGGTGCGGTTGCCGCCGCCCGACCACAACCACGTTCCGCAGCGCCCCAGCCATCGCGGACGATGACAACCGGAGGGGGCGGGTGCTGGCCTGCGCCGCCATTGGTTGGCAGATTGGGTGGGCGAAGAGCTTGCGAAGCGGGTCACGGAGCGGGACCATTCACGTGCTTGGCGTGGTGCAGACGCTGGTCGCTGCCCCCAGGAACTGGATAGAATTACAGGCATGTCCGCCACGCCCTCCTCCTTCGCGACCTCGCCCGCCCTCGAACGGCTCAATCCCGCGCAACGCGAGGCGGTCACGTATGGCGTGGGCGACGCCACACCGGCCGGCCCGCTGCTCGTCATCGCCGGTGCAGGATCGGGCAAGACCAATACCCTGGCGCACCGGGTCGCCCATCTGATCGCCCATGGCGCCGACCCGGCGCGCATCCTGCTGCTCACCTTCTCGCGCCGCGCGGCGGACGAGATGGGCCGGCGGGTGCGGCGCATCCTCGCCGAGACGGCTGCCGGTCTGCCCGGCCTGGCCCAGGCGTCGCTGCCGTGGTCGGGCACGTTCCACGGCATCGGGGCGCGCCTGTTGCGCGAGTACGCCGGGCGCATCGGGCTGGACCCGGCATTCACCATTCATGATCGCGAGGACTCCGCCGATCTCATGAATCTGGCGCGACATGAAGCGGAGCTGTCGGCGCGCGACCGCCGCTTTCCGCTCAAGGGCACGTGCCTGGCGATCTACTCGGCGGTGGTCAATTCCCGCGCAGCGCTGGGCGAGGTACTGCAGAGCAGCTACCCGTGGTGCGCGGAATGGGAGGCGGCGCTCAAACGGCTGTTCCGCGACTACGTCGCGGCGAAGCAGGCGCAACAGGTCCTGGACTACGACGATCTGCTGCTGTACTGGTCGCACATGGTTGCCGACCCGGCGCTGGGTGCCGAGATCGGCGGTATGTTCGACCATGTGCTGGTTGACGAGTATCAGGACACCAATCATCTGCAGGCCGGGATCCTGCTCGCGCTCAAGCCGGACGGGCGCGGCCTGACCGTGGTCGGCGATGATGCCCAGGCAATCTATGCGTTCCGTGGTGCCACGGTGCGCAACATCCTGGATTTTCCGGGCTGCTTCGATCCGCCCGCCCGCGAGGTCAAGCTCGAGCGCAACTATCGCTCCACCCAGCCGATTCTCGCAGCGGCCAATGCGGTGATCGCGCTTGCCGGCGAGGGCTATGCCAAGCAGCTGTGGTCCGAGCGCGTCTCCGGCGCACGTCCGCGTCTGGTGTCGGTGCGCGACGACGCCGACCAGACCGGCTTCGTCGTCGAGCAGGTGCTGGCGCGTCGCGAGGAAGGCCTGCGCCTCAAGCAGCAGGCCGTGCTGTTCCGCGCCGCCAGCCACAGTGCCCGGCTGGAGATGGCGTTGACCCGGCACAATATTCCGTTCGTGAAGTTTGGCGGACTCAAGTTTCTGGAGGCCGCCCACGTCAAGGACGTGCTCGCGCTGCTGCGTTGGGTCGAAAACCTGCGCGATCGGGTGTCCGGATTCCGCGTCGTGCAACTGTTGGCGGGCATCGGCCCGAAGACTGCCGGCCGGATACTGGACAACGTATGCACCGCGCCCGAAGGCTGCGCGCTGCTCGCTGACCAGCCGGTACCCGAGGGGGCACGCGCGGAGTGGGCCGCCTTCGCGACGCTCGTCGAACAACTGCGCCAACCCCAGACGCCCTGGCCGGCAAGCTTCGAACTGGCCGGCCGCTGGTACGAGCAGCATCTGCCACGCCTCTACGAGGACGCCGCGGCGCGCCTCGCCGACGTGCAGCAACTCGGCCGCATCGCTGCCACCTATCCGAGCCGTCAGCGCTTTCTCACCGAACTCACGCTCGACCCGCCCAGCGCCACCAGTGGCGAAGCCGGCGCCCCGTTGCTGGACGAGGACTATCTGGTGCTGTCGACCATGCATTCCGCCAAGGGGCAGGAGTGGCGCGCGGTCACGGTGCTCAACGCAGTCGACGGCTGCATCCCGTCCGACATCGCGACCCGCAACAGCGCCGAAATCGACGAGGAGCGCCGGCTGCTCTACGTGGCGATGACCCGCGCCAAGGACCACCTCGATCTGCTCGTGCCGCAGCGCTTCTACGTCACCCAGCAGGCCGGCGGCGGCGATCGCCACGTCTACGCGGGCCGCACCCGCTTCATTCCCAACCGCCTGCTCGACCGCTTCGAGCAGATCTCATGGCCCCCACCGCCGCCGGAACTGCGCGGCACGCCCCAGTCCCGCCAGGCCGCGCTCGACCTCGCCGCCAAGATGCGCGGGATGTGGGATTGATGGCCCGTTCGGAAGTACCCAGTTTCAGATCAGCGAGCCACCCACGTTGTTGGTTCAGCTGCCTGTCGCCGGTGGGGTGGATTGAGCACTACTAGTAATGCTGTTTGGTGGCCGTCTTGACCTGCCACTGTGCATATTGGAATATTGATGGAATAATACGAATCGCCTATTGATGATGCGTGGCTAAGCATCGAAGAACCTCTCATTTTGGTATTGACCAGAGCTTGGAATGAGCGAAGGACGCAGTTTCGTCGAATTCGACGGCGATGCACTTAAGTTCCACCTGCCGCGCGAACAACCTTTCGTGGTCGCGCTGTCGGATGTCACACGGGTTTATCAGGTGTCTGCGGGTTGGGATGTCCATGGCAACGATCAGGAGTTCTGGGTTGTCGACCTTCAGGACCGGCGCGTCATACTCCCCGATCAGGCTCCTGGTGTTTATCAGGCCTTTTTTGCTGCGCGGACGCAACTGGCAGGTATGGGGCGACTTTTCTCTGCCCGGTGTTACATGCCCCCGAAGGCTTGGAGGTTAAGGAGGCTCGGGCTTTTCCCAAGCTACAAGGTGAAGGCCACTGTCGTGCCCCTGCGGGCGCTTACATCGATTGTTCCGGACTGGGAGGCGGAGCCCATGCCGGAAGAAACATGCTAGGGGAGAAATGATGAGGTTCGAAGATGTGCCGTCGGTTGAGATCCAGATCGTTGACGATCACGAGTGCTACCTCGTGACTGTGCCCGGTACGTCCAAGGACGAGGGGTTAGAGTTCTTGCGGATGGTCGGTTCAGGTATGGCCGGCAGCGGTATTCGTATGACTCAGCTTGGCTACCGTATTCCCCAGATCCGCATGGAGTATGAAAGACGGCTTGAAGGACTTGCGCGACAACGTGAGGGAATGGAGGCAAGGTTCAGAGCTGGCGAGATGACAAAAGAAGAGTTTGCGCGCTGGTTGCATGGTGAGCGTCGGCGAATCGCATATGCCGGGCGATGGCAACAAGGACTCGGTGCGGTGACGGTGTTGGAAGCTCGTGACTGGGCAAAGTACGGTGTGGGCGGTCGCTCGTGGGACAATATGGTGAGTCATGCTTCGAGGGGCCTGCCCCCGTCGGCTGATCCGCTAGACAGACTTATTGGCAGTGCCTCGCGATCAAATGCCGGTGTTAGCGAGGCGGCAATTCGTGGGGCGCGGATGCTGCGGAACGGGGGGCCGATCTTCATGGTTGTTGGTGTGGGTGTGAGTGCTCACGAAATTGCGTCCGCGCCCGCCGAGGAGCGCACCTACGTTGCAGGGCGGTTGGCGTCGGAAGCCGGTGGTGGTGCCCTGGGGTCAGGGCTGGGGGTCGGGGTGTGTATTGCGTTTGGTTTGGCTACAAGCGGATGGGGACTTCTTGCATGCGGACTGGTTGGTGGGGCAGCCGGCGGATATGCTGGCGGGACGGCATATCGTTCGGTGAACCCGCCTGAGACGATACGCCAGATCGAACGCGAAGGGCAGATCGATACACAGAGGGTCCGCTTAGGGAACCCCTGATCAATTGATGTTTTGAGCTCACTCACCCAAGTCAGCCGTAATCACCGATTCCGATGATCGATTTTTCCGCTTCTACCGCTGCATTTCGAGGCCTTTCAGGCCCCA
>JBKBMG010000038.1:0-54775 GCA_046295975.1 Rhodocyclaceae bacterium
TTGAAGTCCGGATCGGCGCGGAAGTCGCCTTGCGCGATCTGCTCGCTACGCCGCACCACCGCTTCGATCTGCCGCGCCAACGATCCCGACAACATGAAAGCGATGACCATGCCGACCGCCAGCGCCGCCAGCGACGCGACCGTCATCACCAGCTTGATGCTGGCAAAAGTCACATTCGCGTCCGCCTGTGCCCGCTCCATCAGTTCGAC
Organism: Rhodocyclaceae bacterium; assembly: GCA_046295975.1. Lineage (GTDB taxonomy): Bacteria > Pseudomonadota > Gammaproteobacteria > Burkholderiales > Rhodocyclaceae > UBA2357. Next base: position 210 of record JBKBMG010000038.1, read on the forward strand.
CTGATACTTGATGAGCTCATTCAGGGCATCAAGCAAGGCGTTGTTCGCCGGTGCGAACTCGCGGTTCAGGAAGGCGATCGAGTCACCGTCGTCGCTCGCCCGGACCCGCGCATACATACCCTCGTAGGCCGGCCCCAGGCGATCGCGCGCCGCGGCAATCCGGGCAATCAGCTCACGCCCCCGGGGCGACGAAATCGATGCTTCCAGCGCCTGCAAGGCCGCGGTATTTTCCCGGCGATTGTCTTCGATCGCGCGAATGCTCTCCTCGACCTGCTGGGTGTCGCTGCTCAGGATCGCATTCCGGATCAGGCGCGCGATATCCAGGGTGCGGATGTCGACATCTTTGCTGGCGACGACTTTTGGATAGTAGTCGTCGAGCGCCCTGTCCATGCCGGCCTTGATGCTCGCGATCTCCACCTGTGCAACAACGGCCATCGCCAGCATCAGCAGAAGTACGGTCCCAAAGGCGAGAATGAGCTTCTCGCGGATCTTCAAACGCTCGAGCATTGCCTTTCCCCTTTATCCAGTCAGTCCGTGGGCGGTGTGCCCTCCCAATACGCGAGGCACGCGCTCCCTTGGCGGTGCCGCTCGCAGCCGACGGCGAATCGCAGCAAGGCCGATGCGCACGCCGGTCGGTGCAAGACCGGTATCACCTGCAAATGCGTGGCGACGGGCTGCCGACCCGTCGCGAAACGATCTGCGTGGCCGCCGGCCATTGCATCGTATCCCTTCGTAATCGACTCATGCTAATGGAACTTGAGGAAATAATTTTTACCGGATTCATGCCGATGGGACTCGAGGGAATAGTCTCGAACGAAAACGGGACATATCGTCCGCGGAATGCCCGGTCGACATCCGGACGACCCGAGGGCCACGGCCGTGGCCCTCGGGTCGCGCGGTGCCAAGCTGGCGGACGCCTTGCGCGACCGCCTCAAGGAGCACTTCAGCCGCGCGCCAACGCCACTCGAGATCGATGCGAACGCGAGCGGTACGGACGCAAGCGGTGAGTCATGCGCGCCGACGCGGCCACGTTGCGGTAGCCAGCAAGGCCAGCACCAGAAAGGCCATGGCCCAGGGCGGCAGCACCGGAATCGCCGTCACCGCGCCCAGGATGACCGGCCCACCCGGGTCATCGATGGCACCGTTGGCGGCACCATCGGCGTCGTAGGGTCCGCCGTCGCGCAAGCGCAAGACGATGCGGGTCTTTTCCCCATCGCGCGAGATCTGCTCGGCGATGTTCTCCCAGCGGCCGGTGTCGAGATTGCGCTTGAGCCAGCCGTTGATGCGTGCGTCGTAGGGTACGTAGGCCACGATCTCCTCGATCGCGCCTGTTGCCAGGCCGCTCACCCGAAAGCCGACCAGACCGAACGGCAGCGTGGCGCCGGCGGGCAGATCGCCCGGGAGTGCCTCGCGGCGCACCTGCGACAACGCATGCCCCGCCGCCGCGCTGGCAAGGGTGAGGTATTGATCTCCCCCAACAGGCAAGGACACCACGTTGGGCTGCAAGCGGTCGGCGATACCGTCGCCATTGCCGTCACCCAGCGTGGCGCCGTCGAGCGAGGGTACCAGCGACTGCACATAGTCCGGCACGCCGCTGCCGAAGCGATCGGGCAACGCACTCCAGTCGCCCTCGTCGGGAACAACCGGCGCCGCGCCCGCAGGCGGTAGTGCGACGGGATTGGCCGAGCACAGTACGGCGCTGCCGCCAGCGCCCTCGCAGCGCCACAGCCACGGACCGCTCGCACCGCCGGACAACATGCTGGCGCTGCCTGCGTCACACAAAAGACCATTGGCCGGCGAGCTGGAAAACGCTTCGTCATGGGCCGGACCGCACTGCGCTCCTTGCCCGCCAATGGCCGCGAGCGAAACGCGATCGATGCGGAATTTCTTGTGGGCGTTGTGCACAAGATCCTTGGCCGCCACACCATCGCCATAGAACACGACGTCGCCGTTGTCGCTGACGATGTCGACCTCGCCGCCGGCATCCAGATCGTCCGGCATGCTGGCAATGCCTTCCGGCGAACCGGCGAACTGGGGTGGCGAGAACGCCGCCAGACTCTCGGGGCGCAATACCAGGTTGGTGGCCTCGCCCTGGGCATCCACGCTGCCATCCCACTGGTAGAGACGGAAGTCCAGCGGCGCGACGCCGGTGGCCGATTGCGGCGGACCGGCGATGATCAGGTATTGGCCGGCGTCATTGCGACGGATCTCGCGGATGCCGCGCTCGCCCAGGTCAAGACGGATCGGCTGGCCGATCTGGGCCAGGCCCTTGGCACCGCCGTTGGCCTGCGTCACCAGCGCATCGTGGTTGTGCACCGGAACGATCAAGGCGTGGGTGCGTCCCGCAGCGCTGCCATGCTGCACCGCCGGCGCCCCGGGTGCCGACACCAGTGGTGCGCGGAACGCGAACCAGGCGGCATCGCCGCGCGGGCTCAGGCTCAAGCCCTCGATGGAGAAGCCGTCGCGGTTGGGACTCTCGGGCGCCTGCGCGGGATTCGGATCGCCGCCATTGGAACTGGCCGTCAGCCCCAGGTAGTCGGCGCCCAGGCCATGCCCGCCCGACGCATCCCAGGCACGCAAATCCTCGCGCAGCCAACGATAGTAGCCGGTGGCTGTCAGCGTGGTGGCGGCACCGCTGCCGCTCACCTCGCCGGCGAAGAAGCGCCAGCGGTCGGCGCGCGAACGGCCATTGGCGTTGTTGCTGTGCGAACCGGTGACATAGATGCGGCTGCCGACGCGGAAGGCGGCCTCAAGGTCCACTTCGCCACTCGATTCACAGCCGCCAAGACCGGAGTGATCGGCCTGCGCGCAGTTGCGTGCCGCATCGCGCAAGCCCAGCTGATCGTCCAGACTCAGACTGACCAGGGGCGCCCCCGAACCGGCGAGGTCGTACACCGCCAGCGCATTGTCGAGACGGGGAACGCGCGCATGGTCGCCTTCGTCATCGATGACCATGACCCGGCCGCCGCCCAGGCTGACGGCGCCGGACGCGTCCGAGCGGCCCGAGTACCAGCGCGTCTGCGTTCCAACCGAGGCATGCGCGGAGGCGGCGTACTGGATCGAGTGGCTTGCCTCCAGACCATCACCATCGCGCACGGTGACGGTGATGGTCGCGTATCCGACACCGACAGGTGTCAGCCGCAGCACGACCTGAGCCCCCGTGCGTTCGATCGCCAGACCGCTCGACGGCAGCACCGCCGGATGGCTGCTCGCGACGCTCACGCTCAGGTTGGCGGCCGGCGTTTCGGCATCGCCAACGGCGAAGGTCAGCCCGGTGAGGCTCAACGCGTCGCTTGCGTCGCCCACCACCCCCGACAGCGCGCTCACCCCGTCAAGCCCCTCGAACCACGGCGCGCCGCTGACGTTCACGACGTAGTGAGCACGCATCACACCGCTGACCGGATTGCCCGCCAGATCGAAGAAACGCACGCTCAGCACCGCGCTGGCGGCGATCGTGACCGGTCCGGACACCACCGCACTGCCCACGACCGGCGCACTGCCGTCCAGCGTGTAACGCGCGACCATGCCGTCCGGCACCGTGATCGTCACCATCTGGGCACTGGCATAGTCCCCGGGCGCCGGCGACAGACCGACCAGCGACGGCACGAAGACGCGATCGACATACAGCATACGCGGCGCAGCGCTGCGGTTGCGCGCGCGCAGGCTGAGGCGGGCATGCGTCGCGCCGATGCTCTGCAGCGCGCTCCAGCTCATCGGGGCCGAGGTTTCCAGCCATTGCCATTGGTCGGCCGGCCCGTTGACCGGGAAGTCCTCCTCCAGATCGGTCGTGCCGGCGCGCACGCTGCACCCCGCATCGGAGAAGAATCGCACGTTCGCACGCAGCATCAGCGCCGCGTCCGGCGCGGGGGATCGCGCCTGCAGCGCGACACCGAAATCGCGCCCGGTTGGCAGTTCGACGCACTGGTCGATGCGATTGGTGCCGAAGCCGGCGCTGGGGCCGAAGTCCTCGGTCAGTCCGGGAAAGCCGAGCACATTGGCCCCGGCAGCTGCAAAGGCGGCATTCTCGACGGTGAGCGTGCCACTGTCGACGATCCAGCCCTGCTCCAGGCCGTCCTGCAGCACACGCTGCCCCGCGGTGAGCGGCGCCACGGCAAAGTCGCCGTTGGTCAGCGCCGCGACCGACCCGCCGTTCTGAAGCTCGATGGCACCGAAGTAGATGCGCCGCTGTGGCGACGGCACACCCTGGTCGCGGGCACGCAGGCTGAGCCGTACCGCCGTGGCGCCGGTCGGCGTGGCCCCTGCCGCATACTCGATGGGCGCACGCGCATGCCAGTTGTCGCGCGTCACGCCGGCCGTGGAGAAGTTGCTGAGATCCCAATCCACGTTGGCATTGGTACCGCCCAGCGCGTTGGTGGTCGCATTGGCGGCCACGTCGTTGTGGCAGGTCTGCATGTCGGCATAGAAACGCGGATTGACCCGCACTCCCAGACCGGCCAGATCGGCGGCGTTGGTGCGCACATGCAACTGCAGGACGAGGTCTTGCGCGCGGTCGAAACTCACGCACTGATCGAGCTTGTTGTCGCCATAGCCGCTCGTCAGCGAGTCGAAGTAGCCGACGTTGCCGGTTCGCGCGCCGGGATGGGCAAAATCCACGCTCTCGACGACGAACTGCCCTGCCCCGGCAAGCAACCGCACCCAGCCCGACAGCGCCGCGCCACTGGTGTAGCCTGCGCGCAGCTGCGAGAAGTCGGCGTTGTCCAGGGCCAACGCGGAGGACGAAAGCAGGGCGGCGCAAAAAACGGCCATGCCGCACCGGGCAGCGGAAATCATCTCGAGCATCCTGTCCAAGGGAAAGCCCGTGATGCTGGCAGAGTTGCGTTACAAATCGGCGTGGCGGGCGCGGCCGGTGCGCCGTCACGCGCCGCTGATGCGATAGCGGTTCTTGCCCGCCATCTTGGCGGTGTACATCGCCTGATCGGCCAGCCGCAACAAGGAATCGGCGTCGTCGGCATGCTGCGGATACATGGCCACGCCGATGCTGGCCGACACCCCGAGGCTGCGCTCACGCACCACCACCGGCGCCGCAGCGGCCTCCAGCAGGCGTCCCAGCACCGGACCCAGCTCCGGCTGCGAGGGCAAGTCGGCGAGCAGCGCGACGAACTCGTCGCCACCGACCCGTGCCAGAGTGTCGCCCTCGCGCAGCGCATTCTGCAGTCGCCGGGTGACGGCGATCAGCAGCGCATCGCCGATCTCGTGGCCGTAGGTGTCGTTGACCGCCTTGAAGCCGTCCAGGTCGATATAGACCAGGGCCAGTTGGGTGCCGCGGCGCTGGCTGGCCACCATCGCCTGCTCCAGCCGGTCGGCGAGCAGGCTGCGGTTGGGCAGGGCAGTGAGCGTGTCGTGGTGGGCAAGTTGCTCGAGCTGACGCTGGTAGAGCTTGAGCGGCGTGATGTCCTGATGGATGCCGACCATGCGCATCCCGCGCCCGTGGACGTCGCGGTCCACCGCCCGGCCACCCGCGTGAATCCAGCGCCAGGTGCCGTCGCGTGCGCGCATGCGCATGTCCACCTCGTAGAACTCACTACCACCGGACAAGTGCAGCAAGGCGGCGTTTTCCACGGCGGCGAGGTCATCCGGGTGCACCAGCCGCTCAAAGCTCTGATAGGTCTGCGGAAACTCGCCGGGTACGTAACCGAGCAGGGTGTACCAAGCGTCGTCGTAGGCGGCGCTGCCATCGACCACGTTCCACTCCCAGGTGGCGAGCCGCCCGCCCTGCAGGCTCAGCTCCAGGCGCTCGCGCGCGGCCTCGGTTTCGCGGGTACGCTCGGCAATCTCGGTTTCCAGCCGGGCGCTGCGCGCCTGTTCGGCGACGTGAGCCGCATCCAGCCGGGCATAGGCGTCGTTGAGACTGGCCACCAGGTCGTACAACTCGTCACGCGGCTCCGGCCGGCCGCGACGCAGTTCGAACGGCCGCATGGGCTGGCCGGGCACGAAGGCCCGCGCGAACGCGGCGAGCCTTCGCAGATGGCGGGTGATCAGCAGCGACACCAGCCACAACAGCGAAAACGAGATGATCGCAACCTTCACCGCCTGCGTCGCCAATACAACGGCAATGCGTTCGCGGGTGCGCCGGTGCACCTCGGCGAGGTTGGGCACCACGTCCACGCTCCCGACCTCGACCACGTCGTCGCCCACCGGATACTGCAGCACATAGTGCTCGGCCGCCTGCTGCGGTCCGACCGGCTCGCCCGCGCTCAAGAGGGAGGACTCGCGCGGCCCGTAGCGGATGGACACGCTCAGCACCCACGGCGAGGCGGCAATACCGGCAAGCTGCGTGGCGAGTTGCGGTCGGTCGAAGTTCCACGCGGCCTGGGCGAGACTGGGCAACTGGCTGTCGCGCACAAAGGCCAGCATGCCTTCCATGTCGGCCAGATCGCGGCGGTAGTCAAGATAGAGCTGGACGGACATCGCCGCGAGCGCGTTGAAGAAGCTGATGAACAGAATCCAGAACAGCAGGCGTCGCCCGAGGGCGCTATGGCGGCCGCCAGACGCCACGCTGGAAGGGCGATGGGCGGCCGGCCCGGGCGGGTCGGAGGCAGCGGGATCGGGACGGCGGGCGGGCATGGGACCTACCTGCGGAAGGGGTTGTATTGCCCGAACACCTGTTCGAGCCGGCGTGCCCCATCGGCGTCGGATACCGCGATCTGCACGTCTATCCATGGCGGTCGCTCACCGGCCGCACGCACCACCACACTTACCCGGTCGACCACCGCCTGGCCCCACGCACCCCGGGTGCACGCCACGTGGCCGAGCGTGTATGGCCCCACGCCGGCAATCGGCAAGTGCACCAGATCCAGCGCGTCGGGCACCTGGCCTTGCGCCCGGTACCAGCCGGGCTCGATCGGGTAAGCGAACAGGTAGTCGATCCAGCCAGCGGCAAGCTGATGGAAAGTCGCGGCGAACTGTCCGCCGGTGCGATGCACGTGCCCCCCGCCCGCATGTCGTGCAAGTGCTTGCTCGATGAGCGGGGCAAAGGCCCGCTTGTCGGTGATCGAGGTGCGCAGCCAGCGGTCCGCCAGCAGACTGTCGACGTCCACCTGGCCGTCGCCATCGAGATGCGGCGCGATGCGCTCCAGCCGGTCGCGCGGCACGATGACGTGGTGGGCCAGCACGAAATGCACGGTGTCGCTGAACACCGCCACGCGCTGCCGCTCCTCGCTCGGCAGCAGCGCCGGATGGCACAGCAGCTCGCCCTGCTCCATCAGCCCCAGCGCGCGCGCCACGCTGGACACCTCGATGCGGTGCTCGTATTCGGGCATGTGCGCGATCAGGTAGGCGAGTGCCGCGTCGACCACCCCCCAGCCCGGCAAGTCGCGGTCGAGCACGATGAAGGGCGGGAAATCGTTCAGCAGCCAGGTGAGCACCTGCGCGCCGGGCGCGGAGGTGGAGGTGGAGGTGGAGGTGGAGGTGGAGGTGGAGGTGGAGGTGGCAGGACGTGCGACCTCTGCAAGAGTCGGGGGGGCGGCCGAAGGGCCATCGGCCCAACCCCCCGGAACGTTGGCAAGCGCCAGCCATAGCACCGCAACGCACCGGAGAATACGCCGCGCGCCCGGCACCGGCCGATCACGCCCGAACCGTTTCACCACCCGTGCAAGAATCGTCCGCCCACGGTCCATCGCCGCTGCTCCGGCCAACGCCCCGCCCGCATCCACGCTCAAGTCGCGGCCCCTCGCGGGCGGGGCCATGCACAAGCATGCAGCACTTCGACACCGCAGCGCAACCGCCGTCCCGTGGCTGGCAGCCGCAGCGCCAAGGCAAGCGCATGCGCGCATGACGGCGCCGCCCGCCAAGCCAACCGCAGCACGGCCCGGCCTTGAACGCGGTCGCAACGCATGAGCGTGCGCAATTCAACGCAGCCCGAAGGAAAAAGCGGCGACAATCCACCCTACGTGACCACACCCCGCATCGTCCGTCGCCACTGCGACGCCCAGCCCGAATCGCATGCCTTGCTGCCGATGAGTTTCTCGCCTTCGCTGTCGCGCATCGTCCTCATCAAGCTCGCGCTGCGGGTGGTGGTGGTGGTCTTCGTCGCGACCGGGCTGGGTTTCTGGCACGCCTTCGAGGCCTTTCGCGATACGCGGCTGCAGGCGCTGGAACGCGACCTGAAACTTCGGGTGGAGCGGGAAAACGAGTTGTTCCGGCTGGCCGAGGACAACCTGCTGCGGCTGCGCGACCGCTATCTCGAAGAACTGGCCGAGCCTCCCGAAGCTGATCTTGAGGCGGACTTCGAACGACGCTTCGAGATCTGGCCGGACGGCGCCATCCGCCACCGCGCCGCCGGCCACGACACCCAGGCCCGCGCCAGCGCCTATGTTTCGCGCAACGTCGTGCCCACAGCCGCGGTCAAGCACCGCCTGATCACGCAGCAAGACCTCGCCACCCGCTATGGGCGCGCATGGGAGTCGCGCTTTGTGAACACCTACATCGCCTCGCTGGACGGGGTGTTCGCCACTTTCCAACCGGACGTCGACTGGGCCGCGGCCTCGCCCCCCGACATCGAGAAGATCCTCCTGGACCTGCCCTGGGTGCGCATCGCCACCCCCGAGCTCAATCCCGCCCGGGGCCCCGCCTGGACCGCGGTATACCTCGACGAATTCGCCCGCGTCGCCGGCGCCACGCACTATCTGTTCGTCACCTGTACCGTGCCGATCGACGAGGACGGCCGCTTCACGCATTACGTCGGCACCGACGTGAGCGTGGACGACATCGTCGCGCGCAATGCCGAATCCGCCGCCCCGGGCGGCTGGAACCTGATCTTCACCCGTGCCGGGCAACTCGTCGCCCACCCGCAACTGTCTTCCGAGATCGCAGCACGTGCGGGCGAGTTCTCCATTCCCGAGCACGGCGACGACCACCTGCGGGCGATCTGGCGCGCGGTCACCGCGCACGACGCCCCGCTGGGCGTGGTGCGCGACCGCGCCCAGCGCGAGTACCTGGGCTTCGGCCTGCTGGAAAGCACCGGCTGGTATTTCGTCACGGTGCTGCCCGAGCACGTGGTCACCGACGCCGCCTGGGCGGTGATGCGCATTCTGCTGCTGCTGGGCGTGTTGTCCTTTGCGCTGGAGGTGCTGATCTTCCGCCACGTGCTACGTCGCGAAGTGGCACGCCCGCTGCTGGGCTTGAGCGGCACGGCCGAGCGACTGGCCGCGGGAGACTGGCATGCGCGCGTTCCCGCCCAGCACAGCCTGGAACTGGCCAAGGTCGCCGCCGCCTTCAACACCATGACCGACGCCCTGGCCGAGCGTGAGCGCCGCATCCGCGCCCATGCGGAGGAACTGGAGGCACGCGTGGCCGAGCGCACCGCCGAACTGCGCGCCATCTTCGAGGCCAGCCCGATGCCCATGGCACGGCTGGTGAACCGCGTCATCGTCGACGCCAACAAGGCGTCGGAGACGATGTTCGGCTACCCCGTCGAGGACTTGCTCAACCACTCCACGCGCATGCTGCACTTCGACGACGACAGCTACGAGCACTTCGGCCGCATCGCCTACGCCGCGCTGGCGGAAGGCAGCCTGCGGCGGCTGGAGGTGCGGATGCGGCGCCGCAGTGGCGAGACTTTCTGGGCACTGGTGTCCATGGCCTACATCGACCGCAGCCGCCCGGAACTGGGGGTAGTGCTGCTGTGTGAGGACATCAGCGAGCGCAAGGCCCGCGAGGAGCGCACCGCCCACCAGGCCATGCACGACGCCCTGACCGGCCTGCCCAACCGGCCCATGATGGAACTCCAGATCGCCCGCGAACTGGCCCGCGCCACGCGAGCCGGCAGCGCCTTGGCGGTGATGTTCATCGATCTGGACGGCTTCAAGCAGATCAACGATCGCCACGGTCACGACGTCGGCGACCTGATGCTGCGCCATTGCGCCCGGCGGCTGGCCGAGGCACTGCGCCGCGGCGACGTCGTCGCGCGCTGGGGTGGCGACGAGTTCGTGGTGCTGCTGCACGGCAGCGAAGGCGAGGACGCAGCCGGCGAAACCGCCCGCCGCATCATCGACACGCTCGCCATTCCGCTGGAATGGCAGGGCTGTCCATTGAGCGTCGGCGCCAGCATCGGCATCGCCTTCGGCCCCGCCCACGGCGATACCGCGGAGAGCCTGCTGCGCGCCGCCGACCGGGCGATGTACGCTGCGAAGCTCGCCGGCGGCGGCCGCTGGACGGTGTATTCGGGACACCCGGAAGGGCCGGCCGGCTGAGCATCCCGTCGGCCGGCGCGAACAACCGCGCCCGCCATGACGCCACGATGCCGCGCAAGCCGCTACAATTCACTCGTCATCCATCCGCCGGCCCGACGCCCATGCCGCTTCCCGATCTGCTCGAATCCACGCTCAGGCCCGTCGTCCGGGTGCTGTGGTGGTTGATCCACGACCTCGTCTTCGAACTGCTGATCCAGGGCGCGGGGTATCTCCTGCTCCGGCTCGTGCGCCCACGCCAGGTGCCCGGTGAAACCGCGTGCACCATCGTCGGCCTGGCGTTCTGGGCCGGCCTGGCCTTTCTGGGCTACGGGCTGCTGGCCAGTTGACCGCCACCCCGACCATCGCCCCTGGACTGGGCTAGCTGGCGTCCTCCTCCACCGTTGCCACCACCACGCCGATCGCAGAATCCGGGTCGGTGGTGAGCGCAAGGCAGTGGTCGCCGCCGCCGATGAGGTAGAGGTTGAAGCGCCCGCCTTCGAGCGCCGGCGCGAGACGGGGCGGAATATCGTCGTCCGAACAGGCGACGAAGCGCAGCGCCGGCCAGCGCGCGCGCAAGGCCGGCAGCGCCGCGTCGAGCAGCCCCGGTGCCGTGCCGGTCACGGGGACGATGGTCGCGGCGACTTCGGCAAGAAGGTCTCGGTCTATCATCCTAGAGTCCTCGGTTGACCGCTTGTTGCGTGTCTGGATAGTGCATCAATGCGCACATTTCGTGTTTCGTAAGAGGGCACCGAACAGGTGAGTTCGCTACGTGCCCGAGGAATCCAGGATCATGCTTCACGCGCCTCACAGGCTGCGTACGCGTCAGCCCCGGTCCGGACCTCGCGCGCCTCGTACTCCTCGTCTGCCTCTCGCTCATTGCCCGCCGCGCCGGCCGCAAAACGGGCGAGGCTGGGCGCGCGCCGGCCCAGCACCTTGGCCAGCCACGGCGGCGGGCTTTGCAGGGTGCCGCGCAGTTGCGCCAATACCTCGCGTGCGGCACCGCCCACCGGATACTTGACCGGATGCACGCCGGCCCGCACCACCTTGGCGGCCGCGGGCCCGCCTATGGACTGCATGTAGGCGAGGTGACAGTCGGAGATCAGCTCGGCGCGCGCGGCGTTGCGGTCCTCGGCGCCGTCAGTGGTGTAGGTGGCGCGTACTTCGGCGAGCGCGACGTGCTCTTCCGATACCAGATAGATGAGAAAGCGGGTGCAGGAGCCGAAATGGCCGTCCAGCTGTTCGCCCTGGTTGGAGGCGACCGCGACCCTGAGCAGGCCGGCACCTTCGGGCAGTTCGGCATCGGGGGTGGGCGCTCCGTCGTCCAGACCCTCGCCCCACAGGAAGCGCACCGCGGTCTTGAGGGTGGCCGCATCCACGCCGGGGTCGACGATCTCGTCGCCCTGCAGCAAGGCCTTGAGGTCGGCGACGGTGACGCGGGCAAGCTTGTCGTCGGTGATCGGCAAATCGAGACGCGCACCGAGTGCGCGCACGAAGGCGCCGACCTCGACGCCGGGCAGGCAACGGGCGGCGAGCGCAATGCGCAGTGCCGCTTCGCGCGCAATTGGGCTGCCGCTGGGCATGGCGGACACGGCTGCGGGCTTACTGGGGGAAGGAGACGGGCTCATGAAGTCACCTCTGCGGAGCGGATGGCATGGCGCCACGGCCGGCGCCGGGAGGGCACCGGCCGGGCGGAAGCAAGTGAGGGGGATCAGGCCGCGAGCGGCACGATACAGGAGTCGGTACCGGGACAGATCGCAACGCATTGGGGCTCGTCGAACGCGTCCTCGCATTCGGTACAGGTATCGGCGCTGATCTTGTAGATGCCGCCCTTGTCGGTGATCGACTGGGTCGGACAGACCGGCTTGCAGTCGCCACAGGAGGTACATTCGGATTGCAGGATCTTGAGTGCCATGGTGATTCCTCTCGTTCAGCATGACGCCGTCCCGATGCGGCGGGCGCATCGGGACGAGTCGGTCACTCGGGTGCGTCCACTCGCCTGGCGCGCAGCGAAACCGGCAGTTTCGGCGGCTCAGCCAGCGGTTCGACGTAGTAGGTGCCGCCGTTGGCGAGCTTGAGCTCGCCGCCCCAGCGGTCCGCTGCGTCGAATTCGATGGACACGATGTTGTCCTCGAGATCGCGCTTGGGCAGGTAGAACGACAACCCGCCCGCGGCGGTCTTGCGGATCATGATGTTGGCCATTACTTCACTCCTTCTCGTCGTTCCTTTGAGACGGGACAACAGCCGTCGCGAGCGGCCCGATGGGCGGTGGCGGGCAGCGCGCGGGAACCGGAACGTAGCGACGCTACGCGAGGCGTCCGCGCCCTGCCCAGCGCCGCCATCGGGCCGCGCGCCAGGCCTGTGCCCGACTCAGCGAACGAGGTCGTAGTTGAAGTCGGTCGTCCCCATGCCGCGGGTCTCATCGTCAAGGCGCTCGAGTACCGCGTTCACCAGCGTGGTGAGCATGTACATCGCGCCTTCGTAGCCGAGCGTGGTCATGCGGTGCAGGTGGTGGCGATCGAAGATCGGGAAGCCCATGCGGATCAGCGGCACTTCAAACTGCGGACCCTTGTGCACCGTGTCGCGCTGGATGTACTTGCCGTAGGAGTTGCCGATCAGGAAATCGGGCTTCTCGGTGAAGCACAGGCTGCGCAGATGCCACAAGTCGTTGCCGACATACACCTTGCAGGCACCGCCCTGGGGGTAGCTGTCGAGCAGTTTCTGCGCGGCCTTGCCCCAGCGCTTGTTGGCGTTGTTGGCGAGGATGTGGATGGGCTCGGCACCGAGTTCGAGCAGGAACTTGGTGACCCCGAGCACGAAGTCGGGATCGCCGTAGAGCGCAAACTTCTTGCCATGCAGCCAGGTGTGGCTGTCCTGCATCATGTCGAGCAGGCGGCCACGCTCGACCGCGAGCGACTCGGGAATCGGCTTGCCGGTGATTTCCGAGACCTTCATCAGGAACTCGTCGGTCCAGTCCAGGCCCATCGGGATGTTGAGCTTGGGCGTCTCGTGGTTCCAGGTGTTTTCGATGAATTTCTTGGACTTCTCGAGCTGCCACGGCTGGAGCAGGATGGTGTTGTACGCGTTGGGCGCGTCCTTCATCTCGTCCATGGTGGTGCCGCCAGCGTACATGCGGAATTCGCCGTCCGACGGGGTATCGAGCACTTCGGTGGGGTCTGAGAGCAGGGTCGCCTCAACGCCCATTTCGGCCATCATGCGCTTGATCACGCGGTAGTTGCCGAGGTAGGTCTCGAAGCCGGGCACGAAGTTGAGCTTGCCGTTGCTGCCGGGCACCTTGCCTTCCATGCTGTTGAGGGTGAAGTAGCGCGCGATGCCCTCGAACATGTTGTCCCAGCCGGTGGTGTGGCTGCCGACGAAGGACGGGGTGTGGGCGAAGGGCACAGGGTAGTCCTGCGGGATGTGACCTTCCTTCTTCGAGTTGTTGATGAAGGCGTTGAGGTCGTCACCGATGACCTCGGCCATGCAGGTGGTGCTCACCGCGATCATGTCGGGCTTGTAGAGCGCCTTGGCGTTCTCGAGGCCGTCGAACATGTTCTTCTGGCCGCCGAACACCGCGGCGTCTTCGGTCATGGAGTCGGACACGCAGGACACCGGCTCCTTGAAGTGGCGGTTGAAATAGGTGCGGAAGTAGGCCACACACCCCTGCGAACCATGCACGTAGGGCAGCGTCTTGGAGAAGCCCAGCGAGCACAGCACCGCGCCCAGCGGCTGGCAGGCCTTGGCCGGGTTCACCGTCAGCGCCTCGCGCTGGAAGTTGAGTTCCTGGTATTCCTTGGTGGTAGTCCACTCGAACACCTCGGCGATCTTCTCCGCCGGATGGCGCTCTTCATAGAGATCCTGCTTGTTCTTGAGGTTGGCCTTGTAGTCATCCTCGCGGAACAGCGGGTAGCACGGCTTGATGTCATCGACGACTTGCATTTCCATCTCCTTGGCCCGGCCACTCATCCGTGGACGCGGGCATGAGGTTGATTCCTTGCGGCGGGTGCCGGATTGGAGCCGGCACCCGCCTTGGGCTTTACACCGGCAACCGAACGGCTCCGATCAGGCGGCGGCCTGGAGCGCGTCTTCGGTCGTGACCGCCTTCCACGGCGGGGTCTGCTTGCCCCAGCACGGGTTGTTCAGCGTCATGTCCATGTCGCGCGCGAAGATCGCGAAGCCGTCATAACCGTGATACGGGCCGGAGTAGTCCCAGCTGTGCATCTGGCGGAAGGGAATGCCCATCTTCTGGTAGATGTACTTTTCCTTGATGCCGGAGCCGACCAGGTCGGGCTTGATGCGCTTGACGAACTCCTCCAGCTCGAAGCCGGTGACGTCGTCGTACAGCAGGGTGGCGTTGCCCATTTCGTTGATGGTGCGGTCGTAGTCGTCGTTGTGGCCGAACTCGTAGCCGGTGCCGACCACTTCCATGCCCAGGTCCTCGTAGGCGCCGATGACGTGGCGCGGACGCAGGCCGCCGACGTAGAGCATCACCCGCTTGCCCTGCAGCCGCGGCTTGTACTTGTCGATGACGGCCTGCATCATCGGCTTGTACTTGGCGATGACCTTCTCGGCGTTTTCCTTGATGGTGTCGTCGAAGAAGGCGGCGATGCGGCGGATGGATTCCTCGATCTTGGTCGGGCCGAAGAAGTTGTATTCCATCCAGGGGATGCCGTACTTCTCTTCCATGTGCCGGCTGATGTAGTTCATCGAGCGGTAGCAGTGCAGCAGGTTGAGCTTGGCCTTGGGGGTGTTCTCCATCTCGGCGATGGTGCCGTCACCGGACCACTGGGCGATCACGCGCAAGCCCATTTCTTCCAGGAAAATGCGCGAAGCCCAGGCATCGCCACCGATGTTGTAGTCACCGATGATGGTCACGTCGTAGGGGGTGGACTCGAACTCCTGGCCGTCGCGGTTGGACAGCACCCAGTCGCGGATCGCGTCGTTGGCGATGTGGTGGCCGAGCGACTGGCTGACGCCGCGAAAACCCTCGCAGCGCACCGGCACCACGACCTTGTTGAGTTCGGCCGCGGCCTTCTTCGAAACCGCCTCGATGTCGTCGCCGATGAGGCCGATCGGGCACTCCGATTGCACCGAGATACCCTTGTGCAGCGGGAACAGCTGCTCGATTTCCTGGATCAGCTTGGCGAGCTTCTTGTCGCCGCCGAAGACGATGTCCTTCTCCTGGAAGTCGGAGGTGAAGTTCATCTCGGCAAAGGTGTTCACGCCAGTGGTACCGACGTAGTAGTTGCGCCGACCGGCACGCGAATACTGGCCGCAGCCGACCGGACCGTGGGAGATGTGGATCATGTCCTTGACCGGACCCCACACCACGCCACGCGAACCGGCGTAGGCACAGCCGCGGATGGTCATCACCCCGGGCAGCGACTTGCGGTTGGAGGTAATGCACTTCTTGGACTGCTCGACCGACTGGTCGTTGACCGCCAAGTGCTTGGCGCGGTCCTTCCTGGCTTTCTCGGGATAGACCTCGAGCACTTCCTGGATGAGGCTCTCGGTTTCTTCGCGGGTGAGCATAGTCATGTTGCTTCTCCTGTCACGCGGCACCAATCCGTGCACGACGTGTAAAGGGTTTGGCATTGCCGCAGCTAGACGCAGGCACCGGGCCGCGGCGATCGACGACGGGGCGCCATGCCCCGTCACGCGACTCAGGCAGCGGCGGCGGCCTCGGCAGCGAGTTCGGCGGCGGTCTTGCCGACGATGGACTCGTCTTCCTGTTCCATGATGCCGAACTCCATCAGCAGCTCTTCGAGGGCCTCCATCTCGATTGGCGTCGGGATCACGAAGTTCTTGTTCTCGACGATCTTGCGGGCGAGTTGGCGGTACTCGTCGGCCTGCTTGGCTTTCGGGTCGAACTCGATCACCGTCATGCGGCGGATCTCGGCGTGCTGCACCACGTTGTCGCGCGGCACGAAGTGAATCATCGTCGTGCCCAGCTTGGCCGCCAGCGCTTCGATCAACTCGTCTTCGCGGTCGGTGTTGCGGCTGTTGCAGATCAGGCCTGCCAGGCGCACGCCGCCGGAATTGGCGTACTTGACGATGCCCTTGGCGATGTTGTTGGCGGCATACATGGCCATCATCTCGCCGGAGCACACGATGTAGATTTCCTGCGCCTTGTTCTCGCGGATGGGCATCGCGAAACCGCCGCAGACCACGTCGCCGAGCACGTCGTAGAACACGAAGTCCAGGTCTTCGTCATAGGCCCCTTCCTCTTCGAGGAAGTTGATCGCGGTGATCACGCCGCGGCCGGCACACCCCACGCCAGGCTCCGGGCCACCGGACTCGACGCATTTCACGTCGCCATACCCGACTGACATTACATCTTCCAGTTCCAGGTCTTCCACCGAGCCAGCCTCGGCCGCCAGGTGCATGACCGTGGTCTGGGCCTTGGAGTGAAGGATCAGGCGGGTGGAGTCGGCCTTGGGGTCGCAGCCGACGATCATCACCTTCTTGCCCGCTTCCGCGAGCGCGGCGACCAGATTCTGGGTGGTGGTAGACTTGCCGATGCCACCCTTGCCATAGATGGCGCATTGACGCAGCTTAGCCATGATGCTTCTCTCCTTGTCGGAACGGTTGTCGTGATACGGATGTGATGCGCTGGACCACGCGCAGCTTTCCGCAAGAGCTGTGCCATTCCCGAAGAAAGCCCACAAGCCATTGAAATGAAACGAAAACACTCCGACAACGAACACGACGTCGGCGATACCGCGTGCGACAAAACACCTACAATTTGTAGGGCTGATGACATTCCACCGGAACTCGCGCGCCACACCTACCCGCCCGAAGCCCGGTTGCCGATCAACCGCTGCAACCTCCCCGCCGAAGCGCTCGCCAGCCTCGCCTACCAACTTGCCCCGGTGCCCCTCGAACTCGACGGCGTCGCGCCGCTGCACCAAGGTCTGTTCGCCCGCCTGGCCCACTGCGACGGCCCACGGACGCGCGCCGAACTGTTCCACGCCCACATGCGCGCCCACTTCCTGCTGGACGACCCACCCGCCGCCGGCTGGCATGCCGAAGCCCGCCTGGACCGCAGCCGCCTCGACTACCTGCGCCTGCTGCGCGGTTGGCTGTTCGACCCGGATGGGCGCGAGGCCGCGGTGTTGAAAGGCTGGGTGGAATCGCGCTTCGGCCTGCTCACCACCCACCACCGTGGCCCCCTGGGTGACCCCGACAGTCCCTCGCGCAGCACCTTCGATCACGAACGCGCCGCCGGCCTCTATGCCACCGGCGCGCTCGAAGCCCAGCTCGACCTGCTCTACGCCTTCGCCCAGCACGAACTCGCCCGCCGCCATCCCGGCTGCCGCCACCTACGGCTGTACCGCGGCTACTCCGGCCAAGGCGGCGGCCCGCTCCCGTCCAACTCCGACACCCCGCCCGGGCATCTGCTGCTGCGCGCGAACAACCTCAGCGCCTTCGCCGCCGATCGCGAGCGCGCCGACGAATTCGGCGACCACGTCATCGCCTGCGCCGTCCCCCTGCCCAAGATCCTCGCCTTCTCCGGGCTATTTCCCCATGCGCTGCAGGGCGAAACCGAATACCTGGTGATCGGCGGCATGATGCTCGGGGAGCGGGTGGTTTGAAGGGCGGACTGGCCTGACGCTCACTGGCGTCGTCTGGCGCTCGGCGCGCCATTCGCCGTCGCGCAGGCACAGCCGGGTGTGGTGGCGCCAAGCGAACGGGGGAGGCACTGGCGCAAATCGGGCGCGGGCTATGCGGACAAGTACTGCGAGCACGACGAACCAGCCCACCTGATCGGCTTGGCATTCAGCGGCCAGCAGCGACGGGTAGTAGGGAGTCGAGCAGAGACCGTCCGAGGCGCCGCGTCGGCCTGAGCCAGCAGCTCAACCAGGTGCCAGGTCATCCTGCCCGGGTTCCAACGCTACGGCGCCCCACCCCGTACGATCACGCCCGCTCTATGACCAGGTAGACGAGTGTCTGGTTGAGCAGCAGATAGGCAATTTCGCCGAAGGTCATCGGCCCGGTGAATGCGCCCGTCCGACGCCCCTCCAGGTCGTCGTAGAGATAGTTGAGGATGCAGTTGCAGGAAAACACCGTCCGCATGCCTTGGTCTCCTCCATGGCTGGCGACGTCCACCTCGGATCGCCGTGCCAGGCGGTATGAGACGTCCTTGAACACAGGCGCATAGAAATCGACGCGTCCTTCGGCCTCGTCGATGCCCTTGAACGAGACGTTGATCATGGCACCGCAGTAGTCCGCGACCAGCGGCAACCGTAGGTTGCCGCCGTGTACGCCGAGGTAGTCGGCCAGACGGGCCGGTGCACCGTTGATCAGGCAGTCACGCGCGGAAAACCCGGTTTCCGCGAAACGGATCTCATCCCCCGCGCCCTGCTCCAGCAGGTTCAGGATCTCGACCCGTGCGTAGTGGTCGGACGGCAGGGACACGTGCATCACGACCGCGCGCTCGGTATCGAACTCGCCCGTCTGGCCGTTCACCACCGCGGGGACGGCCTGAGGGAGGTCTTCTAGATGGCAGCCCGAAACCCACCCAACGATGGGCTTCACGAACATGTCGTCGAACCCCGGAGCATTGCGCGCGTAATGGGAATGCACCGCGGAGAAGGCCGGCATGATCAATATGGAGTAGCCGTTGTTGGGCGCCTCGGCACAGACTTGGTCGAGCGACGTAACGTCGTGGAAACGGATTTGCGGAAGCGGGTCAAGGTGCGCCACCTCACTTACGAACACCTGCTCACGGTTCGTCTCGCCGCCATTCGGCCCCATGAAGTACGGAATCGTCCCACCGATCCAGTTACCCCGAGGCAGTCGGCGCAGCATGGCCTCGTCGCCGGCGATACACAGGAATTCGCCGCACTCGATGCGGCGGGCCGCCTCCCCGATCGCACACAGCCCGCCGCACCGCGGGAGCGCCTGCTCTTTCATCATGCTGGTCACGTCATTCGCCTCGGATCTGGTCAAGCTCGTGCGCAAGCAGGCGCTTGTTCTTCACGAAATAGCGATGCAGTTCCTGACGCTTGAGCGTGCGTACCTCGGCGTCGGAAATCAGTTCGAACTGCGAACGCAGGCGAGTCAGAAGCAGTTTGAGACCCAGGACGCGTACGTCGAGTTGACGTCCGCCCTCAAGCACGGCGGCCCACACCGGATCGGCCACGTCCGGTATGTCCGGGTCGTTCGACGCCTCGACGTCACGCCCAACTGGAGGCGGGTCGACCGCGGCGTTGCGCTCCAGCCCCCATCGCCCGCTGTCCATCGCATAGCGAAAGCGCCACAATTCGGCGATCGGCAGATCGAGCAGGGTGCAGATGCTCTGCAGGCTGCACCCCTCGCGCAGAAAGGCGAACACCCGCTGATTGAGGGCGCGGGTGAACGGCAGGCCGGCCTCGCCAGCCCACGGCTGCCGCGCCAGATCGGCATTCGCCGGCGCGAGTACATGTACGTACACCTGCCAGTCCCCAAGATTGGCGTGGCGCCACGACATCGGCCGCGCTCCCGGTTGCGGCCTGACACGTCCCAGACCGAGCCAGCCACGCGGCGCCTCCAGTCCAATCCAGACATCGTGGCGGCGACCTCCATCCACCCTGCATTCGATGACCGTCCACGGCTCCTCGACATGCAATAGCGTTCGCCACAGGGTTCGTTCGTCGCTCATCGTCAGCGGCTCTCCAGCAGTCACACGGGTTGGCAGGTCGCGAGCAATCAGCTGCCGGTGGGAATGCGCTCGCCTAAGCAAGCGATGGCAAGTGCCATGCCATACCGGATGAGCGCGGAAATGCTGCAGAACAACACCCATCCGAACCCCTTGCGGATTCGGACGCTACGGCCCCGGATCACACCCACGGGGATCAATGTCCGGCTACAGCCCCCTCGTCCGGCTCGGTGATCGGCGCCGGCGAACGTCCCGATTTACTGCGCTGCAGAAATCCGGTTCGCGATCGGAGGCGAGTCGTATCGTCGCAATAGTGCTTCGAAACGACGCGTTGTCGCGGCTCGCCCACTGCGCGCGAAGGTCATCTGCGCGGCCATGTTTGCCATAAGGGACGCGACACCAATTACGACCATGTCGTCCGGCATACGTACGCGGTGATCAGCGTCAACGACCAGGGGCCGGGCATTCCGGAAGGTGAGCGCGAGAACGTCTTCAAGCGCTTCTACCGTATCCTCGGCCAGGGCAACAGCGAAGACAGCGGCCTCGGCCTGGCCATCGTGCGCGAGATCTGCTGGGCGCACGGCGGGCGCATCACACTAAAGGACGGCGCCGACGGGCGCGGGCCGTGCGTGGAGGTGGAGCTGCCGCTGGGGGGCAACTAGCGGCGCACAGCTACGCAACACCGTTCGCCCCGCCCGAACGGTTCTTGATTGCCGGCGTACCGGACGGAAGGCCGCCCGCGTGCCCGAGCCAGCTCAGGCTTCGAACGCCGCCACCATGCGACGGCGCTGCGCGGCGTCCGGCAGCGGGCCGCTGAGCGCGCCCATGTTCTCGCGCATGTGGGCGGCTTGCGAAGTGGCTGGGATGGCGCAGGTCACCGCCGGGTGGGCGATGACGAACTTGAGGAAGAACTGCGCCCAGTTCGTGCAGCCGAGTTCGGCCGCCAACGCGGGCAAAGGCCGGCCACGCACCCGGCGGAACAGCCCGCCGCCGTCGAAGGGCCGATTCACCAGCACCGCGCAGCCGCGCTCGGCGGCCAGCGGCAGCAGGCGTTCTTCCACCGCGCGGTGGGCGATGTTGTAGGTGAACTGGACGAAATCCAGGCGTTCGCGGCGCAGGATGGCGGCAAGGTCGTCATGGCGGCGGCCGTGCGAGGTGGTGATGCCGATGTAGCGCACCGCGCCTTCGGCACGCATGCGCAACAGGGTGGGCAGATGGGCCTGCCAGTCGAGCAGGTTGTGTACCTGCATCAGGTCGAAATGCGGCAGCCCCCACCGCGCCAGCGAGCGCGCCATCTGCTGCTCGCCCAGGCGCTGCCCGGGCGTCCACACCTTGGTGGCGGAGAACAGCGCATCGGCCCCCGCGCTTTGCGGCAGCAGTTCGCCGAGCACCGCTTCGGCGCTGCCGTACATCGGCGAGGAATCGATCAGCCGTCCGCCGGCGGCGAAGAATGCCTGCAGCACTTGCCAGCGTGCGGTGAGCGCCTCACTGCGCCCGCCCCAGCGCCCCTCGCCAACATCGAAGGTAATCCAGGTGCCCCTGCCGATGGCCGGCAGGCGTTCGCCGGACGCCGGAATCGTGCGCAGCAGCGGGCCCGGTTGCGCCGCCACGCCACGCGGCAGACTGAGTGCGCCCAGCGCCGCCACGCCACGCGGCAGACTGAGTGCGCCCAGCGCCGCCAGCGCGAGAAAGCGCCGGCGCGCTGGCTGCAGCCCTTCATCATGTGGATTCCGCCCGCTCATCGCCCGCCTCCGTCACACGGCGCAGGTTCGACCACCGCACGGCGGGCGTCGTTCGACAATAAAAGTATCCGGGGCACCAAGCGGCGTCCCGCAATCCACCGGCGGACAGGGTGGCCGCCGCACCCACCCACAGGCAGATGGGGATCGGGCTGGGGCGGCTCACGGCCGGAGCGCGGTGCTGACAAATCGAGGGGCTGAAAAACCAGCACCCCGCACAGCGACCCACGTGAACACTTGATCCAGATCATCCGTTCATGCCTACGGACTGGACAGAAGTCGAATCGACGTGTAATTTGCCACGCCGACAGCATTTCGCCGGAACCCATATGGGCTTCGTCGACGATCACGCTCCGGGCAAGGTTCACCGCAGAGGCGTGCAGCCGAACGTCCCGACTCCGTTCGACCACAGAGTGGATCCGCCGCGCATGCCGGAAAACGGCGTGGAGTCGAGGGTTCCCAACATCCAATCCATAAGGAAAGGCTTTCCGAATGCACATGAAGATCGTCATCGCAAGAGCATCGGCGGCATGCGCCCTGCTAGTCAGTGCGCTGCAACTCACCGGCTGCGCCACCGAGAGCGCCCGCACCCTGGCCGTGCCACAGGTTGCCTCGGCGGCCACGCCCTACGCAGGGGCGCGCAGCCTGATCTCCGTTGGCAAGTTCGACAACCGCTCGAACTTCATGCGCGGGATTTTTTCGGACGGGGTCGACCGGCTCGGCAGCCAGGCGCAGACAATCCTCATCTCCCACCTGCATCAGACCGGCCGCTTCAATGTGCTGGACCGTGACAACATGGCCGAGATCAAGCAGGAGGCTGCCCTCTCGGGTACCACGCAGAATCTGAAGGGTGCGACGTACGTGATTACCGGCGATGTGACCGAGTTCGGCCGCAAGGAGACCGGCGACAAGCAACTCTTCGGCATTCTTGGGCGGGGGAAGTCGCAAATCGCTTACGCCAAGGTCAGCTTGAACGTGGTCAACGTCGAAACCTCCGAAGTCGTCTATTCGTCGCAGGGTGCAGGCGAGTACGCCCTAGACAACCGGGAAATCGTCGGTTTCGGAGGTACGGCGAGCTACGACTCCACGCTGAACGGCAAGGTTCTTGACCTGGCGATCCGCGAAGCCGTCGACGGACTGGTTGCGGGCATCCATTCGGGTGCCTGGCAACCGACCCAAAAGTGATCCTCCCGGGAGACCAGCAAGTGCGTGCATTCGTCTCATCTCGCGCAGGCGCATTCGCCGCCGCCGTTGCGCTGTCGCTGACCGCCTGCGCAACGGGAACCGACCCACTGTACTACTGGGGGGATTATCAACCTCAGGTTTACGGACACCTGACCGGGGAAAAAGGGCCGGACGAGCAGATCACGAGCCTGGAAGCCGGTATCGAGAAGGCTCGGGAAAGCGGAAAACCGCTCCCTCCGGGGTATTTTGCCCACCTCGGCATCCTGTATGCGGAGAAACAGGACAGTCAAAAAATGCTTCACTACTTCGATGCAGAGCGGGCGCACTACCCCGAGAGCGCGCCCTACATCGATTTTCTGCTCAGTTCCAAAGCCAAACAGGCCAACTGAAGGCGGCACCAGAGAATGATTCGAGGATACTTCCGAAAAGCTTGCGCACTCGCTGCCGTGATATTGATCACCACCGGTTGCGCAACTCAACAGCCCTATGACTACTCGGCATTCATGGACAGCAGGCCGAGTTCGATCCTCGTGCTGCCGCCTCTGAATGCGTCCCCCGACGTGTTGGCGACCAACAGCGTTCTCTCCCAGGTCACTTTGCCCTTGGCGGAATCCGGCTACTACGTGTTTCCGGTCACGCTGGTGAATGAGACATTCAAGCAGAACGGACTGGTCAACCCCGACGAGATGCATGACGTCAGCTTGAAGAAGCTCCACGAGATCTTCGGTGCCGACTCGGCGCTCTACATCTCCGTCCGCCAGTACGGGACGACTTACGCGATCATCTCGAGCGAAAGTCGGGTAACGGCTGAAGCGCGCCTCGTAGACTTGCGGACCGAGCAGGTGCTGTGGTCGGGCACTGCGACTGCGTCGAGCGCCGAAGGTCGCAGTTCCAGCGGAGGACTGGTGGGAATACTGGTCTCGGCCCTGGTAAACCAGATCGTTGAGAGCACCACGAACCGCGCACATCCGATCGCCGGTATTACAAGCAACCGGCTACTCGCGGCAGGACAGCCCAATGGAATGCTGTACGGCCCACGCTCGCCGAAGTACAAGACTGACGGAAACTGAGGTGCCCCACTTTTGTAGCCTTTCCAGCGGTCGTCCTGACGCTGCCGTTTCAGGCTGACCCTGCCGTTCGATCCAGTTCTGGAAGCGCGCAGTCGGTGACGAGCATCCCTAGCAGTCTGTCGGACTTGAGGCTGATCTGCTGCGGCGATGGATTGGATCGGATTGCTCGCAGCGTCGTCCCGCCTGTCGCAAACCCGACAATCCGCCCCCCTCAACGATGCTGCTGCGACACACCCTCGGCCGCCATCGCGGCAGGCAGCCGCCCTGAACCCCGCGCAGCACGCCGCACTGCGCGGGCGTCGGCAACGTGGCATCGATCTTGCGCTCACCATGGTGATCCGGGCCGTGGCGGTCCGGCCCCATCGTCCGCAGAGGGAAATCCATGAGCACCACGTTCGACGACATCGATGCCGCCTTGCGCGCGGGTACACTGGTTCCGTTCATTGGCGCCGAGGCGCTGGCCGACGTTACCCACCTCGAAACCGGTGCGGCCATGCCCGCCACCAGCGAGGCACTCATCCTCGCCCTCAACAACGGCCAGCCGATGGCGCCGCGGCTGATGTACGAATTTCCCCGCGCTGCGATGAACGTCGAACTCAAGCGTGGCCGGTCGGCGCTCAACCGCTTCCTGGAACAGACCTACGCCGACCCGCAATGGTGCGAAGCCGGCCTGCACGCCTGGATCGCCGCCCTGAACCTGCCCTATGTCGTCGATCTCAATCGCGACACCGGCCTGCAGCGGCTGTATGCCGGCCGACCCCATACCCTGGTCGTCGGCTGTGCGCGCATCGCCCGCGGCGTGCGCTACAAGCTTTACCGACACGACGGCCGCAGTTACGGTCCGGAAACCGACAACGACGGCATCGACCCGACTGCGCCGGTGCTGTTCAAGCCCTGCGGCACACCCTGGCCGGAGCCGAGCTGGATCGCGTCCGACGCCGACTTCGTCGACTACATCACCGAACTGATGGGTGGTTTCGCCATCCCGCCCTTCCTCAAGCAGCGCCGCGAGGGGCTGCGCTACCTGGTCGGCGGTATCCGCCTGAACCGCGACACGC
Source organism: Rhodocyclaceae bacterium (assembly GCA_046295975.1). GTDB lineage: Bacteria > Pseudomonadota > Gammaproteobacteria > Burkholderiales > Rhodocyclaceae > UBA2357. The sequence continues at coordinate 25,089 of JBKBMG010000038.1, forward strand.
CCCGCATGCTGCTGAGCGACATCATCTACGGCGCGGCCCAGCCCGCCGGCTGGGCACTGATACCCGGCGCCAACGACAAGGAAAAGCGCTTTCTCGCCCGCATGGGCTTGCAGTGGGTGGATGCCGATCTGCGCGACCTGGCGGGGCTGACCGCAGCGGCGGTGGCTTGAAGCGGCACACGCACCCAGCAGACAGGGCGCACAGGGCGCCCAGGCGGGCCGTGATTTCGCGCAAGCGACAGCTTTCGAACGTCATTGCCCGCTAAGGCCTCACGCCCCGCTCTTGGTCAGCCCCCTCAGGGTATCGGCGACCGACTTGGTGTGGACCGCGGTCTCCGCCGTGCGCTGGCTGGAGTGCTCGATGGCCTCCAGCAGCGTGGTGAGGTTGGCGACGCCGGCAGACTGCCCTTCGATGTCGCGCGCGACACGGCCAATCTCGTCGGCCAGCCGGGAGATGTCACCGCCGATCTCGGAGGCGCTGTTGCGCGATTTCTCGGCGAGTTTGCGGACCTCGTCGGCAACGACCGCGAAGCCCCGCCCCCACTCGCCGGCCCGCGCAGCCTCGATCGCCGCATTGAGCGCGAGCAGGTTGGTCTGATCGGAGATTTGCTGGATCACCTCCACCACGCCCTGGATGCGGGTACTGGCATCCGCAAGCCCGCGGGCGCTGGCCGCCACTTCGCCCGCGCGCGCCGCGAGGTCGGCCACCGTGCTTCCCGCCTGATGCACCACACCATCCTGCTCGACGATGTGGGCGGAAAGTGCGTCCATCGAGCCGTACAAGTCACCCGCACAGCCTTCCAGTTCGTGCGCCGTGTGCTCGCGAAGCGCTTTCGCCTCTCTGAGCACCCGCCCCAGCTCATTGAGCCCGACGAACACCCGCGCCATCGACTCGTCCAAGCCGCTCGCGTCCAGCGACGTATCGAAATGCTGTGCTTCGAACCCCTCGATCTGCTGCACCACCACTCGCGACAGCCCCGCCAGCTTGGCGATCTGGCGCCGCAGAAAGAAGGCCTTGAACTCGCCGTAGTGGGCGACGAACTGGTCCACAAAGCCGTCGCTGAAAGGCGCGCCCGCGCTCACCCGGAAGAAGAAAATGGCGGTCAGCGTCTGGTTGAGGTTCAGGCCGAGAATCTCACCGAACGTGGAAAAGCCGGCGAGTGGCACGCCCTCCATTACCCTGCCCATCTCGCCCAGTTCGCGCTCGTTGTAGAGGCGGCGAAGAATGCAGTCGTTGAGGATGCCGGCCACGGGCCGGCCCGGCTTGCCCTCCATGAAGCGCGCAAAGTCACGCCGGGTATCGCTCGCCAGGCCGGTCCGGCGCACCATCACCAGCTCTTCGCCAGGCGCGACGTCGCAATAGAAATGCACCCGCCCGCTGTCGAGATCGATGCGCGCAATCGAACGTACGTAGATTTCCTTGCCGACGCGTATCGCGAAGGAATACTCGGCAAGCTTGGCTTCCAGGGAACCCCGGTCACATTTCAGACTGTCGCACAGCGCATCGACGAGCGTCCCGATCCGCCCGTGCTGATCAAACACCTGGCTGACGTAGCGCTGCTCGAGCGAGGCCGACAACACGTTGAAGGCCACCCCGGTGGGTTCGAAGTTCTGGCTCTTGAACACACCGAAGCGAACGCCCGGTGCCATCTTCAAGAACGTGACAAGTGCGTGGTTCTCCAGCCGGCGCTGGCCGTCGTGCAGCCAGGTTTCCTTGAAGTCCAGCGTTCCGCCGGCCGACCCGCCGACGAAGAGACAGGGAAAGCGGCCGCTCTCGTACAAGGCTTCCATGAAGAACGACTCGGACGCCGACAGGCCGTCGAACAACACATAGGCGAAGGTATCGCGGTGATCGATCTCAAGTTCGACGCGCGCACTCTCGATCCCCTTCGCCAGGCGTGCCACCCGCTCCTTCATTGGCACCGAGACGGTTCCGCGACGCAAGTCCTCGCTACCCAGTGGAATGGCCACCACCTGCGCGCGCGCCACCAGCGAGGCGTCGAAGCACTGCAGCACCACTCGGTCCCAACGCCCACTCGCCGGGCAATAGAGTTGCCCGGCCTCGGCACACAGCTCGCCGGCGGTCGTGCACATGATCACCGCGGCGTCGGGGAAGCGCCCGCGCACCTCGCCCGCGACCCGGTCGATATCGACATGCGGCGAGACGAATCCGACGACGAAGGTCGGCTTGATGCGCACACTGTCGAGCCGGCGCCCCAACTCCGCGGAGGCTGCCTGCAAGGTGACGACACCGGCTGCATGCGCGGCCGGCTTGTTGGAAAACCATCCCATGACACCCTCCCACCCCAAACGCGGGGCTACATCGACACTGACGCCTGCAGTCGCCTGTCGGTCGGGCGTCAAAGCACGCACGATCGACAGCACCCGTCCCGGCTTGTCGGCACAGCTTGCGGCCCGACTCCGATCTTTTATCAGTACTGGCTGGGGCATGCGCCCCGGGGTTGGGGAGGCGGTCGTGCTTCTTGTTCCGCCCGAGAAAAGTATAGCGGCGGCCGGTCGGCGCAGGAGTGGAGTCGATCACGGTCCGGGCGCGCCAACGCCTGCCCGCTCCCGATTACCCGCTCCCGACTGCCCGCTCCCGACTGCCCGCTTCGGGCAACCGGCGGACGCAGCGTACAGGTGCTGGGGCACAATGACGGCGATCACCACCGCAATCATCTGATGTCGCTCGGGCTGAACCTGTCGCAGCCCGCTCACCGGCACTGCGGGCTGACACCCTTCGACAGGCCCGAGGCAAATCGCGCGATGTCGTTGATTGCCGGCGCTGACGGCATGAACGCCATCACCTGCCTCGCTCCCGTTGACGACCGCCACCGCCCGCCCGCCCGCCGCCATGACCAAACACATCCTCCTGATCCAGGGCCATCCCGACGCCACCGCGCCCCACCTGTGCCATGCACTGGCCGAGCACTACCGCCGCGGGGCGGAAGCGGCCGGGCATGTGGTGCGCGAGGTGAATGTGGCAACGCTGGACTTTCCGCTACTGCGCAGCGAGCAGGAATGGGAACATGGCAGCTTGCCCGCCACGCTCGCCGAGGCGCAACAGGCGATCGCCTGGGCCGAGCATCTGGTGCTGTTCTTTCCGCTGTGGCTGGGCGACATGCCGGCGTTGCTCAAGGGCTTTCTCGAACAGGTGGCGCGTCCGGGCTTCGCTTTCGGCAAGGACCGCAACAACCCGCTCAACGCCAAGGGTCTGACCGGTCGCTCCGCCCGCGTGGTGGTGACCATGGGCATGCCGGCGCTGGTGTACCGCTACTACTTCCGCGCCCACAGCGTGAAGTCGCTGGAGCGCAACATCCTGGGCTTTGTCGGCATCGCCCCGGTCAACGAGAGCCTGATCGGCATGGTCGGCAAGCTCGACGCCCAGGCCGCGGGCAAGTGGTTCGCCAAGATGCGCGCCTTCGGCGCGGCCGGGCGCTGACGCGCTGAGCTCACCCCAACCCGTCATCCGACTGGCACAGCGGCGCGCGGGCGATCAAGGCATCGGCAAGGCGGGCGCATTCGGCAGCGACCTCGCGCCGCAGCGCCCCGCGCCAGTGCTGCGGCAAACCCGCCTCGCCCACCAGGGCGCCCATGATCATGCCGGCGATGGCGCCGGTGGTATCGGCATCGCCCCCACGGTTCACCACGTCCACCAGCACCGTCTCGAAATCGGCCGCCGCCGCCAGGGCCTGGAACACCGCGCGCAAGGTGTCGACGATGTAGCCGCTGGGGTTCTCACAGCGCCGCCCGTGGGCGGCGAAGGCCGCATGGACGCGCCCAAGCGCAGCAGCCCGGGCAAGCACCACTGCTTGCCCGGCGCCGAGCAAGGCGAGCTGCACCATGTCGACGACGCACAGTGTGGCCTCGTCGGTGAGCGGGTTGTGGTGGGTGACGCGCGCCTGGGTGAGCGCGGCGCGGCGCACCACGGCCGGCTCCGCCCCGAGCGTCGCCAGGGCCACCGGCAGACAGCGCATGGTTGCCCCGTTTCCCGCTTGTTCCGAACACGCCGCCTGCGCCGTGGCGTGCAGCCGCCAGCGCAGGATGCCGCGGCGTACGGTGTTGCCGATATCCACCGGCTTGCCCCGCATCCAGGCGTCGAAGGCATGTGCGCAGGCCTCGGCGTCGGGCGGCCCGTCGCTTGCCAGCCAGGCCTCGGCGAGCGCAAAGCTCATGGTGGTGTCGTCGGTCACCATGCCGGAGGCGAGACGCAACCAGCCCCCGCCGCAAATCCGGTCGTGCACGCCGTGGCTGGCGGCAATCTCGCGCGGCGTCATGAACTCGACGGTGGCGCCCAGTGCGTCGCCCAGCGCCAGTCCCAGCATCGCGCCGCGGGCGCGGCTGCGCAGGGCATCGAAGCCCGCAGTGGGCGGCGTTGGTGAGGTTGGCGGCGACGGGCGCCGCGCGCTCGGTTCGCGGCTCAATCCTCGGGACCGAAACAGGCCGCGAAATCGCTGCATGCATCGCAACTGGGCGACGCGCAGACGTGGATGTTCTCGCGCTGGCACAGCTCGCGGTAGAAGAACTTCTTCCACTTCATGTCGCGCTCGTTGGCGCGCGCCAGTGCCGGCAGGTTGAGGGCGATGAGCTGCGACAGCTCGCGCCGCGACGGCAGGCCAAGGTCTTGCCACAGGTGTTCGGACCCCATGCACGCGGTGGCCAGGACCAGGGCGACATCGTCCGAACCAGGCACCGCCGGATCAGCCTCTGCGGCGAGAAAGCGCGACAAGTCGTCGAACTCGGGATGGCGAGGCAGGCAGTCGCCCGCAGCGTCGCGCGGCGCCCAGCGCAGCCCGGGAAAGTGGCGCGCCACCAGCGTGGCAAAACGCGCCTGCCCCAGACCGAGGTCCGCCGACAAAACGCCTTCGCCCAGCGTCCAGCCGACAATGATCTGGGCGAGAAAGTCGTCGTTGGCGCCGCCTGCGGCATGGCGCATGAAGTGGGCGTGCATCGCGACGCGTGCGGGGGTGGGGCGATGGGTGAGCGGAGCCAGCATGGTGATACTCCTTGTATCAGGGCGCCCCGGGGCGGGGCTGCTTGTTGCGTTCTCATGCGCCGGTCGGCAACTACATGCCGTTGGCGTCCGGTTGCGTCTATCGGCGCTCGGGCGATTGCGTCACAACGGCCCGGATGGCGGTCGGCAGTAGGCCGCGGGGTCGTCGTAGGCCAGAATCTTCCTGCTGTCCGGAGGCGATGCCGGGTGGCTGCACCCTTGGGGCAGCGGGCCGTCCCCCAGGACAACACCACGCGCCGCCAGCCACTGCGCGTCGAAACCGCAGCAATACTCGGCGCCGGCCTGCAGCAAGGGCCGCCGGATCAACAGCGGTTCGGCAAGCAGCATGGCCAGTGCCTGCTCGTCGGTCAGTGCCCCTGGTTCGATCCGGCCTTGCTTCACAGCCGGCGCGGCCGGGTTGAACCAGTCCGCCACCGGCCGGCCGTGCATGAAGGGGGCAAGCGTGGCCGCCGTCCAGGCTTCGGTCAGCAGGTCTCGCACCGACACTTCGCAACCGGCCGCCGCCAGCGTGCGGATCTGACGGGTATTGGTGGCACAGCCCGGTTTCCACCAGAAGGCGAGGTGAACTGGCCGGGCGGGCACCTCGGTCATTGCCGGCATTCGGCCTCCCGCAACTGTTCGAGCAGGTGTAGCGGAATGCCGGTGAGCGACCCTGGCGGATTGAGCGGCTCGCCGTACTCGTCGACGATCGCCCCTTCGATCGGGCAGATCTCGGCGCACTGCGGCAGGTCGTGGTCACCCAGGCACTCGGTGCATTTGTCCGGATGGATGAAAAACAGCGGCTCGCCCGGTTGCATCACCGCGCTGATCGCCTTGTTGGGGCACAGCGGCTCACAGGCGTAGCAGCCGACGCAGGATTCGACGATTTCGAGTGACATCTCCGGTCTCCTCAGGCGGCGTACACGGCAACGGTCTCGGACACGGGGTCGAGCTTGCCGGCCGCCGCAAGTTCGTCATACACCGCCCGAATCGCATCCTCGATGGGCTCCATCGCATGCTCTCCGTTGGGGCGGATACCGGCCTTCTCCAGATCGGCCCAGGGCTCGAAGCCGATCTTGCTGGCGAGCAACACCTCGACACCTTCCAGGCTGGCGATGATCTGACCGAGTACGGTCTCGCCGTCGCCACAGGACGTGTCGCCCATGCAGTAGGGAGTGCACTTGCGGTGACCGAGAAAGCGATGCGCGTCCGGGCCGACTTCGTACACCAGAAACTCGTGGGCGTGGCCGAAGTGCTCGTTGATCACCCCGCCACCCTTGCTCGCGACCGCGATGCGGATGCTGCGGGTGGCCGGCACCTCCGGGGCGAAAGCCGCGGGATCGAACTTGGGTGCCCGCTGCAGGGCGCGCTTCATCTCCAGCTCGTCGGCGATCGCCTGGTGCACCTTGGCACGTTCGACCATCGCCGCGGCGTAGTCGACCTCCATGGTGTCGATCTTGTCGAGGGTGAATTCGTCGCCACGATCCTCGCCCAGCATGCCCACCGCGTCGGCGCGGCACTGGCGGCAGTGGCGCATCATCGACATGTCGCCGGCACAGTCGTCCTGCAGGGACTCGAGCTCCAGCGGCGTCGGTTCGCGCTGACCCATGATGCCGTAATAGGTGCCGTGCTCGGCCTCGGCGATGAGCGGCATGACGTTGTGCAGGAAGGCACCCTTGGCCTTGACGATCTTGCTGACCTCCTTGAGGTGCTGATCGTTCACGCCGGGAATCATCACCGAGTTCACCTTCACCAGAATGCCCCGCGCGGTGAGCATCTCGAGGCCCTTCTGCTGCTGCTCGATCAGGATGCGTGCGCCTTCCACACCGCGAATGCGCCGGTTGTCCCAGAAGATCCACGGGTAGATCTGCGCCCCGATCTCGGGATCGACGCAGTTGATGGTGATGGTGACGTGGTCGATGTTGTGCTTGGCCAGCTCGTCGACACAGTCGGGCAGGGACAGACCGTTGGTCGACACGCACAACTTGATGTCCGGCGCCTGTTCGGAGAGCTGGCGGAAGGTCTCGAAGGTGCGCTCGGGGTTGGCAAGGGGGTCGCCCGGCCCGGCGATGCCGAGCACGGTCATCTGCGGAATCGCCGCCGCCACCGCAAGCGTCTTCTTCACCGCCTGGTCCGGCGTCATCAACTCGGACACCACGCCCGGCCGGGACTCGTTGGAACAGTCGTATTTGCGGTTGCAGTAGTTGCACTGGATGTTGCACGCCGGCGCCACCGCGACGTGCATGCGCGCGAAGTGGTGATGGGCCTCCTCGGAGTAACAGGGGTGGTCCTGAACCTTGGCGCGGATGTGGTCCGGCAGGTGCGCCAGCGCATCCGGCGCGGTGCCGCAACCGCTCTCGCTACAGCCCCCGGATGCCGCTGGCACGGCATTGCTGATGACCGGCAGTTCCATTGTCGTTCCCCATCTCGAATGCTGACGAAGAACAGTTGTGCAAACGTCGTGCCATGCCGCGCCAGACACTCAGGGCATTGATTTCATTGAGCTTGACGACCCAGCCAGGCCGTACCGAAGAGGCGATTGTCGGATGTCGCACAGCACCACCGTGTGGGACTCCGTACACGCGCCGGAGGCCACGCCACCTCACGAGCGACCGTCGTCCTCCGACCCCAGCAACTCGATCTCGGCGTAGTGCAAGCGCAGGGCGCCGCGCGCCTCCAGCTGCTTGAGCGCCTTGTTGGCGCTTTGCCGGCTCACCCCCAGCATGCGTGCCAGCACCTCCTGCGCCACGCGCACGCGCCGGCGCGCAAGGTCGCGACTGCCGTAACCCGCCGCCAGCAACTGCAGGCGGCGCAGTATCCGCTCCTCGAGCGGGAGCTGCGCCAGTTCCTCAAGCACGGTGAAGGCGACCCGCAGCTTGCGACACACCAGGCGCGCCATGTGCTGCCAATGCGCCGGATGGGACGCCAGCCACGCCAGCAGGACTGTGCGCGGCACCACCAGCACTTCGCTGGCGACATCCGCCACCGCGTCGTGGGTACGCGGCCGGCCGTCGATCAACGAGATCTCCCCGAACCACTGGTAAGACTCCAGGTAGGCCAGCACCACCGCCTGCCCCGCCGCATCGCCAGCGCCGATGCGCAGCGCACCGGCGATCACGCAGTACAGGCCATCCGCGTCGCTGCCGCGCGCGAACAAGGCCTCGCCCGCAGCAAGGCGGCGCCGAACGGCATGGCTCAAGAGGGCGTGCCGAAGCGTCTCCGGACAGCTGGCGAACCAGTCGTCGGTGCGCAGGGCGGCCGTCAGGCCGGGCAGGTCGGGGCTGTTCAACGCCGCGGTTGAGTGCATGGCGATCTCGCGCAAGGCCCGCCCGCTGCGGGTCAGATCCACGCGGGCGGGCAGGTTTGTCGGCATTGTGACAGACAGGGCGGCATGGACAAGGCATGCTGCGGGCAGAACAAGAACGGTCAGGATGCCGCCCCGCCGGCCGCCGCGACCACCTCACGGAGACGAACATGGACCACAGCACCCGCTTGCTCGTGCACTACGCACGCTATCACCGCGATCCGCGCAACATCGCCACCCACTTCATCGGCATCCCGCTCATCGTCTTCGCGGTGGCGGTGCTGCTCGCCCGCCTGCGCCTGCCCGTGGGCGACCTCACGCTGGGCGCCCACCTTGCGGCCTATGCCCTGGCGGCCTTGTGGTATCTGCGCCAGGGGGTGTCCACGCCCACGCTGGCCACCATCGCCTGTGTCGGCGCCCTCGTCGCAGCGGCCCATCCGCTGGGCGACGCCGCCTTCGCGACTTGGCTGGCGGCCGGACTGGGCGGCTTCGTCGTCGGCTGGGCCTTCCAGTTCGTCGGGCACTTCTGGGAAGGCCGCAAGCCCGCGTTCGTGGACGACCTGCGCGGCCTGCTGGTCGGCCCGATGTTCGTCGTCGTCGAACTGTGGTTCGCCATCGGCGGCGGCCGCAGCCTGCGCGAACACATCGAACGCGAAGCCGGCCCGGTGGCACGCCAGACGCCCCGCCGCGCAGGCGGCGCGTGACGGCCACGGCGCGCATTCTGGTCATGCGGGCGATTCGCCGCCGTCGCCCAGGCGTGTAGCATCACCACACCCCCCGTGACCGCCGGAGCGCCTCCCATGCACATCGCCACCGTCCTCCTCTCATTGCTGGTCTGTGCCATCCATGTATGGATTCTGGTGATCGAGATGTTCCTGTGGGACACCCCCACCGGCCGCCGGATCTTTCGGCTCACGCCGGAGTTCTCACGGGCATCCAGGACGCTGGCCGCCAACCAGGGGCTGTACAACGGTTTTCTCGCCGCCGGGATCGCCTGGGCGCTCGCCAGCGGACACCACGACGCGCTGCTGTTCGTGCTCGGCTGCGTAGCCGTGGCCGGGCTCTACGGCGCCGCCACGGTCGGCCGCAAGATCCTGTTCGTGCAGACCTTCCCCGCCGCAGCGGCCATCGCGGCATTGCTCGCACTGGGCTGAGCGCAAGCCCTCACCCGACGAACCGCGCCAACAGCCCCAGCGCCTGCTGCTTGCGCGCCAAGGCCCGCGCGCGACGCCGATAGCCTTGCGCCTGGGCGCGCTCGCCTCGCTGGCGAAGGCAGGCCGCCTTCTGCCAGAACAAGTCGGCGAGACAGTATTGATCTTCGTGAAAGGCAGCCTCGGCAATCGTGGTATCGAGCAGCGATTCCGCCTCCGCCCAGGCGTCGCCCCGGGCGATCAGCGCGTGCGCCGCAATCCAGCGTGCAGTCGTGACACCCGCAGCATAGGCTGACTTCATGTTCTCGGCGGCCTGGAACAGGGACTCGGTGTCCTCGAGGCGCCGCTGCCGCGCCGACACCCACATCAGGAACAGCGCGTTCACGCTTTCCCAAAGCGGAAAGCCATGCTGGCGCGCCAGCGCACGGGCCTCTCCGGACAGGCGGCGCACCGCCACCTCGTCGCCCCTGCACCAGTGCAAGGCCGCTGCAAAGCTCAGGGCAAAGCACAGTGCATGCATGCGCCGGCCGGCACGCGCCAGCGCCACGCCCTCGGCGGCCACCCGGCAAGCTGCGCGATCCTCTCCGAGAAACCACAGCGTCCAGCCCAGAAAGGCCCGGCAGGTGACGGCGGGATCGTCCACGCAATATCTTTCCCGCTCGCCCGCACCGAGCTGGCGCGCCAGGGCCACGCCGCGTTCCTGCCAGTCGCGTGCCACGCGCAGGCGCCCGCGCCAGAACAAGGAGTTCCCCAGCGCGAAGCTCGCCATCAGCTTTTCCGCCGGCGCTTCGGCCAGATCGGCCAGGCGCCAGGCGATATCCAGCCCCTCTACCGCGCCTTGCGAGCTGCCGCCCATGTAGCGCCCGCTCAGCGCCTCGAACAGCCTGTGCCGGTATTCGGGGGTATCGACGGGTGCCGCCTCCAGCGCCGCCTGGGCCTCGGCAAACTGTCCATAGGCCAGCGGTGACCCGAAGCCTTGCGCCAGCTGCGCAGACCGCCCCAGGCGCATGCGCGCCGTCAGCAAGTCGTCCGCACCGGCGTCATGGGCCTGCAACAGTTTGAGGGCCTCGCCAAAACCATGCATCGCATCGGCGGCGAACTCGGCCGCCATGGCCTGATCGCCGGCCCTCAACCACCACGTCGCCGCCCGCGCCCACTGGCTCGCCGCGGCATAGTGGTGGGCCACCGCCTGGGCCGATTCTGCATGCGCTTCGAGCAGGCGCGCGGCCGAGAGATGCAGGGCCGTGCTTTGCGCACGCGGCAGGCAGGCATAGGCCGCATCGCGAATCAAGGCATGGCCGAAGGCGAACTCGTCCCCTCCCTCGTCGGTAACCAGGCGCAGGCGCTGCGCCGCGCTCAAGGTCGTGCCCACGTCGTCCTCCGGCAACAGCGCCTGGAGCTGCGCCACCTTGAAGCGTCCGCCGAGCACCGCCGCCGCGCACAACACCCGCCGCGCCGCGCCCAGTCGCGACAACTCCGTTTGCAGCAACTCGTCTATCGTCTGCAGGTGGTGGTTGCCCTCCAGCCGGCTCTTCACCGAACGTTCGATGAAGAGCGGCACCCCGGCGCATGCGGCGACGATGCGCTGGCGGTCGTCGATCGCGATCCGGTCTTCCGGGTCGAGCGCGGTCACCAGCGCCAGGGCCTCATCCGGCTGCATTGGCGACAGATCCACCCCATGCACCCCGTCTTCGGGCCATTCCAGCACCACCCCGGGGCGCTGCGTAACCAGCAACATCACCCGGCGCGTGCCGAGGCTGCGCACGAGCACGCCGAGCAGCTCAAGGGTGGTCTGATCGCACCAATGCAGATCATCCACCACCAGCAGCGTCGGCCCCTGCGTCAACAGCGCGTCGACCAGGTCGATGATGGCGCCAAACAGCGCATCCTTTGCGGGTGCCAGCGCCTGCCCGGTGGGTTCGAGCAGCGCCGCCAGCGCATCGATGCTGGCAGCCGGCAGTCGCGGCCGCACGCCAGCCAGACGCCGGCGCAAGCGGCACGCCTGCCGTGGCGGCGTATCGTCAGCGCGACCGCGGGCGTAGTCGGAGAGCGCCGACAATACCGGTTGCAGCGGCTGATGGCACCACTCCAGACGGCACAGCAGACGGCGCACCTGACCACCAGCGGCGGCCACGCGCGCAGCCAGCTCCGAGGACAGGCGCGTCTTGCCGAAGCCGGCCGGCGCCTGCAGTCGCGCAACGCACGGACCACCGTTGCGAACACCTTGCCAGAGTGCGAACAAGGTCACGAACACCTCATCGCGACCGACGAAAGGCGCGGCTTCAATTCGGGCCGGGGCATCGGCCGAAGCGTGGCGGGACCAGGCCGACGGGTCCGTCCTCAAGCGAAACACCGCCACGGACCCGCCGGCCGCGGCGCACTCTCGCACACCAACAGCATCAAAAGGGAAATGTCCGTCCGCCTGCAGCACCACCGACTCGGGCGCAAGAATCTCGCCGGGGCGCGCCATCCAGCCGATCTGCATGGCGATGTCGGGCACGTCGCCGAGCAGCCCCAGTACTGCATCGCGCGCATGCACCAACACCTGTCCCGTGCAGACGCAGGAACGCGGTGCAAGCGCCCCCGCCAGCCGCGCATGGATGTCGCTGGCAGCCTGCAGTGCGCGCACCATCGAGCGCTCGCCGTTCTCGCCCAGCCCGAATACCGCCATCACGCCACGGCCGGTTGAAGGCTGGAGCCGGCCCTTCCAGCCGGTCACGACGGTGCGCAGCACGTCCATCGTCCGTTCATGCTGCTCATCGTCACCGGAGGCGCCGGGCAGGCAATACAACACCGATATCCAGCGCAACTCGGTGAAGTTGGCCGTCGGCGACGCACCGCGCCCGACCGGGCTGGCGGCGCGCTCGCGCAATCGCGCCAGCCCGTCCCCCGGCCGGGTCCCGACCTCCTCCAGCAGGCGCGCCGCAAATGCATCGTGGCAGGCGAGCGCGGCCTGGTATTCACTCACCTCCAGCAGCAGGCTCATCAGCCACCCGACGTGCCCTTCGTCCAGCGGCGACAAGGCCGCCAGGCGCCGCGCCAGGGCGATGGCTTCTGGCAGTTCGCCGGCCTCCCGGCGAGCCCGGCTGGCAGCCATCAGCGCAGCCTCACCATGCTCCGTAAGGCGACGCCGCGCCCCCTGCAGCCAGGCCTCGAATTCGGGCAGTTCGGGCCAGCCCATCCCCGCCAGAAAGACCTCGTCGACACCGTCCGGCACGCTGCCCGTCGCCGGCCCGTCCGCGCGCCCCGCCACGTCCAGGCGCACCCCCGTTTCCACGTTCAGGCAAACCAGGTCGCCGCGGGTGCGCAAAGGCTCGATGCCTGGCGCCACGTTCAAGGTCTGGCGCAGATCCCAGAGCACCTGGCGCAAATTGACGCGCGCAGCCGATGCGTCGAGCGCCGGCCAGAACAGCTGTGCCAGCGCATCGCGCGCGTGCCAGCGACCGGCGGGCACCGCCAGAAACGCGAGCACGGCGATGCTCTTGCGGTACTTGAGCAAGCGCTCCGGCCCCCGGCTGCCGACGCTGATGCGGACCGCGCCCAGCAGCGCGATGTGAAGCAAGGCCTCATCGGCGACGAGAGGCCTGGAAGGGGGGGAAATGCGGGGGGCGGACGGGGCGGAGGACATGGATAGGAATGGGTTGAGTCACGGCGGCAACCCGCCCTGCGCGCGAATCGTAACAAGATCCTACAGGCCACTCACGCTCTTCTTACGCCTCACCGTGACGATGTTGCGCTTTACGGCAACCAGCCCCAGAGCGCACTGCGCTCGCCCCCATCAAGGTTTCCATATGATTCGTCCACTTCGGGCCACGCTCCTGACGGTCTGCCTGCTCGCATCACCCGGCCACGCCGCCTTCGTGAACAACAACGACGGCACGGTCACCGATACCGACACTGGCCTGAGCTGGGACCGCTGCCCACTCGGCATGAGCTGGAACTACGCGGGAATGACCAACCGATGCATCAACGCCTCGGGAAGTCAGGAAACCTTCACCTGGACCGAGGGCCTGGCCGCCGTCACGGCCGCCAACGCGACCAGCCATCTGGGCTACGCCGACTGGCGCCTGCCCACCGTCGACGAACTGGCGACGCTGGTGGACAGCGCCAAGCCCGGCCCGCCGAAGATCGACGAAACGGCCTTTCCCGACACGCCGTCCGGTGCGTTCTGCTCCTCATCCGAGTCGGAGAGTGATCCCAGCATGGCATGGCATCTGTTCTTCGCCGACGGGGTCGCCTACCTGTACTACAAATTCCCGGACTACTACGTGCGCCTGGTGCGTGGCGGCCAAACAGATGGCGTCTGCGGCGGCGCGGCAGGCACGCCCTCCGTGAGCGCGCCCACGACCAATCTGTGCGCAGTCGGCACCATGGCCGACCTCGACCAGGATGCGGCCAACCACATCTGGCGCTGCGTCGGGGCCTACGGCGGCGGGGTCGCACAATGCAGTGCACCACGCCAGCATCTGGTGATCCCCTCGGCGGGTGCGGGCGGCACGCTCACGCCCGATGTGACACAGCCGGTCACCCACGGCCAGAGCATTGCCTTCAGCGTGACACCGGAGGCGGGGCAGATCGCTACGCTCAGCGGTTGCGGCGGCACGCTGGCCGGTACGCTGTACACCACCGGCCCGATCACCGCAAACTGCACCGTGCTGGCGAGCTTCTCCCATGCCGAAGTGAACGGTCAGTGTGGCGGCGCGACCAATATCGCCAGCCTGCTGACGCCCGTCGCCAACCTGTGCGCCGCCGGCAATCCCGAAGCGGTCACGAGCACGAACGGACAGCACGCCTGGACCTGCCGTGGCGCATACGGCGGTGGCGACGCGCAGTGCACCGCGCCGGGCCAGGGCACCGCCTCGGTCGGTGGCCCTGGCGGCAGCGTCACGGCGACGTTCGACGGTGCGGGTTGCAGTGTCGAATCGATTTCCGTGGGCGCGGCCCCGGCCGGTGGCCCATCCGGCGTGACCCTGCCCTTTGGCGTGATCGACTTCGTATTGTCCGGCTGCAGCGGCGGTAGCGTGACAGTGACGACGACCTACTCCGGTAGCGTCGAGGACATGCGCTACTGGAAGTACGTCGGTGGCTCATGGCGGGTACTTCCGGCAACGCTGGCGGGCAACACGGCCACCTTCACGATTGCGGACAACGGCCCCTTCGATGCGGACCCCGCAGCCGGACGCATCGCCGACCCGGGCGGACCAGGCCTGGGTGCCGGCGGCGTCACCGCGATTCCTGCGCTGCCGCTGTGGGCAATGGCCATGCTGGTCGGACTGTTCGGTGCGTTGACGTTCGGCTTCTTGCGAAACGACGGGCCGGGCAGGCGTAGCGCTTGATCGAATGGGCGCGGGTGGTGCTTGCCCGAGCGCCCGCGCGCGCACCGTTCAGCTGTTCTTCCACGCTTTCCCGCCTGGGCTTTGCCGCCCGAACTTGCCCGCCGCGGCGGGCTGAACAGGTCGAGCGGTCAACACCCCACGCAACACCGCCGCGCTGGCGTGGCGGGACCTCCCGCAGCGTCGCCGCGCGGCGATGTTGCTATAGTGCGGCTCTTCAAGCACACGAGGGGATTGCGTGAAAAGCGCGTTATTCGTCGACTTCGACAACGTTTATTCCGGTCTGAAAAAGCTCGACCCCGCCATGGCCGACCAGTTCGCGCTGCGCCCGCAGCAGTGGATGCAATGGCTGGTGGAATCGCTGGCGCCGCCCGAACATGCGCCGCCGGACGCACGCCGCCGGGTGCTGGTGCGGCGCTGCTATCTCAATCCGCAGGCCTACCAGCGCTTTCGCCCGTCCTTCAACCTGGCGGGCTTCGAGATCATCGACTGCCCGGCGCTCACCGGCGAGGGCAAGACCAGCACCGACATCCACATGGTGCTGGACATCATCGACCTGCTGCAGCACGAGGCACA
Organism: Rhodocyclaceae bacterium; assembly: GCA_046295975.1. Lineage (GTDB taxonomy): Bacteria > Pseudomonadota > Gammaproteobacteria > Burkholderiales > Rhodocyclaceae > UBA2357. The sequence goes on from JBKBMG010000038.1 coordinate 40,445, forward strand.
CTACGACGAGTTCATCGTCTTTTCCGCCGACGCCGACTTCACCCCGGTGTTGCGCAAGCTGCGCCGCTGGGACCGCCGCACCACGGTGCTGGCGGTCGGCTTCCCGTCGGCGGCCTACCGCGCCTCGGCCGACCTGCTGATCGACCCCGACGCGTTCGTGCGCGATGCGCTCGGCTTCGAGGATGCGGACGATGCCGCGCCCGACGCCGAAAACGCCCCCGCAGCGAACGCCAGCACGGCCGCCGCCGGCCACTCGGCTACGAGTACCAGCGCGAGCGCGGCCGCCCATCTGCCCTCGGCACCGCCGGCCTCCCCGCCCGAGCACTCACCGCAGACCGAGCTTCGCCGGATCATCGCCACCATCATCCGCGATGAGGTCGCGCGCGCGTCCATGCCGGTGGCCTGCCCGCGGATTGCCCAGCTGCTCAGTGCCCGCGACGACACCCTGGAGGAAAACTGGCACGGCGCCGGCACCTTCCGCAGATTCCTCGAAGGCCTGGACCTCGGCCCCCTGCGCATCGACTGGAGCAGCGGCGGCGGACGCATCTACGACCCCGCCCGCCACAGCCCCACGGCCGGCAAGCCCAACTGGCGCCACACCCTGGCGGCGTCTGACTGGGGAACGGACGCCGATCTGCAGCAGGTCGCCAGCCAGATCCACGACGTGATCGGCGCGCCGCTGCTGAGCCCACAGGCTTACCAGGCCTTGTTCCGGACCACCGCCGCCGACCTCGCGGAACGTCCGTTCGATCTCAACGAAACCGGCAAGCGGGTGCGCGACGCGATGCTCGAAGCCGGACACCCGGTCAGCCGCGCCGACGTGAACTGGATACTGCGTGGCCTGTTGCTGCGCGGGCACAAATACGGCAGCGGCCAGGACGATCCACCCGAGCTGGCACGCAAGACCGCCAACAACGTACGCTCGCTGTGCCTGCGGGAAGCGATCGTGATCGACACCGAGATGGATGCCGCGATCAACCGCTGGATCGCCGGCTAGAACCGCCCCCCGCTCCATGCCCCCAACGCTGGATTCGCGGGGCCTGCGAGCGGGCGTCATATCTGCCGCATCTTGATGTTCAGGGTCTGCACCCGGTAGGCGATCTGGCGCGGCGTCATGTTGAGCAGGCGAGCCGCCTTGGCCTGGACCCAGCCGGCCTGCTCCAGTGCCGCGATCACGCGCTCGCGCTCGTCCAGGTCGGGGTCTAGCAGGTCGATGGCAGCGCCGCCGCGCATCGGCGTGATGCGCTCCTCCACGCCTGAGATCAGGATCAAGTCGCGGTCAATGCTGCCGTCGTCGCTCATCACCGCGGCACGCTCGATGCAGTTCTCCAGCTCGCGCACATTGCCCGGCCAGGCGTGATGCATCAGCACCCGGATGGCGTCGTCGGTGATGCGCAGTTCGCGCCCCTGGGCGCCCGCCACCTTGGTGACGAGATGGCGGGCGATGTCGGGAATGTCCTCCACCCGGTCGCGTAGCGGCGGCAGCGCGATCGGCATGACGTTGAGACGGTAGTAGAGGTCTTCGCGGAAGCGCCCCTGCTCGACCTCGGTTTCCAGGTCGCGGTTGGTGGCCGCGATCACCCGCACATCCACCCGCAAGGTGCGCCCGCCGCCGACGCGCTCCAGTTCTCCCTCCTGCAGCACGCGCAACAGCTTGGCCTGGAAGGACGCCGAGATCTCGCCGATCTCGTCGAGGAACAAGGTACCCGCATCGGCCATTTCGAAGCGCCCCTTGCGCTGGGTGAGGGCACCGGTAAAGGCCCCCTTCTCGTGGCCGAACAGCTCGGACTCCAGCAGGTTCTCCGGCAGCGCCGCACAGTTGAGCTTGACGAAGGGGCCGGCGGCGCGCGGTGAATTGTAGTGGATGGCCTGGGCAATCAACTCCTTGCCGGTGCCGGTCTCGCCGCGCACCAGCACGGTGGTGTTCCACTTGGCAACCTGGCGCACCTGCTCGAACACCAGCTTCATTCCCGGCGTATGGCCGACCACGTTGTCGAAACCGAAGCGGTTGCGCACCGTGCGCCGCAGCGCGTCGCGCTCCTCGGTGAGGTCGCGCTGTTCCTGGCGTACCTGGGACGCCAGGCGCACGCTCTGCCCGACGAGGTTGGCGACCATCTCGGCCAGATGGGCCTGGTCGTCGAGCATGGTCCTACAGGACGGCGACGGCTGCAGCGCGAGCACGCCGACCGTTTCGTGGGCAACGCGGATGAGCACCCCGATGAATGGAGCCTCGCCATCGAACAGCCCGCGCTGGGGCAGAAAATGCGGATCGTCGGCGAGCCGCGCCAAGGTGGTGGCGCGGCCCTTGAGCTGGACCTGGCCAATCACACCCTCGCCCGCACGCCAGCGCAGGTCGGCATCCACCTGCGCCTCCACGCCATGCAGCGCACACAGGTTCATGGTGTCGCCATCGGGTTCGGTGAGCGTGACCAGGGCGCGGTTGAAGCCGCATTCATCATCGAGCACGCGCAACACCTCGATCAGCGTGTCGCGCAGTTCGAGGCTGCGCGACAACACCCGGCTGACGCGGTACAAGGCTTCGAGCGAGGCCTCCAGCCAGGCCACCCGCCCGGCCTCGAGGGGTGCGACAGCGGGCCCGTTCATGGGTGTCGCTCCAGTTCAAGCGGCATCGTGCGGCTGGCCGGAAAGCTCAGCCGCATGCGACAGCCGCCGCGATGCGCCGGATCGATCTCGAGCACGCCACGATGGCGGCTGACCACCTCCTGCGCCAGCGACAAGCCCACCCCACGCGCGCCGCGATGGCCTTGCTTGGTCGAGAAGAAAGGCTCAAAGACCTTGAGCCGCAGCGCCTCGGGAATGCCGGGGCCGGTGTCGACCACCTCGGCTTCCACCCGTCCGTCGCGATGGCTGGTCCGCAGCAGTACGTTGCGCTCACGCCAGCCGCGCACGTTCATCGCCTCGATGGCGTTGCTGAGCAGTTGCCGGAACAAGGTGCGCAGGGCCGCCGGGTCGCCTTGCACCGGCGGCAGCACCAGGGCGGGTTGCCAGTCCACGGTGACGCCAGCGGCGAGCAAGGCCTCGGTTTCCAGCATCAGCACGTCGTGCAGCACTTCGTTGAGGTTCACCGGCTCGATCGGCTCACGCAGTTCCGGCGGCATGGTGGCCTGCAGCGCACTGATGGCGTCCTCGCCCGCCTGGCGCGCATCGTCCAGCGCCTGCAACAGCGGATCGCTGGCCGCCGCCGTCCCGCTGCGCCGGCGCTGCAGCCCGGCCGCCACCGAGATCAGGTTGACCGGCCCCCGCAACTGGAAGATGGCGCCCGACAGGGCTTCGCGCAAAGCCTGGTTGAACTCCGCGGCCGACAGGCGCTCGCGCATCATCGACAGGCGCAAGGCCTCTTGCTGGCGCTTGGCGGCGCTGATGTCGTGCATCACCAGCAACATGTAGTCGCTCGCCGCCTCGCCGTAAAAACCGTCGGGCGCGGTCGAATGCTCCTCGAACCACGCCAGCGAACACGAATACCAGCGCGGCTCGCCGCCGGGGCGCTCGAAGCGCAGCTCCTGGTTGAGCAGCGCACGGCGGTGGGCGACGGCATGGTGAAAGAGTTCCCCCAAGCTCTCGCGCAGCGCCTCCATCACCGCATGGGCGGGCTCGTCCACCCGTAGGTCGGCCACCACCCGCTGGTAGGCGGGGTTGTCCAGCACCACCTCGCCCGACCCGCTGAGCAAGGCCACCGCCATTGGCGCCACCGAGATCACCGACTCGATCAAATGCTTGTGGTTGGCCAACTGGCGCGCCTGGCGATGCTCCTCGGTAACGTCGCGGTGCAGACCCAGGTAGTGCACGTCGCCCCCCGGGTCGCCCGGCGTCAACACCGGGGTGACGGTAAGTTCGGCGATGTAGGGCGAACCGTCCTTGCGGCGGTTGAGCAGGCGCCCCGACCACGGCCGCCCGGCGGTGAGTTCCGCCCACAAGGCCTGGTACACCTCGCGCGGCGTTTTCCTGTACGACAACACCGATTGCTTGCGACCGATCACCTCCGCCGGCTGATAGCCGGTGACGCGACAGAAGGCCGGATTTACGTAAAGGATGTTCGCCCCCGCGTCTGTGATCGCGATCGCCACGGCCGACTGCTCGACCGCATGCTGGAAGAGCGTGCCGGCCACCGGGCCCAGGGAAGGGGAAGAAGGAATGTGCATGACGGTCTCTCGCGGCGCGTTACCGTAGGGATTAGCAAGCGATGTGCCATTGTGCATCGCAACATTTCCGGCCCATCTGCCACCGGCCCCATCCCCCGTGCACCGGACACAGCGCCGGCGCCCCGCGCAGACGGTCTGTCGGGTTTGCGACAAGGCGGTTGCGAGTGACGCAACACCGACGCCTCCCGCCCCCGTCCGTCACCCCGTCAAAGCCTCGCCCGGGGACCCCGGCGGCCCCCGGGCATCACGCTCCACGCACCGCTTTCGTGCCTGCGACGGGTGTCCGGCAGGCACCATCGCCGCGCATACGCGGCCCCAATCGAGCACTGGCACGGGTTCTGCTGCTACGCACCACGAATGCCCATGAAGACCCCAGGGGGATGCACCGATGAACGAATGGTTGATGCTCTTGCTCGGCACCGCGCTGGTGAACAACGTGGTGCTGGTCAAGTTTCTCGGCCTGTGCCCCTTCATGGGCGTGTCGCGCAAGATCGACAGCGCCCTGGGCATGGGTCTGGCCACCACCTTCGTGCTCACCCTCACCAGCGCGCTGAGCTGGATGCTAGAACACTGGCTGCTGCTGCCCCTGTCACTGGGCTACCTGCGCATCCTCAGCTTCATCCTGGTGATCGCCGCCACGGTGCAGTTCATCGAAATGGCCATCCGCAAGAACGCCCCCGAGTTGTACAAGGTGCTGGGCATTTATCTGCCGCTGATCACCACCAACTGCGCGGTGCTGGGCGTGGCCCTGCTGAACGTGATGGAGGGCAGCGGCTTTGTCACCAGCGTGCTCTACGGGCTGGGGTCGGCGGCCGGCTTCACCCTGGTGCTGGTGATGTTCGCCGGCCTGCGCGAACGTCTGGCGCTGGCACCGGTGCCGGCCGCCTTCGCCGGTGCCCCCGTGGGTTTCGTCACCGCCGGGCTGTTGTCGCTCGCGTTCATGGGATTCGCCGGCCTTGCCAACCATTGACCACCTGCTCCGCCCCGGCCGCCCGACGCCCGTGGCACCACCCATGAACCCGGCAATCGAGCAGGTGACACCGCTCGCCCCGGGTCCTTCGACCGGCTCAACCCGAGCGCTATGCGATTGCCGGGTTGTTGCCAGCCCTCCAACCCATCACGGGAGCCTGCCATGCTGACCGCCGTTTTCAGTCTTTCCGCACTCGGTGTGCTGTCCGGGTTGATTCTTGGCCTGGCCGCGCGCCGCTTCCGGGTGGAAGCCGAGGGCCTGGAGGCCGAACTGGTCGCCCTGCTGCCCGGTACCAACTGCGGCCAGTGCGGCTACCCCGGCTGCGCCGGCGCCGCGGCGGCGCTGGCCTGCGGCGAAGCGGCGGTGACCTGTTGCCCGCCCGGCGGCAAGCCGCTTGCCCTGCTGCTGGCCGACCGCCTGGGGGTGGCGCTGGACGCCTCGGCCGTGGCCGAAAGCATGCCCCTGATCGCCGAGGTGCGCGAGGAGATCTGCATCGGCTGCACCAAGTGCTTCAAGGCCTGCCCGACCGACGCCGTGGTGGGCGCAGTGAAGCAAATCCACTCCGTCATCCGCGATGCCTGCACCGGTTGCGCCAAGTGCGAACACTTGTGCCCCACCGGTGCGATCGAGTTGCGGCCGGTACCGGTCACCCTGCAGAACTGGGTGTGGCCACGCCCGGCCAACGCCAACGCCTAACCCACCCGCATCGAGGTCGACACGCTATGGGCGCGCCCGAAACCCCGCTCGAACCGCCACCCGGCACCCCCTGGATGCTGCGGCTGCGCCGCCGCCTGGCGCGCTGGGGCGCGCACCCGGACGCACACAAGCTCCCCGCCGCCGACACCACCATCACCGCGTTGCCGCTGCCGCCGCGGCTGGTGCTGCCACTGGCCCAGCACATCGGCGCACCGGCACGCCCGGTGGTGCAGGCCGGTGAGCATGTGTTGCGCGGACAGGTGCTGGCCGCCGCCCAAGGCGCGCTGTCGGCACCGGTGCATGCCCCCACCTCGGGCCGCGTGCTCGGCATCGGCGAGGCCGGCATGCCCCACCCCTCCGGCCTGGGTGCCCCGGCGATCCTGCTGGCGCCGGACGGGCAGGACGAAGCCCTGCCCCCCATCGAGACCGATCCGTTCACACTGACCCCCGCCGACATCGCCCGCCGCGTCGCCGAGGCCGGCATCGTCGGTATGGGCGGCGCCACCTTCCCGGCGGCGGTCAAGCTTTCCCTGGGCCAGGGCGGCGCGATTCCCACGCTGATCCTGAACGGCGGCGAATGCGAGCCCTACCTGTCGTGTGACGACCGCTTGATGCGCGAACGCCCGACCGAAGTGGTCGACGGCGCGCGCATCATCGCCCGCGCCATCGGCGCCCGCCGCATCCTGATCGGCGTCGAAAGCAACAAACCCCAGGCCATCGCCGCGCTGCGTCTGGCGGCCGCCGGTTTCGAGGGGATCGAGGTGGTGGCCGTGCCCAGCCGTTATCCCATGGGCTCGGAAAAGCAGCTGATCGCCTGGCTCACCGGCCACGAAGTACCCGCCGCGGGCCGCTCCGCCGAGGTCGGCGTGGTGGTACACAACGTCGGCACCGCTGCCGCCATCCACCGCGCACTGCGCTTCGGCGAGCCGCTCACACGGCGCATCGTCACCGTCGCCGGGGCAGCGGTACGCACACCGCGCAATCTGGAAGTACGCATCGGCACCCCGGTATCGGCGCTGCTGGAATTCTGTGGTGGGCTCATCGCCGAACCCGCCCGGCTGGTGATGGGCGGACCAATGATGGGCATGGCCATCCGTAGCACCGAGGTGCCGGTGATCAAGGGCTCGGGCGGCGTGCTGGCGCTGACCGCGGAAGAGATTGCCGCACCCGACGCCGCCGCGCCCTGCATCCGTTGCGGCGCCTGCGTCGGCGCCTGTCCCATCGGCCTGCTGCCGCTGGAGATGGCTGCGCGCATCCGCGCCGACGACCACGCCGCCGCGGCCGCGCTCGGGCTGCGCGACTGTATCGGCTGTGGCACCTGCTCCTTCGTCTGCCCGTCGCGCATTCCGCTGGTGCAATACTTCAACCACGCCAAGGGCGAACTCGCCGCGCGCGAGCGCGACCGGGCGCGCCAGCAGAGCATCCGCGAGCTGGTCGAGGCGCGCAGCCTGCGCATGGCGCGCGAAGCGCGTGAGAAGGCCGAAGCCGCCGCCCGGCGCAAGGCCGAGCGCGAGCGTGCCAAGGCGCAGGCCGCCACGCCCAAGACCAACTCGCAGGCCGACGGCGGAAGAGATGACAGGACCGCCGCGGCCGGTGTCGGAGCCGACGCATGAGCTGGCACCCCAACACCCTCGCCGCCTCCCCCCACGCCCACGGCGCCCGCCCGGTCGGGCGGGTGATGCTGCTGGTCATGCTGGCGCTGCTGCCGGCCACGCTCAACGGCTTCTGGCGTTTCGGCTGGCCGGCCGTGTTGCTGTGGTCGACCACGGTGCTCGCCTGTCTGCTGGCCGAGGCGCTGGCCCTTGCCATCGCGGGCCGCCCGTCGCGCCCCGCCCTGGCGGATGGCTCTGCGGCCCTCACCGGCTGGCTGCTGGCCTTGTCACTGCCGCCCTGGGCGCCGTGGTGGATCGGCGCGCTGGGTGGTGCCTTCGCCGTCATCGTGTGCAAACAGGTCTTCGGTGGCCTGGGGCAGAATCTGTTCAACCCCGCCATGGCGGCGCGGGTGATGCTGCTCATCTCCTTCCCGGTGGAAATGACGCGCTGGGTCGCGCCTGCCCCGCTGGGCAGCCCGCTCGCCCCCGGCTTTGCCGAAGCGCTGGCGATCACCTTCGGCGCCGGCGTGCCCGACGCCATCGCCAGCGCCTCGGTGCTCGACCACATCAAGGCCGAGGCCGCGCGCGGGGTCGGTTTGTCGCAGTCGCTCACCGCCGGCTTCGAGCCGCTCGCCGCCAGCCTGGGCGACCGCGCCGGCAGCCTGGGCGAAACCGGCGCCCTGCTGCTGACTGCCGGCGGCCTGTTCCTGATCGCGCAACGGCTGATCCCGGCGCGCATCCCCGCCGCCTTCCTGCTGGGCGTGGCGGTGCCGGCGGCATTCGCGCATTTTCTCGCGCCCGAGGCACATCTGCCGCCGCTCGCCCACCTGCTCACCGGCGGCGTGATGCTGGGTGCCTTCTTCATCGCCACCGATTACGTCACCTCGCCGTCCACCCCGCTCGGCCAGTGGCTGTTCGGCCTGGGCTGCGGCCTGCTCACCTGGATCATCCGCAGCTGGGGCGCGTACCCGGAAGGCGTGGCCTTCGCCATTTTGCTGATGAACGCCGCCACCCCGCTGATCGACCACTACACCCGGCCACGCATCTTCGGTCGCCACCGCGACGGCCGTCCGCTGCGTCCCGGGCAGGCACGCTGAATCATGACTTCGCATACCCAGACCCACGCCGCACTGCTCGACACGCTGTGGTATCAGACGCTGTCCCTCGGGGTGGTGACGCTGCTGGCCGGTGCAGCGCTGGCCCTCGCCCACCTCGCCACCGACCCCGCCATCCGCGCGGCCGAGGCCCGCGACGTCGCCGCCTCGCTCGCCCAGGTACTGCCGCCCGGCACGGCCGACAACGACCTGCTGGCCGACACCCTTGAAATCCCGGACCTCGACGGCCAGCCACTCACCGTCCATCGCGCCCGCCGCAACGGCCAGGTGGTCGCGGTGATTTTCCAGGTGAGCAGCCGCGGCTATGCCGGCCCCATCCAGTTGGTGATGGGGGTGGGCCGCGATGGACGCGTCACCGGCGTGCGGGTGACCCGCCACGGCGAAACCCCCGGCCTGGGCGACAAGATCGAAACCGCGCGCCACCCATGGATACAAGGCTTCGCCGGACGCTCGCTGGACGATCCGGCACCGGCGCGCTGGGCCGTGCGCAAGGACGGTGGCGATTTCGACCAGTTCGCCGGCGCCACCATCACCCCACGCGCCGTCGTCGCCGCCGTCAAACAAGGCCTGGAACTGCATGCGCTGCGGCATGACAGCCTGTTTGACACCCCATCCGCCCCCCCTCCGGCCCAGTCCGGTGAAGGCACCGAGGCACAACCGGCGTCAAACCCGGCTCACTCCGCCACGGCCACGCCAGCCATCGCCCCCGCAAGCCCCTCGCCGCCCACGACTGCCACCGCGCCTGCGACCGCCATGCCTGACAAGCAGGCCCCGGTGCGCGCCACAGCGCTCGGTGCCGCAGCCAACCCGCCTGCCCAGCCCCCCATGCAGGAGGCCACACCATGACAGCCCTCGCCCCCCCCACCTCGCCCGCGGCCATGCCGTCGGTCGCCACCGCGCCCGACGCACTCGCTACGCCCACGGCACCAGCACCCGCGGCGCCCGCCCTTGCCCCGCCTCGCCCGCCCGTCGCCTACCGGCGCATCTTCGGCGACGGCCTGTGGACGCAGAACATGGTGTTCGCACAAATGCTGGCCTTGTGCCCGCTGCTGGCCGTCACCGGCACCGCCACCAACGGCCTGGGCATGGGGCTGGCCACCACCGCCGTACTGTTGTGCGCCAACGTCATGGTCGCGGCGGTGCGCGACTGGGTCGCCAGCAGCGTGCGCATCCCGGTGTTCGTGGTGCTCATCGCCACCCTGGTCACCCTGGTCGACATGAGCCTGAATGCCTGGCTGCACGACTTGTACAAGGTACTGGGGCTGTTCATCGCACTCATCGTCTGCAACTGCGGCATTCTCGGCCGTGCCGAGGCTTTCGCCTCGCGTCACCCGGTGGGCGCCGCCGCCGCCGACGGCCTGGCGATGGGCCTGGGCTTCACACTGGCCCTAGTGGTGCTCGGCGCGGTACGCGAGGTACTCGGCGCCGGCACCCTGTTCGCCAACGCCAGCCTGCTGCTGGGCGAACGCTTCCACTTCATGGAGCTCACCGTCATTCCCGAGTACAAGGGCTTTCTGCTCATGGTGCTGCCGCCGGGCGGCTTTCTCGCACTTGGCTTCCTGATTGCCGCGCAACGCGTATGGACGAGCCGGCGCGCCCGCGTACCCGCCGCTGGCGCGACCGGGTCGGCACAGGCCTGAGGGAGCACGCCCATGAAGATTGGCATCGCCTACAGCGACGGCGCCCAGCAGAACTGGCTGCGCATCGAACTGCCCGAAGGCGCCACCGCCCGCGACGCCCTCGACGCCTCCGGCCTGCTCGCCCTCTACCCAACCATCGATCTCGATACCCAGAAAATCGGTGTGTTCGGCAAGATCGTAAAGCCCGACGCCCCGTTGCAGGACGGCGACCGCGTAGAGGTCTATCGCGCCATCATCTGCGACCCGACCCAGGTACCACGCCGCGACGGCGGCGACGAGGACGACTAGGGAAGCTCTGACTTATTCCGCGCCGTTCGGGCTGAGACTGTCTACGCCATTGATTTTATGATGAATTCCCTTCGACAAGCTCAGGGCGAACGGATTTAGACAGTGTTTCCCTAGCCGCCCGCTCCGCCCATCGGCCCGCCCCTCCGCCCGATCGCGCGGTCTCGGTGGGCTGCTCGCCCGCATTGCTCACACCGTCCCTACTGCAAATGCCGATGCAATCGCCGTGGCACGCCGTACGCCCTCACGCCGCCTCGACGTGGTCGGCTACGCCGTCGGCGTCAGTCGGTCCGTGCGGTGCACCACAGCGCCCCCTCGCCCCCTCGCTGCGTGCTGGCATGAGCAATGCGGGCTAGAATCGCGGCTCTCCTTCACCCATCATGAGGAATCCGCCCGATGGCCGACATCGGCGCATCCCGCGCCGCCGACGCGTTCGGCGCGCCAGACAACGCCCATCGCCTGCCGCGCCTGCTCGCCGCTGCATATGCGATGCTGATCGGCTACGCCTGTCTGCACCCGATGAGCGGCTGGCAGCACTCCGGCCTGCCGCTGTTCGACTTCCTGCTCGAGCCGTGGCCGCGCTACCTGCGCACCGAGGACCTGGTGCTCAACGTGCTCGGCTTCGTGCCCCTGGGCCTGGTGCTCGCGCCGGCGCTGCCGCGCAGACTGGGCTGGCTGGCGACGGTGCTCATCGCCACGCTGCTGGGGGGGCTGCTCAGCCTGTCGGTGGAAACGCTGCAGAACTTCCTGCCGACGCGCATTTCGTCCAACGTCGATCTGGGCTGCAACACCCTTGGCAGCCTGATCGGCGCGGTCCTCGGTGCCACCTGGGGGCGCAGGCTGTTTTCGCCAGGCGGTGGGCTGCAGCGCTGGCGCGCATCACGGGTGATTCCCGGGCGCACCGGCGACGTCGGCCTGATCCTGCTGGGGCTGTGGCTGCTCACGCAGTTGATGCCCGACAGCCAGTTGTTCGGCAACGGTGACATCCGCAAACTGCTCGACCTGCCCACGCCGATGAGCTTCGAGGCCGAACGTTTCATCCGCCTGGAGGCCGTCCAGGTCGCTGCCGCCCTGGTGGCCATCGGCCTGTTCGCACGCTGCATGATGCGCCGCGCCCGACCGTGGTCGCTGCTCCTGCTGGTGCTGCTCGGCATCGGCGCCAAGGCACTGGCCACCCAGAGCTTCTTCGTGCCCGGCTCGGCCATCGCCTGGCTCACCCCCGGCACCCGCATCGGCCTGCTCGTCGGCGCGCCGCTGCTGATCCTGGCGCTTGCCCTGCCGCGGGTACCGCAGCACGCGCTGGCCGGTACCGCGCTGCTGGTATCGACCACCATGGCCAACCTGATCCCCGACAATCCCTACCTGGCGGTGGGACAGCAGTTGCTCGAGCGCGGCAACTTCCTCAACTTCCACGGCCTGACCCAGCTCGTCGCCGCCGCCTGGCCGTTTCTGGCGCTGGGCTATTTGTCCGCGCTGGGCTTGTGGCGGGGCGAACACCTGAACGAAGCCTGAGCGCCTGACTGGCGCCGCCCCTCCTCTCACTTTCCTGCGCCCTTGCATCCGTCACGCGCCACACGCGGCCCGCCGTCGGCACCGCGGCCATCGGGGGCGCCGCCTATGGCTATAATTCCCACCATCCCGGCGAAGCGCCGCCACCGCCAGCCCACGCCGGCTTCCGAGAGGCTTAGATGAGCTACTTCAAGCACCACGTATTCTTCTGCTGCAACCAGCGCGACCCCGGCAAGAGTTGCTGCAACGACCACAAAGCGGTCGACATGCAGACCTACGCCAAGGACCGCATCGGCGCCCTGGGCCTGAAGGGCCGCGGCAACGTGCGCATCAACAAGGCGGGCTGTCTGGACCGCTGCGACGACGGCCCGGTGCTGGTCGTCTATCCCGACAACGTCTGGTACACCTACGTGGATCGCGACGACATCGACGAGATCATTTCCGAACACCTGCAGCACGGCCGCGTCGTCGAACGGCTGCGCCTGCCCGACTAAGCCCCGACCTCAACGACATGAGCCGCCCCCTGCCCACCGAGAAAGTCCTGCTGCGCGGCGCCGAAGGCGCCGTCGAAACCCTGATCGACGCCCCGGAGACCGTACGCGGCATCGCCCTGGTGTGTCACCCTCACCCGCTCTACGGTGGTGCCAATACCAACAAGGTGGCGCACACCCTGGCGCGGGTCTTCCGCGATCTCGGCTACGCCGCGCTACGGCCCAACTTCCGCGGCGTCGGCGACAGCGACGGCGAACACGACCACGGCGTGGGCGAAACCGAAGACATGCTCGCGGTACTGAGCTGGGCGCAGTCGCGCTGGGGCTTTCTGCCACTCGCCCTGGGCGGCTTTTCCTTTGGCGGCTTCGTTCAGACCCGGGTAGCCGCACGCCTGGCCGACGGCATGACCCCGGCGCGCCGCATCGCGCTGGTGGGGCTGGCCGCCGGCACCGCGGCCGACGGCGCCCGACAGTACGACACCGGCCCCTTGCCGAAGGCCGTCCCGACCCTGGTCATCCATGGCGAACACGATGAAACCGTGCCGCTGGCCAACGTGCTCGACTGGGCGCGTCCGCAGGAGCAGCCCGTGGTGGTGGTGCCCGGCGCCGACCATTTCTTCCACGGCAAGCTCCACGTGATCCGCGATCTCATGACCGCGGCGTGGTCCCCGCTATGACCGTTCGCGCTGCGGCCCCAGCCCGCAGCACCACCCCCGCCCAGGAGACCCAAGGCATGAAACTGTTCGCATCGCTCACCAGCCCCTACGCGCGCAAGATCCGCATCATGCTGGCGGAGAAGGCGCTGCCCTTCGAACTGGTGGTCGACTCGCCGTGGGAGACCAACACCCGTGTGCCCGACCTCAACCCTCTGGGCAAGGTGCCGGTGCTGATCACCAACGCGGGCGAAGCCTTCTTCGATTCGCCGGTCGTGGCCGGCTACCTGGAAACCCTGGACGCCGCGCCCCGCCTGCTCCCCCTCGATCCGCTTGAGCGCGTGCGGGTGCGGGTGCGCCAGATCGAAGCACTGGCCGACGGCGTGTGCGACGCCGCGGTCAGCGCACTGCTGGAATCGCGCCGCCCGGAGAACGTGCGCAACACGGGCGACATCGCGCGCCAGCTCGGCAAGGTGGCGCGCGCCCTGAATGCGCTGGAGTCGCGCCTGGGCGAATCCCCCTGGTTCAATGGCGACGCGCCACTGCTGGGCGATCTCGCCACCGGCGTCGCGCTCGCCTATCTCGACCTGCGTTTTCCGGACCTCGACTGGCGCACCGGCCGCCCACACCTCGCCGCGCTGGGCGAACGGCTGAACGCCCGCGCCAGCTTCGCCACCACCGTGCCACCGGCTGGTTGATCCGGCCCGCACCCGGCCCCCTCCCCCTCACCCGGACCGACCGACCATGAGCGACACCCTGCTGGTCCTCACAAACCTCCCCGACGCCGCCAGCGCGCAACGGCTCGCCCGGCTGCTCGTCGAACAGCGCTTCGCCGCCTGCGTGAACGTGCTTTCGCCCTGCACCTCGGTGTATCGCTGGCAGGACGGCGTCGAGGAAGCCAGCGAGGTGCCGCTGCTGATCAAGACCACCCGCGCAGCCTATGGCGCGCTGGAAGAAGCGATCCTCGCCCATCATCCCTACGAACTCCCGGAGATTGTCGCGGTCCCTATCGAGCGTGGGCTGGAAACCTACCTGGCGTGGCTGCGGTCTGAAACCGATGCATCCGCGCGCTGAATTCGTTCACAAGCCCTGAGGTCGAACCCATCCCATTCCACACAACTCTTTCGTCATAAACAGCTCGCCCGCTGGGCGCCCGAATAACCATACACTTTAGTCTGGTATACCTTGTGCTTGCTCCATGCCATTTTATCTACCAAGGC
>JBKBMG010000039.1:0-50932 GCA_046295975.1 Rhodocyclaceae bacterium
GGGGGCGCCGGGGGGCCCCCCCTGCCGGCGCGCCCTCCCGGCCCCCCCCCGCGGGCCCGCGCTCGATTCCGGTCCGCCCCGTAAAAAGCTGGAATCGCCTGCGGTGCGATTCATGGAAGACGTCGAAATGGGTACATTGCTTCGAATCGCGCATGTGGTGGATGGCTTCAGCCGCCTCGTGGGCAAATGCATCATCTGGCTGATTCTGCTGGCCACCTTCATCAGCGCGGGCAACGCCATCGCGCGCAAGGCACTCAACATTGGCTCCAACGCCTTCCTCGAGATCCAGTGGTACCTCTATGCTGCGGTCTTCATGTTGGGCGCAGGCGTGGTATTCCTCCAGAACGGGCACGTGCGCATCGACGTGTTGGCCGGCCGTCTGTCCCGACGCACCCGGATGTACGTCGATATCGTAGGCATCCTCGTGTTCCTGCTGCCGCTGTGCTACTTCATGATTTCCTTCGCCTGGCCGATCATGGAACGCGCCTACGTCACCGGCGAAGTGTCGTCGAACACCGGCGGCCTGATCCGCTGGCCGATGTATGCACTGGTACCGGCCGGCTTCATCCTGCTCGCCCTGCAAGCCCTGTCCGAGTTGGTGAAGCGCGTCGCCTTCCTTACCGGTCACGGCCCTGACCCCTTGGGCACGGATGGCCACGGCGGAGTCGACGTGCCGCACGACCCACCTGAGGCACCGGCCACGGCCGGCGAAGCCGCCATCGACGCAACCCACTCGGGCGAGACTCGCAAATGATCGAATTCATCTCGCACAACCTCGCGCCGATCATGTTCGGCGCGGTCGTGCTGTTCCTGCTTTCCGGCTTTCCAGTCGCCTTTTCGCTGGCTTCCTGCGGTTTGCTGTTCGGTTTCATCGGCATGGAGCTCGGTCTGCTGCCGGCCACGCTGTTCCAGGCGCTACCGCTGCGGGTATTCGGCATCATGCAGAACGAGACCCTGCTGGCCATCCCGTTCTTCACCTTGATGGGGCTCATTCTTGAACGCAGCGGCCTGGCAGAAGATCTGCTCGATACCGTCGGTCAAGTGTTCGGACCGATCCGCGGCGGCCTGGCCCTGGCAGTCATCTTCGTCGGCGCACTGCTTGCCGCCACCACCGGCGTGGTGGCCGCCTCGGTCATCTCTATGGGTTTGATTTCGCTTCCCATCATGCTGCGCTACGGCTACAGCCGACCGATTGCCACCGGGGTCATCACCGCCTCCGGAACCCTTGCCCAGGCCCTGCCCCCCTCCATCGTGCTAATCGTGATGGCCGACCAGCTCGGCCGCAGCGTCGGCGACATGTATCGAGGCGCCTTCATTCCGGCCTTTCTGCTGGTCGGCATGTACGCGTTGTTCGTGATCGGACTGGCGCTGTTCAAGCCCAAAATGGTGCCCGCACTACCGCCCGAGGCGCTGAAGTATCGCGAGCCCGACGGCACTTCCGGCATGCGCTCCCTGGGTGTGCTCACGGCAGTGCTCGCCGTGGTCGGCGTACTCGTCGGCATGAACTACGAGGCCATGCTGAGCGCCTACGAAGGGCGCGAGGTCAGCGCCCCCACAGATGAAACCATCGTCATGGCCTTGATGGCCAGCACGGTCCTCGCGCTGATCATCGCCGGCATCGATCGCGTGTTCAAGCTGAAACTCCTGTCCAGCATCGCCGAGCGCGTGGTGTTCGCCCTGGTGCCGCCACTGGCGCTGATCTTCCTGGTGCTCGGCACGATCTTCCTGGGCTGGGCCACGCCAACCGAAGGGGGGGCCATGGGTGCGGTCGGCGCCATCATCATGGCGACCATACGCGGCCGGATGAGCCTGCAGCGCCTGCGCGAGGCACTGGAATCGACCACCCGGCTATCGGTGTTCGTGATGTTCATCCTGATCGGCGCAACGGTGTTCAGCTTTACCTTCACCGCAGTCGACGGCAAGGAATGGGTCGAACACCTGTTCGACAAGCTGCCCGGTGGTCAGCTCGGCTTCCTGATCTTCGTGAACATAATGATCTTCTTCCTGGGCTTCTTCCTGGACTTCTTCGAGATCGCATTCATCCTGATCCCGCTGCTCGCACCGGTCGCCACCAGCCTCGACATCGACCTGATCTGGTTCGGCATCATCATCGCCCTCAACCTGCAGACCTCGTTCCTGACGCCACCCTTCGGCTTCGCGCTGTTCTACCTGCGCAGCGTGGCGCCGGTCAGCGCCTATGTCGACCGGGTGACCAAGAAGCGCATCGAGGGCATCAAGACGGTCGACATCTACCGGGGGTCGGTCGCGTTCGTCGCCATCCAGATCTTCGTCATCGGCCTGCTGATCGCCTTCCCGCAACTGGTCACGGGCAATCTCGGGCCCAAGATCGAAGTCGACCTCGACACCATCGAAATCCCCCGCTCCGGTGGCGACGGCGGCTGGGGTGACGGGGGTGGCAGCGCTTGGGAGTGAGTCACTTGCAAGCGGGCGATTCGAAGACCGTCCTGTGTCTGGTGCGGCACGGCGAGACCGCGTGGAACGTGGATCGCCGGCTGCAGGGGCACCTCGACGTTCCGCTCAACGACATCGGCCACGGCCAGGCGCGTGCCACCGCGGCGCACCTGGCGCGCGAATCGGCGCGCTTCGCCGCCTGCTACGCCAGCGACCTGGTGCGCGCCCGTGACACCGCCGCGGCGCTGCAGGCCGGCTCCGGGCTCGCGGTCCATGCCTGCCGCGACCTGCGCGAGCGCCATTACGGCTGCTTTCAGGGACTGACCTACGACGAGGCCGCGATACGCTTCCCCGAGGCCTACGCGCGTTTCCATCGCCGTGATCCGGCGTTCGTGTTTCCTGACGGCGGCGAGAGCCTGATCGCCTTCCAGGCGCGGGTCGGGGCAGCGCTCGGCCGGATCGTTCGCACCCACCCCGGGCAACGCGTGCTGATCGTCACCCACGGCGGCGTCCTCGACATGGCCTATCGGATTGCGACCGGCCTGGCGCTCGACGCGCCACGTGACTTCGCGATCGCGAACGCGGCACTGAACTGGATCGCCCACGACGATGGCCGCTGGTGCGTGCTCGCCTGGGGCGAGCAAGACCACCTCGCCACCACCCGCGACGAGTTGCCCAACGGCTGACCCGCCGCCCCAACCGCAGCACAGCCGCCCCATGGACATCCGGCCACGCACCAAGCCTGTGCCTGCTTGCCCGAAGCGGGGCATGGTAGTATTCGCCTTTGTCCCAACCGACATCCTTTGCCCATGTTCTCCGCCAACGACACCCTCGAAACAACCGACTCCGAGATCTGGCAGGCCATCCAGGCCGAGAATCGCCGCCAGGAACATCATATCGAGCTGATCGCGTCCGAAAACTATGTTTCGCACGCTGTCATGGAAGCCCAGGGCTCCCAGCTCACCAACAAGTATGCGGAAGGCTATCCGGGCAAGCGCTACTACGGTGGCTGCGAGCACGTGGATGTGGTCGAGCAGATCGCTATCGACCGGCTCAAGCAGATCTTCGGCGCCGAAGCCGCCAACGTCCAGCCCAACTCCGGCTCCCAGGCCAACCAGGCCGTGCTGATGGCCTTCGCCAAGCCCGGCGACACCATCATGGGCATGAGCCTCGCCGAGGGCGGCCACCTCACCCACGGCATGCCGCTCAACATGTCCGGCAAGTGGTTCAACGTCGTCGCCTATGGCCTCGACGCCAAGGAAGAGATCGATTACGACGCCATGGAACGGCTGGCGCGCGAGCACAAGCCGCGCATCATCATCGCCGGCGCCTCCGCCTATTCGCTACGCATCGATTTTGAGCGCTTCGCCCGCGTGGCCAAGGAAATCGGGGCCATCTTCTGGGTGGACATGGCGCATTACGCCGGCCTCATCGCCGCCGGCTACTACCCCAATCCGGTTCCCCACGCCGACGTGGTGACCTCCACCACCCACAAGACCCTGCGTGGCCCGCGTGGCGGCATCATCCTGATGAAGGCCGAGCACGAGAAGGCCATCAACTCCGCAATTTTCCCCGGCCTGCAGGGTGGCCCGCTGATGCACGTGATCGCGGCCAAGGCGGTCGCCTTCAACGAGGCACTCAGCCCGCAGTTCCGCAACTACCAGGAACAGGTCATCGCCAACGCACGCGTCATGGCCAAGGTGCTCGCCGAGGCACGCGGCCTGCGCATCGTCTCCGGCCGCACCGAAAGCCACGTGTTTCTGCTCGACCTGCGTGCCAAGAAGATCACCGGCAAGGAAGCCGAGGCGGTCCTGGGCAAGGCGCACATCACGGTCAACAAGAACGCCATCCCCAACGATCCCGAGAAGCCCTTCGTTACCTCCGGCATCCGCATTGGCTCGCCGGCGATGACCACCCGCGGCTTTACCGAGATCGAGGCCGAACAGGTCGCCCATCTCATCGCCGACGTGCTCGACGCCCCCCATGACGAGGCCGTACTCGAGGCCGTGCGTGGCAAGGTGGCGGCACTTTGCGCCCGCTTCCCGGTGTATGGTCGCTGAACCGAGCTCAACCGCTCCTGCGGTGGCTGCCCCCAGCCCCGCATTACGCCACGCCGGTCGCGCTGCGACCGGCGTGTGCTTGTACGATCCATCATGAAGTGTCCGTTCTGCGGCGACCCCAATACCCAGGTCACCGACACGCGCGAGAACGAGGAAGGCGACGTGGTGCGCCGCCGCCGTCGCTGCATCAGTTGCGACAAGCGATTCACCACCTACGAGCGCATCGACCTAAAGATGCCGCACATCGTCAAGCGCAACGGCAGCAGAACGGAGTTCGACCATGCCAAGCTCGCCAGCAGCATGACCCTGGCGCTGCGCAAACGGCCGGTGAACGTCGAGGACGTGGAGGCGGCCATCGACCGCATCGAAGCGCGCCTGCTTTCCATGGGCGAACAGGAAATTCCCAGCAAGCGAATCGGCGAACTGGTGATGCGCGAGCTCAAGCAACTCGACAAAGTCGCCTACATCCGCTTCGCGTCGGTGTACCGCAACTTCGCTGACGTCGACGAATTCGCCGAGGTGATACGCGAAGTCCAGGCGCGTCCCAAGCGCGGCCGCAAGTCCAAGGACACCCCCACTTCCGATACCGAGAATGACCTTTTCGGCGGCTGACCACGAAGCGATGAGCCACGCGCTGCGCCTGGCGGAGCGGGGACTGGAGACCACCACCCCCAACCCGCGGGTGGGCTGCGTGCTGATGCGCGACGGCCATCTCGTTGGCGAAGGCTGGCATCGCCGTGCTGGCGAAGCCCACGCGGAAGCCATCGCCCTTGCACAGGCGGCCGATACAGCACGCGGTGCGACCGCCTACGTCACACTTGAGCCATGCGCCCATTTCGGACGTACTCCACCGTGCGCCGATGCTCTGGTCAACGCCGGTGTCGTGCGCGTGGTGATCGCGACCGCCGACCCCAATCCGCTGGTAGCCGGCCGTGGCATCGAGCGCCTGCGCGCCGCCAGAATCACCACCGAACTGGGCTTGCTCGAGGAGCAGGCGCGGGACATCAACATCGGCTTCTTCTCGCGCATGACCCGTGGCCGGCCGTGGATCCGCCTCAAGGCCGCCGCCACGCTGGACGGCCGCACGGCACTGGACAACGGCGTAAGCCAATGGATCACCGGTCCCCAGGCGCGCGCCGACGGGCATCGCTGGCGTGCACGCGCCTGCGCGATTCTGACCGGCATCGGCACGGTCAAGAGCGACAATCCCAGTCTCGACGTACGTGCAATACCCTGTACCCGCCAGCCTTGGCACGTACTGGTGGATGCGCGCCTGGAAGTCCCGACCGACGCACGCCTGCTCGGCCACCGCGACTGCCTGATCGCGACCGCCAACCCCGACCCCGTACGTGCGGCGGAACTCGCCGCGGCAGGTGCCGAGGTCGTGGTATTACCCGATGCCGCCGGCAAGGTCGACCTGGCCGCCCTCATGCAGGAACTGGGCCGGCGCAATTGCAACGAGGTGCATGTCGAGGCCGGCTTCAAGCTCAATGGCTCGCTGATGCGCGCCGGACTGGTCGACGAGGTGCTGCTTTACCTCGCCCCCGCCCTGGTCGGAGACCACGCCCTGGGTATCGCCAACCTGCCGCAGCTATCGGCGCTGACAGAAGCCCGCCGGCTGGACGTGCGCGATTTGCGAATGCTGGGCCAGGACATCAGGATTGTCGCCCGCCCGCACACCAGCCCCTGACGGAACACATCATGGTCTGCTGCTGCAGACCAGGCAATCCGGATCACGCGTCAGCGAGATACTGCGCCACTCCATCCCCAGCCCGTCGAGCAGCAACAAACGGCCATCCAGCGACGTGCCGCAACCCGAGATCAGTTTCAACGCCTCCGCCGCCTGGGTCGCGCCGATGATGCCGGTCAGTGGCGCAAATACCCCCATTACCGCGCAGCGAACCTCATCCACCTCCACCCCTTCGGGAAACAGGCAGTGGTAGCACGCGCTTTCGCGATCGCGCAGGTCGAACACCGAAACCTGACCGTCGAAGCGGATCGCCGCCCCCGAAACCAAAGGTTTGCCGAAGCGCACGCAAGCGCGGTTGATGGCATGCCGGGTCGGGAAGTTGTCCGAACAGTCGAGCACCACGTCAGCACGTGCCACCTCCTCGTCCAGCGCAGCGCCTTCAAGACGGGTCACCAGGGTTTCCACGCGGATGTCGGGATTCAACCGGTGCAGGGTTTCGCGTCCGGACAAGACCTTGGGTTGGCCGACCGACGCCGCCGAATGCAGGATCTGACGCTGCAGGTTGGTCAGGTCGACCTCATCGCCGTCGCACAGTACCAGCGTTCCGACGCCGGCCGCCGCGAGATACATCGCGGCAGGCGATCCCAGCCCGCCCGCACCCACCACGAGCACACGAGACCTGAGGAAGGCGTCCTGCCCTTCCACTCCGATTTCCGGAAGCAGTATGTGGCGGCTGTAGCGCAGCAGCTGATCGTCGTTCATTTTGGAATGCAGGCGATTAACGGATTGAACAAGCGGAACGCGAACGTCCGCTCGATGGCGGCGAGACGGCAGGCAAACCGGGACGTGCTCCGAACTGCGATCGCCTACTTGTAGTCGCGCAGTTCGACCGGGGTGTCGTCATGATCGCCATGCGGATGCTGGTCATAGACCTTGACGTACACCTCGTTCGATTTCTTGATCAGGCGCTCTGGAGACAACAAATTGTGGCGCTGGGTCTCCTCACAGAAGTACACCAAGGCCCGCACCAGGCGCGAATAAAGGGAATTATCGAGATGAAAGCCGGCATCGCGCAAACCGTCCTCGATCATTTCGAGCGAATAGTCGAGGACGGAGTAGCGAACCGTCAGCGTCAGCGGCGATCCCGCCGACTCGCGCACCTGCAGCCCCTTGAGCATTCTCAATGACTGCAAGGCTTGTGGAAATTGCCCGGGCGGACAGGAACCAAAGCGGATTTCACGCTCCTTGATCAGCCCCGCCCCGGTTACGGGATGATCGTGATGGCGCCCGGCAAGCTTGTATGCAGTCTCCCTGCGCATGGCGCCCCTCCTGGATCAACTCTTCTCGGCCTCATTCTGAACCACGGACTCGCCCTTGAGAAGACGCAGTGCTTGCTGCAACTGGTAGTCGTTCTCGCCACCCAGCTCTATCCTCGGCAGCGGTGCCTGCTCCGACTCGGTCTCACCCTCGGCAGCCTCGGTCGCAGCAGGTGTCTCCGGCTCGATGCCGTTGCCAAGATGACCAATCAGATCGGCCTCGCGCACGCGCCGCGAAGAACTGCCGTTCTCGGTCTCCTCCACGAGCATGTCGGGCTCAATCCCCTTGGCCTGAATGGAGCGGCCGCTGGGGGTGTAATAGCGCGCCGTCGTCAACTTGATCGCGGAGTTGTTGTTGAGCGGCAGAATCGTCTGCACCGAGCCCTTGCCAAAGGTCTGAGTACCCATGATGGTGGCGCGCTTGTGGTCTTGCAGCGCGCCGGCCACGATCTCGCTCGCCGACGCGGAACCGGCGTTGACCAGCACGACCATCGGAACGTCGCGCGCACCGGCCGGCAAACTACGGATGAAATCGCGGGTCCGGCCGCGCAAGTAGTCCTCCGGGGTTACCCGGTACTCGCGGCGCGCGTCGGGCGTGCGCCCGTCGGTTGACACCACCAGCGTGTCCTGCGGCAGAAAAGCCGCAGCAACACCGATCGCACCGTGCAGCAGGCCACCCGGATCATTGCGCAGATCGAGCACCAGCCCGGACAACTCGCCCTGCCCGTAAAGGCGATTGAGGTGTTCGACCAGCGACGCCGCGGTGTTCTCCTGGAACTGCGCCACCCGGACGTAGCCAAAACCCGGTTCGAGTTCCTTGGAGCGCACACTCTGCACCCGGATGACCTCACGCGTGATCTTGAGCACGATGGGGGCAGCCTCGCCCTTGCGCATGATGGTCAGGGTGATGTTGGTATTGGGCTTGCCGCGCATGCGCTTGACCGCATCGGCGAGCGTCATGCCTTTGACCGGCGTGTCGTCGAGCTTCACGATCAGGTCGCCCGCCTGTACGCCGGCGCGGAACGCGGGCGTGTCCTCGATCGGCGAGACCACCTTGACGAAACCGTCTTCCATGCCGACCTCGATCCCCAGGCCGCCGAACTCGCCCTGAGTGCCTTCCTGCAGCTCCTTGAAGGCCTCGGCATCGAGATAGGCGGAGTGCGGATCGAGATTGCTGAGCATGCCGCTGATCGCATGGTTGATCAGCTTGCGATCCTCTACCGGCTCCACGTAGCCCTGCTTGATCGCGTTGAACACGTCGGCAAACGCACGCAACTCCTCGACCGGCAAAGGCGCAAGCGCCGATCGGTCGGCACTGGCCGAGAAATTCAGGCTGATCAGGACACCGGCGACGACCCCCGTCATGACCAGACCAAACTTATGAAACGTGTTGCGCATGACGACTCCAGTATCCAGAAATAAACGCTTCAAACGGCGGCGGTTGTCAGTTCGCACGAACCCACTTGAGCGGATCGACCGGCTGCCCCCGATGACGTATTTCGAAGTATAAACCCGATTCCTCGGTGCTTCCGCTCGCCCCCACGGTGGCGATCGCCGTACCGGCCGCGATACGCTCGCCGACTTCCTTGTAGAGCGTATCGTTGTAGCCGTATATGGTCATGTATTCACCCCCGTGATCGATGATGATGAGATTGCCGTAGCCTCTCAACCAGTCGGAATACACGACCTCTCCCGGCGCCACGGCGACCACCTCATCACCCCCGCGCGCACGGATGAACACCCCGCGCCAGCGCGTTCCGCCATCGGCACGCGGCGCACCGAAACGCCCTATCAACTCGCCGCGCACGGGAAACCGCATGCGCCCTTGCAACTGGGCGAACGTCAGCCCGGTGGGCGTAGGCTCGGCCCGCTCCGTCGCCCGCCCGACAGCCGGCTCACGTGGCGGCGCCGTCCGCGCCGGCTCGGCCGGCACTTCCGCGGCACGCGACGCCTCCGCACGCGCTTCCCGGGCTTCAGCCTCCGCCCGGCGAGCCGCCTCCAGACGGCGCTCCGCTTCACGCTCGGCATGACGCCGGGCAAGCAATTCCAACACCCGCCCGAGTTGCTCCTCGTCCTGCCGCAAGGCGGTCACCGACTCCCGCTGGCGCGCCAGTTCGGATTTCAGACCATCCGCTGTGCGCGAACGTTCCACGAGCAGACGTTCCAGTTCGCCCGCCTGGCCGCGCTGCTCGACTTCCAGCCGCGCCAGCTCGTCGCGCCGGACGGAAATCGCCGCGGCGAGACGTTCGCTCTCGCGCAGGTCATCGCGCAACGCATCGATGAGATCCACCCGCGCACGCCCCAACTGCTCCAGGTAGTGAAGATCACGTGCAAGCTGATTGGGGTCTCGCGCGGCGAGAAAGGGTGCGACGTTGCTCGCTCCGTGCAGGTACTGACGCCGCAGCCAGGCGGCAAGTTCCGATTGTCGCGAGCTGATGCGCGCCGCCACCGCGGCCCCCTCGGCCTCACGCTCGGACAACGCGGCCTCGGTAGCCGAGCGTTCTTGCTCCAGCTCCCGCAGGCGACGCCGCGCGGTCGACACGGCGCGCTCGGTCTCGGCCCGACGTTTCTCGGCCGCGCCGAGGGCGGCCTGATTCTCGGCAATAGCCTGCTCCAGCAGGCGAATGCGCCGCTGAACCTCGCCGAGATCCGAGCGCGCACGGGTGACATCCTCGCTGCCTTGCGCAGACACACCGGGCGCCAGCGCGACGAGCGCGAGCGCCGCCGCGGCCAGCAGGCCGGTGCGCGCGAGTCTGCCAACCCACGCTGTCCTCATGCGCGACAATCCGTTTCCGTGCAGCGCTGACTGCCTGCGACTCAGGACTGTCGGCTTGCCTGGGAGGCCACCGCGGCTTCCGCCGCGCGAATCGTCTCCTCGTCGGCGAGGTAATAGCTGCGAATCGGCCTCAGACCTGCGTCGAGCTCGTACACCAGCGGCTGGGCGGTGGGAATGTTGAGACTGACAATGGCTTCGTCGGAAATGCCGTCAAGATACTTGATGAGGGCGCGCAGGCTATTGCCGTGGGCGGCGATGATGATACGGCGCCCCGACAGGATGCTCGGCACGATCACCGTCTCCCAATAGGGCACGAAACGCGCCACGGTATCCTTCAAGCACTCGGTACGAGGAAAGCGCCCGCTCGGCAGGGCGGCGTAGCGCGGATCGTCGGCGTCCAGGCGGGCATCGCCGTCGGCCAGCGGCGGCGGCGAGGTGTCGTAGGAGCGGCGCCAGATCAGCACCTGCTCGTCGCCGTACTTGGCCGCGGTCTCGGCCTTGTTCAGCCCCTGCAGCGCGCCGTAGTGGCGTTCGTTGAGACGCCACGAATGCTCGACCGGCAGCCATAGCGCATCGAGTTCCTCGAGCACGATGTTGAGCGTCTTGTTGGCGCGCTTGAGCACCGAGGTGTAGGCCTGGTCGAAGACATAGCCTTCCGCGCGCAGCAGGCGGCCGGCACGCCTGGCCTCGTCCACACCCTTTTCGGTCAAATCGACATCGGTCCAGCCAGTGAAACGGTTTTCCTTGTTCCAGAGGGACTCGCCGTGGCGCAGCAATACGATCTTGTACATGGGCAATGAGGATGTTCGGGTATCGATGAAGGGACGCGAGGCGTCCGCGATGAGTGACTGAACGCACGTCGAAGCACGCGCGATCACGCCTGAAGGCCGCAATATTTTATACTACTCCACTTGCCCTCCATCACCGACGCGCAAACGTGGACAAAACCGCCATCATCGACCTCATCGACAAGCACGAGCATATCGAGACCGCCGCGCGTGCGCTGAAGGCGATCGCCCACCCGCTGCGACTCAAGATCCTCTGCGTACTCGGGGAGAGCGAGATCTGCGTTCAAGACATCGTCGAGGCAGTCGGCACTTCGCAGAGCAACATTTCCCAACACCTCGCGATCCTGCGCGACAAGGGTGTGCTGCAGACGCGCAAGGACGCCAACCGGGTGTATTACCGCGTGGGCGATCAGCGCACGCTGCAGCTCATCGTGCTGATGCGCGAGATGTTCTGCGGCATACCGCCTGACGCTCCGCGGCGCTGACATCGCCCGGCTACACAATTTCAACCCATTCACGGAGTCGTATTAGTGGAATTTCTCCAACAGAACTGGCATTGGGCAGCCCTGGCCGCGGTGAGCGGCGGCTGGCTGCTCGTTGACATGATCCGCGCACGCGGCGACAACTCCCAATTGTCGCCAGTCGAGGCCACGATGCTCATCAACCGCGAGGACGCGGTGGTCATCGACGTACGCGCGCAGGGCGAGTACGAACAGGGACACATTCCGAACGCGCGCCATTTCCCGCTCTCGGACCTGGAGCGCCGCGTACCGGAACTCGAAAAGCTCAAGGCGCGCCCGTTGATCCTGTGTTGCGCCAGCGGCACGCGCTCGGGCTCGGCGCTGGCCACCTTGCGCAAGGCCGGACTGGAAAAGGTCTTCAACCTGCGCGGCGGCATGCTCGAGTGGGAAAAGGCCGGCCAGCCGATCAGCCGCAAGAGGAAGGGTAAATGAGCAACACCGTCCGCATGTACTCGACTGCGGTTTGTCCGTACTGCATCCGTGCGGAGCAATTGCTGATGCGCAAGGGCGTGGCCGGCATCGAGAAGATCCGCATCGATCTCGACCCCACCCGGCGCGACGAGATGATGTCGCTCACCGGACGCAGAACGGTTCCACAGATCTTCATAGGCGACTACCATGTCGGGGGTTGCGACGATCTGTTCGCCCTCGACCACGAGGGCAGGCTCGACGCACTGCTCGAATCGGCCCTCGGGTGACGACGTTTCCCCGCAGAGCCCAACTTTCCGCTGTCCTTTCCGTACTCCAGGCCTTCAAATGACCGAAAACACCCAACCCGTATTCACGATCGAAAAGCTCTACGTCAAGGATTTGTCTCTTGAAGTGCCGAACGCGCCCAAGATCTTCCTCGAACGCGAGAACCCCCAGGTCAACGTCCAGCTGCGCACCGATGGCAAGGCGGTCGACGAGGGCATCTACGAAGTCGTGCTGACCATCACCGTGTCGGCCAAGCTGCCTGACGACCGCAACCTGTTCATGATCGAAGTGGCCCAGGCCGGCATCTTCCAGATCCGCAACGTTCCGCAAACCGATCTCGAACCGGTGATGATGATCGGCTGCCCGAACATCCTCTTCCCCTACGCCCGCGAGGCGGTCTCGGACGCGGTGACGCGCGCGGGCTTCCAGCCGGTGATTCTCGCTCCGGTGAACTTCGAGGCCCTCTATCAGGCCCAGAAGCAGCAGCAGGCCGCGGCTTCCGCCGAAGGCGAAGTCAAGATCCAGTAAGCACCGACGCGATGATGAACACTCGCCTCTTCATGCTGGTCGCCGCACTGGCGCTGGGAAGCACGTCGGCGCAAGCGATCGAGTTCCGCTCGGTGAGCGAACCCGCAATCCTGTACGACACACCGTCCGAGCAAGGGCGGAAGATGTTCATCATCGCCGCCGGCACACCGGTCGAAGTCGTGGTCGTCACCGACCAGTGGGTCAAGGTGCGTGACCCCGGCGGTGCGATCACCTGGATCGAAGAGCGTCAACTCAGCGCCCAGCGCACCGTGATGGTCACCACCGATCGCGCCACCGTGCGCCAGCGACCGGAGCCGGACGCCCCCGCAGTATTCGAGACGGTGCGCGACGCAGTGCTCGACTTGCGCGGCGCACCGGTCGCGGGCTGGGTACAGGTTGCCCACCGTGACGGCAACACTGGCTTCATCCGGGTAACCGATATCTGGGGCCTCTGAGATTCGCGCTGAACAGCCACACACCTTGAACGACACTTCGCCAAGCAAACAACGCATTGCAGTCCTGGGCGCCGGCGCCTGGGGAACCGCGCTCGCCGCCACGCTCGCCCATGCTCACGACGTGGTCCTGTGGGGTCGCGACGCCGCGCAGATCATCACCTTGGCGGAAACCCGCGAAAACCGCCGTTACCTCCCGGGCATTCCGCTGCCCGCCGGACTCCGCTTCGAATCCGATCTGACCGCAGCACTTGCCACTGCGGACTTGTGCCTCATCGTCACCCCGCTCGCGGCGCTGCGCGCCACGGTCCGCCGGGTGCACGCCGTCACGCCAGACCTTCCGCTGCTCTGGGCATGCAAGGGCGTGGAGGTCGACAGCGGCAAACTGCCCCACGAGATCGTCGCCGAAGAGCTCGGCAACGCCGTTCCCTCGGGGGTACTGACCGGCCCGAGTTTCGCGGACGAAGTCGGACGCGGCATGCCGACCGCGTTGACGCTTGCCGCACGTGACCTGGCGTTCGCCGAAGCCTGGGCCCAGGCCCTGCACCAGCCACACCTGCGCATCTACGCACACGACGATCCGATTGGTGCGGAGTTCGGTGGCGGCGTGAAGAACGTCATCGCAATCGCCGCCGGCGTGTCCGACGGCATGGGCTTCGGGCTCAACGCGCGGGCCGCGTTGATCACACGCGGTCTGGCCGAAATCACCCGCCTGGGCCAGGCCTTGGGCGGACGCAGCGAGACGCTGATGGGATTGTCGGGCATGGGCGACCTGATCCTGACCTGCACGGGCGACTTGTCACGCAACCG
The DNA here is from genome assembly GCA_046295975.1 of Rhodocyclaceae bacterium. GTDB lineage: Bacteria > Pseudomonadota > Gammaproteobacteria > Burkholderiales > Rhodocyclaceae > UBA2357. Next base: position 14,050 of record JBKBMG010000039.1, read on the forward strand.
TCGTGTCGGCCTCGCGCTTGCGCGCGGCCTCACCCTTCCGGCAATCCTATCCGAGTTGGGCCATGTCGCCGAAGGCGTCCCGGCGGCCCGCGCGGTTACCCGCCTGGCCCGCACCCATGGCATCGAGATGCCGATCTGCGAGGCCGTAGACGCCTTGCTTCACTCCGACACCATCGGTCCGAAGGACGCCGTCGAACGGCTGCTTTCCCGCGATCCCAAGCGAGAGTATCCGGCCCACCCTGCCCCGCCCGCCTGACGGCGGCGCCGCACACCACCCTCGCCCGGCCGATGGCAGCGCATGGTCTCATGTGGCGGCGCACGACCTCACGCCCCTGTGCTTCGCATCCAGTCCGTCCCGAGCGCCCGCGGGCCGTCAATCGCCGCCCGGGAAACCCAGTTGCCGCCAGGCCTCGAACACCACCACTGCGGCCGAATTCGACAGATTCATGCTGCGATTGGACGCTTGCATGGGAATGCGCAACAGCTGCTCGGCATCGAAGGTATCCAGCAAGCCCTGGGGCAGGCCGCGCGTCTCCGGGCCGAACACGAAGGTATCGCCCGCCCGGTAGGCCACGGTGTCGTAACGCCGCCGGCCGCGGGTGCTGAACGCAAACCAGCGGGTATCGGCGAGCGCCGCGCGACACGCCCCCCAATCCTCATGCACGCTGAGACTGGCCAGGTCGTGGTAGTCGAGACCGGCGCGTGCGAGTTGCTTGTCGCTGAGATCGAAACCGAGCGGACGGATCAGGTGCAGGCGGATGCCGGTATTCGCAGCCAGGCGAATGGCATTGCCGGTATTGGGGGGGATCTCGGGTTGATAGAAAACGACGTTGAACATGTAATGCACAAGAAGTGAAAAGGAACTCAGGGTGGCGGCGTGCGGGCGACGACGACGTTCACGACCCGGCTCGCCCCGTGGCGCTTGAGCACCGCGGCCAGTGTCTCCAGGGTCGCGCCGGTCGTCATCACATCGTCCACCACCACGACCGTGCGCCCGTCCAGACGGCCATCGCAGACGAACACCCCCTTGATGTTGTCGTGACGTGCGTGCAGCGGCAGGCGCGCCTGCGGGGTCACGTCGCGCACCCGCGCCACCCGCGCCAGTTCGAGCGGCAGCCCCCAGCGGCGCGCCAACGGTCGTGCAATCTCGACCGCCTGATTGAAGCCGCGCTCGCGCAGACGCTGCACGTGAAGCGGCATCGGCAAGACCACCGCACCGTCCGCGAACGGCCCGAAGTCTTCAAGAGCCCGCACGAACAGCGGCACCAGCGACAAACGGTAGCGATACTTTAGCGCCTGCACCATCTTGTCCACCGGAAACGCGTACTCGAAGGCGGCATGGGTGGCATCGAAGGCCGGGGGCGCACTCAGACAGTGGCCGCAGATCTCGCCCTGCAGAGTGGGCGTCGCACACACCGGGCAGGCCGCGCACAGACGCGGCAACTCCGCCTCGCAGGCCGCACACAAGGCCGATCCGCCCGATGCCGCGCCGCACACGAAGCAGTCTTCGGGCGCGAGCAGGTCGGCCACGAAGCGAAACGTGGCGTGCAGAGGAGAAAAGGCGTTTGACAAGCTTTTACCCGATGACCGAACATTCGCCGCGCCCCCACACCCGCAGGCGCCCGTAAGGCATTGCGCGGCAGAACACCATTGGAAGAACAGGCATGACAACCGGCAACGGCGATCAGAGTAACGAATTTACGGCGCCGAGCCAAACACCGGAACGCCGGCTGGACATCGCTCAAACCGCCCGGCCGCAGGCAAGCTCAGCGACCACGACCTTCGGCCTGGATTCCCGGCTGGTAAGGCAACGCTTCTCACGCCGGGCCGCCACAGCGGACGCGGCGTCATACCTGACGGAGGAAGTCGCGCGGCGCATGGACGAGCGCCTGGACTACATCCGGCTCAGCCCATCGCGCATTCTCGACCTTGGCTGCGGCACCGGCCGCGACCTGCAGCCCCTGGCGCGCCGCTATCCCGAGGCCCTGCGCATCGGGACCGACTTCGCCCTGCCCGCACTGGCCCGTGCGCATCAGCGCATGCCTGCGCTGGCACGCCTGTTCGCCCTGGCGCGAGGCCGGACTCCTGCGCTGCTCGCCGCCGACGCCAACGCCCTGCCTCTGCGTCGCGGCAGTATCTCGCTGGCGTGGTCCAACCTGATGCTCAACTGGCTGAACGATCCCGCGCCTGCGTTCGGCGAGATCCACCGTGTCCTGGAAGTTGGCGGACTGCTGATGTTCTCCACGCTCGGTCCGGATACGCTCAAGGAGTTACGCGATACCCTGAACGACGAGGCCGGCCGCCGCGTACACCGCTTCATCGACATGCACGACGTCGGCGACGCACTGGTACGTGCCGGCTTCTCCGACCCTGTCATGGACATGGAAATGCTCACCCTGACCTACCCCGACGCAGATCGCCTGCTCGACGACCTGCGTCTGTCCGGCGCCACCAACGCCAGCGCCACGCGTCCGCGTGGCCTGGGCGGTAGAGCCGAACTTACCGAACTGAGACGCCGCCTGGACGCCACGCGCGGCAGCGACGGCCGACTGGCGGTAACGATCGAACTCATCCAGGGCCACGCCTGGAAGGCGCCCCCGAAGACCAGCGAGGACGGACGCAGCATCATCCGCTTCGAACCGCGCCCGCGCTGAGAGGGGACCTCCGGCATGTCTCGCCCCGGCCCGGTGTGGCTGTTCGACCTCGACAACACCTTGCACAATGCCAGCGCCCACATCTTTCCGCACATCAACCGGGCGATGACCGCATACCTGGAGCATCATCTAGCGCTTCCGCAAGACGAAGCCAACGCCTTGCGCATGCACTACTGGCGTCGTTACGGTGCCACCCTGCTGGGTCTGGTGCGCCATCACGGCACCGACCCCAGACACTTTCTCGCCGAGACCCATCGCTTCGATCACCTGCACGCCATGATGGTGTTCGATCGCGCCCTCTCGGCGATGCTCAGACGGCTGCCCGGGCGCAAGTTCGTGTTTTCGAACGGACCGCGTCGCTACGTCGAGGCGGTGGTCGATATCATGGGCATCCGGCGCCACTTCGAGGACATTTACGGAATCGAGCAAATGCGCTTCCACCCCAAGCCCGGAGTGCAAGCCTTCCGTCACCTGCTGCGCGACCACAACCTCATCCCCGCACGCTGCGTGCTCGTCGAAGACTCCGCCGAGAATCTGCGCACGGCCAAGCGGCTGGGCATGAAGACCGTTCTGGTTGCACGCACGCCCAAGCGCCCTGCCTACGTGGACCTGCGCATCGCGTCGGTGCTCGATCTGCGCCGTGCGATCGGGCACCTGGGTGTCTGAGAACCTGTTGCGAAATCCTGACGAACGACCCGGGAGGCACTGCCCGGGAGGCGCCTCCCACGCTCAGGCGTCGCGCAGCCAGCGCGCGGCGTCGAGCGCGAAATACGTGAGGATGCCGTCCGCACCCGCGCGCTTGAATGCCAACAGAGATTCGAGAATGCACGCCCTTTCCGCCAACCAGCCATTCTCGATGGCGGCGCGCAGCATCGCATACTCACCACTGACCTGATACACGTAGGTCGGCACGGCGAGCTCGGTCTTCACCCGGCGAACGATGTCCAGGTAAGGCATGCCGGGCTTGACCATGAACATGTCTGCGCCCTCCTCGATGTCGAGGGCAACCTCGCGGACCGCCTCGTCGGAATTCGCCGGGTCCATCTGGTAAGTGTGCTTGTCACCCTTGCCGAGATTGCCCGCCGATCCCACCGCGTCGCGGAAGGGGCCGTAGAAGCTGGACGCGTATTTTGCCGCATACGCCAGAATCCGCGTATGGATGAAGCCTTCGCCGTCCAGCGCAGCGCGAATCCGGGCGACCCGACCATCCATCATGTCGGAGGGCGCCACCACGTCCGCCCCTGCGCGTGCATGACACAAGGCCTGCCTGGCCAACGCCTCCAGCGTTTCGTCATTCATGACATAGGCGCGCGGGTCGTCCGGATCGATCAGGCCGTCCTGCCCGTGGCTGGTGTAGGGGTCGAGCGCCACGTCGGTGATCACGCCCAACGTCGGGAAGCGCGACTTCAGCGCCGACACCGCACGCGGCACCAGTCCGTCCGGATTCCAGGCCTCCTCCGCCGCCGGCGTCTTGCCCGCGGCATCGATCACCGGGAACAACGCCAGCGCGGGCACCCCCAACGCCACCGCCTGCTCGGCCACACCCAGCAGAAGGTCCAGCGACATGCGACTGACGCCCGGCATGGATGGCACGGACTCGACGCGGTTCTCCCCATCCAGCACAAACACCGGATAAATCAGGTCGTCGGTCGTGAGCCGGGTCTCGCGCATCAGTCGCCGCGAAAAATCATCCCGCCGCATCCGGCGCATGCGTGTGGAGGGAAACCGCCCGTTCGCCTGCATCTTCATCATCCTCGAAGAAACGGAAATCCGGATCGGCCGGATCAGAGACCGGACAGCGATCGGATTTCGTAAGAAAGTATTGTCGACTGTTCCAGTCGGGAACCAATCGGGGCCATCCCCGCTCTCAAGGGACAGATGGCTTCGGCCATCTCCCGCTTTCCCTCCCTGAGCGGGTGCCTTTGTAAGGCGTCTCAACCCCGGGCTTTAATCCCCTTTGGCCCGGGGTTTTCTTTTTACACCCTTCTTTTCTTGCCGCTCCGGTGACTTGCGCACGCGGGGCGGCGCATCGGCGCCGGACAAGTCCGACCCGGGCGACGGCGCCTCTGCTTCACCCTCCGCCTGCGCTCCCAGGCCAAGCCAGCCGGCCACCACCTGCTCCACCTCTTCGACGCCGCGCTTGGCGAGACTGGAGAACAGTTGCACGCTCACCTGCCCGTCCAGTGCCGACAATGCCCGCCGCACGTGAGCCAGCGCGGCGCTGGCTTCGTTGCGCGAGAGCTTGTCCGCCTTGGTCAGCAGAATGTGGATGGGACGACCGGTCGGGGCGAACCAGCCGATCATCTGCTCGTCGAGCGGCTTGAGCGGATGGCGCGAATCCATGATCAGCACCAGACCGACGAGATTCTCGCGGCGCGTGAGATAGCGTTCGAGCAAGCCCTGCCACTGCTTGCGCACGCTCTCCGGCACCTTCGCATAGCCGTAGCCGGGCAGGTCCACCAGGGCCGCACCGCAGTTGAGCCGGAAGAAATTGATGAGTTGGGTGCGCCCGGGCGTCTTGGAGACGTAGGCCAGTCGAGTATGGCCGGCCAGGGTATTGATTGCGCTCGACTTGCCGGCATTGGAGCGGCCAGCGAAGGCGATCTCGGCACCGACCGGCGGCGGCAGGCCGGCGGTCTGGGCAATGGAAATCTCGAATTGTGCGTTGCGAAATATGGGCATCTGAGAACGTGGTCGCGCTTGGGCAGGATTCGCATCGAGCCTTGATTGCGTCGCGCAAGAGCGAATTGGTGGGGTAGAATACCAAGTTTGAGACCACCGCTCACGGCTTTCTGAGGACACCATGACCAAGCGTTCCCTGCTGCTTTCGCTGCTGCTGGTTGCAGGCAGCCTTCAGGCTCAAGACCAGGCTGCAGATACTGCCAAGGCAAAGCAGATCGTCGAAACGATCTGTGTCGCCTGCCACGGGATAGACGGCAACAGTCAACTGCCGGACAACCCAAAACTGGCCGGACAGATTCCGGAGTATCTCTACAAGCAGCTCAGGGAATACAAATCGTGGGACGGCAACCCGCCGGTGCGCGAGAACGCCGTCATGAACGCGATGGTCGCCGGCCTCGACGACGCCGACATGAAGGCGCTGGCCAATTACTTCGCAAGCCAGACGCTGCAGCCCGAGGCGGCCAGCAACCTCGACACCATCGAGCAAGGCCAGCGCATCTGGCGCGGCGGCATCGCCGACAAGGGCGTCCCGGCCTGTGCCGGCTGTCACGGCCCGGCCGGTACCGGCCTGCCCGCCCAGTACCCCCGCATTGCCGGGCAATTCCCCCAATACACGGTTGCACAGTTGCAGCACTTCCGCGACGGAGGTCGTGAGAACGACCCCAACCAGATGATGCGCATGATCGCGCTGAAGATGACCGACGCAGAAATGCGCGCAGTCGCAGACTACGCCGCCGGCCTGCGCTAAGCGCACCGCCTGGTGCCGGGCAACTCGTCCGGCCAGATCAAGAACGGGAGCCATCGCGCTCCCGTTTTTTTGCGCCCGGTGGTCCCCCCGCCTTCCCTGGCCAGACTGGCCGCGTGCTACTGCCAGCCGCCCCTACCGGGGGCGCGCCAGTGCCGCCAGTTCGGCAGCACTGAAACCGGCGGCAAGGCGGGCGGACTCATGCAGCGGCGGGCGCGGCCAGGGCGCATCGAATGAGTCGATCAGTTCCAGATAGGTGCGTTCCGGCTCCAGTCCGCGCGCGGCGCACAAGCCCCGGAACCACCGATCGCCCAGCGCCACGTGCCCGATTTCGTCGCGCAGGATGATTTGCAGCACCGCAACGCTCTCGGCGTCGCCGATTCGCTCCAGCTTGCGCATGATCGGCGGCGTCGCGTCCAGGCCGCGCGCCTCCAGCACACGCGGCACCAGCGCCATGCGCGCCAGCGGATCGGCCGCGGTCCGGCAGGCCATGGTCCACAACCCGTCGTGGGCGGGAAAGTCGCCGTAGTCCGCCCCCAGCGCCCGCAGTCGATCACGCACCAGGCCGAAGTGATAGGCCTCCTCGGCAGCGACCTCGGCCCATCCAAGATGGAACTCGGACGGAAACGAACGATAGCGGTGCACACAGTCAAGCGCGAGATTGATGGCATTGAATTCGATGTGCGCGATCGCGTGCAGTAGCGCCACGTGCCCTTCGCGACTGCCTGGCCGGCGCTGCGGCACGACTTCTGGCGCAACCAGTTCCGGCCGCGCAGGCCGACCTGGTTCGCCAATCGGCTCGGGGTCGTCCGGCCCGGTGACCACCACCAGCCTGCCCGCCCGCGCGGCGGCCTGAAGCGCCTGCACCGCCTGGCACTTCCCGTCAGGATCGGCAAGCATCAGGGCGGCGTGGGCCGCGGCGTGAATCGATTCACTCATTGCTGACATTTCATGCAAATTGACGGATCCGCGAAACTGCTGACAAACGCCGGCAAAAGCACACCGGCCTGGCCGGGCAGATCGGCAAACGAAGGCCGCCATTCCGGGTGTGATCGGCGATAATCGCGGCTTGGCTAAATGCGGTCCGATCCGACCGCGATCATACGCGAATGGACAAGCCTATGACTTCGACCCCCGCTCATCCATCCAGTCTTGGCGTCGCACACGCGCGCGCGGCCATCCTGGACGGCCTCGTTCCGATCGGCGAACGCGAATGTGTACCGGTACGCGATGCACTCGACCGGGTACTCGCCGAGGATGTCATCGCCCCTGGCAACGTGCCGGCCCACGACAACTCCGCCATGGACGGCTACGCGGTACGCCACGAGGACTTGTCCGCGAGCGGCGACACGCGTCTGCAGGTGGTCGGGCGGGCGTTCGCGGGCAAGCCCTTTTCGGGCATCGTCGGCGCGGGCCAGGCGATCCGCATCATGACCGGCGCAGAGATTCCCCAAGGCGCTGACACCATCGTCGTGCAGGAGCTTACCCGCACTGAAGGCAACGAGGTGGTGGTGCCGGCCGGACAGCGCAAGGGGCAGAATCTGCGCCGCGCCGGAGAGGACCTGGCCCTGGGCGGCGTGGCCGTGGCGGCGGGCAAGCGCTGCGGCCCGGCGGAGATCGGCTTGATCGCGTCGCTGGGCATCGCTGAAGTGGCGGTGTTTCGCCGCCTGCGCGTGGCCTTCTTCTCCACCGGCGACGAGATTGCAAGCATCGGCAGACCACTCGGTCCGGGACAGATCTACGACAGCAACCGCTACACGCTCTTTTCCACACTCACCCGCCTGGGCTGCGACCTGATCGACATGGGTGTGATCGAGGACAGGCCCGAGGCACTCGAGCGCGCCTTCCGCGATGCCGCCGCGTGCGCCGACGTGATTCTCACGAGTGGCGGCGTATCGGTCGGCGAAGCCGATTTCATCCGCGAATTGCTCAACCGGCTGGGCGAGGTGGCCTTCTGGAAGATTGACATCAAACCCGGACGCCCGATGGCTTTCGGCCGCATCGGGCAGGCCTGGGTGTTCGGCCTGCCCGGTAATCCGGTAGCGGTCATGGTCACCTTTCATCAGTTCGTACGCGACGCGCTGCTCACCCTTTCGGGGGTCGCACCCCTGCCCGAACAAGCGCTTTTCGCAGCGCAGTGCGACACCCCGGTAAAGAAGCGTCCGGGGCGCCGCGAGTTCCTCCGCGGCGTGATGCGCGAGCAGGACGGCGTGATCCACGTCGCCGTGGCGGGCGCACAAGGCTCGGGTATCCTGAAGTCAATGTCGGATGCCAACTGCTACATCGTGCTCACCGAGTCCCAGGGCGATATCGCCGTGGGCGACGCGGTCCGCGTCCAGCCGTTCGCCGGCCTGGTCTGAACCCTACCTCCAGCAAACCAAGACGACACACTCATGAACCAAGATGAACTCAAGAAGGCGGCAGCGCTTGCAGCCCTGAAATACGTGGAAGAAGGCGCCCTGGTTGGCGTCGGCACCGGCTCCACGGTGAATCACTTCATCGACGGACTGGCGGCGATCAAGTCGCGCATCGCCGGTGCGATATCGAGCTCCGAGGCCAGTTCGCAACGTCTCGCGGCCCATGGCATCCCGCTGCTCGACCTGAACGATGTCGTGGACCTGCCCATCTACGTGGATGGCGCAGACGAAATCGACCACGACCTGTCGATGATCAAGGGCGGCGGCGGCGCGCTCACCCGCGAGAAGATCGTCGCGGCGGTGGCCACGCGTTTCATCTGCATATGCGACGAGAGCAAGCGGGTGGCGGTGCTGGGCAGATTTCCACTGCCGGTCGAGGTCATACCGATGGCGCGCGCCCAGGTCGAGCGCGCGCTCGCTGCGCTGGGCGGCAAGCCGGTGCTGCGCGAAGGCTTCGTCACCGATAACGGTAATCTGATCCTGGACGTACATGGCCTGCGGATCACCGATCCGTCTGCGCTGGAGTCGGAAATCAACCAGATTGTCGGCGTGGTGGCCAACGGACTGTTCGCTCGCCGCGGGGCAGACCTGTTGCTGCTCGCATCGACCAACGGGGTACAGCGGATCGCTCACACATGACGGACAGCGTGCGTTGGCCGATACCGACACGGCCTTGCAACAAATCCGTCATGTTCGGCTGCTAGCCTTCCCGGATCGAGGCCCTGACAATGATCAACATGAGCAAACATACCCTCACCGCGTTCGACGACGAACTCGACCACATCCAGAAAGGCGTGCTGATGATGGCGGAGCATGTCCGTCAGCAGGTGGTCGACGCCTTCGACGGCCTCGCAAACAATGACGCAGCCCTGATCGAGAAGGTCATTCAGGAAGACAAGGCGGTCAACCGCCGGGAAGTCGAGCTCGACGAAGCCTGCATCCAGCTCATCGCCCGCCATGCCCCGCATGCGAGCGATCTGCGCTTGGTGATGACGGTGATGCAGATGATCACCGATCTCGAGCGGGTCGGTGACGAGGCGAAGAAAATCGCCAAGGCTGCCCGCCCCATCGTCGAGTCGGAATCCCAGTTCGTCCCCAAGGTGGAGCTGCGCTACGTCGCCTCGATGGCGCTGGACATGCTCAGCAACGCCATGGATGCGTTCGCCCGCCAGGACGTGAGTGGAATTCCCGAAATTCTGCGCCGCGACAAGGAAGTGGATGCGCTGTTCAAGGGCATCGTGCGCCAGCTCGCGACCTTCATGATGGAGGACCCGCGTCTCATCACCCGTTCTCTGGACGTGCTGTTCATCGCGAAGTCCATCGAACGCGTCGGCGACCACGCGACCAACATTGCCGAGTACGTGATGTTCATGGTCAAGGGACGCGACATGCGCCACCGCTCGATCGAAGAGATCGAGCAACAGGCCCGCGAGGACTGACCCAGGGCTCGCCACGGTATCGAAGCGGCTCCCTCATCGGAAAGACGGGCCACCCATCGGGTGGCCCGCTGCTTTCTACCCCATCCATTCGCTCAAAGGCCGCGAAGAAGCGCAGCGGAATGGGTGGCACAGTGGAGGCGGCGTGCAGCGCGCCGGGGTCCCCCCGCACGCCAGACCGCAGTCACTCACTGGCTGGGCGGTACAAAACCGCCGACCTGGTCGGCGCCCTCGCCGAAGAAGTGCTTCTCCATCTGCTCGGCAAGATACTTGCGAGCACGTGCATCCATCAGGTTGAGGCGGTTCTCGTTGATCAGCATGGTCTGGTACTTCACCCACTGCTGCCACGCCTCCTTGGAGACGTTGTCGAAGATCCGCTTGCCGAGCGCCCCCGGCACCGGGGGCAGATCCAGCCCTTCCGCTTCACGTCCCAGTTTCACGCAATTGACCATTCGAGCCATAACTTCTCATTCCTCGGGTTGTTTGGGTTTTTCGGATTGTTCGGATTGTTCGGAACCTTCGATACGTTCGGATTGTGCCGTTCGTTCGGCCCAGCCGCCGTGCCCCTGCGGGCCGCCGGCTGCAGCGGACATCCCCACGCCCACCACGCCACAATCACTACCCTCGTGGGCCGTCTCGGTGCATCCGTTGCCTGCGATCGACCAGCGATTCCGGCCACTGCTCTTCGAAAAGTACATTGCCTGATCGGCCGCAGCAACCAGCCGTTCGCCGTCCCCGGCGTGACGGGGGAACAGGGCAATCCCCAGGCTGGCAGTCAGACCGACGTGCTTGCCTTCGAACTCGAACACCAGTCCCGCCACCCCCTCGACGATACGGCGCGCCAACTCACGCAAGCCAGCCTCGCGGGCGTCCGCAACCAGAACCGCGAATTCGTCGCCCCCCAGGCGGAAGAAGGTCTCGTTGCGGCGAATGATGCCGCCGACCTCACGCGCCATGGTCACCAGCACCTCGTCGCCCGCCTGATGGCCAAACTCGTCGTTGATCGGCTTGAAACCATCCAGATCGAACATGATCAGGCCGATCTCGTAGCCCCGCCGGGTCGCGTCCGCGAGCAGGCGTTCGAGATCTTCGTGGAAACGCCGCCGGTTGTACAAATCGGTAAGCGGATCGCGCTCGGCCAGTTGCACCAGCCGCTGCGCGTTGCGGCGCGCCTCGGTGACGTCCTCATAGATCCACACCCGACCAAGCCCCCCGCCGTCCACGCCCCCCTCGATCATCACCGTCGCATCGGTGACGACACGGCCGTCCTTGAATCCGATCTCGCTGATACTGGCGTGGCCGGCAACGTCGGCGACAACGTCGTGCACGCGTTTGAAATAGGCCTCGGGATCGACCAGCAGCGGCGCAATACGGCTTTGCAACACGGCGTCGCGCACGCCGATCAGGTTCTCGTCCGGCGCAAAACCCCAGATGTCGAGCATGGCGCGGTTGTAATAGAGTACCCGCTGGTCCCGATCCATAAACAGAATGCCCAGGCGAATCACGTTCAACAGCGCGGTCAGCCGCATGCGCTCGTCGTTGCTGCGCGATAGATAGTGCTCGCGCAGCGCCTGCGAGCGGCGCAACTCGGCAACGGTCTCGAGCAGTTTGTACTCGGTTTCCTTGCGCGCCTGAATGTTCTCGGCCGACATGCGCAAGCCCTGCGGCGCCCCGCCCTCCAGGCCCATGGGCCGCCAGTGGCAGGCGATCCAGCAAACGCCGCCTTCCTTTCGCTCCAGCCGCAATTCGGAGTCCTCGGCGGGACTACCGGCCGCCACGCGCTCGGCCATCTTGCGGCAATGGGCGCGGTCCGAATCGTGGATCAACAACACCAACGCATCCTCGGCGCGCAGGCACTCTTCCTGGGAATAGCCGGACAGACGCTCGACCGAAGGGCTGATCCACACCAGTCGGCCATCAAGATCGAACAGCGCCTCAAGTCCATGCACGCCCTCCTCGATCTGGCGCAGCAGGCGCAACTGCCTGGCGGCCGCGTCGATGCGCTCGAACATCTCGGGCGAGGCAGGCTCGTAGCCCGCCTCGTTGGGGCTGAGTCCGTCCAGCCGGCTGACGTGGGCGGAAATCTCCTGCTGATAGGCGCCGCGAATGTGGCAGCGCCGGGCGATATGGGCATGGGTAAGCGCCGCCGTCACGAGGCCCACCGCTGCGAGCGCGACCAACACCCACACCAGGCTACCATCCGACCACGCATGGATGGCGAGTACTGTCGCCGCCACCGCCACCGCGGCCAGCCCGGTGAGCAGGGGCGTGCGCACCTCGCCACGCTCACGCGCCCGCGCCCGGCGCGACGCCCCCGTCGAGCAGGCGGGCCAACGATAGGATGGGCTCCTGGGCGGGCTCATAGGGTCTTGACGAACACCTTGGAGCGACGCTGGAAGTTGTAGAGCTCGCGCTTTTGCCGCGGCAACTCGTCCGGGCTGGTCTCCACGAAACCGCGTTCGCGGAACCAGTGGGCAGTACGCGTGGTGAGCACGAACAGGCGTTCGAGGCGCATCGAGCGCGCGCGCCGCTCCAGTCGGCGCAGCAACTGGTCACCCAGGCCGGCACGCCGGTACTCGGGGGTGACCGCAAGACAGGCCAACTCCGCCGCGCGCTCATCGCTGAACGGATACAGCGCGGCACACCCCACCAGCACGCCGTCATGTTCGACGAGGGTGAAGCGGTCGATTTCCTGCTCGAGCAATTCACGGCCACGACGCACCAGCGTACCGTCGGCTTCCATCGGCGTAATCAGCGCCACCAGCGCGGCCACGTCGTCCACCGTCGCCTCGCGCAGGCGGAACAGGGGGTCGCGCGACACGATGGTGCCTACCCCGGAGTGGGTGAAGAACTCCAGCAACAGCCCGCCGTCGAGATCGCGGTCGATCAGGTGGGCGCGCGACACCCCGCGCCTGACCGCACTGATCGCACGTGGCAGGTAGAGATCCAGGTCCTCGGTCAATCCCTCACCCGCCTGCAGCATGCGCTGGGCCTCGTCGGCCGTCACCGAGTCGATGAGCCGGCCATCGGTATCGAGCAGGCCGGGTGCGTCGCACAAGTAGATGAGCTTTTCGGCCTTGAGCGCCACCGCCACCGTCTCCGCCACATCCTCCATGCTGAGGTTGAAGATCTCGCCGGCGGGCGAAACACCCAGCGGCGTGATCAGCACCACGTTCTCCTGATCGAGGTCGGCATTGATTTCGTCGGCGATGATTCGCCGCACCGCGCCGGTGTATTGATAGTCGACGCCATCGACCACGCCCACCGGGCGTGCGGTAATGAAATTCCCCCCCGTCACGCGCATGTAGCTGCCGGCCATGGGGGTGTTCGGCAAGCCCTGCGACAGCAGCGCCTCAAGCTCGAAGCGGGTCACCGCCATGGCCGACTTCACGCACTCCAGCGCCGCCGCGTCGGTGACGCGGATGCCGTTGTGGTAACGCGACTCCAGCCCACGGCGCGTCATTTCCGCCTCGATCTGCGGGCGTGCACCGTGCACCAACACCAGCCGGATACCCATCGCCGCCAGCAGATTGCAGTCATAGGCCAGGCTTTGTGCGCGCGCCCCGCCGGCCACTTCGCCGCCAAAACCGATGACAAAGGTTCGACCGCGAAAGGCGTGGATGTAGGGGGCTGCACCGCGCACCCAGGCGACAAACTGGCTGGTGTCCGCAACCATCTCCGCGACAGGGGAAGGACTCTTGGAATCGTTGCTCAAACGCTCACCCATTCAGACTGTATTCGATGACGCCGCCAGCCGGCGTCGATGCGCACCGACGCCGCCATTCTATCGGAAGCGCGGGCACGCCCGGGCATGGATTCGACCATGCCTTACGCATTGTGACGATGGCCCGCAGTGAGCGGTGGGGGAACACCTTGCCGCGCACGCGCAACGGATTCACTTGTCCGCCCCGAGCGCAGCTTCCAGGCGCTCGCAAATGGTGCGCAAGACCTTGATCCGGGCAAAATACTTGTTGTTGGCCTCGACCAGCGTCCATGGCGAGCGTTCGGTGCTGCTGCGGTCCACCATGTCGCAGACCGCGCGCTCGTAGGCGTCCCACTTGTCGCGGTTGCGCCAGTCCTCCTCCGTGATCTTGAAACGCTTGTGCGGCTGGCGCTCGCGTTCTTCGAATCGCCGCAACTGCTCTTCCTTGCCGATGGCCAGCCAGAACTTGACCACCACTGCGCCGGCCGCCGCAAGTTCGTCCTCGAAGTCATTGATCTCGGCATAGGCGCGCATCCAGTCTGCCTCCGAGCAAAAACCCTCAACCCGTTCGACCAGCACCCGCCCGTACCAGGAACGGTCGAAGATCACGACCTTGCCGCGGCGTGGCAATTGCCGCCAGAAGCGCCATAGATAAGGCTGGGCACGCTCTTCGTCGGTGGGCGCAGCAATCGGCACGATGCGATAGCGACGCGCATCCAGGGCGCCGGTGACACGACGGATCGCGCCCCCCTTGCCGGCGGCATCATGCCCCTCGAACACCAGCACCAGCGCGCGTCCTGCAAAGGCCTTGTCGCGGGTGAGAAGCGCCAGCCGCCCCTGCAACTCCTCCAGCAGTTCCTGGTAATCCTTCTTCGCCAGCGGCTGATCCAGCACGAGGCTGTTGAGCAGATTGGGGCCCGCGTCAGGTGGCGGCAGTGGAGCCGCGGTCTGACGCGGCTCCCAGTGACGCTGCGCGGCATCGAGGCGGCGACTCAGCGCATCGAGCACGATGCGTCCAACGGACAAGGCCCGGAAACGCGGATCGGAGCCGTCCACCACATGCCACGGCGCATCGCCGCTGCTGGTCCGGCGCAGCACGTGTTCGGCCACGGAGCGAAAGCGTTCATACTGCTTGTAGAACTTCCAGTCGCGATCAGTAACGCGCCAGCGTGTCTTGGGGTCGCTCTCCAGCGCCTCCAGACGGGCTTTCTGGCCGTTCTTCGACAAGTGGAACCAGAGCTTGATCAGCAGCACGCCCTCGCGCACCAGCATGGACTCGAAGCGCGCGATGTCGTCCAGCCGCTGATCCAGTTCGGCCTGCTTGATGCGCTTCTCGACCTTGTCGTGCATCGGCTCTGTGTACCAGTTGCCGAACAACACTCCGATCTTGCCCTTGGGCGGGAGTGCCCGCCAGAAGCGCCACATGTAAGGGCGCTCCGACTCGTCGGTGGTCGGCGAGTCGAACGCCCAGGTCTCGATCTGGCGCGGATCCATCCACTCGTTGAGCAGGTTGACCGTCTCGCCCTTGCCAGCACCGTCGATGCCGTTGATCAGCACCACCACTGCGAAGGACTTGTGCTCCAGCAGCTCGTACTGCGCATCAAGCAAGGCCGCGCGCAGCGGCGGCTCGGCCGCCTCGTAGTCCGCCTTGGATGTTTTGTGCCCGATCTCGGCCGATTCGAACATGATCAGAAATCCCCCCACAAGGCCTGCATGGCGGCGATTGCCGCCAGTCCCGCCGTCTCGGTGCGCAACACCCGCGGCCCCAGCAGCACCCGCTCGCAACCGGCGAGATCGCAACGGGCGAGCTCCTCATCGCTCCAGCCACCTTCCGGACCGATCAGCAGATGCACACCCGCCGACGGCGGCTCGCACTGCGCCAGACGCGTTCCGCCACCGGGCGCAAACACAAGCTTGCGTGCATCCCGCTGGACACCGAGATACGCATCCAGAGTCTGAATATCGGCCACTTCGGGCACGCGATTGCGGCCGCTCTGTTCACAGGCGGCCACCGCAATCTGGCGCCAGTGTTCCACCCGCTTGTGCGCCCGCTCCCCGGACAGGCGCAGCACCGAGCGCGCCGCCTGTACCGGCACGACCGCCTGCACGCCGAGTTCGACCGCCTTGCGCACCACCCAGTCCATCTTGTCAGCGGCCGCCAGTGCCTGCACCAGCACGAGCGCCAGCGGCGACTCGCGCTCGACGGCTCGGTGCGCACCCAGCACCGCCCAGCAGGTCTTGCCCTCGACTTCCAGCACGGCGTCGGTCTCCCCACCGTGGCCATCGAACAACACCACAGCCTCGCCGCTGGCGAGCCTGAGTACCCGGGTGGCGTGATGGGCGAGCGCCGCAGGCAGCGCAACCCGGCCGGCTGCGGGCAGTTCGCCCGCAAAAAAGAATCGTGAAATCATCATGTATTATAAGGACAGCACACCCGCGTCGAGCGACACCGGTTTCGCGACCGCCCGGAACACCTGTTGCAGACCCGCCGGACGTGGATGCACCAATCGTCACCATGCGTGTCCAACGGCCTGGGCCCGTATCGACGGGGCCGCCCACCGTTCAAACCGCAACTGCCCGCCCATACGATCCCGGAGCAAGGATCCCGGAGCAAGGATATCCCACCCCATGCCCAACGCAGCCCATCGCCTAGCCCGCGCACGCGCACTGGAGTCCGTGGCGCGCGACGTCGCACGTGAAGTCATTCTGCCGCGCTACCTCAAGACCGCGCGCAACCGCAAGCCCGATGGCTCGCTGTTCACCGAGGCGGACATGGAGTCGCAACGTCGTTTTTCCGAGGAACTGCCGCTGATTCTGCCCGGTCCGGTGCTCGGCGAGGAGATGAGCGATGCCGAGCAGGGGCGGCTGTGGACCGAGGGACGCCGTGGCATGTGGTGCATCGACCCGATAGACGGCACCACCAATTTTGCCAACGGCATCCCTTTTTTCGCCGTCTCCATCGCCTACCTGGTCGACCACGTACCCCGCTTCGGCGTGGTCTACAACCCGGTCACCGACGAGTCCTTTTATGCCGCCGAGGGCGCTGGCGCCTTTCTCAACGGCGTCGAGCTGCCACTGCGCAGCGCCGCGCCGAGGCTTGCCGACGCGGTCGCGGGCATCGATTTCAAGCGTATCAGCCACCACCTCGGCGATGAGCTGGCTGCCCGGCCGCCCTATTACTCTCAGCGCAACTTCGGTTCCAGCGCGCTGGAATGGTGCTTCGTCGCCGCCGGCAGGCTGGACGTCTATCTGCATGGCGGACAGAAGCTGTGGGACTATGCCGCCGGCCATCTCATCCTCTCCGAGGCGGGCGGAACGGCGGTATCGCTGGACGGCGAATCCTTGATGGCGGGCCCGTCGGTCAAGCGCGGCGTCATCGCAGCGGCAAACCCCTCGCTGTTCGCAGAGTGGCGCACCTGGCTCGCCACGCACGCCTGAGCCGGCCCCAGACCTGTTCGACAACACCAAGGACGCGCCCACCATGTCGACCAAGCACCCGATCATCGCCGTGACCGGTTCGTCCGGCGCGGGCACGACCACGGTCAAGCACACCTTCGAGGCAATATTCCATCGTGAGGGGGTAGACGCTGCCATCGTCGAGGGCGACAGCTTCCACCGCTACACCCGCAGCGAGATGAAACAGCTCATCGAAGACACCGAACGCGACGGCGGCCGCGGGGTCAGCCACTTCGGCCCCGAGGCCAACCTGCTCGAGGACCTGGAGCAACTCTTCAAGGGCTACGGAGAGTCCGCGGTGGGACGCCGCCGGGTGTACATCCACAATGAGGAACAGTCCGTGCGCTGGGGGCTGCCCATGGGTACGTTCACCGAATGGGAAGACCTGCCGGTCGGCACCGACTGCCTGTTCTACGAAGGTCTGCATGGCGCACTGGTGACCGAGACGGTGGACGTCGCCCGCCATGTCGACCTGCTCATCGGCGTGGCGCCAACGATCAATCTGGAGTGGATCCAGAAACTGCACCGCGACACCCGGGTACGTGGCTATTCGATGGAGGCGGTTCAGGACACCATTCTGCGACGCATGCACGACTACGTGCATTACATCGTGCCGCAGTTCGCCCGCACCCACATCAATTTCCAGCGGGTACCGGTGGTGGACACGTCCAATCCGTTCATCTCGCGCGACGTCCCCACCCTCGGCGAATCGCTGGTGGTGATCCGCTTCAAGGACCCGCGCGGCGTTGACTTCCCCTATCTGCTCAACATGCTCCACGAGTCCTTCATGTCGCGCGCCAACACCATCGTGATCCCCGGCAGCAAGCTCGATCTGGCGATGCAGCTCATCCTCACCCCACTCATCTGGCGACTCATGGAGAAGCGCCGGCGCGCGGTCTGAAGACCGCCTTGACCACCCATACGGGATAGCCGTCACGCCGCCGCCGACGTGTTTCGGGTTGCTGCAGCGCCTAGCGGTGACGGGGGGTTTCGGCGATAATCGCGGTTTTTCAGCCGCCAGCCCCCCGCCATGGACCCGACCCGCATCGTCAAACCTCCCGTATTCAACCCGCTGACCGGCGCCATCCGGGCGCTCGCCATGGACGCCGTCCAGCAAGCCAAGTCGGGGCACCCCGGCGCGCCGATGGGCATGGCGGAGATCGCCGAGGTATTGTGGCGCCACCACCTGAAGCACAATCCGGCCAATCCGCAGTGGGCCGACCGCGACCGCTTCGTGCTCTCCAACGGCCACGGCTCCATGCTGCTGTATGCGTTGCTGCACCTCAGCGGATACGATCTCCCGATCGAGGAGATCAAGCGTTTCCGACAACTCCACAGCAGAACCCCGGGCCACCCCGAGCATGGCTACGCCCCCGGCGTGGAAACCACCACCGGCCCCCTCGGCCAGGGCATCACCAACGCCGTGGGCATGGCGCTGGCCGAAAAGGTCCTCGCCGACACGTTCAACCGCCCCGGCCACAGCGTGGTCGACCACCATACCTGGGTCTTCCTCGGCGACGGTTGCCTGATGGAAGGCATATCGCACGAGGCCTGCTCGCTGGCGGGCACCCTGGGGCTGGGCAAGCTGATCGCCTTCTACGACGACAACGCCATCTCCATCGACGGCGACGTCCAGGGGTGGTTCACCGACGACACCCCCAAGCGCTTCGAAGCCTATGGCTGGCAGGTCATCCGTGACGTTCAGGGCCACGATCCGGTCGAGATCGACGCCGCCATCCGCGCAGCCCGCGCCAACACCGCCCAGCCGACCCTGATCTGCTGCAAGACCGTGATCGGCGCCGGCGCGCCGAACAAGCAAGGCGGCCACGACGTGCATGGCGCGCCGCTGGGCGACGCCGAAGTGGCCGCCACGCGCGCGCACATCGGCTGGAACCATCCGCCCTTCGAGATTCCGGCGGAGGTCTACGCCGCCTGGAACGCGGTAGAGGCCGGCAGCCGCGCCGAGGCCGACTGGAATACCCGCTTCGACGCCTATCGCGCCGACCATCCGGAACTGGCGGCGGAATTCGTCCGGCGCATGGCAGGCGAGCTGCCGGCCGACTGGAGCGCCCACGTCGACCAGGTGATCGCGCAGATCGACGCCAAGGCCGAGACCATCGCCACCCGCAAGGCCAGCCAGAACAGCATCGAGGCCTTCGCTCCGCGGCTACCCGAACTGATCGGCGGCTCGGCCGACCTTGCCGGTTCCAACCTCACGCTGTGGTCGGGCTCCAAGGGCGTCACCCGCGAGGCCGGCGGCAACTACATCTATTACGGCGTACGCGAATTCGGCATGGCGGCGATCGCCAACGGCATCGCGCTGCACGGCGGCCTGATTCCCTACACCGCCACCTTCCTGATGTTCAGCGAATACGCGCGCAACGCCCTGCGCATGGCGGCGTTGATGAAGGTGCGCCAGCTCTTCGTGTTCACCCACGACTCCATCGGCCTGGGCGAAGACGGCCCCACCCACCAGCCGGTGGAACAGGCCGCCACCTTGCGGCTCATGCCCAACATGGACGTCTGGCGCCCCTGCGACACGGTGGAATCCGCGGTTGCCTGGGCGCACGCGATCGAGCGCCGCGACGGCCCGTCGTCGCTGCTGTTCTCGCGCCAGAACCTGCCCTTCCAGATGCGCGACGCCGAGCGCATCGCCGCGATCCGCCGCGGCGGCTACGTGCTGTCGGACGCCCCGGTGACGCTCAACGGCGGCCAGCCCCAGGTGGTGCTCATCGCCACCGGTTCCGAGGTGGCCCTGGCCATGCAGGCGCAGCAGGCGCTCACTGACGAAGGGATCGCAGCACGCGTGGTGTCCATGCCGTCGACCAACGTGTTCGACCGTCAGGACGCCAGTTGGCGTGCCTCGGTCCTGCCGCCCGGAGTGGCGCGCGTGGCCGTCGAGGCCGGCGCTACCGACGGCTGGCGCAAGTACGTCGGCGCCGTCGACGACGGTCGCGGCGCGGTGATCGGGCTGGACCGCTTCGGCGAATCCGCCCCCGCCGGCGAGTTGTACAAGTATTTCGGCATCACCGCCGAGGCGGTGACCGAGGCTGCCCGCGCCGTGCTGCGGGCTGGCCGCAAGGATTCGTAAAGAGGAGAACCCCACATGTCCATCAAGGTTGCCATCAACGGCTTCGGCCGTATTGGTCGCTGTACCCTGCGTGCGATTTACGAGCAGGGTCTGCAGAACGAGTTCGAGGTCGTCGCCATCAACGCCTCCGGTGATCTCGCCACCAACGCACATCTGCTGAAGTACGACACCACCCATGGCCGCTTCGCGACCCCGGTGGAGACCGACGGTGACAACGCCATCATCATCGACGGCAAGCGCATCGCGTTCTACTCCACCAAGGATCCGAAAGGCGTGAACTGGGGCGCACATGGCGTGGATGTGCTGCTTGAGTGCACCGGCGCCTACACCTCCAAGGCCAAGGCCGTCGCACTGCTGGAACAAGGCGCCCGGCGCGTGCTGATTTCCGCCCCGGGCGGTGACGACGTTGATGCCACAGTGGTAATGGGCGTCAACGAAGCCATGCTGACGGCCGACATGAGCGTGGTGTCCAACGCCTCCTGCACCACCAACTGCCTGGCGCCGGTGGCCAAGATCCTGGCCGACAGCGTGGGCATCAAGCAGGGGCTGATGACCACCATCCATGCCTACACCAACGATCAGGTCACCGTGGATGTGCGCCACAAGGATCTGCGTCGTGCGCGCGCCGCTGCCGCCAACATCATCCCCACCAAGACCGGCGCCGCCAAGGCCGTCGGCCTGGTGTTGCCGCAACTGGTGGGCAAGGTGGACGGCTTCGCGCTGCGCGTGCCGACCATCAACGTTTCCCTGGTGGATCTCACCTTCACCGCCGAACGCGCGACCACCAAGGAAGAGATCAACGAATTGATGACCGCCGCCGCCAACGGGCCGCTCAAGGGCATTCTGGCAGTGAACACCGAGCCGCTGGTGTCCTCCGACTTCAACCACACCACCGTATCCTCCACCTTCGACGCCACCCAGACGCGCGTCATCAAGGGCGATGACGGCTCGGTGCTGGTCAAGGTGCTGGCCTGGTACGACAACGAGTGGGGCTATTCCTGCCGCATGCTGGACGCCGCACGCGCCTGGATGGCGGTCAGGTAGTCGCCAACCCGCCCCACCAGCACGTGAAAGGCCCGCCCGACTCAACCCGGGCGGGCCTTTTTCAGCCTGCGCGCCGGTTGCTGGCACCTGCCTCCCGGTGCCCGTGGCCGAAGCCGGTCGGCGGCGCTCGCCAATCCATGCAACCCCCGCCATCCATCGTGCATGCCGCGTCGGATTCGTGCGCCCCGCGCCCCACGCCCCACGCCGATAGGCTGCTAGAATAGGCGGCTTTTCCCACTCGCGCTCCGGTTAATCCGTGCCCAGCCTCGCTCCCACCCCGGTTCGACTCGCCATCAACGGCTACGGCCGCATCGGACGCAGCTTTCTGCGCGCCCTGCACGAATCGCCACTGTGCGGAGGTTTCCGCACCGTAGCAATCAACGAACCGGCCGATCTGGCCAGCATCGCCTATCTGACCCGCTTCGACTCGACCCACGGACGCTTCCCCGGCAAGGTGGAAGTGACCGAACGCGGGCTGCTGATCGACGGCGAATCCGTTTCCGTTACCCACGCACGCACCCCCGAGGCAGTGCCCTGGGCCGACATGGGCATAGACCTGGTGGTGGAGTGTTCCGGCCAGTACGGCGACCGTCACGAGCTGTCGCGCTTTCTCGCGGCCGGCTGTCCCCGGGTACTGCTGTCGCACCCGGGCAACAGCGCCGCCGACGTCGATGCCACGGTGGTGTTCGGCATCAACCAGGAGGTGCTCAGCGGCGACGAACGCATCGTCTCCAATGCCTCGTGCACCACCAACGCGGCGGTGCCGGTGCTCGATCTGCTCGACAAGGCCTTCGGCCTGGAGCACGTGGTGCTCACCACCTTGCACTCGGTCATGAACGACCAGCCCTTGATCGACGGCTACCACCATACCGATCTGCGCCGCACCCGCTCGGCGATGCAATCCATCATCCCGGTCTCGACCGGCCTGGCACGCGGCGTAGAGCGTTTGCTGCCGGCGCTGGCCGGGCGGATCGAGGCCAAGGCGATCCGCGTGCCCACGCTGAACGTGTCGGCCATCGACCTGATCGCAACCGTGCGCAGCGAGGTCGACGCCGAGCGGGTGAATCGCGTGCTGCGTGACGCGGCGGCAGGCCCCTTCTCCGGGTTGCTCGCCTATTCGGAGGACACCCACGCCTCCATCGATTTCAATCACGACCCCCACTCGGCCATCATCGACGGCAGCCAGACCCGCGTCAGCGGACCGCGGCTGATCAGCCTGCTGATCTGGTTCGACAACGAATGGGGTTTTGCCAGCCGGCTGGTGGACGTGCTGCACCACTGGCAGGCGCTGTGGCCTGCGTCTGACACCACCGGCCGCCGCAGCGCGTGAAACCGATTCGCCAACAGCTCTAAACTGGAATCTTCATGAACGTCATCAAACTCACCGACCTCGACGTGACCGGCAAGCGCGTGTTCATCCGCGCCGACCTCAACGTGCCCCAGGACGAAGCGGGCAACATCGTCGAAGACACCCGCATCCGCGCCTCCATCCCCTCCATCGAGTACTGCCTGTCACATGGCGCCGCGGTCATGGTCACCTCCCATCTGGGGCGACCGACGGAAGGCGAGGTGCGCGCCGAGGACACCTTGATGCCGGTCGCAGTCAGACTTGGCCAATTGCTCAACAAACCGGTCCGCCTGATCACCGACTGGGTGGACGGCGGCTTCACCGTCGAGCCCGGGCAAGTGGTGCTGCTCGAGAACTGCCGCTGCAACAAGGGCGAGAAGAAGGACGACGAAACGTTGTCGCGCAACATGGCCGCGCTGTGCGACATCTACGTGAACGACGCGTTCGGCACGGCCCACCGGGCCGAAGCCACCACCCACGGCATGGCCCGCTTCGCACCGGTGGCCTGCGCCGGCATGCTGATGGGCGCCGAGATCGACGCCCTGTCGCGCGCCACCGAAAGCCCCGCCCGCCCGCTGGTGGCCATCGTCGGTGGCGCCAAGGTGTCGACCAAGCTCACCATTCTGCGCACCCTCGCCACCAAGGTGGACCAGCTCATCGTAGGCGGCGGCATCGCCAACACCTTCCTCCTTGCCTCCGGCAAGCGCATCGGCGAGTCGCTGGCCGAACCCGAACTGGTCAAGGAAGCCCAGGCCATCATCGACATGATGCGCGAGCGCGGCGCCGAGGTGCCCCTGCCGGTGGACGTGGTGGTGGCCGACGAGGTCTCCGCGCTTGCCCGCGCCAACCGCATCCCGGTGGACGAGGTCGGCCCGCACGACCGCATTCTCGATGTGGGCCCCAAGACTTCGGCACGCCTGGCTGACATCATCGCCCACGCCGGCACCATCGTCTGGAACGGCCCGGTGGGCGTGTTCGAGTACAACCAGTTCGCGGGCGGCACCAAGATGATGGCGTCGGCCATCGCGCATTCGGACGCCTTCACCATCGCCGGCGGCGGTGACACCCTGGCCGCAATCGCCAAGTTCAACATCGCCCAGGACGTGGGCTACATCTCCACCGGCGGCGGCGCCTTCCTCGAGTTCCTAGAAGGCAAGACGCTGCCCGCAATCGCCGCACTGCAGGCGCGCGCGCAAGCGGGCGCGTAAGGCCTGCAGGGGCCGTCACGCCCCCTGCCGCAACGCCAGATGGCGGAGCGCGTCGCTCCGCCGCCTGCCCGGTACGCCGTTGCGTCGCTCCTCGCGCCGCTCGTCCGCGCGGTAGGCCGCGTTGATGGAATGCAGCCGCCGGTCCTCGCGGCGCCGATCCTCGTGGTGCTGGTAGTAACACTCGCAGCTCGCCCCGCCACAACCAGGCAGCGGCAGCGGCGGCGCCTCGGCGGCTAGGAAGCGCCGCCCCTTGACGCTTTGCGCAATCTCGCAAGGCGTTCCGTGGGAACGCACCTCGATCGCGTGGTATTTCCGCGAACGCCGCGCGGCCTGTTCGCCCACGCGCGCCGTCCCGTGCCTTTGCGCCAGTGTCGAACCGAGCAGCCACGCCACCGCCGCCAGCAAACCTGCCAACAACACCATTCCGATGCTCATCCGCAGCCCTCCTGAACACGCTCTTTCAAGCATAGTACGGAGCGTCCCCGGAGCGCCATGTCGCCGCCCCGGTTTGGGTAGTCGGTCCATCCACCAGGATCGGACAATCCTCCAGACCGGCCTCGTGCGTCCGCCCGATGACGCGTCCGATTGAAACCGTCTTGCGAAATACCCTATATTGATGGGGTTTCCACGATGCGCGGTTTTCACCATGCCCGCTCACCCTTCGTCACGCCAAGGCGCCCAGGCAGACATCGGCTGGCCTTCCATCCCAGTCCGATCGTCGCGCGCCCGTTTCCCCCGCCGGCTTCCGTGCCCGACTGCGGCAGTTGGTCTCCCCCTTCCTGCTCCCCTTTCCACCCACGGACGACCCACATGATGAAGACCAAGCTCCTTCCCCTCGCCCTGGCCGGCATGGCCGTGACCCTCACCGCCTGCGTCGGCTCGGCACCGGTCCGCAGCGGCGATGCCGGCGCCAAGACGGTGGCCACCGGCGCCGCCGGTGGCGCAAGCGCCGAAAACGCGAGTGGCGACCTCGAGCGCTGCACCCAACCCTTTGGCACGGTTGCGGTACTGGAAGACCAGAACTCCGACTGGTATCGCTACCTGACCGGGCAGTACAAGCTCACGTCCACCGTCCCGGTGCTGCGCTTGCTGATCCAGCAGTCCAACTGCTTCATCGTGGTCGAGCGCGGGCGCGGCATGCAGATGATGGAGCAGGAGCGACGCCTTCAGCAAAGCGGCGAACTGCGTGCCGGCAGCAACTTCGGCACCGGCCAGATGGTGAGCGCCGACTACGGCATCACGCCCGAGGTGTTGTTCAGCGAACGCGGCACGGGGGGCCTGGGCGGCGCCATTGGCGGTTTCGGTCGTGGCGGCGCGGTACTGGGGACGATCGTGGGCGGCATGCGCACGAATGAAGCGGCCACCCTGCTGACGCTGGTGGACAATCGCTCGGGGGTGCAGGTCGGAGTGGCCGAAGGCAGTGCCAGCAATACCGACTTCAATCTCGGCGGTCTGGTGGTCGGACGCAACGCCGGCGGCGGCTTGGGGGGATACACCAATACCCCGCAAGGCAAGGTGATTGCCGGCGCCTTCATGGACTCATACAACCAGCTGGTGCGCGCGCTACGCAATTATCAGGCGCAGACCATGGGCGACCGCGGCCTGGGCACCGGCGGACGGCTGGGTGTGGACGGCGCCACCCAGCCGGGCGGCTACTCCGGCTCCACCATCGGTTTGAGCCAGGCGCAGGCCATCCTCAACCAGATGGGCTACGACGCCGGCACGCCGGACGGCCGCATGGGACCGCGCACCGCCGACGCGCTGCGGCAGTTCCAGCGCGAACGCGGCATCCCCGTCACCGGCCGGCTGGATCCGGCCACGCAGGCCGAACTGCAGCGCTGAGCGCGTCTGAAGAATCCGTCGGGCGGCCCGGCAGACGCAGGTGGCGTTTCACGAAGCACCGCTTCGTGCCGCCACCTGGCAGCCATAGCGACGCTCGGTGGATCTGCCCATGCGCCCTGAACCGTGCAGGCAGCGGCGCGGAGCCCCCGAGGTTCGCGATTGGTCGCACCCGGCGGGCGCCACGTTAAAACATGTTGCATAAATGGCGTTGGTCGGCGCGGGCGTTTGCCCGGTAAAATAGCGGTCTGTTTCTTGCCGACCCGCTCGGCACCGCCACGGAGAACCGCAATGCCCCTCGTCTCAATGCGGCAGCTGCTCGACCACGCTGCCGAACACAGCTACGGCCTGCCCGCCTTCAACGTCAATAATCTGGAGCAGGTCCAGGCGATCATGGAAGCCGCCGCGGAGTGCGACAGCCCGGTGATCATGCAGGCCTCGGCCGGCGCGCGCAAATACGCGGGCGAGGCCTTTCTGCGCCACCTGATCGACGCCGCCGTGGAGTCGTATCCCAACATCCCCATCGTGATGCACCAGGACCACGGCCAGTCGCCGGCGGTGTGCATGGCGGCGATCCGCTCCGGCTTCACCAGCGTGATGATGGACGGCTCGCTGCTCGAAGATGGCAAGACCCCCTCTTCCTACGAGTACAACGTGGCAGTGAGCCGCGAGGTAGTGAAGTTCTCGCACGCGATCGGGGTCACCGTGGAGGCCGAACTCGGCTGCCTGGGCTCGCTCGAAACCGGTCAGGCGGGTGAGGAGGACGGCATCGGCGCCGAGGGCACGCTGGACCACTCGATGCTGCTCACCGATCCCGATCAGGCGGCCGACTTCGTCAAGCAAACCGATTGCGACGCGCTCGCGATCGCCATCGGCACCAGCCACGGCGCCTACAAGTTCAGCCGCAAGCCGACCGGCGACATTCTCGCCATCGACCGCATCAAGGCCATCCACGCACGCATCCCCAACACCCACCTGGTGATGCACGGCTCGTCCAGCGTGCCGCAGGATCTGCTGGAAATCATCCGCCAGTACGGCGGTGACATGAAGGAAACCTATGGCGTGCCGGTCGAGGAAATCGTCGAGGGCATCAAGTACGGCGTGCGCAAGATCAACATCGATACCGATATCCGCCTGGCGATGACCGGCGCGGTGCGCAAGTTCCTGTTCGAGAACCCCGCCAAGTTCGATCCCCGCGAGTTCTGCAAACCCGCCCGCGAAGCCGCCAAGTTCGTCTGCAAGGCCCGCTTCGAGGCGTTCGGCTGCGCCGGTCAGGCAAGCCGCATCAAACCGGTGCCGCTGGAGAAGATCGCCGCCCGCTACCGCGCCGGCGAACTCACCCAGATCGTGCGCTGAGCGTACTCCCCTCCCCCATCATCTCCCGCCCCCGCCCCTGCAGGAACTCGAGCAAGGCCTCGAGTGCCAGGGTGGGCTGGCGGTCGGGATAGATCAGCAGATTCCACTCCCGCACGATCGGCGTGTCGCGAAAATCCAGGCGTATCAGGCGACCGGCTTCCAGTTCCATCTCGAAGGTGTGATGCGACAGGAACGCGACGCCCATGCCGGCGATCGCGGCCTGCTTCAAGGTCTCGTTGCTGCCGAGTTCATCCGCACGCATGAGCTTCACGCCATGGGCGCGCAGATAGCGCTCCAGATTCGCCCGCGTACCCGAGCCCTGTTCACGCAACAGCAGGCGCTCGCCCGCCAGCGCGGCGGCCGGCAGGTTGCGGCGGCGGGCGAGCGGATGACCGGGCGCAGCGACGAAGGACATGGGGTGCCGGGCGAAAGGGATCCGCCGCAGGTTCAACCCGGCCGGCGGCTCGCCCATGATGGCGATGTCGGCGCGCCGCTCGCGCAGCAACTCCGCCATGCCCGCGCGGTTCTGGACGGTGAGCTGAAAGCTGATATCCGGATAGGCTTCGCCGAAGCCCGCGAGCAAGCGCGGCACGAAATACTCGGCGGTGGTGATCGCCGCCACATGCACCGTTCCGGACGCAACCCCCTTGTGAGCCTTGAGTTCGACCTCGGCCAGATCGAGCGCATACACCACCTCGCGGGCCCGGCGCACCAACACCTCCCCCGCCGGTGTCAGGCGAAAGCTGCGCCGCCCGTCCAGCAACACCTCGCCAACCAGTGACTCAAGCTCCTGCACCTGCATCGAAACTGCCGGCTGGGTGACGTGCAACAACCGCGCGGCCAGCGTGAAGCTGCCGGTATCGGCCACCGCGATCAAGGTGCGCAACTGCTTGAGGGTCACCCGCTGCGCGAGCTTCATAAGCTTTCCTGATGTATCCGGAAAAGATAACGTTGTTTGATCTTATCTTAGCCGGGTTTTATCTTCTCGCAAAACAAAGACGGACGCAGCTTACGCGCCACGCCAACGGAACGAGGAGATGCCATGTTCAACATCGAACGCACCACGCTGACCGAGTACCTGATCGCCCAGCGCCGCCAGCACCCCGGTTCCACCGGAGAGTTCAACGCCCTCATCCTGCAGGTCGCCCAGGCCTGCAAGGCGATTTCCCGCGCAGTCGCACATGGCGCGCTGGAGGGGGTGCTCGGCTCGCTCGACTCCGAGAATGTGCAGGGCGAAACCCAGAAGACGCTGGACGTGTTGTCGGACCGCATCTTCCTGCGCGCCACGCACTGGGGCGGCGACCTCGCTGGCATGGTGTCGGAGGAAAATGCCGCGCCTATCAAGCTGCCCGCCGGCACCGTGCGCGGCAAGTACCTGCTGGTGTTCGACCCGCTGGACGGCTCGTCCAACATCGACGTGAACGTGTCGGTGGGATCGATCTTCTCCATCCTCAAGGCGCCGCGCCCGGGCAAGGACGCCCGCACCGAGGACTTCCTGCAACCCGGCACCCGACAGCTGGCGGCGGGTTACGCCATCTACGGCCCCTCCACGATGCTGGTGCTGAGCGTAGGTCGCGGCGTGGCCGGCTTCACCCTGGACCCCATCCTGGGCGAGTTCTACCTCACCCACCCGGAACTGCGCATTCCCGAGACCACCCGCGAATTCGCGATCAACGCCTCCAACGCCCGCTTCTGGGAACGGCCGGTGCGCCGCTATGTGGAGGAATGTCTGGCCGGACGTACCGGTCCGCGTGATGCCGATTTCAACATGCGCTGGATCGCCTCGCTGGTGGCCGAAACCCATCGCATCCTGATGCGCGGCGGGGTCTTCCTCTACCCCCGCGACAGCAAGGACCCAAGCAAGGAAGGGCGCCTGCGACTGCTTTACGAATGCAACCCCATCGGCATGCTTGTGGAACAGGCCGGGGGACGGGCTTCCACCGGCCTGCGGCCGGTGCTCGACGAGGCGCCGCGCGACCTGCATCAGCGCATCGGCTTCGTGTTCGGCTCGCGCGAGGAGGTGGAGCGCATCGAGCGCTACCACGCCGAGCCCGTCGATGACGGCGACCTGACCGAGCTGCCGCTGTTCCACAGGCGCAGCCTGTTCCTGAACGACTGATTTCCACACGACACAGGGGGACCGCATGTCCGAACGCCATCCCATCGTGGCCATTACCGGTTCGTCCGGAGCCGGCACGAGTACGGTGCAGCGCACTTTCGAGGAAATTTTCCGGCGTGAGCAGGTCTGCGCTGCGGTGATCGAGGGCGACAGCTTCCACGCCTACGACCGGCAGCAGATGCGCGGCAAGCTGGCCGAGGCGGAGGCGCGCGGCCACCGCCACTTCAGCCACTTCGGCGAAGAGGCCAACCTCTTCGCCGAACTCGAGAACCTGTTCCGCAGCTATTCGGAAACCGGCACCGGCCGCCGTCGCAAGTACCTGCACAACGCCGAGGAGGCCGAACCCTACGACCAGCCGGCCGGCACCTTCACGCCCTGGGAGGACCTGCCGGTGGGCAGCGACATGCTGTTCTACGAAGGCCTGCACGGCGCGGTAGTGACCGAAGGCGCCAACGTCGCCCGCTACCCCGACCTGCTGGTGGGCGTGGTGCCGGTGGTGAATCTGGAGTGGATACAGAAGCTGCATCGCGACAAGAGCACCCGCGGCTACTCCACCGAGGCGGTCACCGACACCATTCTGCGGCGCATGCACGACTACGTGCACTACATCTGCCCGCAGTTCGCACGCACTCACGTGAACTTCCAGCGCGTGCCCATGGTGGACACCTCCAACCCCTTCATCGCCCGCACGGTGCCCACCCCCGACGAAAGCATGGTGGTGATCCGCTTCTCCAACCCTTCGGGCATCGATTTTCCCTACCTGCTCAACATGATCGCCGACAGTTTCATGAGCCGCGCCAACACCATCGTGGTACCGGGCGGAAAAATGGAACTGGCGATGCAACTCATCTTCACCCCCTTCATCTGGCGGCTGATGGAACGCCGCCGCAAGCTCATCGGGAAGACTGCGCAATGAAACGAGACTATTTCATGGACACGCTGTGCGCCAACGCGCTGCGTTTTCTCGCGATCGACGCCGTCGAGCAGGCTGGCTCCGGCCATCCGGGCATGCCCATGGGCATGGCCGACATCGCCACGGTGTTATGGACCCGACACCTCAGGCATGACCCGGCTGCCCCCGACTGGGCCGATCGCGACCGCTTCGTGCTGTCCAACGGCCACGGTTCCATGCTGCTGTACGCGCTGCTGCATCTGACCGGCTACGACCTGCCGCTGGACGAGCTCAAGCGCTTCCGCCAGCTTCACAGCAAGACCCCGGGCCATCCCGAATACGGACTCACGCCCGGCGTCGAGACCACCACCGGGCCGCTGGGGCAAGGCATCACCAATGCAGTGGGCATGGCACTGGCGGAGAAGCTTCTGGCGCGCGAGTTCAATCGCCCTGGACATCACATCGTCAATCACCGCACCTGGGTGTTCCTGGGCGACAGCTGCCTGATGGAGGGGATCAGCCACGAGGCCGCCTCTTTTGCCGGCGTGCAACGGCTGTCGAAGCTGATCGCGCTGTGGGACGACAACCGTATTTCGATCGACGGCGAGGTGGCCGGCTGGTTCGGCGACGACACCCCGGCCCGCTTCCGCGCCTACGGCTGGAACGTGATCGAGAATGTGGACGGCCACGACATCGAGGCCATAGACCGCGCCATACGCGAAGCCGTCGCCAATGCCGACAACGATGTCGGCCCCACCCTGCTGTGCTGCCGCAGCACCATTGGCTACGGCAGCCCGGCGCGGGCGGGCAGCGCCGAGGCGCACGGCGCGCCACTGGGCCGCGACGAGGTCGCCGCCACCCGCGCCGCGCTGGAATGGCCGCACGCGCCCTTCGACATTCCCGACGAGATACGCGAACACTTCGACGCCCGCGCCGTCGGCGCCGCCCGACGCGCCGAATGGGCGGCGCGCCTGGTCGCCTACCGCAAGGACCACCCTGAACTCGCGGCCGAATTCGAGCGGCGCATGCGCGGAGAATTGCCAGCCGGCTTCGCGGCGCTTGCCGACGCGCTCGCCCGGGTGGTGCAGAGCGAAGCCCCCGCGCTGGCCAGCCGTAAGGCCAGCCAGCAAGCCATTGGCCGCCTGGCGCGCGCCCTGCCCGAGCTGCTGGGCGGGTCGGCCGACCTCACCCACTCCAACCTCACCGACTGGCCGGGCTGCGGCGCAGTGCGTGCCGACACCAGCGGCCGCCACATCAACTGGGGGGTGCGCGAGTTCGGCATGGCCGCCGCCCTCAACGGCATCGCCCTGCACGGCGGCCTGCTGCCCTTCGGTGCCACCTTCCTGGTGTTCTCCGACTATGCCCGCAACGCCATCCGCATGAGCGCGCTGATGCGCCTGCGGGTGGTCTACGTGATGACCCACGACTCCATCGGCCTGGGTGAGGACGGCCCGACGCACCAGCCGGTGGAACATCTCCCTGCGCTGAGGCTGATCCCCAACCTCGACGTCTGGCGGCCCTGCGACGCCACCGAGACGCAGGTCGCCTGGAACTGCGCGGTACGGCGCGACGACGGCCCCAGCCTGCTCGCGCTGTCACGCCAGCCCCTGCCCCATCCGCCCCGCGATGACGCGCAGCTGCGCGCCATTGCCCGCGGCGGCTACGTGCTGGCCGAGGCGGATGACAACGGACGCACGCCGGATCTCATCCTCATCGCCACCGGTTCAGAAGTGGCCCTCGCGCTGCGCGTGCGCGACTGCCTGAGCACCGAAGGGGTACGCGCCCGCGTCGTTTCCCTGCCCTGCCCGCGCCGTTTCGACCTGCAGGACGAAGCCTGGCGCAGCGAGGTGCTGCCCGCCGACGTACCCAAGCTCGCGATCGAGGCGGCGCAGCCCGACGCTTGGTGGAAATACGTTTCCGGCCCCGGCAACCGCGCGCCCGGCCAGGTCGTCGGCGTCGCCCGCTTCGGCGAATCGGCACCGGCCGATGCGCTGGCGGAGTTCTTCGGACTGACCCCGGAGCGCGTCCTGGAGGCCGCCCGCAGCCTGCTGTGAAGCCGCCCTTGCCACCGGCCGAGACGGCACCAATACCGGTCATGCACCCGCTTTCCCACCTCCTCCGGAGACTTTGATGACTCTTCGTGTCGCCATCAACGGATACGGCCGCATTGGCCGCAGCGTCCTGCGCGCCCACTACGAGGCCGGCTGCCAGCGCCCGCTCCGCATCGTCGCAATCAACGCCCGCGGCAGCGCCGAAACCAACGCCCACCTCACCCGCTTCGACAGCACCCACGGCCCGTTCCCCCATGCCGTCCGCAGCGAGGCGGATGCCCTGGAGATCGACGGCGACCGCATCCAGCTCACCTACGAACGCGATCCCAGGCGACTGCCCTGGCAGGCGCTGGGCGTCGATGTGGTACTGGACTGCACCGGCAGCTTCACCACCAAGGCTGCCGCCAGCGCTCACCTCGAAGCCGGCGCGCGCAAGGTGCTGATCTCGGCGCCGGGCGGCGCGGACGTCGACGCCACGGTGGTCTATGGGGTCAACCACCAGGTGCTGCGCCCGCATCACACGGTAGTATCAAGCGCAAGCTGCACCACCAACTGCCTCGCACCACTGGTCGCCGCGCTGCACCGCCCGCTGGGCATCGTGCGCGGGCTGATGACCACGGTGCATTCCTACACCAACGACCAGGTGCTGCTCGACGCCCACCATGACGATCTGCGCCGCGCGCGCAGCGCCACCCAGTCGATGATTCCGACCAAGACCGGGGCCGCCGCCGCGGTCGGCCTGGTGCTGCCGGAACTGGCCGGCCGCCTGGACGGCTTCGCGATGCGGGTCCCCACGCCCAACGTGTCCTTCACCGACCTCACCTTCATCGCCGAGCGCGACACCAGCGTGACGGAAGTGAACGACCTCGTCGCCGAGGCAGCGCGCGGGCCGCTCAAGGGCATCCTCGACATCAACACCCTGCCGCTGGTGTCGTGCGACTTCAACCACAACCCGCATTCCAGCATCTTCGACGCCACGCTGACCCGGGTGGACCACAACCTGGTCAAGGTCACCGCCTGGTACGACAACGAATGGGGGTTTTCGCACCGCATGCTCGACACCTCCGTGGCGATGATGGAGGCCTGACATGAACGACCATGCCGCATACCCCGCCGTCGGCGCGCCCAGCTTCGCGCGCCTGGAGGACCAGACCCTGGCCGGCCGGCGCGTGTTCGTCCGCGCCGACTTCAATGTGCCGATGGAGGACGGCCGCATCACCGACGACACGCGTATCCGCGCCACCCTGCCCGGCCTCCGTCGTTGCCTGGAGGCCGGCGCGGCGGTGTGCGTGACCTCGCATCTCGGTCGCCCCACGGAGGGTCAGGCAAGCCCGCAGGACAGCCTGGCACCGGTGGCCGAAGCGCTCTCCGCACTGCTCGGGCGTCCGGTCCCGCTGGTCGACGCGTGGGTGGACGGCCAGTGGGCGGACACCGGGCTCGTCCCGGGCGAACTCGTGCTGCTCGAGAACTGCCGCCTCAACCCTGGCGAAAAGGCGGACGACCCGGAGCTGGCCCGCCGCATCGCGCGCTGGATCGACATTTATGTAAACGAAGCCTTCGGCACCGCCCACCGCCGCGAATGCACGCTGCACGCACTCGCGCTGGCTGCGCCAGTCGCATGCGCTGGCCCGCTGCTGGCCGCGGAGCTGGACGCACTCGGGCGCGCCCTGGCCCATCCCGCCCCACCGCTGGTGGCCATCGTGGCCGGCGCCAAGGTCTCCACCAAGCTGAGCATCCTCGAGCGACTCGCCGACAAGGTGGATGTACTCGTGGTGGGCGGCGGCATCGCCAACACCTTTCTCGCCGCGCGCGGCCATTCGGTGGGTGGGTCGCTGCACGAACCCGATCTGGTCGAGGCCGCCCACGCCGTCGAGTTGCGCCTCGCGGCACGCGGCAGGCTGCTGTGGCTGCCGGAGGACGTCACCGTAGGCGATCGCTTCGCCGCCGACGCCACGGTGTCGGTGCGCACGCCCAACGCAGTGCGCGCGGGCGAGATGATTCTCGACATTGGCCCGCGCGCCGCGCAAGGCCTCGCCAAGCTCATGTGCAACGCCGGCACCATTGTCTGGAACGGCCCGATGGGCGTGTTCGAACTCCCCCCCTTCGCCGCCGGCACCCGCGCCCTTGCCGAGGCGATTGCCACATCGCAGGCCTACTCGATCGCCGGCGGCGGCGACACCCTGGCCGCGATCGCCCGCTTTGGCGTCGCCGGACGGGTGGACTACATCTCCACCGGCGGCGGCGCCTTCCTGGAGTTTCTGGAAGGACGCGAGTTGCCTGCGGTGGCCGCGCTCAACGCCCGCGCCCCGGGAAACGCCAGCAAGCTTCGCGCAGCCGCACCGGTGCGCGCGGCACTCGCCCGATGAACACAGCCGGCAAACGTGTCCGTCGCCACATGAACGTCACCATCCCCAGATCCAACCCGATGAGGAGCCCGCCACCATGGCCATGATCGCCCTGCGTCAGTTGCTGGACCACGCCGCCGAACACGGCTACGGCGTACCCGCCTTCAACATCAACAACCTCGAGCAAATCCAGGCCATCATGACGGCCGCCGAAAAGACCGACAGTCCGGTCATCCTCCAGGCCTCGGCCGGCGCCCGCAGCTATGCCGGCGAGGCCTTTCTGCGCCGGATGGTGGAAGCCGCCGTCGAACAATGGCCGGATCTCCCCGTCTGCCTGCACCAGGATCACGGCGCCAGCCCGGCGGTATGCCAGCGCTCGATCCGTTCCGGCTTTACCAGTGTGATGATGGACGGCTCACTGAAGGAGGACATGAAAACCCCCGCCTCCTACGCCTACAACGTGGACGTCACCCGCAAGGTGGTCGAAATGGCGCACGCGGTGGGCGTGTCCGTGGAAGGCGAACTTGGCTGCCTTGGGTCGCTCGAAACCGGCCTGGCGGGCGAGGAAGACGGCGTCGGCGCTGCCGGCGTGCTCGACCACGCGCAGCTGCTCACCGACCCGGGTGAGGCGGCCGACTTCGTGGCCGCCACCGGGGTGGATGCGCTCGCGGTGGCGATCGGCACCAGCCACGGCGCCTATAAGTTCAGCCGCCCCCCCACCGGCGACATCCTCGCCATCGAGCGCATCGCAGCCATCCACAAGCGCATTCCCAACACCCATCTGGTCATGCATGGCTCCAGCAGTGTCCCCCAGGAGTGGCTCGCGATCATCCGCGAACACGGTGGCGAGATTGGCGAGACCTACGGCGTCCCGGTCGAAGCCATCGTCGAAGGCATCCGCAACGGCGTGCGCAAGGTCAACATCGATACCGATCTGCGCCTTGCCATGAGCGGCGCCATGCGTCGCCTGGCCTCACGCGACAAGGGCGAGTTCGACCCACGCAAGTTCTTCAAGGCCGCCCGCGACGCCGCCACCGACATCTGCATCGCCCGCTTCCAGGCATTCGGCACCGCCGGCCACGCCAGCCGCATCAAGCCAATCCCGCTCGACCGCCTCGCCACCCGCTACGCCCGCGGCGAACTCACCCCACAAGTAGCCTGAATCCAACACCGCCCGACCGCGCCGTTCCGCCCAGACTCCCGCCCGTGTGGCAACTGTCGCCCGTCGGCCGCAAGGCCGGCGGGTTCTCTTTGCCGGAACACTGATCGCCGCCAGATCGAGCGCACGCTCCGGCGTCCGCCCGCCCTCGCATGCCGTCCGCAAATTGAAACGCCATCACTCCGCCGTTGCGCGCAGAGCGCCTGCCTTTTCCACATGGGTGGTCTGACCATCGTCCCGGGCCGGCGCGCACGCACGTGCGAGCGAGGTCGAATCCTCATGGGCGGAAGCGCCTGCACGCACCTTCAGCACCCGTCCCTCCCCCAGGGACACCACCCGGTCCGCAAGATGAAAGTAGCGGTCATCATGGGAGATGACCACCAGGGTATGACCTT
Source organism: Rhodocyclaceae bacterium (assembly GCA_046295975.1). Taxonomy (GTDB): domain Bacteria; phylum Pseudomonadota; class Gammaproteobacteria; order Burkholderiales; family Rhodocyclaceae; genus UBA2357. The sequence goes on from JBKBMG010000039.1 coordinate 49,990, forward strand.
TCGCGCGAAGTTCGGGCAGGAGCTCGGTGTAGAACAGGTGACGGAACGTCGGATCCTGATCGGCAGCCCACTCATCGAATACCAATACCGGCCGCCCCTCGAGATAGGCATGGACAAGCGCGAGGCGTTTGCGCTGACCTGTGGACAGATCAATGGTCGAAAACGAACCATCCTTCACCGACACCTTGTGTGCGATTTCCAGCCGTTCCAGATAAGGACCGGCCCGATCCGGCAGCATGCGCGCGGCGCCGAAGTCTGATACGAGGTCTTCGAACAGATAGAAGTCGGAAAACACAGTGGTAAAGAGCTGACGGTAGTCGTCGCGGTCGACGGGCATCACCTCCCGGCCATCGAGCAGAATCTCGCCCCCTTGGGGCGCATAGAGGCCAAGCAACAACTTGATCAGGGTAGTCTTGCCCGAACCGTTGTCACCGACGATGAACACCATCTCGCCCCGCACCAGCGTGAGATCGACTGGACCGAGCGTAAAGCCCGGGGCACCTTCGGACGACGGAAATGCGTATTGCACACCTCGCAGTTCGATGGTCTTGGCAAGCCCTACGTCCGATGGCGGGCGCGCAACGTCCAGGTGAGGCTCTGGGGAAGAAAACCGCAACGACAGGTCGGCAATGCGCTCGAAAGCGACCTTGGCCCGCCCGACATTGGGCAATGCCCCGACGATCTGGTCGATCGGTCCTTTCAGGAACAGCAGGACCAGCACGAAGCCACTCAACACCTCTGGCTCGACCGTGAAGGCCGCCGCCCAGCCCAGTATCAACGCGATCAGCAGGAAGAACAGCGCCGAACCAAAGGATGTCGCCATAACGAATGAAAGGGACTTCCCCGTCCCGGCCTGACCGCATTGCGGTAATCGGCACCTGAATGCCATGATGGGAAGCGCGAACTCTCATCAATCCGTCCGAAAGGGGAAGTCCATGAACAT
>JBKBMG010000040.1:0-50621 GCA_046295975.1 Rhodocyclaceae bacterium
CGCCTCCCCGGACGCCCCGCATGGAAATCAAGGTTAACTTCCTCGACAAGCTTCGCCTCGAAGCGAAGTTTGACGACTTCACGGTCATTGCCGATCAACCCATCCGCTACAAGGGCGATGGCTCGGCGCCAGGGCCGTTTGATTACTTTCTGGCCTCGTCGGCCTTGTGTGCGGCGTACTTCGTGAAGCTGTACTGCGATGCCCGCGACATCCCGACCGAGCACATCCGCCTGTCGCAGAACAACATCGTCGACCCCGAGAACCGCTACAAGCAGACCATCAAGATTCAGGTGGAGCTGCCAGCGGATGTGTCGGAGAAGGATCGCGTGGGCATTCTGCGGTCCATCGACCGGTGCACGGTGAAGCGGGCGGTGCAGGTGGGGCCGGACTTCATCATCGAAGAGGTGGAGAACCTCGACGCCGATGCGCAGGCGCTGCTGACGCTGACGCCGGATAGCGATACGAGCACCTGGATAGAGGGCAAGGATCTGCCGCTGGAGCAGACGATTGCCAACATGTCGGCCAACCTGGCGGCGCTGGGCATGAAGATCGAGATTGCGTCGTGGCGCAACATCGTGCCCAACGTGTGGTCGCTGCACATTCGCGATGCGCACTCGCCGATGTGCTTCACCAACGGCAAGGGCGCCACCAAGGAGAGCGCGCTGGCCTCGGCGCTGGGCGAGTTCATCGAGCGGGCCAACTGCAACCACTTCTACAACGACCAGTACTGGGGCGAGGAGATTGCCAACGCGGCCTTCGTGCATTACCCGGACGAGCGCTGGTTCAAGCCGGGCGCGGACGATTCGCTGCGAGATTTGCTCACTGAGGGCCTGCTGGATGAACACTGCCTGGCCATCTACGACCCCGATGGCGAGCTGCGCGCCTCCCACTTGTACGACACCAACTCGGGCAACGTGGCGCGCGGCATCTGCGCGCTGCCGTATGTGCGCCAGTCGGACGGCGAGGTGGTGTATTTCCCCACCAACCTGATCGACAACCTGTACCTGAGCAACGGCATGAGCGCGGGCAACACACTGGCCGAGGCGCAGGTGCAGTGCCTGTCGGAGATTTTCGAGCGGGCGGTGAAGCGCGAGATTCTGGAAGGCGAGCTCGCCCTGCCGGATGTGCCGGCCGAGGTGCAGGCCAAGTACCCCAGCATTCAGGCCGGCATCGCCGAGCTGGAGAAGCAGGGCTTTCCGGTGCTGGTGAAGGATGCGTCGCTGGGCGGGCGGTTTCCGGTGATGTGCGTGACGCTGATGAACCCGCGCACGGGCGGCGTGTTCGCGTCCTTCGGCGCGCACCCGAGCCTGCACGTGGCGCTGGAGCGCAGCCTTACCGAACTGCTGCAGGGACGCAGCTTTGAAGGCCTGAACGATTTGCCCCAGCCCACTTTCGAGCGCGGCGCGGTGACCGAGCCGAACAATTTCGTTGAACACTTCATCGACTCCAGCGGCGTGGTGTCGTGGCGCTTCTTCAGCGCCCGGGCCGACCACGAGTTCGTCGAATGGGACTTTTCCGGCCGGGGCGAGAACTCGAACGCCGACGAAGCAGCCACCCTGCTGGGCATGCTCGAAGAGATGGGCAAGGAAGTGTACATGGCGGTGTACGACCAACTCGGTGCGACCGCCTGCCGCATCCTGGTACCGGGCTATTCGGAGGTGTATCCGGTCGAAGACCTGATCTGGGACAACACCAACAAGGCGCTGTCGTTCCGCGCCGATATCCTGAACCTGCACAGCCTGGACGACGCCAGCCTGGCCGCATTGCTGGCGCGTCTGGAAGAATGCGGGCTCGACGACTACATCGACATCATCACCCTGATCGGTATCGAGTTTGACGAGAACACCGTCTGGGGTCAGCTGACGATTCTGGAGTTGAAGCTGTTGATCCAGCTCGCGTTGAAGCAGTTCGAGGCGGCGAAGGAGTTGGTGGAAGCCTTCCTGCAGTACAACGAGAACACGGTTGAGCGCGTGCTGTTCTATCAGGCCTTGAACGTGGTGCTCGAAGTGCTGCTGGACGACGACCTGGAGATGGATGACTACGAGGCGAATTTCCGCCGGATGTTCGGCAACCCGCGCATGGACGCGGTGCTGGGGTCGGTGGATGGCAGCGTGCGCTTCTTCGGCCTGACGCCGACCAGCATGAAGCTGGAAGGGCTGGACCGGCACCAGCGCCTGATCGACAGCTACCGCAAGCTGCATTCGGCAAGGGCCAGGGTGGCGGCCGCGCCGAGCCACTGACGCGGCGGTCGAAGACCGCCTGGACCGACGAGGCCACCCGCCGCGACGCTCAGCTTGCTCAAGCGCTCAGTAATAGCCCAGGATCTTCCACCACACGCCACCGACCACGACCCACACCAGCAGATTCACCACGCTCATCACAAAGCCGGCCTTCCACCATTCGCCCAGGGTGACGTAGCCCGAGCCGAAGATCACCGGGGAGGTGCCGGTGGCGTAGTGGGTCAGCGTCATCATGATCGAGGAAGCGGCGGCCATCATCAGCACGAAGGGCATGGGCGGCGCGCCGAGGGACAGGCCGACGACGAGAAAGGCGCCCATCATCGCGGTGATGTGGGCGGTGGTGCTGGCAAAGAAGTAGTGGCTGTAGAGGAACACCAGGACCAGCAAGGCCGAGGCGCTCGCCCAGCCCAGACCCAGATGCGTGATCCAGCCCTGCATGGACTGGGCGAACCAGGCGATCAGCCCGGACTGGTTCAGCTGCGACGCCATCATGATGAGGGCGCCGAACCAGATGAGGGTGTCCCAGGCGGTCTTTTCCTTCAACACGTCCTCCCAGGTCAGCACGCCGGACAACAGCAACAGCGACAGACCAAGAAAGGCCGTGGTGGTCGGGGCAAGGCGGAAGGCGTCGCCGAGCAGCCACGCGACCAGGTCGGCCCAGAACACCAGGAGTATCAGGAACACGCCGAGCATGATCCACTCCTGGCGCGAGATCGGGCCCAGTTCGGCGAGCCGCTCGCGCGCAAAGCCGGCGGCGTTGGGGGTGTGCTTGATCTCCGGCGGATACAGCCAGTAGAGCACCAGCGGCATCAAGGCGAGCGCGACCAGCCCGGGCAGCAGCATCGCCCACGCCCAGGTCGTCCAGCTGAGCTGGATCTGCGCGCCGGTGGCATCGGCGATGAGCTTGACGGTAAGAGGGTTTGGCGCGGTGGCGGTGACGAACATCGCCGAGGTAATGGGGTTGCTGTGGTAATTGACCAATGCCAGGTACTTGCCGATGAGATGGCCGGAGCCCTCCTCCGGGCGGGAGCCGAAGCTCTTGGAGATGGCGCGCATGATCGGGTGGATGATGCCGCCGCCGCGCGCGGTGTTGCTGGGGGTGACCGGTGCGATGGTCAGTTCGGACAAGGCCAGGCCATAGCCCACGCCCAGCGTCTTCTTGCCGAACACCGAGATGAAGTAATAGCCGATGCGCGACCCGAGGCCGGTCTTGAGCAGGCCTCGCGAAATCATGATCGAGACGGCGATGAGCCAGATCAAGGGATTGGCGTAGCTGGCCAGCGCGTCGCGTATGGCGCGCTCCGGGTCGTCGCTGGTAAGCCCGCTGGCGGCCACCAGGGTGACCGCGATCAGCGCCAGGGCTCCGATGGGCATGGCCTTGCCGATGATGGCGGCAATCGTTCCGACGAAGATCGCAAGCGTCAGCCACGCCTGTGCGCTGACGCCTTCGGGGGGCGGGACGAGGACCGCAAGCACCAGGCCTAGGCCCAGCGCAATGGCGGCTGGTAGTGGTTTGAGGTTGGCGTCGGACATGATGGTGTTCCGGGGGAAGGGGGGCCTGTGCGGCATCTCGACCCAAGCTGGCCGGTCCGACTCGAGCGATCGTCGCGAGATCGACCTCCGGTCCGACGGCCTCACTGGGCTTGGAGTCCGCGGTTTTGGCCGTTCCGCTTCAAATCGTCGGTGGTCGCGAGCCGAGCGCGAACCCCATGCGTGACGGAGGAAGCTCGAAAGGGTTCGCTCCGGCACACTTCACTCCGGCACACGGAATGTGCGGTGCTGCTGAGTTTCCCCACCGTCCGCGCACTATGCAATACAACTTGGACAAATGTAGCGTATCGGCCTGAGAACAAGTCTAGCAGCGGCTTTCCAGCCGATTTTGACTCAGATCAACAGCGCAACCGATTCACCACGGGTGCATCCCGGCATCCCGAAACACCCTGCGCGCCGTCCTGAGCAGGCCGCACGGATCACACCTCGCGATAGTCCTGTGGCAGCAGGCGGTGGCGCTGGAGCTTGTCGTAGAGTGTCTTGCGCGGTAGTTGCAGGCGCTCGGCGGCGGCGCTGACGTTGCCGCCGGCGCGGCGCAGGGCTTGCTCGATGAGCTCGCGCTCGAAGCGGTCCACCCGTTGCACCAGTGAGGCATCTTCCGGGTCGCGCTCGGTGGCGGCGGCAACGCCAAGGCAGAAGCGGTCGACCGCGTTGCGCAGTTCGCGCACGTTGCCGGGCCAGTCGTGGCGCATCCACTCGTCGATGCGGCTGTCGGGCAGCGGTGGCACGGCGCAGCGATAGCGTTCGGCGGCCTCGATCAGGAAGTGGGTGGCGAGCAGCGGGATGTCCGCGCGGCGCTCGCGCAGCGCCGGCAGCTCGATGCAGATGACGTTGAGACGGTAGTAGAGGTCGCTGCGAAAGCCGCCGGCGTCGGACAAGGCTTTGAGGTCCGCCTTGCTGGCGGCGATGACGCGGCAGTCGACCGGGATGGCCTGGTTGCTGCCCAGGCGCTCCAGGCGCCGCTCCTGCAGCACGCGCAGCAGCTTGACCTGGAGCGCGAGCGGCATGCTCTCGATCTCGTCCAGGAACAGGGTGCCGCCGGCGGCGTGTTCGATCTTGCCGATGCGGCGCTTGATCGCGCCGGTAAAGGCGCCGGCTTCGTGGCCGAAGACTTCGCTTTCGAACACCGACTCGGGCATGGCGCCGCAGTTGATCGCGACGAATTCGCCGCTGCGTCCGCTGGCCGCGTGCAGGGCGCGCGCCAGCACTTCCTTGCCGGTACCGGTTTCGCCATAGATGAGCACATCCACTTCGGCTGGCGCGATGGTGCCGACCAGCCGGCGGATGTTCTGGATCGCGGCGACCTCGCCGATCAGGCGCGGCGCCTGGCGGGTGGACAGGCGTTCGCGCAGCGCGCGGTTTTCGAGTACCAGGCGGCGGCGATCGAGGGCGCGGCGTACGACGTCCACCAGGCGGTCGGAGGAGAACGGCTTCTCGATGAAGTCGTACGCCCCTTCGCGCATCGCCCGCACCGCCATGTCGATGCCGCCGTGGCCGGTCACCAGCACCACCGGAATGTCACGGTCGATGGCGACGACGCGTTCCAGCACCGCCAGCCCGTCCATGCCGGGCAGACGCACGTCGCACACCACCACCCCGCCAAAGCCGGCCGCCAGGCGCTCCAGTGCCGGTTCGGCACGCTCGAAGCCCCGCGCCGGCATGTCGGCCAGCATCAAGGCCTGCTCGATGCCCAGGCGCACGGGCGGATCGTCTTCTATCACCAGTACCAGCGGTTTGCTGTCCATCGTCATCGCAGGGGCAGTCGCAGTTCGAAACGGGCGCCGCCGTCGGGCTCGTTGGCGGCGGACAGGCGCCCGCCCAGGCTCTCGGCAATCAGGCGCGACAGGGCCAGGCCGAGGCCAAGGCCTTTGCCGGCGGGCTTGGTGGTGAAGAAGGCCTCGAACAGGTGGGGCATCACATCGGGGTCGATACCCGGTCCGCTGTCGCGCAGCACGATCAGTGCATGCACGCCGTCGCGCCGGGTGGCGAGCAGCAGTTCGCGCTGCGCCCGCCCCTCCACCGCATCGCAGGCGTTCATCAAGAGGTTGACCAGCACTTGTTCGACGCGCGTGGCGTCGCCGAGCAAGGCCAGTTCCGGATCGGCATGTTCGACAGTGATGCGGGCGTCCACGTCCCGCCGCCGCGAATCGGCAAGCAACATGGCGTTGGCCACCGCCTCGGCCACCGCGACGCGCTGCAACACCACGCCGTCGCGGCGCGAGAAGGTCTTCAACTGCGCAACGATGCGCCCCATGCGCTGGGCGAGCTGGCTGATCATTTCGAGATTGGCGCGCACCGCTTCCGGGCGCGGTACGTCCAGAAACTTCACCGCGTTGTCGGCCAGCGTGGTCATGGCGGCCAGCGGCTGGTTGATTTCGTGGGTGATGCCGGCGGCCATCTGTCCGAGCACGGCGAGCTTGCCGCCCTGCACCGCGGCGTCGCGGGCCTCGGTCAGCATGCGTTCGGCCTCCTGACGGGCGCGCAGTTTGTCCTGCAGCGCCTGGTTGGCGCGGGTGAGCGCTTCGGTGCGCTCGGCGATACGCCGCTCGAGTGCTTCCGCAGCCTCGCGCAGGGCACGCTGCGAGGCCAGGCGCTCTTGCAGCCGGCGACGCCGCAGCAGCAGGTAGACCACCAGCGAGATCAGGAAGGCGCAGGCAAAGCCCGCCGCCACCGCGTTGGTGAACGCCCGCGCGCGCGCTTCGGCCAGGTCGGTGAGGCCGATCAAGCGCCAACCGGGCGGGTCTACCGACAGCGATTGCACCAGGAACAGGTTGCCGTCGCGGGCGGCGCGCTCCAACCCCAGCGCGCTGCGGTCCAGACGCACCACCTTGGGCCGGTCGAACACCGGTAGCGGCTCGCCGGCCGCATCCACGATCGGGCTGAAGTCGGCGTCGGCATACTGGCGGGTACTGCGCAAGCGCCGCGCGACGTCCTCGGGCAGCGGCCGCAGCGCCCGGTACAGCCACTGCGGGATGGAGGCGATCAACAACACCCCGGTGTCGTCTGCCACCAGCAGCAGGTCGCCGCTGCGCTGCCAGTCGCGCTCAAGCTCGTCGAGCGCGACCTTGACCACGGCGATGCCGACGATGACGCCGTCGCGCACGATCGGCGAGGACAGGAAATAACCCGGCTCCAGGGTCGTCGCGCCCACCCCGTAGAAGCGCCCTGGGCGGCCCGCCGCGGCGTCCTGGTAGTACGGCCGGAAGGCGTAGCTGCGGCCGACGAAGCTGGTCGGTTCGCGCCAGTTGCTCGACGCCAGCGTCATCCCGGCGGGGTCCATGATGTAGATCGCGGCAACCGCCGGATCGCGGCGAATCGCCTCGAGATAGGCATTGGCGTCGGCGACGCGCTGCGCCTCGTGCGGCGCTGCCAGCAGCGCCTCGATGCGCAGGTCGGCGCCGACCACCGCGGGCAGGTAGCGGAACTCCTCCAGTTTCTGCGACAGCACGCCGCGATAGAACTCCAGACGCGGCTGGGCGGCGCGGGCGGCGTCGGCAATGTGCCGCTCCAGAGCATGGCTGAAGGCCAGCCAGCCGACCGCCAGGCAACCGATCACCGCGAGCGTGACCCGCAGCAACGCCCGCAGCCGCCCGCCGTCGTCACGCTCCATCGCATAGGAAGTTGCGGTCATGCCCATCAGCGCATTCTCGGTCGAGGACGGCGCGCCCGCAACCGCGGCGCGGCCGCGCCACCGGCTCGCGACGGGCGCACGAGGGTGGCGTTCATGGCGTTCATGGCGCGCCCGGCACGTCGTCCGCGCAGGGCAGGATGTCTATCGTGGCGTAGGCCGGCAGGCCTGGCAGCCAGTCGGCCAATGGGCGGCAGCGGCCGTCCCCGTCGCACACTTCGTGGCCACGCACGAAGGGCGAATGCGCCAGCGACAGCCGCGGCACGCGCAATGGCGGCCGGTATCGCCACACGCCGCCGACCAGTTCCGCACCGTCGGGGGGCTCCATGCCGGCGCCCGAGCCATGCACCCGCCCTTCCACCAGCACCAGGGCGCCGGCCTCCACGCGCCAGTCCTCCTCCCAGCGAACCTTCTCGATGGAATGCGTCCACCCCAGGGTGAAGGCCGACAGCGCGAGCTCGGTGGCGAGCAAGCCGCTCGCCACGCACGCCATGCTCACGCCGGCGCCGCCGCCGCGCGCCGCCGCCGCAGCACCTGCCAGACGATGAAGGCGGCCGCACTGGTCAGCCCGATCTCGTCGGTGATCGGCATGGCCGCCACCAGGCAGGCCGCGGTCGCCAACGCCCAGCCGCGCTCGACCCAGCTCACCGGTTGCCACAGGTAGCCAATCGCCGCGACGCCCCACAAGCCGATCGCGACCAGGGCTTTCAGCACGATGTAGGCCACCGCCAGCGCGCTCGGGTCGCCCTGCAACATGAGTTCCGGCGAATACACCGCCATGAACGGCACGACGAAGCCCGCCAGGGCGATGCGCACCGCCTGCAGGCCGATGCGCATGCCCGACACCCCGGCGATCGGCGCCGCGGCAAAAGCGGCCAGCGCCACCGGCGGCGTGAGGTCGGCGAGAATGCCGAAATAGAACACGAACATGTGCGACACGATCAGCGGCACGCCCAGTTCGAGCAGCGCCGGCGCGGCCAGCGACGAGGTGATGATGTAGTTGGGAATCGTCGGGATGCCCATGCCCAGCAGCAGGCACACCAGCATGGTGAGGAACAGCGACAGGATCAGGCTGTCACGCCCGAGCGAGATGATGGCATTGGCGAAGGTCGTCCCCGCGCCGGTCAGGGTCAGCACCCCGATGATCACCCCCACCAGGGCGCACGCCACCCCCACCGGCAGCGCGTGGCGCGCGCCATCGGCCAGTGCATTGACCGCCAGCCGCAAGGTATCGCGACCGCCGCGCACGAACAGGCACCACACCGCCAGTACCGCGATAACCGCGAACACCGCGCTGATGCCCCACTTGAAGAAGCCTGCGCAGAACACCCCCAGCGCCATCCAGAACGCCACCCGCAGCGCCGTGGCGGTCAGCCGCAGCGCGATCGCCGCACCGAGGATGAGCACCGCCGTCAGCGACAAGCCGACCATGCCGGAGAACAGGGGCGTGTAGCCGGAGAACAGCAGGAACACCAGCGTGCCCAGCGGCAGCAGCAGATACCAGCTACGCCTCACCGCGGCCCACGGATCCGGGCACTCGCGCTTGGGAATACCGTGCAGGCCGGCGCGGCCGGCTTCGAGATGGACCATCCAGAAGGCGGTGACGAAGTACAGGATGGCGGGGATGATCGCCGCCTTCACGATCTCCACGTAATCCACGCCTATGGTCTCGGCCATGATGAAGGCCACCGCGCCCATCACCGGCGGCATGATCTGCCCGCCCATGCTGGAGGTCGCCTCCACGCCGCCGGCAAAGGCCGGCCGGTAGCCGAAACGCTTCATCAAGGGAATCGTGAACTGCCCGGTGGTGACCACGTTGGCCACGCCCGAACCGTTGATCGTACCCATCATCCCCGAGGTCACCACCGACACCTTGGCCGGGCCGCCGCGGGTATGCCCCACGGTGCCCAGCGCGAAGTCGGTGAACAGCCGGATCATGCCCGCCTGTTCGAGAAACGCGCCGAACAGAATGAACAGGAAGATGTAGGTCGCGCTGACATAGGTGGGAATGCCATAGATGCCTTCGGTGCCGAACGCCAGATGCTCGATCAACTGGTCCAGCGGATAGCCGCGGTGCGCGAAGTCGCCCGGCAGGTACTGGCCGAACAGCGCATAGGCGAAGAAGGCCGCACAGATCAGCGGCAGCGCCGGCCCCATCATCCGCCGCGCGGCCTCGAACACCAGCGCCAGCGTGACCGCGCCGACGACGATGTCGGCGCGGGTGGGGTCACCCGCACGCACGATCAGGTCGGACTCGAACACCCAGTGGTACAAGGACAGGCCAAACGCCGTCAGGCCCACCAGCCACGCGAGCGGCGCCACCCGCCGACCCGGCAGCCAGTGCTGCAACAAGGTAAAGGTGAGCAACAACAGGAAGCCCACGTGGATCGCCCGTACCACCTGGGACGACAACGGATGCCAGGCGGCCACGACAATCTGGAACAGGGAAAAGGCAACGGCGATCAGGAACAGCGCCCGGCCCTGCGGGCCGTGCTGCCGGTCCCAGCCGAAAGGAACGCTGCGAGCGGATTCGGACATGATGGACCTCGTACGACGCCCCGCCGGCGCGGCCGGCGGGCGCGGGTAGCGATTGGATTAGGAGCAGCGGCGGGGCTTACTTCAGCAGTCCGGTCTCACGGTAGTAGCGCTCCGCACCGGAATGCAGCGGCAGCGGCATGCCCGCGGCCACGCCCTGCGGGTCGATGCCGCGCGCCGCGGCATGCGCGGTGCCGAGCTGGTCGAGGTGTTCCATCATCGACTTGGTCATCGCGTACACCGCCTCGTCGGACACCCCGGCGTGCGTCACCAACAGGTTGCGGATGGTCGCGGTGGGAATGTCCTCGGTCTGGCCCTTGTAGGTGTTGGCGGGGATCACGCCCACCTGATAGGCCTCGTTGCCGATCGCCGTCACCACCTCCGCCGACACCGGAATCACCACGATCTCGATGGCGTTGGCCAGGTCACGGATCGAGGCCACGCCCAGGCCGGCCGATTGCAGGGTGGCGTCGAGCTGGCGGTTCTTCATCAACTCAACCGATTCGCCGAACGGCAGATACTCCACCTTGCCGAGGTCGCCATAGGCCATGCCCGCACCACGCAGGATCGCCCGCGCGTTCAACTCCGTGCCCGAGCGCGCCGCGCCCACCGACACCCGCTTGCCCTTGAGGTCTTCCAGCGTGCGGATGCCGGAATCCGCCGAGGCCACGATCTGCACATAGTTGGGATAGATCGCGGCCAAACCGCGCAACTTGTCCAGCTTGTTCTTGAAGCCGGCCTCCTCGTTGCCTTCCCAGGCGTCGGCGACGGCATCGCCGAGCGAAAACGCCACCTCGCCGCGACCGGCCTGCAGCAGGTTGAGGTTCTCGGCGCTCGCCTTGGTGGACTGCACGCTGATCTTGGTGGCGGGCAGCGCCTCACCATAGATCTGGGACAAGGCCACGCCCAGCGGGTAATACACCCCGCTGGTGCCGCCGGTCAGCACACTCACGAACTTCTCCTGGGCATGGGCGCCGATCGCGGCGGCGGACAGCAGGACGGTGATCAGGGGTTTGGCGAATCGCATGGTGTCTCCTGTTGGTCTTGGAAGATCGAACGCTCCGCGGCACGCGGAGGCCCGCCTCTCTTTGCAAGCCCCGGGCCAGTTCGACGCCCGCCAGGCACCCCGGACAATCGATTGTCAATCAAGCACTTGAGCATCATGCGCCACCAGCACTGCCGGGGCCACGTGCGGAAAACCGGAATGCCGCGCATACACCTGTGCGGAAATCCGCCACCGCCCCTTGGGCGGCAGGCACGCCCCCCGACGCAGGGGAGCGGCTACAATCCGCCTCTATCCCGGCGACGATCACCCACGCCCGGCCAGGCGGCCGCCGCGTCTGGTCGCCGCCAATGTCATTGCGACCGCAGCAAAAGGATCCGTCATGCCCGACGACACCCCGCTGGACCTCTCCGAGATCATCCGCGCCCGCGAAGAGGCCGACTGCCTGGCCGATGCGGCCGAAGTCGAGGCGGCACTGGACCGCCTGGCCGAAGCCATTACCGCCCGACTGGCCGACACCAACCCCATTGTGTACGCGGTGATGAATGGTGCGCTGATCCTCGCCGGCCGCATCCTGCCCCGGCTGCCCTTCCCGCTCGAGGTCGCCTACCTGCACGCCACCCGCTACGGCCATGCCCTGCAGGGCACCTTCCTGGACTGGCGGGTGCGCCCCACCCAGGACCTGCGCAACCGTACCGTGCTGGTGCTCGACGACATCCTCGACGAAGGCCACACCCTGCACGCCATCATCGAATACCTGAAGACCCAGGGACCGGCCCAGGTGCATTCCGCCGTGCTGGTACACAAGCTCCACGAGCGCAAGGCCTACCCCGGCATGCGCGCCGACTTCACCGGCCTGGAGATCGCCGACCGCTTCCTGTTCGGCTGTGGCATGGACTACAAGGGCTACTGGCGCAACGCACCGGGCATTTATGCGGTCAAGGGTCTGTAGGGATCGTCAATACCCACCACCACCCTGGAGCCCCCCATGCTTGTGACTTTCAAATCCGCCGCCTCGGCCGACGTGCTCATGTTCGGCGACGTCGCCAAACGGCTTATCGACGTGCTTGGCAAGGATCCGGGCGATGCCCAGGGCATCGTCACGGTCGAGCAACTGCCGGATGCGATCGCCCGGCTGCGGGCCGCCATCGAAGAAGACAAGGCCCGCCAGGCCGAACGCAGCGAGGAAGACGAGGAGCGCGACGCGGAACACGGGCGCAGCGGCATGGCCGCGCCGGTCGGCCTGGCCCAGCGTGCGTGGCCGCTGCTGGACATGCTGGAAGTCGCGGCCAAGGAAGGGGTTCCGGTAGTCTGGGGCGTATAGATCGGGCCGGCCCCGGGGTTCAAGCTCCGGGGCCAAACCCCAAGGCCGGATCAAGCGTGAGCGGTTGCGCGACGGCACCTGCGCCACGGCCGCCCCCCATAGCGGCCGGCCGTCCGGGCCTTCAACTGCGCGGCCGCGTCCGCAGCACCCACCCCCATGCCACCAGCGCCGTCAGCACGCTCCAGAACCCGATTCCGTTGGTGAGCGGAAAGCGCGTGCCGTCCATGTGCGCCCCCAGCCAGGCGCCCATTGCGAACGCCGACAGCATCATCAGGAAACCGCTCAACGCGGACGCGGCGCCCGCCGCGCGGGGAAACGGGCCCACCGCACCGGCCTGGCCGCAGGGCTGGTGCACGCCGTGGCCGAGCATGAACAAGTACATCGGCAGCATGATCGCCCACACGCCGTCGGCGCCCAGCCACGCCAGCCCGGCCAGCAGGCTGCCCCCTGCCAGCGAGAAACCGCCACCAATCGCCACGGTGCGATGCACGCCGAAGCGCGCAAGCAGGCGTCGACACATGAAGGTGCCCAGCAGGTAGGCCACCGCCATGGTGAACATCCAGCCGCCGTAGGCGAGCTTGGACAAGCCCATCAGGCCGATGAAGACGAAGGACGAGGCGGCGAGAAAGGTGAACAACCCGCCGTAGGACATCATCGCCAGCAGCGCGAAGCCCCAGAACACCCGGTTGGCGAGGATTCCGCGCCAGGTGCGCAACAGCACCCCGGGGTGCAGTGCCGTCGGGTTGGGGCTGTGCAAGGTTTCCTTGAAGCGCGCCGCCACCACCGCCAGGGTCGCTGCGCCGAACACCGCCAACGTCGCCAGTGCAGCGCGCCAGCCGAGGAACTCGGCCACCAACCCACCCAGCGGCAGGCTCACGCAGGCGATCACACCCAAGCCGGACAAGCCCTTGCTGATCGCGCGTGCGCCCACCTCCGGCGTGTACAGATCGCGCACCATCGCCCGCGCGCACATCACCGAGGCGCCCATCGCCGCCCCCTGGACGATGCGCCACAGCACCAACGCCTCCATGGACGGGGCGGCGGCGCTGCCGATGGCCGCCACGGTGTAGGCAGACAAGCCGGCCAGCAGCACCGGCTTGCGGCCGAACCGGTCGGACACCGGCCCCCACACCAGTTGCGAACAGCCGAAGGCAAGCAACAGGCCGGACAAGGTGAGCTGCGCCTGCGCCATGCTTGCGCCCAACGCAGCGGTGATGGCCGGCAGCGCGGGCAGGTAGAGGTCGGTAGTGACCGGCTGGATGCCGAGCAGCAGCGACAGTGCGAGCACCACGAAGGGGGTGCTCATGGCATTGGCCGGCGGGGCTTGGGTCATGGGCGATTCATGAGGCGATCACGGTCGGGGCTGGGTCGGGGCTGGGTCCGGTCATGGGCGTGATGTCGACGCTACGCGGTGGCATACCAGGCACGCTGCGCCGGCACGCCCCACGGTGCAAGCGCAGGGGCGCCCCCTCACTCGGCATCCGCCTGGGCCTGCGGCGCGGCGCGCTGAAACGCCTCAAGCATCTCACAGTGTGAGGCAATGCGCGCCACGGTGGGCATCTCCGTCAGATCGCAGTCGAAGCGCCGGGCATTGTACACCTGCGGCACTAGGCAGACGTCGGCGAGGGTTGGCGTGTCGCCCACACAGAAACGCCCCGCCCCACCCTGCACGGCCAGCATGGCCTCGACCGCGGCGAGGCCGGTTTCCACCCAATGACGATACCAGGCGGTCTTCTGCGCCTCGCTGGCGCCCAGCTCACGGGTGAGGTACTGCAGCACGCGCAGGTTGTTGATCGGGTGAATGTCGCAGGCAATCGCCTGGGCAATGGCACGGATGCGCGCGCGGCTGGCCGCGTCGCCGGGCAGCAGCGAGGGCTCGGGATGGGTCTCGTCCAGGTACTCGATGATGGCCAGCGACTGGGTGAACACCTGGCCGTCGTCTTCGAGTGCGGGCACCAGGCCGGCCGGATTCAGCGCGCGATAGCCGGGCTGGTGCTGCTCGCCGCCACCGCGCACCAGGTGCACCGGCACCGCCTCCCACGCCAGGCCCTTGAGGTTGAGCGCGATCCGCACGCGATAGGCGGCGGAGCTGCGGAAGTAGGTGTAAAGACGCATAGGGACTCTCTGTTGGTGTTGTTCTCGATACGGTTCAGCCACCGAGCAGGTGCACCAGCCACAGCGACAGCCCGGGGAACAGCGCGAGCAGCACGATGCGCACCCCGTCGGAGGCAAGGAAGGGCAGCACGCCACGGAAGGTCTCGCCCATGGGTACGTCCTTCGCCAGGCTGTTGATGATGAACACGTTCATGCCGACCGGCGGGGTAATCAGGCCGATCTCCACCACCATCAGCGCGAGGATGCCGAACCAGATCGCCTTGTCCGTCGGCCCCAGTCCCCAGAAATCCAGGCCCAGCACGATGGGCAGGAAGATCGGGATGGTGAGCAGGATCATCGACAGGCTGTCCATCACGCAACCGAGAAGCAGATACACGAGGATGATGCCGATCAGCACCAGCGCCGGTGACATTCCGCTGCCCAGCACCCATTCGGCCAGTGCCTGAGGCATTTGCGACAGCGCCAGAAAGGCGTTGAGCACGTCCGCCCCCAACAGGATCAGAAAGATCATCGCGGTCGCCTCGGTGGCACCGAGCACCGCCGACACAAAGCCCCGGAAGCTCATCTCGCGCGAGATCACCGCCAGCAAGGTGGTGGCGATGGTACCTACGGCGGCCGCCTCGGTCGGGGTGAAGATACCGCCGTAGATGCCGCCGATCACCACCACGAACACGGTCACGATCGGCCACACCCGCGCGACCGCCGCCCATCGTTCGCGCCACGGCAGGGGCGGGTTGGCGGGGCCGCTGCCGGGCACCACCCGCACCACGATGGCCACCACAACCATGTAGCCGAACATCGCGATCAGGCCGGGAATCAGCGCCGCCATGAACATCGCGGCGACGTTCTGCTCGGCCAGGATGGCGTAGATCACCAGCACCACCGACGGTGGGATGAGAATGCCCAGCGTGCCGCCGGCCGCCAGCGCGCCGGTGGCGAGCGACGGTGAATAGCGGCTGCGGCGCAACTCCGGCAGCGCCACCTTGCCCATGGTCGCGGCGGTCGCCAGCGACGAGCCGCAGATCGCGCCGAAACCGGCGCAGGCGCCGATGGCGCTCATCGCCACGCCGCCGCGATAGTGGCCCAGAAAGGCATTGGTGGCCTGGAACAGCCGCCGCGACAGCCCCCCGTGCGAGGCGATGTTGCCCATCAGCAGGAAGAGCGGCACCACCGACAGGTCGTACACCGAGAAACGGCCGTAGGCGAGGTTCTTGAAATACTGCATCAAGGGGTCGAAGCCCGACACGGCGGTGTAGCCGATGGCGCCGCCGATCAGCATCGCCATGCCGATATGCACCCGCAGCGCGAGCAGGACGAGGGTCAGCCCGCCAATCAGGAATCCAATGGTGACGCTGCTCATTCCTCACCCACCTCGTGATGCGCGATACCTTTCCAGGCGGTATACAGGGCGGTCAGTGCCAGCAGCAGGAAGCCCGGCCCCAGGGTCACGTAGGACCACCACAACGGCCAGCCCAGAATCATGCCGGTCTCGCCGGTCTGGCTGGCCTCCCAGGCGCCGACGAAGCTGCGCCACGCGATCACCGCCGCCCCCAGCGCGAGCAACACCGCCGCGATGCGGTCCAGCACCCGCCGCAACGCCGGCGAGGCGGCATGGGTGAAGAAGTCTACGATGACATGCGCGTTCTTCATCTGGGCATAGGGCAGGCAGGCCGCGATCGCGATGGCGCAGCCCATCTGCACCAGCTCGACGTCGCCAAGCACCGGCGAGGCGAACAACCAACGCCCGACGACGCTGTAGGCCGACACCAGGCAGACACCGAACAGCACGATGGCACCGCCCAGCGCCGACAGCTGCGACCAGACGAACAGAAAACGCCCGACCCGGTCGCGCGGCCCGGGGTCGCGCTGGTCGTCGAGCTGAGGGATGACCTCCGCCATGGGGGTACTCCGTGTTGGAAGCTTGTTGGTGACCCGGCAGCCGGGGAAGCACTTGGATCCGTTCGCCCTGAGCCCTTCGGCTGCGCTCAGGACGGGCTTGTCGAAGCCCGACTCCCGGCACTGCCGAAGTCGCCCTTCGACAGGCTCAGGGCGAGCGGAGGTGCCGGTTCTCTTGCGTCTGCTTTGCTACGCCCGCGGCGGGGCAGCCCTCGCTCAGCCCGAACGGTAGTCAGTGACTTGGTCGGGTTGATAGTTCGTGACCGCTTACTGGCTGTGCTTTTCGATCAGCGCACGGGCGGTGTCGAGCATCTCCTGGCCGGGGTAGCCCTTGCCCGTGACCTCCTTCACCCACTCGGTCGCCAGGCGATCGC
This sequence comes from Rhodocyclaceae bacterium, assembly GCA_046295975.1. Taxonomy (GTDB): domain Bacteria; phylum Pseudomonadota; class Gammaproteobacteria; order Burkholderiales; family Rhodocyclaceae; genus UBA2357. The sequence continues at coordinate 16,667 of JBKBMG010000040.1, forward strand.
CCACCTTCTGCCACTCGCCCGCCTCGGCAGCCGGGATGGTGTGGAACTGGTTGCCGCGATCCACCGCCTGCTGACGCGCGGCCGGCGCCGATGCATCCCAGGCGCGACCGATCTGGGCGGAGAAGTCGGCGCCGGAGTTGGCGTCGATCACCGCCTTGAGGTCGTCCGGCAGGCTGTCGTAGCGCGCCTTGTTCATCGCGATGGTGAAGAAGGTGGTGTACAGCGACGGCTGCGAGGCGTCCATCTCGGTGTGGTACTTGGTCATCTCGTGCAGCTTCATGGTGGGAATGACCTCCCATGGCAACACGTAGCCGTCCACCACGCCCTTGGAAACGGCGTCCGGCGTCTGCGGCATCGGCATCGCCACCGGCGTCGCCCCCAGGTGGGCGATCATGCGGTTGGTCAGGCGCGTCGGGGCGCGCATCTTGAGCCCGCGGAAGTCGCTCAGCTTCTTGATTTCACGTTTGTTGTTGTGGATGTGCCCGGCGTCGTGCACATGGAAGGCGAGCGGCTTGACCGACTCGAAGTCCTTCTGCCCGAACTGTTCGTAGTATTCCCACGCGGCGCGGCTGGCGCCTTCGGCGTTGCGCGTCATGAACGGCAGCTCGAACACCTCCACCGACGGGAAGCGGCCGGCGGTGTAGCCGGGCAGCGTCCACACGATGTCGGCCACCCCGTCGGCGGCCTGCTGGATCAGTTGCGGGGGCGTGCCGCCAAGCTGCATCGCCGGATAGATCTGGCACTTCAGCCTGTCGTTGGATTCGGCCGCGATCTTGGCGCACCACGGCTCCAGGATCTGCTGTTGGCTGAGCGCGGTGGCCGGCCAGAAGTGGGCGACCTTGAGTACGATCTGCTCGGCCTGCGCCTGAGTGGCCACCAGGGCCGTCAGGCCGAAGGCGGCGGCGACCAGGGATTTCTTCATGTTCGTGTCTCCTTGTGCTTGTAGTTGTATTCGTACTGATAGGATTCGGGCTGCGCAGGCCCCGCTTCAGCGGGCGGCCAGCGCGGCGACGGTGTTCTGTATGGTTCCGAAAATGCTTCGGCCAGCGGCGTCGAACATCTCGATGCGCACCGTGTCGCCGCTGCGCATGAAGGGCGTCGACGGCTTGCCTTGCTCTATGGTCTCGTAGGTGCGCAGCTCGGCCAGGCAGCAGTAGCCCACGCCGCCATTGGCGATGGACGACCCCCACAGGTTGCCCTGCTTGTTCGACACCGTGCCGGAACCAACGATGGAACCCGCCTCCAGCTCGCGCGTGCGGGCGACGTGCGCCACCAGCTGGCCGAAGTCGAAGCTCATGTCCACGCCGGCATTGGGGCGGCCGAAGAGCGCGTCGTTCAAGTGCACCACCAGCGGCAGGTGGAGCTTGGCGTCGTGCCATGCCTCGCCCAGTTCGTCCGGGGTGACCGCCACCGGGCTGAAGGCCGAGGCCGGCTTGCTCTGGAAGAAACCAAAACCCTTGGCCAGTTCGTTGGGAATGAGGTTGCGCAGGCTGACGTCGTTCACCAGCATCACCAGGCGGATGGCCCGGGCCGCCTCGGCGGGTGTCGCGCCCATTGGCACGTCGCCCGTCACCACGGTGACCTCGGCTTCAAAATCGATGCCCCACTCCTCGTCGGCGACCACCGCATCACGCGGGCCGATGAAGCTGTCGGAGCCGCCCTGGTACATCAGCGGATCGCTGTAGAACGAGGCCGGCACCTCGGCGTTGCGCGCCTTGCGCACCAGTTCGACGTGGTTGAGGTAGGCCGAGCCGTCGGCCCATTGATAGGCGCGCGGCAGCGGCGAATGGCAGGCGCCCTGGTCGAACGCTTCGGTCTCCACCGCGCCGCTGTTGACCGCCTCGTACACCTGGCGAAGCTGGGGCTCGCACCCCGCCCAGTCGTCGAGCGCGGCCTGCAAGGTGCGCGCAATCGCCGGCACCGCGCGGCAGCGGCTCAGGTCGCGGCTGACCACGACCAGGGTACCGTCGCGACCGCCCTGCTTAAGCGTGGCAAGTTTCACTGGAACATCTCCTTGTAGCTGCCGTCATGCATCCACGCCGCGTGCTTGGGCGCCCTCTTGGTCCTGCCCCATTCTTCGAGCATGTCCCACTTGACCTTGTCCAGCGCCTCGAGCATGCCCGGACGAGGGGTGGGGCAAGCGAGTTCCAGGCGATGGCCGTTGGGATCGAAGAAGTAGATCGACTGGAACAGCGCGTGGTCGGTGGGGCCGATTACCTCGATCCCCTCGGACACGAGGCGTGCCTTCGCGGCGAGCAGCGTCTCCATGGAATCGACCTCCATCGCCAGATGCTGGGTCCACGCCGGCGTGTTCTCGTCGCGCCCCATCTCGGGACGGGTCGGCAGCTCGAAAAAGGCCAGCACGTTGCCCATGCCGGCGTCGAGGAAGATGTGCATGTAGGGGTCGGGTTCGCCGGTGGAGGGCACGGCGTCCTCGGCGATGGACAGCACCAGCTTCATGCCGAGATGCTGTTCGTACCAGCGTGCGGTGGCCAATGCGTCCTTGCAGCGATAGGCCACGTGGTGGATCTTCTGGATCAGCGGTTGCATTGCGGTCTCCTGTTCCCCAGGTCGTTCTGGTGGGCGCCCTGACGCCGTTACCGCCCAACAAGGGCGCGGTCGGGCGGGCTTTGGTGGTTTATTACAGTCCAAAACGATCTATCATTCAAACAACTTTTATTGATTCATTTATCGGTTAATCTCATGAATATCAGCTTGCGGCAATTGCGCGCCTTCGTCGCCGTGGCACGCACCGGCAGTTTCACCCTGGCGGCCGAAAGCCTGTTCGTGACCCAGTCGGCGCTGTCGGGCCTGATCAAGGAACTGGAGCAGTCGCTGGGCGTTCGCCTGTTCGACCGCAACACCCGGCGCATCCACCTGTCCGAGCTGGGCAGGAGCATCTACCCGCTGATCGACAAGATCCTGCTCGATCTCGACGGCGTACTCGAGGAAGTGGCCAATCTCAAGGCGCTGAAGAAGGGCGTGGTACGCGTCGCCGCCCCCCAGTTGATGGCCTGCACCTTGCTGCCGGAAGTCATTGCCGCCTATGGGCGGGCGCACCCCGACGTGCACATCCGCTTGATCGACTGCGCGGTGGAAAGCGTTGCGTCCCGCGTATTCTCGGGTGAAGTGGATTTCGGCGTGGGGCCGGAGCGCGATCCGAATTCCGACATCGACGCCACGGCGCTGTTCGAACTGCCCTTCTATGCGGTTTTTCCGCCCGATCACGTGCTGGCCGGACGCGATACCGTGCGCTGGAACGACTTGGTCGACCACCCCCTGATCACCCTCCAGGGCCAGTTCACCGAGCGCCTGTCGACCGACCTGCGCACCGCCATGCGCGAGTTCGACCCCAACACCACGGTAACCTTCATGTCCACCGCCCTGAGCATGGTGGCCGCCGGCCTCGGCGTCACTATCTGCATCCCCTATGCGGCATCGCTGGTCCGCCTGTACCGGCTCGAGATGCGCCCGCTGGTGGCGCCCGAGGTCACCCGGCGCTTCTACGTCTTCAGCCGCAACGGCCGGTCGCTGTCGCCGGCCGCACAGAGTTTCCGCGACTTCCTGTTTCACTACATCGGCGACCACATCGGGCCAGGCCCGCGCACCGCCGCGGCCGGGTGAGCGCCGAAGACCGGATGTACGCCAGCCGCCGCATCGCGGCATCCCGTCCGCACGCGTCACGACCCGAAGTCGGCCTGCAGCACGGCTTTGCGGCCGGCAGGACTATCACTAACGATATACCAACCATACTGCTATCATGAAATCGTGACCGTCTTCCCCCGCGGCGCTGAATTGGCCGTGGGCGCACGCCGCGGTTCGAGCGGCGACAACACTCGAGACAAGCGATCGTGGAGCCTCCGATTTGAGCGCACTGGCGACGGAACCGGACGACCTCTTCAGGGGGACGAGCAGCATGCCCTCCCGCAAGCAGCTCATCGACATCATCGCCATCCAGACCGACATCGCCCGGCTGGGCATGGACCTGGGCAGCGTCATGGCCCTGGTGGTCGAACGCATCCTGCCGCTGATCGACGCCGACGGCGCCGTCATCGAACTGGCCGAGGGCGACGAGATGGTGTACCGCGCCACCTCCGGCATGGCCCGCCAATATCTTGGCCTGCGGCTGAAGCGCGGCACCAGCCTGTCCGGCCTGTGCGTGGCGACCGGCACGCTGCTGCGCTGCGATGACTCGGAAGCCGACCCCAGGGTAGACCGCCAGGCCTGCCGCACCGTCGGACTGCGTTCGATGATCGTCATGCCGCTCAAGCACCATGACACCGTGGTCGGCGTGTTCAAGGCCATGTCGGCCCAACCGGGCAAATTTCTGGCGCGCGACGAAACCCTGCTCGCCCTGCTGTCCGACGTAATCGCAGCCGCCATGTTCTACGCCACCAAGCTCGACCGCGACGCCCTGTTCTACAAAGCCACCCACGACTGCCTGACCGAGTTGGCCAACCGCTCGCTGTTCATGGACCATCTTCGCCGCGCGCTCGCGTCTAGCGAACGGGGTGGACAACCCGCCGCGGTGCTGATGATTGATATGGACGGTCTGAAACAGATCAACGACACCTTCGGCCACCGCGTCGGCGACGCCGTGCTGCGCGAATTCGCGCTGCGGCTGCGTTCGATATCGCGCGAATCGGACACCGTCGCCCGGCTTGGCGGTGACGAGTTCGGTCTGATCCTCACCCCGATCGATCCCGGCAACGACATCGAAGCCGCCATCAGCCGGCTGCAAGCCGCGCTCGCCCCACCCTTCGTCTTCGAGGAAGGTCTCTACGCGCTGCGCGCCAGCATCGGCGCTGCCCGCTTCGCCGAGGACGGAAGCGACATCGACACGCTGCTGGAAACCGCCGACCGCCGCATGTACCTGCACAAGCAGGCCCGCCGCAGCCCGGAGACGGCGGGCCTGCTCTGAGCGAGCGCTTGTGCAGGCCAAGCTTGCGCCTTTGCTCAGCCGCGCCAAGGGTTGCGGCGGTCGCTTGCTCGCGCAAGCTAGCGAGACCCCACGGCTATTCAACCTGATAGTACGGTGGCAATCGCTCGAGGACCACACGCCGGGTTTCGAGGCGAGTGCCGACCATCGGTCTGTTCATGATGGGTTTAGCGGAGTACTTTTCGGACGAACCGAAGGTGTGCCATATCGAGGGGGCAGCTATTACAGCGGAAGATCATGATGATCAGAACGGCCTCTCAGGCATGCCAATGCTATTGCCTTAGTAGGTTCTTGGATTTGAACAATTGATCGATGCGGGAATACTCCCCATGCATCCCGCTGACTCGTCGTAATCGCGATTTGATCTGACAGTTCCCGCTGCGAGCCCCGAAATACCGGTCAAGCCCGGTTGGCTCCTTCCTCGGGGTCGAACATCGAAAGACCGGCAACGCCTGCCGTTGCAGGCACTTCGTTCTGCAATACGTCCCAATGCTCAACGAGCTTGCCATCCTGAACCCGGAAAATGTCGACCACAATCTGCGGATCGTCCGCCCAGCCGCGGATGCGACCATGGATGGCGACGAGGTCGCCATCAGCGATGATCATGCCCGGCTCGTAGTAGACGGACGATGACAGGTTTTCGACGAGACCCTGCAACGCGGCTCGGCCCTGGGGGATGTTGGGATTGTGCTGGATGTAAGCTTCCGCATAGAGGCATTCGACGGCCGACGCATCATGCCGTTGGAACAGGGAGGTCATCGCCTCCAGCACCAGCGCCTTGTTGCGCCGAGGCCGATCGTCGAAGACGACATCCGAGGGCCTGGTGATCGAGACGGTCCCGGTCATCCGCAGGAACCTGCCGTCGGGCAGTGTCGCGAATGAATGGACCAGGTTTCGATCGTAGTCCTGGATGTTGGCGACGGTCGCGCCGTCCTTTTCCTGCCAGCTGACGGCAAAAAAGGCTGCTGCCCAGCGGCACCACATGGATATTGACGACCTCTGACCTGGCGAACGGCCCCTCCTTGATCTCGAACTTCAGTTGCGTCGTCGACAGCAAGGTCAGGCTGACCCGGAACTCCGGATAGGAGACGTCCATTTCCAGTCCGACGGGAAAGCGATCCATTGACATATTCATGACCCTTGATGGTTGCGAAACCCGGCTATGACGGGGACAGCATCGGGCGTTGGTTCACCAGCGCGCCGAGTTGCGCGCGTGCCTGCTCGATTGCCGCTTCGCGTGCCTCGGGACCGTAGCCGATCTTCTCCGCGTGCACGAAGGCGACGTCGATCAGGCCCATGAAACCCAGCAGGTGGCGCAGATAGGGTTCCTGGAAGTCGTAGGGCCGGGTCGGGCCCTCCGTGTACAGGCCGCCTCGCGCCGTGACCACGATCACGCGCTTGCCTGTCACGAGCCCTTCCGGGCCCGCTTCGGAATACTTGAAGGTGAGTCCGGCGCGCAGCACGTAGTCGAACCAGGCGCGCAATCCGGTCGCGATGCCGAAGTTGTACATCGGCGAGCCGATCACGATCGTATCGGCGCTGTGCAGCTCGGCGATCAAGGCATCGGACACGGCCCGGGTCTCGAGCTCCAGAGGCGCGGCGGGCGTACCTCGCACACCGGCGAAATTCGCGGCGCTCAGGTGGGGCAAGGGGGTGGCGCCGAGGTCGTGCTCGAGCACGCGGGCATCCGGATCTGCGGCTTGCAGTCGCTGGACGGTCTCGGCGACCAGCGTTCGCGTCACCGACGCATCACCATAGACGCTGCTGTTCAAAACCAGGATCGTGGACATCGTGGGATTCTCCCGTTGTTGCATCCAGCTCGAAGCCGGCAAGAACACTTGCCGGCTTCGATGCAGGCGGCGTCGTATCAGCCCGCCGCGGCCGGCACGGGCGTGTTGAGCAACTGCTGCTCCCACAGGAACGCGATGCCACTTCCTGCAGCGTGCTGGATCACCACGTCATTCAACGCCATGGCGGTTTCGGACCGGGCCCAGTCCCGCTGCCACTCGGAAGCCACCGCCAGCCAGGTCATCAGGTTCACGCCGGCCGCCGCCATGCGCTGGATCGCCACCTGATGCGCTTCGACCGACGTTGCCCCGGATGCGTCGGTGACTGCGGTCACGTCCCAGCCTTCGCCAGCGGCCTGGATTGCCGGCATCGCGACGCAGACTTCGGTCCACAGGCCAGCGATGATCAGCTGCTTGCGACCGGTTGCCTTGACCACGTCGACCACGTTCTTGTCTTCCCAGGTGTTGATAAACGTGCGGTCGATCACTTTCTGATCGGGGAATACACTGGTGATCTGCGGGAAGATCTTGCCACCACGATCCTCGACCACGCTGGTCAGGATGGTCGGAATGTTGAACACCTTCGCGGCCTTGGCCAGGCCCGCCGCATTGTTGACGGCCATGTGCGGGTCGTGACTGTTGAGGTTCGCGAGTTGGTAAGGCTGGTGGTCAATCAGGACGAGTACCGAATCTTCGGGGCGAAGCAGCGAAGAAAGTCCATTACGAAAAGTGGCGGCGTCGGGCTTGGTAGTCATGCGATTGTGCTCCTCATGGCTGTGGGTGGGCGGGAGGGTGGGCATGTCATCCTCCGAGGCCTCCAGTGTCGATTGCGCTGGCGCAGATAGCTTGTCGTTCCATACGGCGATTTGTATGAAAGCGCCGTCGAGAACGTCTTCCGGTGCTTTCGCCTTGCTCTGCGACCGCATCGCGCGGCGCACCATGGCGTCCCTTGGGGCCGGTTCAATGACGCTCCACGGCGGAACGGCTCGATCGACAACGCAAGATGGTGTGCCTGACGACTACAGGCAGGACTCTGCTGGAGTCGCGGTACTGTCAAGCAATCCCGGTCAGGGGGATTCGAGTCTTTTCCTCTGGCACGATTGCCGCTCGCGTCCGGTCAGGGAAGCTGGAGGCCCTTGATCTGGCGGCGGGAGGTGATGTCCAGCTTTTGGAAGATGCTGCGTAGATGGGCTTCAATCGTGCGAGGGCTCAGGAACAGCTGGGTACCGACCTCCCGGTTGGTCGCCCCCGTGGCGACCAACCGGGCAATGTGCAGCTCCTGGGCGGTGAGTGCGTCGGTCGGCTTAGCAGTACGTTTGCGCGGCTTATCGCCGGTGGCCCGCAGCTCGCGGGCAGCACGCGCAGCGAACGCCTCCAGCCCCATGTCCAAGAACAACTCGTGGGCAGTCCGTAGCTGCTCACGGGCATCCTGGCGGCGGCCTTCGCGGCGCAGCCACTCGCCGTAGACGAGATGGGCGCGGGCCAGGTGGGCGGCCATCCGGCAGCTGCCGAGCCGCTCGATCGCCTCACGGTAGTGGTCTTCGGTGCCCGGCCCGGTGCTGGTCAGCGCCCGCGAGTGGGCCGCCATCCCGAGTGCCCACTGGGTGCCGCTGGCAAGGGCGCGCGAGTCGAACTGTTCCAGTGCGGCAGCGGCGCGCTCCGGGTGACCGCCACGGACGCAAGCCTCGATGAGCTCAGGCAAGCCCGCGCTGCTGAGCGACAGCTCATGGGAATCGCACGCCCTTGCCGCAGCCTCCTGGGCGACCGAATAGTTGCCCAGGCCGTTGTGGAGTACCGCCATCGCATACTGGGCCAAGAAGGCGTCTGCACCCTCGTCGGGATGGGCGAGGTCCTGGGCGGTGAGGGCGTGAAGGGCCGTGGTCTCGGCTTGGTCGCCACGCCAGGCAGCCAGGATTACGTGGGCGTGCCGGAGTTGCACGCCGCCGGTGGCCCGTGTGATGGCCGTCGCCTCGGTGGCGAGTTCGCCTGCCCGGGTGAGCTCGCCCATCAGGACCGACACAATGGACAGGAAGCTCTGCGCAGCGGGGAGCGTGGCCAGCGCACCGACCTCGCGGGCCACTTGCACGTTGCGGCTGGCCAGCATGTAAAGCAGTTCGTCATCGAGAATCGCCACCGCGTTGCGGCCGGCCAGCCACAGCCAGCGGTCGCTCCTGCAGTCCTGCTCGGGATCCGTGTGCGGGCTGTCGCGAAACGCCTCCAGGGCGCGGCGCAGCCCGGGCGCCCCCACCGCATACCCTTTCGTCATGATCGTCGCGAGGCCGTCCAGGAGCAGGTCCTCCGGTCGTGCCGGTACCACGGGTGGGGGAGCGGTCAGGGCCGCCTCGGCGATGTGGATCGCATCGTCCCCGCCGTTGATGAACGCGGTATCGAGCGCGTGCAGGTAGGTCTCGCGGGACAGCGCCGAGTCGAGCGGGGCGAGCATTCTGGCCGCGTCCAGCAGCTTCTCCGGCACCGCTCTGTCTCGTTTCAGGTGGAACGCTATCTGGGCGCGCAGTAGCTTGAGGCGGGCGCGTTGCAGCGCATCCAGCGGCCCTGCCTCCGCGATCGCCAGCAGCGCCATGGCAGCTTCGGGGGCACCGGCCTCATGCCTGGCGTACGCGGCTTCGAGTGCGCGGGTCGCACGGCGCGTGAGTTCAGGCGTCAACATGGCCGCTTGCTCCATGAACGCTGCCGCAGCGGCCAGCCCGCCGCGGCAGCGTGCACGTCCGGCCGTGCGCTCCAGCTCCGCAGCGGCTTCCTCGTCGGTACCCACCACCGCCTGCGCCCGGTGCCAGGCGCGCCGGTCGGGATCGAGCTGGGGATCGGTGACCGCGGCCAGTGCGCCATGGGCGCGGCGCTGGTCGGGTGGGGTCGCAGCCGCGTAGACCGCCGAGCGTACGAGCGGATGACGAAAACGCACCCGGGTATCGATCTCCACCAACCCGGCGGTCTCCGCGGGCGCCACCGCCTCGCGAGCAAGCCCCAGGTGCGCGGCGGCCTGCCAGAGCAACGCCACGTCACCGGTCGGGTCAGCCGCAGCGACCAGGAGCAGCAATTGCGTGTCGGCAGGCAGGCTGCCCGAGCGCTGCTGGAAGCTCTCCTCGATGCGGCGCGGGACGCTCAGCACGTCGGGCAGCTCGAATCCGCCAGCCAGTTGTGCCGGCACTGCGCTGTGCGGCAGCTCCAGCAGCGCCAGGGGGTTGCCGCTTGCCTCGGCGATGATCCGGTCGCGCACCATGTCGTCGAGCGGTGTGCGCACCGCAGCGGCCAACAGCGCCCGTGCATCCGTTTGGCCGAGCCCTTCCAGGCGGAGTTCGGTCAATCCGTCGAAGGGGCGAACATCACGATCGGTCGGGTCGCGCAGCGCGAACACCAGCGCGATCCGCTCGGCCCCCAGTCGCCGCGCAACGAACGCAAGAACCTGCGCGGAGGCCTGGTCCAGCCATTGTGCATCCTCGATCAAGCACAGCAGCGGCCCCTCCTCGGCGACCTCGGCCAACAGGTGGAGGGTTGCCAACCCGACCAGGAACCGGTCGGGCGCGGCACCGCCGTGCTTGCCGAACGCCACGCCCAGGGCGTTCTGTTGCGGGGCAGGCAAGCCACCAGCCCGCTCCAGCAGCGGGGCGCACAAGCAGTGCAGGCCCGCGAAGGCAAACTGTGTCTCGGACTCCACTCCGGTTGCGTACTCCGCCCGGAACCCCGATGTAGTCGCGGTGTCGCGGGCATACTCCAGAAGAGCCGTTTTCCCGATGCCTGCTTCCCCGCGAACCACGAGCGCTCCGCTCTGCCCGGTCTGTGCGCGGGTCAGCACCTGCTCGATCATCGCACACTCTGCGCGCCGTCCCAGAAGAGGCAACCGTGGCGTTCCAGCGTGAGGCCGCATTGAGTCCACCGTTTCCGCTCCGGTCCTTATCGAGCCGATTCTAACCGATACGAATCCGAGCGGGCCGACGTAGGGCGCAACGTGGACGAGCGGACGATCCCGCGGTTGCCGGACGCGTCGCTGCCACGTCGTCCCGGCGCTATTCAGACCGACGCCGTCAGCCAGTACCTGCCTGTCGGCACGGTGACGATCGCGAAGATAAGGGACTTTCACCGACGCGAAGCTCCGCCACTTGGGCAATCCTGACGGCATGGCCATCATCGACAGGTCGGGACATGACAGCAGGGAGCCTCCAATGAAGAACCTCGGTACCCCAATCCTTGCGGAGGATCTTCTGCTTGTCCTGTTCCAACCCGACTCCGGCACCATCGCGGGCGAAAACACCCTTTACTACGTGCTCGCAGGAGCCGTACTGGCAGACCTCGCCTTGAATGAAAGCGTGACCACGACAACCCGGATCGGGGCCGCAAGTGTGGAAGGCATCGAAGGGCGGGCACCGTCGGACGAGATTCTGCGTTCGGCGTGGAACTATGCCTCGGACAATCCGGGCGGAATCCAGACCATGCTCGCGGCGATCGGGCCGACGCTCCGCCAGCCTCTGCTGGAGCGTCTCATTGCACGTGGCGAGATCCGCGAGGAGAACGGCAAGATGCTCGGTCTGTTCAAGGTAACGACCCTCAAGGACGGAGGAAGCGGACGCAGATCCGGCCTCATCAGAGACGTCCGCGACGTCCTCATGGGCAGTGTGGAGGCAACGCCTCGCGTCGCTGCGCTGGCCGCATTGATGTGGGGCAGCGGCACACTCCCCCAGTTCGACCCGGAGATCCCCTGGACCTCGGCCGTCATCACCCGCGCCCAGGAACTCGGCCGCGGAAACTGGAGCGCCGACGTCGCCACCCAAGCAGTCGCGCGCGCTACGGCCGCGACGATCGGCATCATTGCGGCCACCGTGCCTCCCCGGAACAACGGGCTTGGCTAAGGCCTCGCAATGGGTCATGAGAACCATGACGGCTTCAACGATTCCCTGCATCGAAACGACTCGCTTGGCAAAGCGGAGCGGTGTGCCTTGCGGCTACAGGCAGAACCCCGCCGAAGTCGCCGTGTTGTTGAACGACGCCAAAGCCGCACTGCTATCCGATCGCGCATTCGCGAGAGCCTGCGTCGCGCGGGCGCTGGATCTCCTGCACGACGACCTTACTCCCGTATCCAACCCATCCCCTTGTCCGCAAGGTGGGCTGGCCGGCTGGCAGGTCCGCCGCAGCGTCGCGTACATCGAGGCGCATCTGGAGTCGACGATCCGGGTGAAGGACCTCGCTGCGCTCACGCGTCTCAGCGCGAGCCATTTCTCGCGTGCATTCAAGCGAAGCTTCGGCCAGGCACCGATGGCATACGTCACCGCCCGCCGAGTGGAGCTGGCGCAGCGGCTGCTGCTGACGACCGAAGATCCGATGTGCCAGATATCGCTGGCCTGCGGGATGTGCGATCAGGCACATTTGACTCGAGTGTTCCGCCGCGTTGTCGGCGATAGCCCGACGGCTTGGCGCCGGGCGCATGCCGTCGGCCCCCCGCCACGCCCGCCCATCGCTTCGGAGACGGGGTGATGGTGACGGTCGCGATGGAGTGCGGCGCGCCACAGCGGCACCTCGGCGCCCTCGCTTCGCGCCCGTGTGAGAAATGCGGGCTAGCGCTCGGGCTCTACGAAGGGCACCGGCTCCACCCGGGCCCCGTCTCGATTCCTGAAGAGCGTGTCCACGCCGGCCTGATCGTCGTTGCTCGACACCTCCAGTGCGAAGCGTTCAGCATCGCGTTTACGGATGTCCTCCGATACGGCCTGGGCCGCCAGCACGTCCACGCCAAGCAGCTCGAGCGCACGGCGGCCGAAAAGCATCGCCGACTCGAAACTCTCCCGGATTTGCACGTCGACTCCGGCGTGTACCAGCTCGCGGGCGTGCACGCGGTCATAAGCGCGCACCATCAGGACCGTGTTCGGAAATGCCGAGCGCACCAGTCCGGAAACGTGGGTGGCGCCCTTCGGGTCGTCGATGCAGACGAGAACGGCACGTGCCCTTTCGGCGCCGGAAGCCTGCAACACCTCCAAGCGCGTTCCGTCGCCGTAGTAGACCTTGAAGCCGAAGCGCTGGGCATTGCGGATCCTGTCCGCATCGTTGTCGATGATGCTCACGTCCATGCCACCAGCCAGCAGCGACTGGCTGGCGACCTGGCCGAAGCGCCCGAACCCGATGATCAGCACGCTGGCGCCAAGACTCTTCGCCGGGTCGACACCATCGAGCGAAGCCCCCCCGCGACGCAGCAGCGGTCGAAGGACGATCAGCATCAACGGAGTGAGGACCATCGACAGGACGACGATTGCGGTCAGGTTGGCATTGACGCTGGCATCGATCAATCCGACCCCGGCGGCCGCCGCATACAGCACGAAAGCAAACTCACCGCCTTGGGCCATCAACACCGAGCGGTCAAGCGCTTCATGATGCGAACTGCGCAGCAACCTTGCCACAAGGTAGATGCACGTACCCTTGACCAACATCATTACCGGTACCGCAACTGCGATCAGCACCCAGCTGGCTGCCACCACCGTCAGGTCCAGTGACATACCTACGGCCAGGAAGAACAGCCCCAGCAGCAGGCCACGAAACGGCTCGATGTCGGCCTCGAGCTGGTGCCGAAACGTCGACTCCGACAACAGCACTCCGGCAAGGAACGCGCCCATTGCCATCGACAGTCCGCCCAGTTCCATCAACAGGGCGGAACCCAGCACGACCAGCAGCGCCGCAGCGGTCATCACCTCGCGTGCCTTTGAGGCCGCGAGAATGTGAAACAAGGGATTGAGCAGCCACAGTCCGGCCACGACCAGCGCCACGATGGCACCGAGCCCCCAAAGCACCTCCATCCACCGGGCCGCCACTGAAACCTCGGGTGCGGCAGGCGCCATGAACGCCACCAGTGCCAGAAGCGGCACGATCAGCATGTCCTCGAACAGCAGCACCGAAACCACTTTCTGGCCAGCAGGCGTGGCCAGGTCGCCGCGCTCGCCCAGCACCTGGAAGACGATGGCGGTGGAGGTCAGCACGAAGCCGGCCCCACCGATGAAGGCGACTACCGGGGGCAATCCAAACGCCAGGCCTACGCCTGACAGCGCTGCAATGGCCACGCCGATCTGCAGTGAGCCCAGTCCGAAAATCTGTCCCCTCAGATGCCACAGGTGGCTCGGACGCATTTCCAGTCCGATAACGAACAGGAACATCACCACCCCCAGTTCGGCGATATGGAGGATGGCGCCCGGGTCGGAAAACAGTTCCAACCCGAACGGCCCGATGGCGAGGCCGGCTGCCAGATATCCCAGCACTGACCCAAGGCCGAGTCGACGAAACAGCGGCACGGCGATAACTGCGGCGCCGAGCAGCGAGACCAGGCGGATCAGATCAGCGGCGCCGTGGCCGGTTTGGATGGTCGCTATATCCATTGTTGGTGTCAGGCCGGCATCCGGCCAAAGCGGCCTTCGGGATTCGCAAGTTGGTCAGGCTGGTGATCAATCAGAACGAGGACCGAGTCGTCGGGGCGAAGAAGCGAAGCAAGCCCGTTGCGAAGAATGTCGGGGTTGGTCTTGGTGGCCAATCGATCAGGCTCCTTACGATTCAGTGTGGACAGCAGGGAGAACACGTCGGCATCCCCGGTGACCAGTGTTGACTACTGCGGCGCACAGCGATTGTCCATCTGTACGGTGATTTGTACGACTACATCATCGGGAACGCTCTCCGGTCAGATGGCTCGCCCGATGCGCGATGAGCACGTCCAGCCCGTTGGACGGGGCTGGACGTCGAATAGCGCAAAACCCGCCGCCGTGTGGTATCAATGCTCGATCAGCGCAAGCCAGTCGCGAAGAAGCCCGGCGCAGGCGATCTCAAGCCGCTCTCCATAGAGCTGCGTATCCCGCCGAAGTCCGACCGGGTTGATCCTTGCGCTGGCCAGCTCGCTGGCATGGCCCAGAAGCCAATGTTCGAAACGATCGGCAGCCAGCTCGGGATGGAACTGCAGACCGAGGATGTTGGGACCGCGCGAGAAGGCCTGATTGCGGCAGATCGCCGTCGAGGCCAGACGCTCGCAGCCATCGGGCAGATCGAAAGTATCTCCGTGCCAGTGCAGGACGGGAACGCCCTCCAGCGCACGAAGCGGGTTGTGATCGGGGTCGGCAGGCAGGTCGAGTACCGACCAGCCGATCTCCTTGCGCGGGCCCGGGTAGACCGCCGCGCCCAGTGCCGCCGCCATGAGTTGCGCGCCAAGGCAGATGCCCATGGTTGGCCGGTCCGCACCAAGCCGGACCTTCAGAAGATCAAGCTCGTGCTTGATCACCGGATAGGCTTCCGCATCGTTGACGCCGATCGGACCGCCCAGAACCACAAGCAGATCAGCCTGAAGGGGATTGATGGCACTCAGGTCGCGGCGCGCCGCATCTACATACTCGATGTCATAGCCAGCGTCCTGAAAAATGGCTTCAAAGCTGCCGAGGTCTTCGAAACCGACATGGCGGACGGCCTGCAACCTGTGTCGGTTCATGATGATCTCCTTTGGGTTGTTCGGGGCGCGGCGCTACGGGCCGCCAGAATGTGTTCGAGGTCTTTGAGCGCTGCGGCGGCCGTGGCAAGCGGCTCTTTCCCGGCGCCGATCGCGATGGTTTCCCCCATTGCGTCCGTGCGGATGCGGATTGCCTTGTCCTTGCCGCGGACATGCGCAAAGGGATCCGACAGCGGATAGGTCCTGATGCCGACAGCGGCGGTCAGCAAACCATCCTCACGCGTGATCCGGCCTACGAGTTTCGGCACGACGCCGTCCTGCTGCCACGCCTTCAGACGCACCGGCGTGACGGAATGGATGCCCTCGACGACCAGATCGTCCATCGTCAGATCTGCATCAAGACCGAAATTCGCGAGGATCAGCAACTTGCAGGCCGTGTCCCAGCCCTCTGTATCGTTGCGGGGATCAGCTTCGGCGAAGCCGCCCCGCTGCGCCTCAAGCAGCGCCGTCTCGAAATCCAGGCCCTTCGTCATCATGGCGTCGAGCAAGTAGTTGGTGGTTGCGTTCAGGATCCCCTCGACTTCGAGCACCTCACAGCCTTTCAGGCTGTGCTGGACCAGATCGACGGTCGGCAAGGCTGCCGCCGCCGCGCCACTGAGCTTCAACATGGCCCCAGAGCTTTCTGCAATCTCGCGCAGTTGCTTGCCGGAATGAACCAAGGCGCCTTTGGAGATGACAATGGTGTCGGTTCCGGCCTTCAGGGCTGAACGGATATAGGGCAGGCCCGGCCCCCCGCTGCGGAAATCGGTCGGGCCCGCTTCGATCAGGATGTCCGCGCCGCTTGCGGCGATGAAGTCCGGCCCGGTCAGCGCGGGTGGAAGCGCGGAGAGCCGTTCGGTTTCAAGGCCTTGAGGGTCGATCAGCCCGGTGCGCGACCCGCAGACCGCGACGAGACGGACATCCGCCCCGTAGATTCTTCGGTAGCGCTGCCTTCTCGCAAGAAGAAGGTTCGCCGTGGCGTGTCCGACACCTCCGAAACCGGCAATGGCGACTCTGTAGGTGAGCATGAGGCCTGTTCTTCCGTGTCTGGGCGGGAGGGGTTTTCGCACATCTTATCGTCCGCAGGACAGGACAACGCATATCATCTGTCATGATTGCCCGTCCCTGAAACGGGGACAGGGTCACGGGCTCAGAAAATGCCTCACGACAGGCTGACTGTCCCCTTCCAAACAGTCTCTTATCTTCATTTGTACATCCCTGGACTCAACGGTCACGCGTTCATGCAGGCGCAAATGGGCCAACCAGGACTCGTCACTGAAAGTTTCCATGAAGTGGTTCGGGCGCTCGGTGTCCTCGAAGACGCTCCAGGTGAAGGCGCCATCGCGCTGCCGCTGTTTCCCCAACTGCCGCGCCAACGCCAGAAACTCGGAGACCCTGTCTTCCTGCACCGTGTATTCGATAGTGACCAGGACCGGGCCTCGATCATGGCTGTCGATGACAGGCGGCAGCGGCCAATGCATGGAGGGCGCCAGGTCCAGGGTTTCGGCGCCGGCGATCTTCCAACGCCAGCTCAATACCGCAGCGACGATAATGCCAGCGGCAGCAACCATCAGCGAGAACTCGATGCTGTACAGCGCCGCCAACTTGCCCCAACACAAACTCCCCAGGGCCATGGAGCCCATGAAAATCGACATGAACACCGCCAGCCCCCGGGATCGGACCCAGTTGGGGAGCGCCATTTGTGCCGCCACCTGCAGCGATGACAAAACGGTGATCCAGGCCATGCCACTCGCGGCCATCACCAGGGACAGCCACCACAATCCGCTCAGGGTTGCCAGCGCCCACAGGCACAGCGCATAGACCACTGTCGCGCTAGCCACCAACCCATCACGAGAGACGCTTTCGCGCAGTCGCGGCAGCACCAATGCCCCCAGCACCGCACCGACCCCCACTGAAGCTACCAGAACCCCGAAAGTCTGCGGGCCGCCATCGGGAAGTTGTCTGGCCACCAGAGGCAACAACGCCCACGAAGCGCTGGCAAAGAGGAAGAAGCTCAGGCCACGCACCACCGCCGCCTGCAGCTCAGCAGAGTGCCGGGTGAAGCGCAGGCCAGCACGCATCGCCCCGACCACGCGTTCGGCTGGCAACTCGCTGTGCTGGGGCGTTCGCTTCCAGAAGACCAATACGGAGATTACACCGATGAAGGAGAGCGCATTCAGTGCAAAAACGGCGCCACTGCCTGCCATGGACACGATGACCCCCGCTATTGCCGGCCCGATCGCGCGGGCGACATTGATCCCCATGCTGTTCAACGCTATGGCCGATGGCAGTTCAGCGCGAGGCACCAGCTCTGGCACGACGGCGGCCCAAGCCGGCATCATCATGGCCGTACCCAAGCCCATGGCGAAGGTCAGCGCCACCAGTAACCATGGCGTCATCATCCCGGTCAGTGCGACGACGGCGAGGCACGTGGCCGCCACGGCCATGAACACCTGGGTCGTTATGAGATAGCGGCGCCGGTCGATGATATCGGCCAGGGCGCCGGCAGGCAGTGCCAGCAGAAAGACCGGCAGCGTCGTGGCAGTTTGCACGAGCGCCACCATCACCGGAGAGGGCGACAGCGAGGTCATGAGCCAGCCAGCGCCAATATCGTGCATCCAGGTACCGATATTGGAGGCCAGCGTTGCGATCCATAAAGCGCGGAAAACCGGAATGCGGAAAGGCACCCAGGCGGAGCGCTTGGTGGTCATCGGTTGTGTCATGCGTCGTGGCTCACCCCGGTAGCGGAATGAACTCATCCTCGTCCCCCGGTACGCGGGGGAAGCGCTGGGCTTTCCAGTCCTCCTTGGCCTGCTCGATGCGTTCCCGGCGGCTGGAGACGAAGTTCCACTCCATGAAGCGCGGGGTCATCGTCTCGCCGCCGATAATGCCGATGCGCGACTCGCTGACGGCCTCGATCACCACGCCTGGTTGATCACCAAAAACAGACAACGAGTGCTCCGGCATCTCCGTATCCCGCGCTTTCAGGCGGCCACTGGCCACATACACGGCCCGCTCATCGGCGTCGGGCAGCGCCAGGGTTTGCCCCGGCTGCAGGAGGGCTTCCACATAGAGGGTTTCAGCGAACGTTTTCACCGGCGAGGTCACACCGTAGGCACTGCCTATCATCACCCGTACCGGCACACCCTTCACCGTGACGGCGGGAATTTCTGCGCTGGGATATGGTGGAACGATGGCTCGACTTCCTCGTCGGCTTCCGGTAGCGCCAGCCACAGCTGCAGGCCGTGCAGACGATGGGGCTGAGCAGTGATTTCCGGGCGCTCCCGTTCGGAATGAACGATACCCCGGCCGGCCACCATCAGATTGACGTCGCCGGGACGGATGAGCTGAAGACTGCCCAGGGAATCCCGGTGCAGAACTTCACCTTCGAACAGGTAGGTCACCGTCGCCAGGTTCACGTGGGGATGGGGCCGCACATTGACGCCTTGCCCCGCCCGGAATTCCGCCGGACCCATATGATCGAAAAAGAGCCAAGGGCCAACCATCCGGCGCCGCGCATTGGGCAACGCACGGCGCACGGAAAAACCACCGAGATCTGTATCGCGCGGCTGAATGATCAGCTCGACGGCGCCACAGCCCTGTGTCACATCACATTCCTGTTCAAGGTGAATCGCTTCATTGCTCATGACTTTCTCCTGCGCCGCTCGTTGCAAGCGCACCAATACCAAGCCCTTCGGAATCCACTTCAGTTGAGAAGCCTGGCTTCATCTCCGCCAGCGTTCGTGAGGTCGTTCCGGGCAGAAAAGTGGCCGTAGCTCAAGTTCAGCCTCGCGTGGCAATTCCACTGATAGTCAGTTAACGACAGCGGTGCGCCACGAAACGTCTGTTCGACTGCGCCGCGCGAGTCAAGCGGGATCAGACCATCGCAGAGAGTATGTCTCAGCGGGCGGGAACCGGATCGAGACGCTCACCGTGGGTCACCCGCTCGGGCGCCTTGTGCACCATCGTGTAGGCGTAATCGACACCCATGCCGTAGGCACCCGAGTGTTCCTTCACCAGAGCCATTACCGCGTCATAGGTGTCACGCCGTGCCCAGTCGCGCTGCCATTCCAGAAGAACCTGCTGCCAGGTCATGGGCACGACGCCGGCCTGGACCATGCGCTGCATGGCATAGTCGTGCGCGTCCTTGGTGGTGCCGCCAGAGGCGTCGGCCACCATGTAGATCTCATAACCGGCATCGTGCATGGCGGACAGGGCAAAGGTGTTGTTGCACACTTCGGTCCACAACCCGGACACCACCACCTTGTTGCGCCCGTTCTTCTTCAAGGCATCGCGTACTTTCTGGTCGTCCCAGGAATTCATCGAGGTACGCTCCAGCAACGGTGCGTCGGGGAACACTGCCAGCAGTTCCGGGTAGGTGTGACCGGAGAAGGATTCGGTTTCCACAGTGGTAATGATGGTGGGGACATTGAATATCTTCGCTGCCTTGGCCAGGCCCACCGTGTTGTTTTTCAGCGTCTGACGATCGATGCTCTGCACACCAAAGGCCATCTGTGGCTGATGGTCGATGAAGATCAACTGACAATTTTCCGGGGTCAGCACTTCAAGTTTCGGGTCAGTCATGGTCATCTCCTTGCGTGACGTCTGCTACGGGTGTGTGATTACGGAAGTTCAGAAAAGCATCAATGCCGATAGCGAAAGCCGGCAACAGTCCGCTAGCCGTTTTCATTCCTGTTTCCGCTGTTGGCTAGAAGGCAAAGCAACCACAGCCCAACGGCCCCCAGAAGGGGTCGCGGGGCGCGTGCACATGTGCGTGAGAGTGACCGAGATGGTGTGTGCAGGTATGCGCCACGGCACGATGGCTGTCGCGTTGACTGTTGCGATGGCCATCCCGACGATGGTGCCCGCCGAACGCATTGACGGGCGACCAGTCCGGGCTGGCGGGCGGTAACGGTGGCGCCAGGTCCACGAAGTCGCCATCACCGTGAACGATCTGTCCGCCCACCATGGTCAGCACGGACGAAAGCCCTTTGATCTCCTCCGCATCGACGCTGAAGTAGTCGCCCGACAGCACCGCCAGGTCAGCGTACTGGCCCACGGCGATCGTGCCCTTCACATCCTGCTCCCCGGAAAACCAGGCACTGCCCTGGGTCCACAGGCGCAGCGCCTGAGTGCGGTCGAGCTGGCGCGCTTCCGGATACAGGTTCAGGCCGCCGATGGTGTTGCCGGTGACCAGCCAGTACAGTGACACCCAGGGGTTGAAGCTGGCCACCCGGGTGGCGTCGGTGCCGGCGCCCACCGAAACGCCTGCGGCCAGCATGTCGGTGATCGGGGGTGTCAGCGCCGCCTCGGTCGCGCCGTAGCGCTCGACGAAGTATTCCCCCTGGAAGGCCATACGGTGCTGGATGGCAATGCCGCCACCGAGCGCCTTGATACGGTCGATACTGGCCGGACGAATGGTCTCGGCGTGATCGATGATGAAACGCAGGCCATCGAAGGGAATGTCCTTGTCGACCTTTTCAAAGACGTCGAGGAAACGCGCAATGGACTCATCGTAAGTGGCGTGGATACGAAACGGCCAGCGCTTCTCCACCAGCAACCGGGTGATTTTTTCCAGTTCCGCATCCATGTCACTGCCCAGGGTCGGGCGCGGTTGCAGAAAGTTCTCAAAATCCGCTGCCGACCACACCAGGTTCTCGCCGGCGCCGTTCATGCGCAGCATGGCGTCGCCGGCGCCGGGTTTGACCATTTGGGTCCAGCGCTGGTAGTCCTCAAACTCGCAGCCCTTTTCCTGGGCGAAAAGGTTGTAGGCAATGCGCAGAGTCATCTCGCCGCGCTTGTGCAACGCCTGAACAACCTCGTAATCGTCAGGGTAGTTCTGGCCGCCGCCGCCAGCATCGATCACACTGGTGATACCCAGCCGGTTAAGCTCGCGCTGGAAGTGGCGCGAGGAATTGAGCTGATCCTCGAAGGGCAGCACCGGCCCCTTGGCCAGGGTGGAATACAGGATCAGGGCGCTGGGCTCGGCGATCAACATACCGGAAGGGTTGCCCTGACGATCACGGTAGATCACGCCCCCGGGCGGGTTGGGTGAGTGCTTGCCAATACCCGCGGCGCGCAGGGCTGCCCGGTTCAGCATGGCGCGGTCATAGAGGTGCAGAATGAAGACAGGGGTGTCGGGGGCCACCGCATTGATTTCATCCAAGGTCGGCATGCGACGCTCGGCGAACTGAAATTCGCTCCAACCGCCCACCACGCGTACCCACTGGGGCGCTGGCGTGCGATCGGCCAGCACTTTCAGCATGCGCAGGGCATCGACCACCGAAGGCACCCCCTCCCAGCGCAGTTCCAGGTTGTAGTGCAGCCCCCCTCGGATCACGTGGGTGTGAGAGTCGTTGAGGCCGGGGATTACCGTATGCTTCTGGAGATTGATGACCTGGGTGTCGGCGTCCTGCAGCGCCATCACATCGTCGTTACTACCTATTGCCTCGAATGAGCCGTTGGCGATGGAAACCGCACTGGCATAGGGGCGGGCCGTCTCAAGCGTGTTGAACTTTCCGTTCATCAGAATGGTACGTTGCATGATCCCCCCATCCCCGACACAAAGCTCACGGACCGCCTCGAAGCGCCGCGAGGCGCCACGCCCCTTGAAGGCCGCTCGACGCCAACCTGAAAGAACCTTTCGAACGTCCGTTCGATCACTTCCTGCCCCGGAAACACATGAGTGATCCGGGGAAAGCGAAGGCCACCGCGATCGGCGAGAACGGTGGTCAGGATGGAGGAGACACCGAAGGCCGTGGCGGCCTTTGCCAGACCCGCCGTATTGTTGATTCCCATCTGTGGTCCGTGGCTGTTCTCGTTCGCGCGTTGGTGTGGCTGACGGTCAATCAGAGGAAGGCGTGAGTCTTCAGGACGAAGAAGCGAAGACAGTCCGTTGCGACAGGTCATTACGACACCCTGATGGTAGTTGAGCAGATGAGCCTCACATCCGGGAAGTCTCGACTTCTGAGGGGCAGAGTGATTGTCGTTCTAAACGGTGATTTGTATGAATGCGCCGTCGCGAACGTCCTTCCGTTCATTTGCAAGGAAGGTCGCGAGCCCGGGAGAAGGAAGCCTTGCCCGAAGCTTCCCCAAAGCGACTCCTGTCGAGAAGCGTTGACCGGATCGTCGATGCCGGTACGCCACGATGGCACGCTCAGCACAACTGCAGCAGTTTGATCCAAGAACGCCATCCGGCAACGGCGCTAGTGTCTGCGTGTGCTCCGAAGTGTGTTCATCCACCCGACCCGGAGGAGCAAGCCATGCCCACCATTACGACCATAGACGGCACCGAGATCTACTACAAGGACTGGGGCAAAGGGCAGCCAGTCGTGTTCAGTCACGGTTGACCGCTCAATGCCGACAGCAGGGGGCACAGACGATGTTCGTCGTCGAGAGATAGATGACTTCCCGCAAGGGCCTGGCATCACTTCTCTGCCCTGAAGACTCAACACTCATGCCTATCGACCATCGACCATCGACCCTATCAATCGGAAGATCCCGATATCCCTCATTTCGAAGCGAGGATCCAGAATGAAAGCGCTAGAACTTAAGTCATTTGGCGGCCCGGAATCGTTCGAGCTGTGCGATGTGCCCAAGCCATTGCCGCACGCGGGACAAGTGCTGGTGCGGGTACACGCAACCTCCATCAATCCGCTGGATTACCAGGTGCGACGTGGCGACTATCCCGAACTGGTGCCACTGCCGGCCATTACCGGGCATGACGTGTCCGGGGTTGTCGAAGCCGTCGGACCGGGTGTGACGAGCTTTGTGCCAGGGGACGAAGTCTGGTACACCCCGCAAATTTTCGACGGCCCTGGAAGTTATGCCGAGTACCACGTTGCTGCCGAAAGCATTATCGGGAAGAAACCGCCCTCGCTGAGTCATCTCGAGGCGGCCAGCCTGACCCTGGTTGGCGGGACGGCATGGGAAGCATTGGTCGTGCGTGCGGCGCTCAGGGTGGGCGAGAGCATCCTGGTGCACGGCGGTGCGGGCGGCGTCGGTCATGTGGCGATCCAGTTGGCAAAAGCCATGGGTGCCCGGGTGTTCACCACCGTGCGCGAAGCAAACTTTGAGTTCGCACGGAGTCTGGGTGCCGATGTGCTCATCGACTACACGAAGGAGGATTACGTCGACGCCATCTTGCGGGAAACCGGTGGCCACGGCGTCGATGTCGTGTTCGACACCATCGGCGGCAACACATTGTCGCGCAGCCCCGACGCGCTCGCACAACTTGGCCGCGTGGTCTCGATTGTGGACATTGCCCAGCCACAGAACCTCGTCGAGGCCTGGGGTAAGAACGCCAGCTATCACTTCGTTTTCACCAGACAAAACCGCGACAAACTGGATGAACTGAGCGCATTGATAGCGCGCGGACTGCTGCGGCCACATGTTGGCGCGGTGTACGCCCTCGCCGACATCCCACTCGCCCATGCCCTACTGGAGCGCCCCAACAACGGTCTCAAGGGAAAGATCGCGATTGCAGTCGACCCACAGGCTCATCTCGTCAGCGCGAATGTTTAGCCGTTGAACTCAGTTTGAGGGCATGCCCCATGATTTGTGAAGTCGCTCTGATGCCCGTTCGCAAAGAACACATTGGTCAGCATTCTGTGCGCCTGAGTCGATCAGTGTCGCTAACCCGCAGTCCGCCCGACCGGTAGACGCGACGCGACGCGGCCCGTTGCCGGGACTTCGGCGACGGGCCGCTGGCAGGGCATGGGCGGGAAAGACGCCCGCGGAACTCAGCCTTCTCCGGTCACCCCTTCGCGGGCGATGCGCATCGCCTCGCGCAGCACCGAGATGTCGCCGATGTGGTTGGCGAGCAGCAGGATGAGGCGGGCGTTCACCATCTCACTCTGTTCATCGCTGAGGTCGCGATGGGTTTCGATCAGGGCTTCGTAGAAATCATCGCCTGGAGAGAATGTACGGAAGTAGCGCTTGCCGGGTTCGTGCAGGTTGGGCTGGGTGTTCAGGGCCATGGCGATCTCCTTCAGGCGTTGCAGGTGGCACGGGCAACGGCGGCGCGCACCGCGGACGCATCGAAGCGCCGCCAGCGGGCGGCAACGTGCTGGTCGGGACGCACCAGGTAGCACGAACCAGAGCGCAGGTCGTAGCGCTCGCGGACGCGGTCACGCACGTCGATCAGGGTGGGCAGGGCAGCCGGCGCCTGGCCACGGGCCGCCACCACCAGCGCCTGGACCGGGATCGTTCCTTCACCCAGCGCGGCCAGCGCCGCGGCCGTGGCGGCATCGAGTGTCGCCGCGTCCTCCACGTAGTACAGCAGCTGGAAGCGGTTGCCGAGCGCGCCCAATAGCCAGCGGGTGCCGTCGGCCGCCTCGACCGGCGCGTCGTCCATTGGCGCACCGGGCACCATCACACCTTCAAAGGCGTCGCCGTCGGGCGTGTTGAGGCAGGACTCGGTCAGCACGCTCGGTACCGACAGACGGCCTGAATTGACCAGCGCGCGGGCGAACGGGTAGTGCTCGGCGAGCCCCAGCACGGCATTGCGGAAGGTCTTGCTGACGCGGCTCTTGGGGGTGATGAAGTCGGTGGAGCGGGTCGAGTTCATGATGTTCTCGTCCGCCGCGAAGCCGCGCTCCTCGGTATAGGTATCGAGCAAGCTGGCCGGCGCCTTGCCGTCCATGACCAGCTTGAGCTTCCAGGCCAGGTTGTCGGCATCCTGGATACCGGAGTTCGCCCCGCGTGCGCCGAAAGGCGATACCTGGTGCGCGGCGTCACCGACGAACAGCACCCGGCCGTGGTTGAAGCGGTTCATGCGCCGGCACTGAAAGGTGTAGACGCTGACCCACTCCAGCTCGAACTCACGCTCGTCGCCAATCATCGCCTTGATGCGCGGAATGACGTTCTCCGGTTTCTTCTCTTCCTCCGGATCGGCTTGCCAGCCAAGCTGGAAATCGATGCGGAACACGTTGTCGGCCTGACGGTGGAGCAGTACCGACTGGTTGGGATGAAACGGCGGGTCGAACCAGAACCAGCGCTCGGTGGGGAAGTCGGCCTTCATCACCACGTCGGCGATGAGGAAGCGGTCCATGAAGATCTTGCCCTCGATGTCCAGCCCGAGCAGGGTGCGGATCGGGCTGCGGGCACCGTCCGCCACCACCAGCCAGGCGGCGTCCAGCGAATAGGCGCCGTCGGGCGTTTCCACCCGCAGGCCGACCTGCTGCTCGTCCGGGGTCACCGCGATCACGTTGTTCCGGAAGCGGATCTCGAGGTTCGGCAACTGCCGCGCCCGCGCGACGAGGTATTCCTCCAGATAGTATTGCTGGAGATTGATCATGCCCGGCCGTTGGTGGTCAGGCTCCGGGCACAGATTGAAGTTGAACACTTCCTCGTTGCGGAAGAAGGTGCGCCCCACGTTCCACGACACACCTTTCTCCACCATGGCATCGCCGCAGCCAAGGCGGTCCAGGACTTCGAGCGCGCGCTTGGCGTAGCACACGCCGCGCGAGCCGATTGACACGGTATCGTCGTTGTCCAGCAGCAACACGGGCTGCCCCTGCTGGGCGAGGTCGATGGCGGTGGCCAGCCCGACCGGCCCTGCGCCGACCACCACCACCGGATAGTGGTGCGCCTGTCGCGCCTGCCCTTCCGCCAGCTCGGGCGGACGACGGTATTCGAACTTCGGATATTGGTACGTGCTGAGCACGGCGCTCTCCTCCTTGTCGTTCCTGCCGGGCCGCCTTCTGTGGGCGTGTCACCGGATTAGGTCTATGAACTCTGCTGGCTATAACGGTTACCGCTCGGACTTCCAACCTCCGTTCGGGCTGAGCCCTTCGGCTCTGCTCAGGACGTGCTCGTCGAAGCCCGGCTCCCGGCACTGCCGAAGTCGCCCTTCGACAGGCTCAGGGCGAGCGGAGGAGCCTGTTTCAAAGCTTCGCTTTGCCACGCCCACGCCGGGCCTGCTTCGCTCAGGGCGAACGGCGTTGCACTCCTCAACCCTGCGCCTGCAGCGCGTGCCACATCTGCTGGTCGCGTTCGGCGGTCCAGATGCGCGGATCGCGAATGCCGCTGGCCTCGTCGTGCGCGCGCGTCACGTCAAACGGCAGGCAGTGCTCGTAAATGAAGACCTGCCCGAACTTGGGATCCATGTTTCGGCGCGTGTGCGCCATGGTGTCCTTCAAGTCGAAGCCCTGCGCGACCGCTTCCTGCGCGCTGCGATACAGCGTGGACACGAAGTCGCGGGTATAGGCCAGCCCGGCCTTGACCGCCTCGGGCGTCATCAGCGCCGGACCGCGACCGGGAACCAGCTTGGCGAAGTTCATCGCGGCGAGGTTGTCCAGGGTCTGCGGCCAGTCGGCCAGGTAGGCGTCACCGGTGTAGCAGGCGGCGTCGGCCTCCACCAGGTCGCCGGAAAAACAGATGTTCTGCGACGGCAGATAGACGATGGTGTCGCCCTTGGTGTGGCCGCGCCCGAGCTGCTTGATCTTCACTTCCAGCTTGCCCAGCCACAGCGTCATCTCGCCCTTGAAGGTGAGCGTAGGCCAGGTCAGCCCGGGCACGCTTTCCACCGCCTGGAACAGACGCGGGAAGCGGCCGATCTCGGAATCCATGTCCTGCTGGCCGCGCTCGACGATGAGGTCGTAGGTGTCGTGGCTGGCGATGATCTGCTCGAGGCCCTCGTCCTTGTAGCCCGAGGCACCGAGCACCCGCACCGCATGGTAGTGGGTGAGCACCACGTACTTGATCGGCTTGTCGGTGATCTCGCGCACCTTGGCAATCACCCCGCGGGCGGCCACCGGAGTGGCAGTGGCGTCGACGATGATCACCGCGTCGTCGCCGATGATGACCCCGGTGTTCGGGTCGCCCTCGGCGGTGTAGGCGTAGGCGTTGTCGGACAGTTTGTCCCAGCTGATCTGCTTTTCTTCCAGGTCGGCCTGGGATGCGAAAGCCTTGGTGTTCATCGGATCGACTCCTCGAATGGCGGGTGATGGACGAATGTTAGGATGCAGTTCGTTATTCGTCAATCTTTTCGTCTATGTTTAATTATCGTCGATCAGATGTGCGCGGCCCCGGGCTGCGCCCCCTGCTATCATCCTAGAAACCTCAGTTGCCCGCTCTCCATGATCTTGAGTGCCTTACAAAGCGTGGGAGACACAGCTTCGACTACGGTCACCCAATGGGTGAGTCCGCTACGCGCCCGATTGCACGCCTGGTGCGCCGCCTGGCTGCGTTGCGCCTCCTTGCAGGGAACAACCATGCCGCGTCGTCGCGCCTTGCCAGACGACGCCCCAGACGCACACTCGGACACGTCCAACTGAGGTTTCTAGGTTCATCCAGCGTCCTCAAGGAGACCCAGTGACGACCGACAACAACGACGAACGTGGCGCACGCAGCGGCGACCGGCGCGGCATCCAGTCCATCGAGGTGGGGGGCGCGCTGCTGCAGGCCCTGGCCACCCACGTCGGCCCGATGATGCTCAAGGACCTCGCCCGCGCGGCGGGCATGCCGCCCGCCAAGGCCCATCCTTATCTGGTGAGTTTCGGCAAGCTCGGGCTGATCGAACAAGACGCCGTCACCGGCCGCTACGGCTTGGGCGCATTTGCGCTGCAAATGGGCTTGTCCGCCCTGCAAGGGCTCAACCCGATCCGTGCCGCCACCCCGGCCGTCGCCACGCTGTCCGACGAGATCCAGCAGAACGTCGCGATCGCGGTATGGGGCAACCAGGGCCCGACCATCGTCAGCATTGAAGAATGCAGCCGCCCGGTGCATGTGAACATGCGTCCCGGCACCGTGATGAGCCTGCTCAATTCGGCCACCGGACGGGTATACGCCGCCTTTCTGCCGGAACGCATGACCGCGCCGCTGATTCAGGAGGAGCTGGCGCGCATCGGCGGCGACGCCGAGAACGGCCTGCGCCTGTCGCGCAAGCACGTCGACAGCGACCTGGCGGACGTGCGCGCGCGCAAGCTCGCGCGCGCGGTCGGCCACCCGATTCCCGGCATCAACGCCTTCTGCGCCCCGGTGTTCGACCACAACGGCCACCTCGCGCTCGCCATCACCGCCATGGGCCCCTCGGGCAGCTTCCCGCCGGACTGGGACGGCCCGGTGGCCTGCAAGGTGCGCGCCTGCGCCGAAGCCATCACCGCCCGCCTGGGGCGGCCGCCGCAGGCGGGCTGAAGCCCTGCCCGCCGACGACACAACAATCAACAACAAGGAGACCTCGGTGCGACAGTTCGGCGAATTCGACTACATCATCGTGGGGGGCGGCGCCGCCGGCTGCGTGCTCGCCAACCGCCTTTCGGCCGATCCCGCGGTGTCGGTGCTGCTGCTGGAGGCGGGCAACGACGAGAAATGGATCTGGACGCGCATTCCCGTCGGTTATCTGTACTGCATCAACAATCCGCGCACCGACTGGTGCTACAAGACCGAACCCGAGCCCGGTCTGAACGGACGCAGCATCATCTACGCACGCGGCAAGGGTCTGGGCGGCAGCACGCTGATCAACGCCATGCTCTACATGCGCGGACAGGTGCGCGACTACGACGAATGGGCGGCACTCACGGGTGACCCGGGCTGGACCTGGGAATCGGTGCTGCCGCTGTTCAAGGCCGTCGAAGACCACTGGAACGGCGCCAGCGAAGCGCATGGCACCGGTGGCGAGTGGCGGGTGGAACGCCAGCGGCTGCGCTGGGACATTCTCGACCGCTTTGCCGAGGCCGCGGCCCAGGCAGGCATTCCGGCCACGCCGGACTTCAATCGCGGCGACAACTTCGGTGTGAGCCAGTTCGAGGTGAACCAGAAGCGCGGCACCCGCTGGAGCGCGGTGCGCGGCTTTCTCGACCCGGTCCGCCAGCGCCCCAACCTGCATGTGGTCACCGGCGCGCTGTCCGACCGGCTGTGCATCGCCAACGGCCGCGTCACCGGCGTCGAGTTCCGGCTTGGCGACCAGCCCTGCGTCGCCACCGCCCGCATCGAAACCGTGCTCGCCTCGGGTGCCATCGGCTCGCCCGCCGTGCTGCAGCGCTCCGGCATCGGCGAGCCGGCACTGCTGCAGGAACTCGGCATTCCGGTGCTGCTGGCGCAGCCCGGCGTCGGCGCCAACCTTCAGGACCACCTGCAACTGCGCAGCATCTATCGCGTGCAAGGCATCAAGACGCTCAACCAGCAGGCCAACAGTCTGTGGGGCAAGCTCGCCATGGGGCTGGAATACGCGCTGTTGCGGCGCGGACCGCTGACCATGGCGCCGAGCCAGCTCGGCCTGTTCGCCCGCTCCGAACCGGGTGTGGCCACCCCCGACCTGGAATACCACGTGCAACCGTTATCGCTCGACAAGTTCGGCGACCCGCTGCATCGCTTCCCGGCGTTCACCGCCTCGGTATGCGACCTGCGCCCGCGCTCACGCGGCTGGGTGAAGATCCGCGACCGCGATCCGGCCAGCGCACCACGCATCGCCCCCTGCTACCTCAGCCACGAGGAAGACCGCGCCAAGGCTGCCCGAGCGATCCGCCTGACCCGCCATATCGCCGCGCAGCCGGCGCTGGCGCCCTACCAACCAGTGGAACACCTGCCCGGCCCTGGGGCCGACAGCGACGAAGCCCTGGCGGTGGCGGCGGGCAACATCGGCACCACCATCTTCCACCCGGTGGGCACCTGCAAGATGGGCGCCGACGGCGACCCGCTGGCGGTCCTGGACAGCCGCCTGCGCCTGCGCGGCCTGGCCGGCCTGAGAGTAGTCGATGCGTCGGTGATGCCGACCATCACTTCCGGCAACACCAGCTCGCCAACGGTGATGATCGCCGAACGCGGCGCCCGCATGATCATCGAGGACCGCCGCGGCGCGACGCGCTGAGCGGCAGCGTTGCGCGCTCCGCGGCCCCCGGGCCGCGGCAGCGAGCCTCAACCGTACATCGCCCTCGGCAACCACAGCACCAGGTCTTCCCACAGGAACACCACGGCAACCGCCAGGATCTGGATGAGGATGAATGGAATCACCCCCATGTAGATATGCTTGGTCTTGATCTCGGGCGGCACCACGCCCTTCAGGTAGAACAACGAGAAGCCCACCGGCGGCGTCAGGAACGAAGTCTGCAGCGCCAGCGCAAACAACACCACGAACCAGGTCAGGTCGAAACCCAGTGCGCCCACCACCGGCCCCACCAGCGGCAGCAGGATGAGGCTGATCTCCAGCCAGTCGAGGAAGAACCCGGCGACGAAGGCCAGGAACAGAATGAAGATCACGATGCCTTCGGGCGGAAGCGGCAGGCCGCGCAGCAATCCGGAAATGAACTCGTCCCCGCCCAGCGAGCGCAACACCACCGCGAACGCGGTCGCCCCAAGAAAGATGCCGAACACGAAGGCGGTAGTCAGCGAAGTCTTCTGACACACCTCGCGAAACACCGCCAGCGACAGCTTGCGGTTGGCCGCAGCAAGCAGGGTCGCCCCCAGCGCGCCCACGCCGGCGGCCTCGGTGGGCGTCGCGATACCGAAGAAGATCGACCCCAGCACCGCCAGGATCAGCCCCAGTGGCGGAATCACCGCCAGCAAAACCTCGCGCACCAGCGCCCAGGTGACCGGCGGGAGATTCTGCGGCGGCTGGGCGAGGCGCGGGTTCACAAAGGCCGCGATCACCACGTAGGCGATGTACATCAGCCCCAGCATGACCCCCGGGATGAGCGCCCCCATGAACAGATTGCCCACCGACAGCGACAACTGGTCGGCCATGATGATGAGCATGATGCTGGGTGGGATCAGAATCCCCAGCGTGCCCGCCGAGGCCACCACGCCGCTGGCGAAGCCGGGTGAATAGCGCTGCTTGAGCATCACCGGAATGGACAGCATCGCCAGCAACACCACTGACGCACCGACGATGCCGGTGGAAGCCGCCAGCAGGATGCCGATCGCCACCACCGCCACACCCAGTCCGCCGCGGAAGCGGCCGAACAATTGCACGAAGCTGTGCATCAGCCGTTCGGCCACGCCCGAACGCTCCAGCATCAACCCCATGAAGATGAACATCGGCAAGGCCACCAGCACCCAGTTGCTCATCTGCGCGAAGATGCGCTGGACGATGACGCCGAAGATGCGCCAGTCGGTCAGGAAGTACGTGTCCCAATCGAGATACTGCGCCCCCAGGATGGCGCCGACGCTGAACAGCACCGAGATGCCCGCAAGCAGCCAGGCCACCGGGTAGCCGGTGAAGATGAGCAGGATGAAGCTGCTCAGCATCGCGATCACGAGTATTTCGTTGGTTTCAAGCACAGGCTCACTCCTCTGCCGACGATGTTTCTGTCACGTTGTCTGGTTTCACGCCGTGTGGCTTTCTGGGGGGGCACGCCAATACGCGACCGGGCGTCAACCCCGTGCGCGCGGGAAGCCGGTCAGCAGCGAACACACCCGGATCAGGCGCGCCAGCGCCGCCGCCGCCAGCAGCACGAAGGCGATGATGATGAAGGACTTGATGACCCAGCGCATCGGCAACCCGCCGGGCGCAGCCGACACCTCGCCGATGCGGTACGAACGCTCGACGAACGGAATGGCATAGGTCAGGACGAAATAGCAAAACGGCAGCAGCAGGAAGAGCAACCCGAACAACTCGATCCAGCCGCGGGTGCGTGGCGAGAAGTGTTCGGCGAACACGTCCACCCTCACATGTCCGTCATGCAGTGCGCAGTAGGACAAGGCCACCATGAAGCCGGCCGCGTAGAGGTGCCACTGCATTTCCTCCAGCGCGATGTAGTTGGTGCCGACCACGTAGCGCAGGACCACGTTGCCCACCACCAGCAACATCAACGGCAGCCAGATCCACGCGAACATCCGCCCGATGAAGTCGACGATGCCCTCCAGCACGTCCGACGCCAGCGTGCGCGGATACTGCACGGCGCTCGAACTGTGCGTGATCGCCTCTTCGATGCGATCCAGATCGATGCCGATCTCCACGTCGTCGAGTTCCGCCCGCCCCGCCGTCCCCTGCTGCCCGGCGCTTGTCCGGGCTTCGCCCTTGCCCGCCCCATCCTGTCCGTTCGCCATCTGCGCACTCACCTCGTGGTCGATTCGTGGCCGATTTCCTGTCGGTTTCCTGCGCATTGCGCGCGCCGGAAACCGTACACCGCCGCCTGCGCGGCCACGCCACTCAAACCTGGCACCCGATACCGTTCGGGCTGAACCAATCAAAGCCCGGTCGAAGGCCATGCCGAAAGCGCCCCTCGACCGGGCTCAGGGCGAACGGTGTCGCCCGCTTCATTGCCGGATTACAGCGTGCCGCGCCCCTCGGCAACTACCGGGCCTACTTGGCGACGCCGTAGTCGCGCGGCAAGTAGCCGTAGTGCTTCCAGGTGCTGTGCTCCTGCTGGAAGGCCTTCATCGAGCTATACACCTTGGCCCACATGGGATCGCCCGCCGAGCGCCGTTCCATCACCCGATCGGTGGCCTGCTTGAACGCGTCGAGGATCTCGTCGCTGTACTGCATCAGCGTCACCCCCTGGTCCTGAAAACGCTTCAACGCCGCGCCCTGCAGCGCTTCGGCGCGCGCCAGCGCGTACATGTTGGCGGCCATGCAGGTATTCTCGATCAAGGCCTTGGTCTGGTCGTTGAGCTTCTTCCACTCGTCCATGTTCACGTACAGGAACTGGTTGGTGGAGGGCTGATGCCAACCCGGCAGCGCGTAGTACTTCGCCACCTGGAAGAAACCAAGCTGCTCGTCGACCGTCGGCAGGGAAAACTCGGTGGCGTCCAGCACACCCGTCTCAAGCGCCTGGTACAGCTCGCCGCCCGGCAGCATCGTCACCGACTTGCCAAACTCCGCCATGATCTCGCCGCCGACGCCGGCCGCACGGAATTTCATGCCCTTGAACTGATCGACCGAGGTAATCGGCTCACGGAACCATCCGGCCGCCTCCGGGCTGATCGTGCCGCAGGAAATGGGATAGACGTTGTGCGGTGCGAATGCCTCCTTGAGCAGCGCATCCCCGCCATGGAAGTACAGCCAGGCGGTGAACTCGGCCGACTCCAGCCCGAACGGCGTGGCCCCGAACAGCGCCGCGACCGGCACCTGCCCCCACTCGTACCCCATCCACGAGTAACCCGCGGGCACGTTGCCGGTGCTCACGTTTTCGAACACCCCCAGCGCCGGAATCAGCGCGCCGGGCTCGAACACCTGCAGGTTGACGCGGCCGCCGCTGGTCTCGCGCAGCATCTCGGCCACCTTGGGCATGGTGTCGCCGAGGGCGGTCAGCGACGATGCGAACGCCATCGGCACCTGCCAGCGCACCCGATCGAAATCGGCTGCGGCGGGCGCCGCAACCACCATGGTTGCCGAAAGCACGAGCGTGCCCAACATCTTCTTCATGGTGTCTCCTCCAACGAGTTGTATGTGGCAAGCGTTCACCCCTTGCGAATGGCAAGTTAGAACGTGGCCCCACCCCCCGCAATCAAGGTAAACCCGACACCATCAGACAGAAAATCCATTTGGATTCATGAATTTGCAACACAGAACGGGCTTACACCCGGCATTCCGGTGGCGAAAACGCGAGCGAATACAGTGATTTGTCAGACAACTGCGAGCATGCTGCCATAGCCTGCATCCGCCGCTCGGATCACTCACAATGCATAGACCTTGCCCGTCGGCGGCATGCGCTCGGCGCACCCTATGCGCCACCGTCGGTCGCTGCGCACTCACTCAGTATCCACGCCCCCGGTCGACCCAATCCTCTCAACTTAGCACTTTGTCATTGACTTAAGATGGGACTTTCACGCGCCCAATTTCGATGCGATAATACCACTCTAACTCCTTGTTTAATATAGGCTTTTCTATGACGGCCT
>JBKBMG010000041.1:0-48852 GCA_046295975.1 Rhodocyclaceae bacterium
GCGTCCAGCCCTGCCCCAAGGGCTCGCCCGCGAGCCTGCCCTGGCGCAGCGAGTGGTAGTGGCGGACGAAGGGGCGCCCGGCAAACATGAAGTCGGGTTCGGCGCGGGACTTGTCTCCCGTGCCCGGATGGCATGGGTTCGAATTGACCGCGCATGACGGGCGCTGGTTGAGTCGAACGGAGATCAGCGCTTGGGCTGTGTTGCGACATAGCAAGGGATAGTTCTCGATCCGTCCCCCCGCGACGAATTTTGGCGGGCATTCGATGGTCTGGCGCTTGCGGATGGCTGCACTGCCGGTCGAGACCTGCCCCGTGATGTGCTGGAGTTTCTCCCACCGGATCTGTCGACTTGACGGTGCCGAAAAATCGAAATGGAGCACACCGATGGGGCTCACATTGCTCCGGTCGAACTGGTAAGGTCGCTCCGGATAGGACCCCACGACGCTGGGGTTCAGGTTGGTGTAGCGATAGATTTGATGCATGACTCCGATCTTCACCACTTCCGTCAGGTACCAATCGACGAAGGTGGGTTCAGACCTGCAGGCCGGTGGGCTTTCCGGGAAACGCACGCCTGAAGCCGGGTCGCCCGGGCAAGGACTGGACCCGGTCCCGAAAACAGGTGGATAAAAGACCGCTGGCGGCTGAAGGGCGACGTAGTACACGAATCTGTCTGGAATGAACTCGTCCGCTCTTTGCAAATGGGGACCAAGGTCCGGGTCCGATGCGCGCAAGGCCGCTTCCGCTTCCGCCAGAGTCCAGAAGCACCCGATCTGAGGACCGCTGCGCCAACTGGCGCAGTAGGTCTTGTCCGGTGGCGTGCCGCCGGCTTGGGACCAGGCCGGGCCGCAGAACAGCGTGAGCGCCGTCAGTGCGAGCACGCGCCGAGCGTTCAGCCGACACGCGGCAGAGGGGAA
Source organism: Rhodocyclaceae bacterium (assembly GCA_046295975.1). Taxonomy (GTDB): domain Bacteria; phylum Pseudomonadota; class Gammaproteobacteria; order Burkholderiales; family Rhodocyclaceae; genus UBA2357. Next base: position 914 of record JBKBMG010000041.1, read on the forward strand.
AAATGCGTTGAATGCTTGAATCGGCATGCCGTGTCCACTGCCCTCCGAGGTGGCGCCAGGCCACCAGCCTCCACTGGTTGATCGCCCTGCCATGCCGGGAGACCGCCTGCCAGTGCAAGTTTGATCGGATGGGATATGTGATTGGAAAGCGGCGAGTCTATGTCGAGGGCAAGTAGCGCGTCAAGCGGCGGCGGTGCGGCAAGTAGCGGCGAGGTGTACGTCGGCCGACTACACAAACATGATGACGACTTCCATCACTACTCATACACCGCCACAGCGGGCAGCGCGACGCCGAGCGCTTTCTTGACTCCTTCGGCCACAAACCGCTCCCGGACGCGCCATTGACAAATAGCACGATCGTTCGTTACTGTCCGCTCCATGGGAAACATGCGCAAGGGTGAACAGACCCGCTCCTCGATCATCGATGCCGCGCTGGCGCAGGCCAGCGAGGGGGGGTTTGAATCGCTGACCATCGGCGCGCTGGCCGAGCGGACGCGTATGTCCAAGAGCGGGTTGTTCGCCCACTTCGGCTCGCGTGAGGATTTGCAGATCGCGGCGATCGAGGCCGCTGCGCAGCGTTTCGTCGATACGGTTTTCCGGCCGGCGCTGAAGGCGCCGCGAGGTTTGCCGCGACTGCGCGCGCTGATGGACCACTGGCTGGGCTGGACCGAGCGCACCGGGCTGGCGCATGGCTGCCCGCTGCATGCGGCGGCGGTGGAATTCGACGACCGCAGCGGTGCGGTACGGGATGCGGTGGTCGCGCATTTCGACCGGTTGGAGCATGGCCTGGCGCATGCGCTGCACCTGGCCGTGGAGCAAGGTCATTTGCGCGCCGATCTGGACGTGCGCCAGTTCGTTTTCGAGATGATGGGCGTGGTATTTGCCTATTACCACGCCAACCGGCTGATGCGTCGCGAGGATGCGCAAGCGCATGCCCGTGCCGCGTTCGAAGGGCTGATTGCGCGCGCCACACCGGCCCGCGGCGATGCCGGCTGCCCACCCGACGTGGCGACCACGCCACGCACCTGACCCCAACCCCAGCGGAGTGAGAACATGAAGAGCGCCGCCCTGTCGTCAAGTATAAGCACGATCGTTCGTCCTTCGAGTGCGCTGCTCGCACTCACCCGCGCCTACTTCGGCGTGACCTCCCGCGTGTTGCCGGGCGTAGCCCGGCGCCACGCCGAGCGGGTGTTCACGCGCCCGCCGCGTTACGCCGGGCGCGCGGAGGTCGCCACCCCATCGCGGCGCGAAACGGTGGTGATGGGGCGTCATCGGCTGGCGGTGTGGCAGGCCGGCTCACCGGGCGCACCAGCAGTGCTGCTTGCCCATGGCTGGGGCGGACGCGGCGTGCAGATGCGGCATTTCATTGCGCCGTTGCTGGCGCACGGCTTCCGCGTGGTGTGGTTCGACCAGCCGGGCCACGGCGAGAGCGGGCGCGGGTTCGTGGGACTGCCGGACCTGCGTGACGCGCTGCACGCGATCGCCACCACTCATGGACCGTTCACCGCGATCGTCGGCCATTCACTGGGCGCCGCAGCCACGGCGCTGGCGTTGCGCTCGGGCCTGGCGGCCCAGCAGGTGGTGCTGATCGCGCCGCCGTCATCGATGCGCGAGCACACCCGCCATTTCGCCCGCCTGCTCGGGCTGACACCGCGTATTCGTGAAGCGATGCGGACGCGGCTGGAAAAGCGCTACCGGGTGTCCTTCGACGAGTTGGACCGCATCGAGGATCTGGCCCGCATCAACACGCCGATGCTGTTCATCCACGACCAGGACGACCCCATGGTGCCGATCACCCATTCGTTGCGTCTGAGCGCCGGTCTTCCCGAGGCACGCCTGATCCGCACCCATGGGCTGGGCCACCACCGCATCCTGCGCAACGAGGCCGTGGTCGCCGCCGCGGTACGTTTCATTGGCGGCGATGCAAGCGCGCTGCCCGACACCCTGCCCGCGCTGCCGACGCCAGCTCCGCTCTACTGAAACGCCGCCGCGGCGCGGCCGTAAGCCAGCTTGCGCCGCGGCGGCGTTTCAGACGCCATGCAGACGGCCCACCTGGGCGCTCACCCCATCATGTGGCTGGGCAGCCAGGTGACGATGCCGGGGAACAGGTAGAGCAACACCACCGCCACGCACATCAGGATGAAGTACGGCAGTGCATAGACCGCCACACGGGTGATTTCGCGGCCGGTAATGCCCTGCAGCACGAACAGATTGAAACCCACCGGTGGGGTGATCTGGGCCATCTCGACCACAACGACGACGAAGATGCCGAACCACAACGGATCAATGCCTGCGGTCTGGATGGTGGGCATCAACACGGCCATGGTGAGCACAACGATGGAGATGGCGTCGAGAAAGCAGCCCAGCAGGATGAAGAACAGCGTCAGCGCGAGCAACAGCGCGGCCGGCGACAGCCCGAGCTCGCCGATCCAGCCGGCGAGGTGGCGCGGCAGGCCGATGTAGCCCATCGCCAGCGTCAGGAAGGCCGATCCGGCGAGAATCAGCGCGATCATGCAATACAGCCGGGTCGCCCCCATCAGGCTGGCGACAAAACCCTGCCAGGTGAGCGCGCGCTGCGATGCGGCGATCACCAGCGCGCCAATGACGCCGAGCGCGGCTGCCTCGGTGGCGGTGGCGATGCCGCTGTAGATGCCGCCCAGCACCGCGCCGATCAGGGCCACCACCGGGATGAGGCTGCGCGAGGCGCGCAGCTTGTCCACAAACGACAGGCGCATCTGCGCCGCGGGAATGCGCTCGCGATTCAGCAGCGACCACACCACCACCCAACCCATGAACAGGGTCGCGAGCATAATGCCGGGCAGCACCCCGCCAATGAACAGGCGCGCGATCGACACGTCGGCAGCCACGCCGTACACGATCATGATGATGGAGGGCGGAATCAACAGCCCCAGCGTGCCCGCCCCGGCCAGGGTGCCGATGACCATGGATTCCGGATAACCGCGCTTGCCGAGCTCGGGCAGGTTGATCTTGCCGATCGTCGCGCAGGTCGCAGCCGATGAGCCGGACACCGCCGCGAACAGTGTGCAGCCGATGATGTTGGTGTGGAGCAGCCGGCCCGGCAAACGCTCCAGCCAGGGCGCCAGGCCCTTGAACATGTCCTGCGACAGGCGCGTGCGGAACAGGATCTCGCCCATCCACAGGAACAGCGGCAGGGCAGTGAGCGTCCAGCTCGATCCCATGCCCCAGATGCTCATTGCCATGCCATCGCCGGGCGGGCGGCTGGTGAAGCCGAGCATGCCCAGCGCGCCCACTGCCATCAACGCCAGGCCTATCCACACGCCGCCCGCGAGCATGACCAGCATCGCAGCGACCAGTACCAGTGCGACCATGATGTCCATTCGCCGCCTCCCTTATTCCATGCGGTTCTGCTCCTGGCTGTGCACAGCCAGGCGGGCAAGTTCGCGACCGAGGGCGCGCATGACGACGTCGTCCACCAGCGCGATGAAGAAGGTGATCGAACCGAACACCATCAGGACTTGTGGCATCCACAGCGGCGTCGCGTCGATGCCCTGCGAGCGGTCGCCGAACTCCCAGGAAAACCAGGCAAGCCGCACGCTGTACCAGGCCAGCGTGCCGACCACCGCCAGCGCCACCAGCAGCGACAACCACTCGGCGCAGTTGCGCAGCGTGGGCCCGAGACGGTCGAGCAGCAGATTCACGCGGATGTGTTCGCCGTGCTTGTAGGTATAGGCCAGGGCGAGAAAGCCACAGGCCGCCATGGTGTAACCGGCGTAGGCGTCGGTGCCGCGCAGGTAGAGGCCGAGCGGCCGGGTAACGATACCGGTGGCGACGAAGACCAGCGTGCCGACCATGCCCAGCGCGGCCAGCGCGCCGGTGCTGCGGTAGAGCAGGTTGAGTACGGCTCTCATCGGGATTCCTGGGAGAGAGTGAAAGAACGGGGCGAGCGCGCGGTGCGGGCGGAGCGTCGCACGGACCACGAGAAAGCGCGGACGCCGACCGGACGGAGTGTGCTCCGCCGGACCGGCGCCGCGTTGTCGCGGCCGGCGCCTCCGCGCCGACCGCCAGGCTTACTGGCGCGCTGCCTTGTAGGCCTCAAGCACCTTCTGGCCGTCTGCGCCGACGCTCTTCAGCCATTCCTCGGCCATCGCGTCGCCGATCTTGCGCAGTTCGGCCTCGAACTCGGCCGACGGCGCCACCACGTTCATGCCGTTGGCACGCAATTGCTCGAGATACCAGTCGTTCTTCTCTTCGGACAGGGCCCAGCCGCGCGCTTCGGCTTCGGCAGCGGCCTTCAGCACCGCTTCACGAGTGGCCGCATCGAGGGCGTCGAAGTCGCGGGTGCGCACGAACACCACGTTCTTCGGCAGCCAGGCGCGCACGTCGGCGAACCAGGACAGTTGCTCCCAACTCTTGGAGTCGTAGCCGGTGGCGGAGGACGTCAGGTTGGCCGACACCACGCCGGTGGACAGCGCCTGGGTCAGGTCCGCGGCCTGCACCGTCACCGGCTGGGCCCCCATGAGTTCGATCATGCGCGCCACGGTCGGGCTGTAGGAGCGGATCTTGAGACCGCGCAAATCACTCACACCCTTGAGCTCGCTGGTGGAGTAGATGCCCTGCGGCTGCCAAGGCACCGAGAACAGCATCGTCAGCCCGGCCTTGGACAGACGCTCCTCCACGCCGCTGCGCGACACCTCCCACAATGCCTTGGCGTCGCCGTAGCTGGTGGCAAGGAAAGGCACGCCATCCAGGGCAAAGAACGGATCCTCGTTGGCCATGCCGGAAATGATGACCTCGCCGATCTGCGCCTGGCCGGTCTGCACCGCGCGGCGGATCTCGTTGGCCTTGAACAGGGCGCCGCCCGGATGGACGGTGAGCTTGAGCTTGCCGTCGGTGGCGGCGGCCACGTCGACGGCGAACTGCTGGATGTTCTCGGTGTGGAAGTTGGTCGCCGGGTAGGGGGTGGGCATGTCCCAGGTGGTCTGGGCAACGGCGGGCGCCGTGGCGAGCAGGGACGTTGCGAGGGTGAAGCCGATGTTGCGCAAGGTGCTTCTCAGGTTCATGGGGGCCTCCTGGGTGGATGGTTCAACGCACGCGGTTGAAGGATTGGCGACCTGCCGCGATCCGGCGAAAAAGGTCGTTGAAAAAATATTGGTATTACTTCTATACTTTGTCAAGAAAACGTCAATAAAAAGTTAAAACTGGGGACACCGCAACGGCGGCAATGGCAACTGACCCGCTCGGGCAGCATGCAGCACGGCCCGCCCGGCAATCCGACAGGTTCTCGCGCGGTCCCCAAGTGATCACAAAGGTGGAGAGATGAACAAGCACCCTGAACATGGCATAGACCCGGCCGACGGAAGAATCGTGTCGTCCCAGCACCTCGTCTCACCCAAGAGCCCCGAACTGTCCGAATTCGAGTTCGGGATGATCATCGCATGGCACGGCTTTGCCCGCTGGATGATGCGCTGCATGACCGCGGCGGGCGTCAAGGACATGGCCCCGACCGACGTGCTGGTGCTCCACCACGTGGCTCATCGTGGTACGGAGAAGCGGCTGTCCGACATCTGCTTCGTCCTCAATATAGAGGACGCCCATGTCGTGAACTACTCGCTGAAGAAGCTCGCCGGCCTGGGTCTGGTGCAAAGCGTGCGCCACGGCAAGGAGGCCTTCTACTCCACCACGGACGAAGGCGACGCGGCGTGCGAGCGCTATCGCAGGATCCGCGAGGGCTGTCTGATGCCCGGCTTCTCCGGCACCGACGCGGAAAACCAGCAGATCGGCGAACTCGCGCGCCTGCTGCGCACCTTGTCCGGCCGCTACGACCAGGCCGCACGCGCCGCCTCCACCAGCGCATTGTGAGCACCAGCCAAAGCACGCGCGCCGTCGCCTTTCTTCCGTCCCATCCGGAGCACGACCCGATGTACCGCATCCTCGATTGCGGCGATGCCGCCTTCACCATCGAATTCGGCCAGCGCATAGACCCCGCCCTGCAGGAACGGGTACGCATGCTCGACGCCGCGGTGGCAGCCACTCACGATCAAGGCCGACTACCGGGCCTGATCGAGGCGGTACCGACCTTCCGCTCCCTGACCGTGTTGTACGACCCGCTGCTCACCACCCGCGAAGCGCTGCTGGGCAGCATAGCGCCATTGATCGACGCCGACACGGTCGCAGCCACCGCCCCGGTACGGCACTGGCGGCTGCCAGCCTGCTATGACGGCGATTTCGGCCCCGATCTCGACGACGTCGCGCGGCTCGCCGGTGCGACCCGCGAGGACGTCATCGCGCTGCACACTGGCACCGAATACGTGGTCTACATGCTCGGTTTCCTGCCCGGTTTTCCGTTCATGGGCGATGTCGCCCCCGCCCTCGCCCTGCCTCGCCGCAGCGAGCCGCGCGTACGCGTACCGGCCGGCAGCGTCGCCATCGCCACCGGCCTGACTGCGATCTACCCCTGGGAAAGCCCCGGTGGCTGGCATCTGCTGGCGCGTTGCCCGGTCCCGCTGTTCAACGCTCAGCGCAACCCGCCAGCGCTGCTGCAGGCGGGCGACAGGGTGCGCTTCGAGGCAGTCGATGCCGCCGAATACCAGCGTCTCGATGCTGCCCTGGCCGCCGGCGAACTCGACCCGGCCAGCCTGATCACCGGCCCCGCAGGGCGCCCATGAGCCGCACTCACCCCAACCACCACTCGGCCGAGATGCGGCCCCGCGACAGGAGTACTGCCCGGTGAACACCTCGCTACCCGCCCAGGCCTGCGCCACGCTGGAGGTCCGCAGCCCCGGCGCCTACGCCTCCATCCAGGATTCGGGGCGCTTTGGCTTGCGCCGTTTCGGCGTGCCCTGGTCAGGCACCCTCGATCCCGCATTGATGCGCATCGCCAACCGCCTGGCAGGCAACGACGAAGACGCCGCTGTCATCGAGGCCTTCGACGGCGGCCAGCAACTGGCGGCCGAAGGGGCCCCCTTGCGCATCGCCGTGGCCGGTAACGCCGAACTGGAGATCGTCGCCGACGGCGAGCGCCGACCCGCCGCCCCCTGGCGCAGCCACCTGCTGAAGCCCGGCGAGACGCTCAAGATCCTGCGCACCCGTGGCGGCCGGCTGGCCATGGTCGCGATCGCCGGCCTGGACCTGCCCACCGCACTGGGCAGCCGGGCCACCTACGCGCGGGCGGCACTGGGCGGCACCCAAGGGCGTGCGCTGGCGCCCGGCGACCGCTTGGCCGCAGGCGCGGCCAGCGCCGGTCCCGAACGGGTATTGGCCAGCCCGCCGGAATGGCCGGCGGACGCGCGCACGCCGATCCGCGTCGTGCTCGGCCCCCAGGCGGACTACTTCGACCGCGACGCGACGGCCCGCTTTCTTGGCCAGGTGTACACCGTGGGCACCGCCGCCGATCGCATGGGCATTCGCCTGGACGGCGCCGAAGCGCTGACGCACCGCAGCGACATGGGCAACGAGATCGTCTCCGACGCCACCGTGCCGGGCTCCATCCAGGTACCCGGCACGGGCCAGCCCATCGTGTTGCTGGCCGACGCACAGACTGCTGGCGGCTACCCCAAGATCGCCACGGTGATCGGCATCGACCGTCCGCGCCTGGCCGCTCGCCGGCCGGGGGAAAGCGTGCGCTTTGCCGCCGTCGGCGTCGCCGAGGCCGAAGCACTGGCGCGCGCCCACGCCGCCGAGGTGGCGCGCCTGTGCGGTGGCATCCGCCTGATCGCCGGCGAAGGGGTGGACCTGCAGGCGCTTTACGGCAGCAATCTGGTTGGCGGCGTGGTCAACGCCCTGCAGCCGGATCACATTCCATGATGACCCCATCCATGACCGCGCACGCCGCCGCAGGCGCTCAGCGCCTCACCATCAGACACCTCCGGGAGACCCTGCCATGCAGATCAATCTGAATGCCGATCTCGGCGAATCCTTCGGCGCCTGGCACATGGGCGACGACGAAGCCATGCTCGCCACCGTCAACACCGCCAACATCGCCTGCGGTTTTCACGCCGGCGACCCGCTGGTGATGCGTGGCACCTTGCGGGCGGCGCGCGCCGCCGGCGTCAGTGTCGGCGCCCACCCCGCCTTTCCCGATCTACAGGGTTTCGGCCGGCGGCAGATGAAGCTGTCCGGTGCGGAAGTGGAAGCGGTGGTGCTGTATCAGCTCGGCGCGCTCGCCGGCATGGCACGCGCCGAAGGTCTGGCGATGACGCACGTCAAACCCCACGGCGCACTCAACAACATGGCCTGCGAGGACGCCACCCTCGCCGGCCACATCGCCCATGCCGTGGGCGCCTTCGACCCGGAATTGATCCTGCTCGCCCCGGCCGGCTCGCAGCTGTATCACGCCGGCCTGGCACAAGGCCTGCCGGTGGCCGCCGAGATCTTCGCCGACCGCGCCTACACCGACGAAGGCAACCTCGTGCCACGAGGCCAACCTGGCGCAGTACTGACCGAAGCGGAGGATTGCGTGCGCCACGTGCTCGCCATGCTGGACGCGGGCGGCATCGTCGCCGCCTCGGGCAAGCGCTTGCCCATGCCCTTCCACAGCATCTGCGTGCACGGCGACAACGCCCACGCGGTGGATGTGGCACGTCGCGTACGCGACGCCTTGAGGGCTGCAGGATGCGCCCTGTGCCCCTTGCCCGAACTCGAGCTACCGCGCACGCCCTGACTACCCATCCCGATCGGGGCCCCGCCGCGTCAAGCCTTGAAACACTTTGAGCCCCGTTGCGGCATCCACCGCAACAGGGCTCAAGTCAGACACGGGGGCCGTTGCCCGGGATCACTTGCCCAGTTGATCGCCGATGACACCGCCGATGGCCGCGCCGCCGACGGTACCCAGCACGCCGCCGTTGGTCACCACCGCGCCGGCCACGCCGCCGACGCCGGCACCGACAACGGCACTCTTCTCACGTTTGGACATGCCGTCCCAGGTCGCACACCCGGCGGTGAACAGGGCGAGCGAGGCAATGATGAGGGTGTTCCTGATCGTAGTCATGATCGTCTCCTGGCTTGATGAATCGGAAACGGGTGTCGCCTGGACGCCCGCCGGCTCGCGCTTCGGAGCCCGGTCTTCACGGTGAAGACTGCGTACCAGTGTGACGTCGGCCGGCGCCCAGGGTTTTTCAGGAATCCGCGCAAGCTGTTTCAATTGATGTCGGCGGATCTGCCCGGCGAAAGCCCTCTGCTTGCGCATCGTTCCCCACAAAAAACACCGCCGCCGGGACATCCGTCACCGGCACCTCGTCCGCTCTGACCTAGAATTGCAAACTCGCCGTCACCCATCCGCAACCCGCCCGATCATGAAAGACGAACTGCGCATCTTCGCCTGCAACGCCAACCCCGTACTCGCCCGCTCGATCGCCGAGCGGCTCGGCCTGGAGCTCAGCCCACTCGAGATCTCGCGCTTCTCCAACGACAACCTGCACGTCCAGATCAAGGCCAACGTGCGCGAGCGCGACGTGTTCGTGGTGCAGCCATTCACCGAACCGGTCAGCCACCACATCATGGAACTCATGATCACGCTGGACGCCCTGCGCAGCGCCTCGGCGCGGCGGGTGACGGCGGTGATTCCCTACTACTCCTACGCCCGCTCGGACAAGAAGGACGCGCCCCGCATCTCCATCGCCGGCCGGCTGATCGCAGACATGCTGGTCACCGCCGGCGCCGACCGGGTGCTCACCATGGACTTGCACGCCGACCAGGTGCACGGCTTCTTCAGCGTGCCGGTGGACCACCTCACCGCCATCCCGACCATCGTCGAGCATTTCCGCGACCACTACGACACCTCCAACATGGTCGCGGTCGCCACCGACGCGGGGGGCGCCAAGCGCGTCGGTCGTTTTTCCGAACGCCTGGGGGTCCCCATGGCGATCATCGACAAGCGTCGCGTCAGCGACACCGACGTGAAACAGGGCCACGTCGTCGGCGACGTGGTCGGCAAGGACGTGGTGATCTTCGAGGACGAGATCTCCACCGGCGGCACCCTGATCGCCACCATCGAAACCCTCAAGGCCGCAGGCGCGCGCACCATCCATGCTGGCGCAGTTCATGGCGTGTTGTGCGGCCCGGCAATCGAGCGGCTGCGCGACGCCCCCATCGAGTCCATCGTCGTCACCAACACCGTGGACCTGCCACCGCACAAACGCCTGGACAAACTCACCGTGCTCACCATCGCGCCGCTGCTCGCTTCGGCCATCGAGCGCATTCACAGCGGCGCCAGCGTGGGCGCCTTGTTCGAGTAGCCCATCCGCTGTTCGAGTCGCAAGTCAGCCGCTCAGACCCGGGACTCCGCCAACGCCCCTGCCGCCTCGGCACGCGGCCGGGGGCGTAGCAACACCAGCACGTTGCCGGCCAGGACCAGGACGACGCCGGCCAGTGCCACCGTACTCCACTGGTAGCGTTCGAACACCGTCGAAATGCCCAGCGCGATGATGGGAAACAGCACCGATGCGTAGGACGCGCGCGCCGGGCCAATGCGACCGAGCAAGGTGAGATAGGCGCCGAAGGCGAATACCGAGGCCACCACCGCGAGATACACCAGGCCCCCGACATAGGCCACGCTCATCTCGAACCCGAAGCGGGTGCCACTGGCGAACGCCAGCACCAAGGTTGCCAGCGTACCGTAGGCCATGCCAAAGGCGTTGGTCTGCAGCACTGGCAGGCCGGCCTTCTGGTTGCGCGCCGACAGCGTCATCCCCAGCGCCGCGCACAGCGTACCGCCCAGTGCCAGCAAGCCGCCGCGGGCACCCACGTCGTCCAACGAGAAACCACCCACCTCCGGCCAGAACACCAGTGCCACCCCCGACAACCCGAGCACCGCCCCCAGCACCAGCCGCCGCTCCAGGCGCTGGCCCAGAAAGGCCACGCCCAGCGCGAGGTTGAACAGGATCACCGTGGAAAAGGCCACCGCCAGCAGGCCGCTGGTCATGTAGCGTGCGGCGTAATAGAACAGGATGTAGTTGCCACAGAACATCAACACCCCTTGCGCCGCGATGCGCGCGTGCTCGGCCGCGGCAAAGCTCAGTTTCAGGCCGCGTGCCCAGGCCCAGCCGAACAACACCAGCGACGCCAGACCAAAGCGATAGGCGACCGAGGCAAGCACCTCGACATCGGCATTCACCTGCAGCTTCAGACCGATCCAGCTGGTGCCCCAGATGGTCACCACCAGTGCATACAGGCCCAGGTTGCGCGCGGCCTCCCTGTCGCCGGGATCGGTGTGCCTGGATAACGTGACGTTGCTCATGACTGCATCCCATCGGGTTCGAAACGGCGTTCAGTATCGAACTGTGGCGCACGATGCACAAACGAGTTCCAATCGCTATCATTGTTAGAAAAACTTATCCGACTCGCCGCCCCCTGCCCGCGTTCACCCCACCATGGCCAACCTGCCCCCGCTCAAATCCCTGCGCGTATTCGAATCCGCCGCGCGACATCTGTCCTTCACCCGCGCGGCGGCCGAGCTGAATGTCACCCAGGCGGCGGTGAGTCAGCAGATCCGCATGCTGGAGGCACATCTCGGCCTGCCCCTGTTCCGTCGCCTGAACCGTCGCCTGCTGCTCACCGACCCCGGCCAGGCCTATGCCCTGCAGGTGCGCGAGGCGCTGGACATCCTGCGCGAGGCGACCGCCCGCGTCACCCTGGACGCCGGCGGCAACGATCTCACCATGTCGGTGACGCCGTCGTTCGCGCACAAATGGCTGATGCCACGGCTGGGCCGCTTCTCCGACCGCCATCCCGGCATCGTGCTGCGCCTGCACACCAGTTTCGACGTCATGCCGTTCGGCGAAGGGCGTGCGGCGGTGCAGTGCGCAGTACGCCAGGGCCGCGGCCCCTATCCCGGCCTGTTCGCCCAAGCCTTGCTCGACGAAGAGTTCTTTCCGGTTTGCGCGCCGGCGTTGGCGCAAACGCTGCGCACGCCGGCCGAGCTGTCGCGGGTGACGGTGATCCGCGACGAAGGGGTGCCGTGGTCCGATTGGCTGCGTGCGGCCGGACTGCCGCTATCAACCATTGGCAAGGGGCCCGGCTTTCTCGACAGCAGCATGGCCTTGCAGGCCGCGATCGACGGCCGTGGCGTCACCCTCGGTCGCACCGCACTGGTCGCCGACGATCTCGCGGCCGGCCGTTTGGTCGAACCTTTCGCCCTGCGCCTGCACTACGACCTGAAAAGCTGGTTCGTCTGCCCGCGCGGCCACGAAACCCGCAGCCCGGTACGCGAACTACTGGACTGGCTGAGTACGGAAGCCGCCGCCCTGTCGGCGGGTGGCCGTCGTGGCGAGGGGTCGGGGGAACACCAAGGCGCGGCACGTCAATGAACGGGGGCCTCGGCCAGTCTGCGTTTCAAGGGCGGCAGGCGAGCCAGCAAGGCAATCACCACCACGGCGAAACCCAGCCGCGCCCATAGAATGCCGGACAGGTCTGCACCCAGTAGCAGAATCAGCAAGGTGTCTTCGATCACGCTGTGACACAGGCCCAGAAAGCCCATGGTCAGGAACACGTCGCGGCGCGTCAGCGCGCCCGAGCGCGCCTCGCGGATCAGCAGGCCGGCGCCGAAGCTCAGCCCCAAGGTTGTCCCGATGATGGTGATGTTGGCCGCTTCGCGGCGGATGCCGATGAGCTTGAGCACAGGCGCGAGCAGCGCATGCATCAGGCGCTCCACGCCCAGCACCCGCAGCAGCCGCAGCCCACCCATCAGGGCGGCGATCACCACCAGCACCATCGCCAGCATGGCCGCCTGATCCAGCGCCCAGCCGGTCAGGCTGGCGTCGACCGTGGCCGGCTGCCAAATCATGCGGCTATCGTGCTGCAGGCTGCCGGTCAGCGTATAGACCAGATTGAGCAACCCACCCAAGACCAGTGCACCGCCAATGCGAAGGCACAGCGTGGCCCGCCAGCTCACGCCGGTGGCCTTGGCAACAGCCCCCTCCACCGGCAACGAATGCGCCACCAGAATCATCACCCCCAGCACCGTGACCTGCGCGACGCTGAGCGGCTGCTGCAAGCCATAGTCGAGAAATACCACCATTGCGGTGTAGATGTTGGTAAGCATCGCCGCCGCCCAGACGATGCCCAGTGTGTCGGGCAGCCCCACCAGCGCCATCAACGGCGCCAGCAACCAGGCGAGCGCGGCCGTGGCGCCCAGCATGTCCAGCGCCTTCACCACGATCAACGCCGGAACCATGACCTTGAGGAGGGTGAAATAGACCGACAGCACGTCACGAACGAAGTCACGTCCGCGATGAATCCAGGAGGGGCGAACAGGGGGAGGACGGGAATCGATGTTCATGTCGGGCGAGCGTGGATGCAGATATACGAGAATGGATAAGGACCAAGTTGCGGATGGACGGCGACCGGTACCGCGGTCGGGCCGGGGGGCGTCGTCTGGAGATTCTAGCGACGAGGCGTAGAAATATTTCCTTCATTTCGAGCCATCCATTTCATAAAATTCACATGATTCGCTCACAAAGAGATTTCTGAAATGCCTCCTTCACTGGACCGCATCGATCACCGCATACTGAGCCTGTTGCAGCAGGACTGTTCGCGCACCAACCTCGCCCTTGCCGAGGCAGTGGGACTGTCGCCACCGGCCTGCCTCAAGCGTGTCAAGCGCCTCGTGGCCGAAGGCTATGTCGCCCGTCAGGTGGCCATCCTCGCACCGGAGAAGCTGGGCCAGTGGCTGCACGTGGTGGTGGAAGTCCAGATGGAGCGCGACCGCAAGGACTTGTACGAGCGTTTCCTCGCGCGGGTGCGCGCGGCCCGCGCGGTAAAACAGTGCTACCAGGTCACCGGCGAGAGCGATTTCGTGCTGATCGTGGTAGTACCGGACATGGATGCCTACGACCGCTTCTGCGACGAGGTACTCTACGCGGATGACAACATGCGCAAGTTCCGCAGCATGGTTTCGCGCTTTCGCAACAAGTTCGACACCAGCCTTGATCTGTGAGGCCGGACGCACGCACGAATGACGGTCACCGCTGTCGAATCTGCGGGTGTGGATGCGGCCCGCCACAGGCCGGCCGGTGCCACATCGCAATTCACGCCGACCGGGTGCGCCCGCCCTTCAACCGCCGTGGGTGCACCTCCGTCACCCACCCCCTTCTCCCCCCAGGAGCCCGCTGATGCCCGCCACCTCGTTCCTGACCGCCCACGCCGCCGCGCCGGACTGGTCCTCCGCCGTGGCGCAATGCATCGAACAGTTGCGGCCGGCCGTGGCCGCCCATGCGCGGCTACGCCATCCCGTGGCCTTCACGCTGGGCTGGTGCTACTTCACCGATTATTTCGCCCCCGACGCCGAACAACTGCTCGGCGCACTGCAACAGGCCTTCCCCGGCACCCACTGGATCGGCTCGGTTGGCGTGGGGGTGGCTGCGACCGGCGTCGAGCACTTCGACGAACCAGCCCTGGCGGTCATGCTCGCGCCGCTGCCGCCCCGCGACTTCCGCCTGTTTTCCGGCCGCCAGCCGCTACGCGCCCACGCGCACGACACCGCCCACCCGACCGACTTCACCGCCCACACCGCACTGGTCCACGCCGACGCCACCACCCCGGACCTGCAGGACTTGCTGCGCGAACTGGCCGAACGCACCGAGACCGGCTACCTCTTCGGCGGCCTGTCAGTGGCGCGCAACCGCAGCGTGCAGATTGCCGACGAGGTGTTCAGCGGCGGCCTGTCGGGGGTGGCCTTCAGCGAGCGGGTCCATATCGTGTCGCGCGTCACCCAGGGCTGTCGTCCGGTGGGGCCAATGCGCACCATCACCCGCGCCGAGGACAACATCGTCGTCGCACTGGACGGCCGGCCGGCGCTGGAATGCGTGTTCGACGACCTGCGCCTGGACGGCGACATGCCGGTGGAGGACCTCGCCGAAGCCTTGTCCGAGACCCTGGTCGGCCTGCGTACCCGCGAAGATGACATGCCCGGCACGCCCGGTCGGTTCGGCCCGGATACGGTAGTCCGCCACATCGTCGGCATCGACCCCGGCGCACGCGTGCTCGCGGTGGCCAACGAGGTGTGCGACGACATGCGGCTGACGCTGTGCGAACGCAACGCCGACGCTGCCATGGCCGACCTGCTGCGTATCGCCAGCGAAATACGCGACACCCTGGCCGAGTCCGAACTCGAACCGGTGGGCGGCGTGCTGGTCAGTTGCAGCGGGCGTGGGGGCCCGCATTTCGGCCATCCCAATGCCGAGCTGGACGCGCTTCGCCAGGTGCTCGGCGAGCTCCCGCTGGTGGGTTTCTATGCCGGTGGCGAGATCGCCCGCGACCGCCTCTACGGCTACACCGCGGTGCTGAGCGTATTCGCCCAACCCAGGGCCTGAAGCGGCATGGCTGTGCCGTGCTTGCGCGGCATCAAGGCGGCGCTGGGTGGAGCGGCTATCATGAATGCATTGCGCAACTGAACTCGCATCCATCATGTACCGCCTGCTACCCGCCTTTTCGCTCGCTGCCCTGAGCTTGCTCGTGATCGCCGCGCTCGGCACGCGAACAGGCCTGTGGTCCTATGTCGTGGGCTTCCAACTCGTCGGGCTGGCCAGTTGCCTGGCACTGGTCGCCGGCGGACTGGCCTTCGGCCGACTGCTCACCGGCAGTGCGGGACGCCCCGCCGGACTGGTGGTCGCACTCGTCGCGGCACTCGCCACGCTGGCCATGCCATTGCACGGCCTGTACCGCGTGAGCACGGTACCGATGATCCACGACATCAGCACCGATACCGACGATCCGCCGCGGTTCGTCGAACTCGCCGCACGTCGCCAGGCTGGAGAGAATCCCGCCGAGTACGCGGGCCGGGCCGTCGCCGAGGCGCAGCGCGCGGCCTACCCCGACCTCCGCCCCCTGGCCTCGTCCCGCCCCCCGCAGCAGGCATTCGAACACGCACTCGCCGTAGCCGGCGCCCTGGGCTGGGAGATCGTTGCCCGCGAGCCGATGGAGGGCCGCATCGAGGCCACCTATACGTCACCCTGGTTCGGCTTCACCGACGACATCGTGATCCGCGTGCGCCCCGACGAGCGTGGCGGCAGCCGGGTGGACGTGCGCTCGATGTCGCGCGTCGGCCGCAGCGACCTGGGCGCCAACGCCGCCCGCCTGCGGGCATTCGCCGCCCGCTTCGAGCGCTAAGCGCAGCGCCCCTGAGCGCAGCAACCCTATCGCCTCCAACCCGACGTCCCCTACGCCCAGCAGCGGCGCCCACGAATTGCCGACTCAGCGCCCGGCGCGGAGGCGCAACCGCCCCCCCGCCAGCAATTCCCACTGATGCAGGGACAGCCCCAGGCAGATCAGCCCCGTACCCAGCCACACCCGCAGCGTCACCTCTTCGCCATTGAGTGCGCTGCCCAGCAACAGCGCGAGCACCGGCGTCACCAGGTTGATCAAGGCCACACGCGCGGCCTCGGTGTGCTTGATCACGTAGTAATAGAGCGCAAACCCCAGCACCGAACCGAACACCCCCAGATACAGGATGGCTGCCATCGCCCGCGGTGTGGCCTGCTCGGGCACGCCGGCCCCGCCCAACCACCACGCCAGGGCGAACAGCGGCGTGGCCACCAGCAGGCTGCCGGCGGCGGTCGCCAGCGGCGGACTGTCATCACCGATGCGTTTCACCCATACCAGGCTCACCGAGTAAATGCTCACCGCGAGCAACAGGGCGGTCAGCCCCGCCAGTGCGTGCCCGCCTTCGAGCGCTCGCCCGGTGGCGAAGATCACCATCAAGCCCGCCAGGCCCAGCAACATGCCGGCGATGCGCGACGGGCGCAGCGCCGCCTCGCCCAGCCACACCACGGCAAGCAGGCTGGTGAGCAGCGGCGCCAGTCCAAACAACACCGACACCAGCCCCGAATCGATGTACTGGGCACCCCAGTAGGTGCAGTACATGGCACCGAACAAACCCAGCCCACCGGCCAGATAGCTGCGCCTGGCACGGGCGTGCAGAGGCAGGCCGATGCGCCAAGCCGCGATCAGGGTCAGCGCCACGCCCACACCGATGAGCATGCGGGCCAGCACCGCAAAGGCGTAGCCGGTGTCGACGGCGCTCCACTTGATGGCGAGCGGCGTGGTCGCCCAGATGGCGACGACGGTGAGATAGGCAATCGGCAGGGACATCGGGTGGATCTCCGGCTTCGCGCGCAGCGCAGGCAATGAAAAAGGCCGCGAATCTTGTGGATTCGCGGCCCTGGAAACGGTGGCGTCGTTCGATTTACGACGTCAGTACAAGCTTATCGTCCCCCCCGGCCTCGATCCGCGACGCAGTGCGCCCCATGCGCATTGCGCACGGAAACGGGCATTCGGGACCATCAGGAGGCGGACGGATGCAGCGGCCATGGGACCCATTCTCGGAGTCACGACGGGCCGCTGTCAAGCACGACTGCCGACCTCCACCCAGTATCTTGTCGTTGCGTTAATCGAATAGCGTTCGACCTGAACGAAGTCGAAGCCCACCCGAGGGCACGACCAACCACCGCCCTTCGGCAAACCCGCCCTGCGCCAAGCCGAAGGGCCCCGGGGCGCTCAGCGCCCGAGATTGCGGAACACGTTGATCGCGAAGGCGACCAACCCCGCCGCCAGGGCGAACTCCGACACGACCAGGGCCGGAACGGCCGCCGTGTGGCCTAGCAACAGCGCGCCCAGGGCCACCATCATCACCGGCAGGGCGAGGTTGTGGAACCAGAAGTGCACCCGCATGAGACGGCTCGCCGCGGCGGCCGGATACAGGTGGTACACCAGCCCGGCCAGCGCCAGCGTCACCCAGCCAAGCAGGCCCACATGGACGTGCACCGGGCGCAGCGTGAAGTTGCCGGTCGCCCCCATGCCAATGCCGAATCCAACACCGATCAGCAGATACACCACGGCAAGCTTGAACCAGACCGCCACCCCGGCGGTCGTCGTCGACACGGCGTGTGCCCCCGCCGCACCCCGTGCGCGGGATGCGGCCGAGTGGCCGGCGGAGACGGAGGGGTCAGTAGCTACTGCGGCCGCAACCACGGCGGAATGACGGATAAACGTGCTGCTCATCATGCATGCTCCAGTACGATCGAGCCGGCGCTCGTCAGGGGGGATGAGGAACTCAATGGATTCTTCTCGGAATGCTGAGAATGCTGGGAATGCTGGGAATGCTGGGATTCTCGCGGCACCATCAGGCCGGCAGCCGCCGCGGCCACGCGCTCGACGCCAGGCACGAATGCCTGCTCCAGCGGAAAGGAGGCCGGGGCCGGTGCATCCGGCCCGGTCACGCGGCGGACTGGCGCCTTGAGGGCGTCGAAAGCGTGTTCGGCCACCAGCGCGGCGACCTCCGCACCGATGCCGCAGGTCTGGCTGGCCTCGTGCACCACCACCACCCGGCCGGTCTTGCGTGCCGACGCGAGCACCGCCGCTTCGTCCAGTGGCTTGAGCGAACGCAGGTCGATGACCTCTGCCGCCACGCCTCGGGCCGACAGACGGTCGGCCGCCTCGAGGCACACACCCACCGTCTTGGCATAGCTCACGAGCGTCACGTCGTGCCCCTCGCGCACGATCGCCGCACGCCCCAGCGGCACGATCTGGTCGCCCTCGGGCACCGGCCCCGGCACCGGGCCGAGCGCCAGATCCATGAAGAACAACACCGGATTGTCGTCCCGCACCGCGGCCTTGAGCAGCCCCTTGAAATCGGCCGCACAGGACGGCATCACCACCTTGAGGCCGGGGCAGTGGGCGAACCAGGCCTCAAGGTTGTGATTGTGCTGGGCACCGACGCCCCAGCCGGCGCCGGTCATCGCCAACACCACCATGGGGAAGGCGAACTGCCCGCCCGACAGGTAGCGCAGCTTGCCAGCGCTGTTCACGATCTCGTCCATCGCGAAGCACAGAAAGGGGGCGAACAACAGGTCCACCACCGGACGCAGGCCCGTGGCGGCGGCACCGGCCGCCGTACCGGCGATGATGCCCTCTGCCAGCGGCGTGTTGCGCACCCGCAGGGCACCGAACTCCGCCAGCAGGGCCGTACGCTTGGTCGCGACGCCTTCGCCGAAGATCAGCACCGTTGGATCGCGGCGCATTTCCTCGGCGAGCGCCTGCTCGACCGCCTCATTGACTGTCATCTGCAACATTCGATTCACTCCTGGAATGGCCGCCGGCCGCTTCCCGCGGGGCGGCGTAAAACGGGTGGGGTCAGGCGTACACCTCGGTCGCCAGCTCCGTCAGGTCGGGATAGGGCGAGGCCAGCGCGAAGGCCAGCGCCGCGTCCAGGCGGGCGTCGATGCGGGCGGACAGTGCACTCAGGTTGTCGGCATCGAGCCGCCCTTCCGCCCGCAGTCGGTTGGTGAGCATTTCGATGGGATCGCGCGCCTGCCACGCCGCCAGTTCGGCGGGATCGACATAGGCCTGGTCATCCGGTTCGAAGTGGCCGCGCAGGCGGTAGGTCAGTGTCTCGAGAAACACCGGCCGGCGGTCGCGGCGAACCGTCGCCACTACATCCTGGGCTGCGCGGCGCACCTCTTCCACGTCGTTGCCGTCGACGCTGCGGCTGTCGATGCCGTGCGCCGCCGCCCATTCCCGCACCTGCTCGAACGGCATGGTCTCGCGTCTATGCACGAAGGCCTGCCACTGGTTGTTCTCGCACACATACAGAATCGGGAGATTCCAGATCGTGGCGAGGTTGAGCGACTCGTGGAACACGCCCTCGCAGGCCGCGCCGTCGCCGAAGAAGCACACCACAATGCCGTCTTCCCCAAGCATCTGGCGTGACAAGCCCACCCCGGTTGCGAGCGACAATTCGCCACCGACGATGGTCGAGGTGAGAATCACCCCAAGCTCGCGCGCCGACACGTGCAGATGGCCGCTTTTGCCCTTGCAGTAGCCGTCGCGCCGTCCGAGCACCTCGGCCAGCAGACGGCCGGGGTCGGCACCTCGCGCCAGCAGATGACCGGCGCTACGGTGATTGGTCAGAATCAGGTCGTCCGGGCCCAGCGCCCCGACCACACCCACGGCCGAAGCCTCCTGCCCGACCGAGGTACAGGTGCCCGGCCCCCGCCCGCTCGCCGCCAGTTCGACGATGGTTTCCTCGTAACGACGGATCAGCATCATCGCCTCCAGCATGGGCAATCGCGATGTGCCGTGTTGTTGCTGTTTCATGGTCTTCTCCATCCAGTACTACGGGTTGCCGTACCGGATGGCGGGGCCGACTCGCAGTGTGCCCGCCCGGTACGTGGGAGCGCACTCTACGCCGGAGAAACCGAAACAAAACGCTCAAAAAATCGTATTAAGCGAAATTTAGGAATAAGCGAGGGAACATTTAGGAAAGCCGCCGCCCCGCCCCACGCCGACGGCCGCTACGCGGTCACGTCGTCGGCGACTTCGATCAACGTCAGCGGCCGGCGCACACTCAGGCGCAGCCGGCCGCGACCGGCTTTTTCGAGTTGCACGCAGGCGTCGTGCTCGACCAGGCGGCGGCGCAGCAGGATGAGACGGGCTTCGAGGTTGTCGCACACGTCGGGCAGGCGGATGCGCGGGTCGACCCGCAGTTCGCGGTTGCTGAAGGTGTCCCGGCCACGCTCGACGTAGTCGTTCAGCAAAGTCCACAAAATGGAACCGGCCACGCCCTTGATCAGGTAGTCGCCGTCGATGAACAGGCTGTCGTTGGCGTCGTAGTGGCGGATGGTCACCGCCGGGCCGCTGGCCGGCCGGGCCGATGCCTGCGGTGCGTCGGCTTCGTCGGCGACCTCCCCGGCCTGCTGCAGGTGTAGGGCGATCGCGCCGAACTGGCTGGCGAGCGCCACCAGCACGTCCTCGTCGTCGTAACCGAAGCGCAGATCCTCCGGGCTTTCAACGTACAGCACGCCCAGCATCCGCCCGCAGGCCTTGATCGGCACCGCAAGCTGGCTGCGCGATTCGGGCAACCCGGGCAGCGGGATCTCGGTCTCCAGGCCGTCCTGCAGGCCGCTTTCGAGCGTGGCGGCGCGGATGGCGCGACTGTAGGCGGCATCCAGCGTCATGTGGCCGATGCGGATGGGCGTGGCCTCGCGCGCCGCCACGCCGATCACACCATCGCCGACGCGAATCTCGGAGCCGACACCGGAGCGCTCGTAACCGCGGCTCGCGACGGTGTAAAGGCGCGTGCCGGAGCCGTCGAGCATCAGTACCATGGCGTGGTGGATATCGAAGCGGCTCTCCAACCCGGCAAACAGTTCCGAAACCAGTCCTTCCAGTTCGCAACAGGCGGCAAGGCGGTCGCAACAACTGCGCAGCGCGGCCAGCAGGCTGCGCCGCGGCGCCGGCCGGGGCAGGGCGCTGCCAGGGATGCGCTCGATGTCGATGACCCGGTAGATGTCCGCCCCCAGCAAACGGAACACGCCACCCATGCCGGTATGCGAGGCAATGCCGGCGAGCTTGGCGCGCATGCGCTCGAACAGCGGCCCCTCGCCCTCGGTCCGCAGATATACCAGCAGCAGGCGATGGCGCTCGCCGGTCACCGGATGGGTCACGATCAAGCGCGCGTGCGGGTTCTGCAACACGTTGCGGCGGGTGGTATTGAAGAACTGATAGGACAGCGCGATGTGCTGCTCGTCCACGAACTCGCACTGCGACAGATAGGCGACGTTCGGCGTACCGTCCGCCGCACAGGTGGCCATCACCCCCGGCACCGTGCCTTCCAGCGACTCGCGCAACAACTCCAGGCGCAGACTCATGGCCGCGCTCCGGTCGGCTTGAGCGGCGTCCCGGCGAGCGGCCCGGGCGTCTGGACGAAGGCTGCGGAGGGCGAGAAACGGATGGCCGCAACGTCATCGGACGCACAGTCGAGGATGAAGCGCAGGCCCACCGGGTCGAAGCCGAGCCGGGCAAGCTCCTCCATGAAGCCGTCACGGTAGCGCGCGATCACCGTCTCGTCGCCCTCGCCGGGCGGCACCACGCTCGCGTCCACACCCTTGAACTGCACCGTACGATGACTGCTCGGCTGGGTGAAGACTACCGCCACCCGCCCGCTCACGCGCACGTCGGCAAGCAACTCGCGCGATTGCGAAACACTGACGAAAACGATGATGGTGCGCGCTTCCTCATCAACGCGGCAGCCGATGCCGCGCGACAGGCTGGGCATGTTGTCGCGGCTGCTTGAGCCGATGCCGATCGACACCGGGCCGACGATGAACCCGGCGTGGTCGGCATCGACGAGCGGCGTGTTGTGGGTCTCTGGACGATGCACGGACACTCCCCGAAAGGTGGCGACCGCTACCCCACGCGACGCCATCTCCGAATATATAGCAGGGCGCCTCGAAAAATCGTAGCCAACCACCGACGTGCAAGACACACGGCGCCCGGCCCCTCCCGCCAGCCTCAGCCCACGGGAATCACCGGCTCGCAGCGTACTTCGGTCTTCACCGAGTTGGCGATGAAGCAGGCCTCGTGCGCGGCGTGATGCAGTGCATCGAGTTCGTCGCGCGTGGGCAGGCGTTCGCCGGAAAACCAGACCGCCGGCCTGAGCGTGACCACCGTCATGGCCATGCGGCCCTCGGGATTCTTCGCCATCACCCCCTCGGCCTTGTCCTCGTAGCGATCCACGGTGAAGCGGCTACGCGCGGCGAGCGACAGGAACCACAACATGTGGCAAGCCGACAGCGAGGCGACGAAGGCTTCCTCGGGATCGACCGCGGCCTCATCCGACCACGGCAGCGGCACCACCTGCGGTGACGACGAACCGGCCACCTCGATGCCACCGTCGAAGCGCAGCCGGTGAGCGCGGCTGTAGCGATTGTCCAGAAAGTCCTGCGCGCCGCGTTCCCACGCGACTTCGGCGGTGTACTGCCCCATGGTGTTCCACCTCGATCGGTTGGCGTTGATGTTGTTGAATCTGGTATTGAAGTTTGCGCGAGTGTTGCGCCGCTCAGCGCCCGCCCGCAACGTCGAGTATGGCGCCAGTGACGTAGGAGGCCTCGTCCGACAACAGCCACATGATGGCGCTGGCGACCTCGTCCGGCTCGCCGCCGCGCCCCATCGGCACCGACGCCTTGACCCGCTCCACCCGGTTGGGCTCGCCGCCGCTGGCGTGGATATCGGTACGAATGATGCCGGGGCGCACCGCGTTCACCCGCACACCGTCCGCGACGGCCTCTTTGGCGAGGCCGATGGTGAAGGTGTCGATGGCGCCCTTGGCGGCGGCGTAGTCCACATACTCGTTGGGCGCCCCCAGCCGGGCGGCGACGGAAGAGACGTTCACAATCGCCCCGCCGTGCCCGCCATGGCGGGTGGACATCCGCCGCAGCGCCTCACGCGCACAGAGGAAACTGCCGAACACGTTGGTCGCGAACACCCGCTGCAGGCGTGCCATGTCCATTTGCTCGACACGCATCTGGGTTTCCAGCATGCCGGCATTGTTCACCAGCGCAGTCAGCGGCCCGAGCTCATGATCGACGCGCTCGAACAATCGCAACACCTGGTCTTCGCACGCCACGTCGACCGCCATCGCCACGGCTCTGCCACCGGCGTCGGTAATTTGCGCCACCACCGCTTCGGCGGCCGCAGCGTTGTTGCGGTAGGTCAGGCAGACGGTATGGCCGGCAGCGGCCGCGCGCAGCGCCACGGCGGCGCCAATGCCACGACTGCCGCCGGTGACGAGCAGGGTTCCGGGCATGCAAGCTCCTCTGGAGGGAATGATCGGCCGGCGGGACGCCTGGGGATCACGCGTGGGAACGCGCGACGCGGTGCATAGCGCGCGGAACACGGGGCACCCCCGCCGGGAGCACGGAGCATACCGCGAAGCGCCAACACCTGGGCCGTTCGCCGGTCTACGACCCGGTTTCCGCCTCCCGCCGCAGCGCATCCTCCAGGTTGTCGGCGACGCGCCGCAGCACCGTCAGTACCGTCTCGTACTCGGCTTCGCTCACGCCGCTCATCGCCCGCGCCCGCAGTTCCCGCTGGGCCGCCAGGGCAGCGGTATGCACGGTCTCGCCACGGACAGTCAGGGCAAGCGCATCGCCATGGGGGGTACGCCCGGCCATGCCGCGCTGGAGCAGTCGATCGAGGGCCGCCATGATGGTGGCGGTGTCGGCGAACGGCTGCAGCCGGGCGTGCACATCCTCGGCGTCGGCCCTGCCCGACTCCCACAAGGCGTTGAGCACCTGCCAGTCCAGCCGCGACAGCCCATGCGCAGCCTGGGCGTGCGCCACCGCGGCATCCAGCAAGTCATGCACTCGCTTCAGCCAATAGCCGATCGGCAGATCGGTGGGCGCCTTCGCGCTCATGCTCTCGCTCCAGCCGGTTGAACACGGTTTCAGCATAGTCGCAAAAAACTTGAACCGCTTTTTCGCGGGCTGCGACTCATGGGTCAGACGGGCAGCAAACACCTGCCCAGCCCGTCCAGGCATACGCCTCACAACCCAACGCAGCACCCGACCTCACCCAAGGAGATTCATCATGAAGACCTTCGCCAAAATCGCCATCGCCGCCACCGCCTTCGTCAGCACCCTCGCCGTCGCCGGCCCCTTGGACCAGGGCATGGTCGGCGGATCGCTCAAGAGCACCGTGCGCATCGAGAACGTCACCCAGGACAACCGGGCCACCCTCGGCTACGCCTCCCAGGAACTGAACGTCGGCAGCGTCAATGGCGGCAAGGCGCTCGGCTCCGTCCAGTTCAACGTTCAGGCCAAGAACATCAGCCAGACCAACCGCGCAACCCTCGGCTACGCCTCCCAGGAAGCCAACATCGGCTCCCTCAAGTAAGACCGGGCAACCACCGCGAACGCCGCGGTGGCGGGACAATGTCCTGCCGCCGCGGCACGCATCCAGGCGCGGACGCTCAGCCCGGTTCGCCGGGCGCGGCACGCTGCACCACGTCCACCGCGATACCCCCCGGGTCGATCACCGCAAAATGGCGGTCGCCCCATGGCTCGTCACGCGGCGGGAACACCGGCTCCACGCCCAGGCCATACAGCCGCGCGTAGGTGGCATCCACATCGTCGACATCGATGGTTACCCAGATGCCCGCGCCACCGGCCAGCGGCGTGCGGAACAGCGGGTGTTGCGCCTCCAGTCCGGGTTTCATGAAACCGAGTTCGCCACCGCCCAGTTCCAGCAGCACGAACCAGTCGCTGTCGAACACCACCTCGCAAGCAAACAAACGAACGTAGAAATCCCGGGATTCGGTCACCTGGTCGGTCACCACGCCAGTCCAAAGCTTCATTTCGCCACTCCTGTGCTGTTGTGCAGAAGCGTCGAGACTATCGGGCGGCGGCGGCGGCGGTCTTGTGAAAACGCGACATGGCCGTGGCGAGGCGCGCTGGCGGCATTCCGGCGTAGGTGTGGAAGGCATAGGTCATGTGGCTCTGATCCGCATAGCCGGCCGCGGCCGCGGCATCGGCCAGTGCAGCACCGCCCGCGATCAGGCCCAGCGCCCCACGAAAACGGGCGATGCCGGCCAGCGTCCGGGCCGGCACCCCGACCCGTGCGCTGACAACGCGCTCGAACTGGCGCAGGCTGCGGCCACACTGCTCGGCAGCCGCGCGTACCGGGCTGGACGCCGCCTGCGGTCGTGCCAGCAGCGCGATTGCACGGTCGAAACCGTCGTAGTCCGGCTGCAGGCGCGCCAGTCGGGCACGGAGCAGCCGCTCCAGTTCGGCAAGGAGTGCAGCGACGGCCGGCGCCACCGTCGCCCCAGCCCGTAGCAGCTCGCCCAGGCGTGCAAGCCTGGACGGCAGGGCCGCCAGATCGACACCCAGCTGCGTCCAGGCCTCCACCTGCGCATTGGTCAGTGCATCGGCCGGGGCGACGACGAAATGACGCGCCTGCCCGGGACGGAAACGCACGCCCAGGTAATGCGCCCCGGCACGCAAGGGCACATCGCACAGCATGGTGGTGGTGCCGAACAGCCAGGCGTCGGCCCGGCCACGGTCAACGGCGATGACGAGGTCGATCTCGCCATCTGGCAGCACCGGAAAGACGGCATCGGCATTGCCCAGCCCGAGCCAGAACTGGTCAACGTACGGTCGCAGGTCGGGTGACGGCGGCACCGCCAGCAGCGGCAGGCCCGCCGGGTCGCCCGCGGGGCCATGGCCGCGGCGCCGCTCAGTCGCCCCCGCCACCGCAGCCACCGCCATCACCCCCGCCGCTACCACCACCTCCACCCGTATCGCCAACGCAGCCGCTGGCGCCCCCGCAACCGCCGCCGCAGCCGATATGACTGGCGCAATACACCCGTCCATCGCGCCGATCGGCGGTGGCGCAATCGAGTGCGTAGGGAAATCCGTCGGCAATCCCAAGCTGGGTGTCGATTGCGAACAGCAGCGGCAGGCGGTGCGGCGTCTTGGGATCGATCCCGGCGCGTGCGCACGACAAGCGCCAAGCACGCCGTATGCCGTCCTGGGCGACGGTGGGGCTGCGCATCGCTTCGGACGGCACGTGGTCAAGAAAACGCCCCAACGCCCGGCCGCAGAAGACCCTGTAGCCGCGGGTGAACAAGATGAACTCGTGCCAGGCCACATCGACCACCTGCGACGGCATCGACACCATGCGTCGTTTGGCGAGCCGGCAGATGTGGAAATACTCGCGCAGCCCTCGGATCACCAGTTGCAGGTCTGCATCCGACAGGTGCGGGTAGCGTTCGCGCACCCGCCTGGAGACCGCGTCGGGGAACACGAAGCGGTCAATGTGGCGGGCCCGCGCGCCCGCCATGAAGTGCGTCCACAAGGCATAGGGCACGGCCGCGGCAGCAGCGACGAGCAGCAACGCTGACAGGTTCATGCCGGGCGGCGCGGGACGGGCGTCAGCGACGAGCGGACTCAGTCGGGTTGCTGCCCCTCGGCGATCTCCGCGCGCACCTGGTCCATGTCGAGCGCACGCACGCCCTCGATGACCTGGTTGAGGGCGCTGGCGGGCAGCGCCCCGGACTCGCGGAACACCATGATGTTGTCGCGGATCACCGCGATCGTGGGGATGGAGCGGATCTGGAAGGTCGCCGCCAACTCCTGCTGCGCTTCGGTATCGATCTTGCCAAACACGATATCGGGGTTGGCCTCGGATGCGGCCTCGTAGGTCGGTGCGAAACCGCGGCAGGGGCCGCACCACTCGGCCCAGAAGTCGAGGAAAACGATGTCGTTGCCATCGACGATCTGATTGAAGTTGTCGGCGGTGATTTCGACCGAGGCCATGCGCTGCTCCTGAGTGAAAGAGCAACCATGGTAGCGCAGCGCCGCGTATGCGTCATGTCGTTCCTTGACCGCGTGCACATCGGGACTGCGCGCAACCCGGCACGGCGAAGCGTGAAGAACTGATGCATATTTACAACTGAGAATCACTATTAATTGATATTGTATTTCTATTTCGGTATAAGCGCCGGGTCCTTTCCCCACACTTGATCAGGAGGCCCCTCAATGTCCCACACATCGTCCGCCTCGTCAGCGTTGAACCGCCGACGCGGCGGTGCCACACGACTGCTGTCCACCCTTCTGAGTGCCACCGTCGGACTGGTTGGCGGCGCCCGCGCCGATACGCCATCCGGCAGCCCTGCCGTGCTGCCCGAAGTGCAGGTACAGGGTGCGACTGGCGCGGGCCAGTACTACCAGTCCGAGTCCACCGCCGCCACCCGTACCGGCACCCCGCTGCGGGAAGTACCCCAGGCCGTTCGCGTTCTGCCACGGGAGATACTCGACGACATGCAGGCCATGCGCCTGGATGACACCCTGGACCTGGTGAGCGGCGTTTCCCGCCAGAACGACTTTGGTGGCACCTGGGACAACATCGCCATCCGTGGCTTCACCGGCCACGAAAACACCGGCATGAGCCTCCTGCGCAATGGGTTCTCCGGCAACCGCGGCTTCAACGCGCCGCGGGACCTCGCCAACGTCGACAGCATCGAATTCCTGAAGGGGCCGTCGGCTGCGCTGTACGGCAGCAGCGAACCGGGCGGCACCCTCAACGTGGTGACCAAGAAGCCTCAGTTCCGCCCTGCGCGCGTCATCGAGGCAAGTGCCGGAAGCTACGATTTCTATCGCATTAGCATGGACACGACCGGCCCCATTGGCCAAAGCCTGGCCTACCGTCTGAACGTCGCCGCCGAAGACAAGGGCAGCTTCCGCGACCATGTTGACAGTCGCCGCCAGCTCGTTGCCCCCGCCCTGACCTGGATTCTGTCGGATCGCAGCATCCTCTCCTACGACGGCGAATACCTGCGCCAGGCGGCGCCCCTGGAGCGGGGTATCGTGGCAGTAAATGGCAAGGTCACCGCCGTGCCCCGGAAGAACCTCCTCGCCGACCCGAACGACGGTGACACCACCCTCAAGAACACCACCCACCAACTCACCCTCGACCACGAACTGTCCGCCGAATGGCGCAGCCGCCTCGGCCTCGCGTACAAGAGCGGCTCGCTGACGGGCACGGCCTCCGAGGTCCGGCCTTTTGTTGACGTCACCGGTGACAGCGTCACCCTGCGCCGCCGCCACCGGGACTTCGAGACCGAGGACATCACCGTTCAGGGCGAGCTGCAGGGCCACCTGAACCTGGGCGGGATGCGACACACCGTGCTGGTAGGCACCGAGGTCTACCGCTATACCCTCGACTTCCGCATGCGACAGCTCAACAACACCATGCGCATCGACAACATCCTCGGCAAACCCGTGTATGTGCCGCTGCTGGAAGGTCAGGGCGGTCTTATCGCAAACCGCAAGGAGGAACAATCCAACGCCGCCTTCTTCGTGCAGGACGAGATCGCCGTCACGGATCGCTGGAAGCTCCTCGCCGGGCTGCGCTACGACCGCTACGAGCAGGAGATCTACAACCGCGCGAACGGCAGGGCCACCGACCAGCGCGATTCCGCCGTATCGCCGCGGGCCGGCGTCACCTTCCTGATCGATCCGCAATGGTCCTGGTACGCCACCGCCGGTAAGTCCTTCCGCCCCAACGCAGGCACGGACGCGAACGGCAACCCCTTCGATCCCGAGACGGGGCGGGCGCTGGAAACCGGCCTGAAGTTCGAGTCCGGTGACAAACGCCTCGGCGCCACCCTCTCGGTCTTCCAGATCGACAAGGAGAACGTGCTCACCGGCTCCGACCCTGACGGCATCTTCTCCACCGCTGCAGGGGAAGCACGCAGCCGGGGGATCGAGCTCGACGTGTCCGGCCAGCTCACCCCCAGACTGCGGGTCAGTGCGAGCTACGCCTATCTGGACACCGAGGTCACCAAGGACGCGGGCGGAGCGGTGGACTGGTGGAGCGGCGCAGTCGTCAACCTGCAGGGCAAACCGCTGGCCGGCATCCCAAAACACAGCGCGAGCCTCCTAGCCATGTGGGAAGCGCCGCTCTCCAACGGCGGCGCCTGGGGCCTGGGCGGCGGCGTGACCTACGTGGGCGAGCGCTCCGGCAACATCATCGACAGCTTCACCCTGCCGTCCTACACCACGGTCAAGCTGAACTCGTACTGGCGCATCGACCGCCACCTGCGCCTGACGCTCAACGTGGATAACCTCTTCGACCGGGAATACATCGCGAGCTCGTACGACCGCTCCTGGCTCACGCCCGGCACGCCGCGCACCCTATCGATCGGCGCGCAATACACGTTCTGAAGCAAGGTCATCGCTTGGGAGCGTTCCCGGCTCGCGGACGCGCTCAAGCCGATACCTTCATCTCCGCCCGGGGCTGAGCATCGAAGCCGTAGTGCTGGCATGACAGCCCCACCCCTGATGCTGGGGTGCAAGCACCCTCAACCCAGCGCATCGCCCCGATTGCGCCCTGCCTGGCGCGACGCCCAAACCCGCGAGTTTGAGCACGATTGCGTACCCCTTCCCGCCCATTGCCGCCGCCCTCAAAAAAAACTTGAACCGCTTTTTCGCGGGCTGCGACTCATGGGTCAGACGGGCAGCAAACACCTGCCCAGCCCGTCCAGGCATCCGCCTCATGCCTCACAACCCAACGCAACACCCGACCTCACCCAAGGAGATACATCATGAAAGCCTTCGCCAAAATCGCCATCGCCGCCACCGCCTTCGTCAGCACCCTCGCCGTCGCCGGTCCCTTCGACCAGGGCATGGTCGGCGGCTCCCTCAAGAGCACCGTGCGCATCGAGAACGTCACCCAGGACAACCGTGCCACCCTCGGATACGCATCCCAGGAACTCAACGTCGGCAGCGTCAACGGCGGCAAGGCACTCGGCTCCGTCCAGTTCAACGTGCAGGCCAAGAACATCAGCCAGACCAACCGCGCAACCCTCGCCGGGGCGGCGGGACACACCGTCCTGCCGCCCCGGCGCGCGCATGGTGCGCCGGTCGTCCGCCGTCCGTCACGCTCCATTCTTCAGGCAAGCCTTAGCTTCGGGCTTCTACAATGGCGGCATGCACATTCTGATCATCGAAGACGACATCGACCTTGGCCAGGCGATTCTCACCGCGCTGCGCCAGGAAGGCATGACTGCGGTATGGTTGCGCACCCTGCGCCATGCCCTGGCGCACACCGAAGACGCACCCGACTGCGCCTTGCTTGACCTGTCCCTGCCGGACGGCGAGGGGCTGGCGTTGCTGCGGCGCTGGCGCACAAGCGGTATCGCCTTTCCGGTCATCGTGATCACCGCGCGCACCAGCCTCGACGACCGACTCGCTGGTCTGGACGGCGGTGCCGACGACTTCATCGTCAAACCCTTCGCCATGGCCGAACTGCTCTCACGCCTGCGCGCGGTCTGCAGGCGCTACGCCCGCCAGGCCAGCGAGCGCTGGAGCTTCGGCGAACTGGTCCTGGAGCCGCGCAGCCACCGTGCCTGGCTGCACGGCATGGCGCTGGAGTTGTCGCCGCGCGAGTTCCGGCTGTTGCTCGAACTCGCACGCGACCCCGACAGCGTGATCTCCAAGACGGTGCTCGGCCAGCGCCTGGAGCCACTCGGCGATCCGCTGGACAGCGCTGCCATCGAGGTACATATGTCCAACCTGCGACGCAAGATCGGCGCCGAGCGCATCCGTACCGTGCGCGGGGTCGGTTACCAACTGGTCGCATGAGCAGCCATCGCTTCCGGATCTGGCCACAGCCTTCGCTGGCGCGCCGCGCCTTCTACGCCCTGCTGGCTGCGTTCGTCGTGGCCTGGCTGGTACTGACACTGATCGAATACCGCGACCTCAACAGCCACGACACCCGCAATCGCGAACTCGACCTGGCGGCCAGCATCATTCTGGCGGGGCTGTTCGATCTGGACCGCGAGACCGCGGCGGCGGTACTGGCGGCAAACGAGCGGCAGATCAACGCTGCGCGCAAGCTACCGCCGCTCTCGGCGGATGACCTGTTGCTGCTGGTCGCGACCACGGACGCCTTGGTTGACGTGACGGAAGCCACGGAAGCGATGATTTTCGTCTCGGAGCCCCTCAGGCCGCACGCTTCGGCCTTGCTCGCCGACGCCTTTGCGCCCATGGCCACGCTCGAGATCGGCGGCACGCGCTACTGGTGGGTCGGCGTCGAGCGGGACGGCTGGCGGATCTGGCTGCTCGAGCCGGTGCACTCCGGCCGCGATCTGCTCAGCGTCATCGCCAGCGAACTGGCGCCCTCCATCGTCATCGCCTTCCCCTTCGTACTGATTCCGATCTGGCTGGCGATACGCAGCGGACTCGCACCGCTGCGCGGCTTCGCCGAAGAAGTGCACGCACGCCACAGCCACGACTTCTCACCGCTCGATACCCGCCACCTCGGCTACGCCGAGCTTCAACCCCTGAGCGCCGCGTTCGACGCATTGCTCACCCGCGCACGCGACAACATCGCGCGCGAGCGCGCCTTCGTGCAGGACGCCGCCCACGAGTTGCGCACGCCGCTCGCCGTGCTTGCCACCCAGGCCCACATCCTGTCGCGCGCCAGCGACGACGAAGCGCGGGCGGCCGCACGTGCAGCACTGGAAAGTGCGGTTGGCCGCGCCTCGCACCTCACCCGCCAACTGCTCGCGCTTGCGGCGCTGGAGGGACACCGCAGCCCGCAAGCGCAGGACGTGGATCTGGTGAAGCTCGCGCGTGACATCCTCATCGCCGCCAACCCCGCTGCCACCGCCAGGCGCATCGACGTCGCCCTCGACTCCCCGGACCGGCTCGTCCATCGCATCGACCCGGCCGCCTTCCACTCGATACTCGACAATCTCCTCGGCAACGCCCTGGCCTACACGCCCGAAGGCGCACAGGTCGTGGTCGGACTGACGCGGTCTGGCGGCGTGACCCGTCTCGCAGTCGCCGACGACGGCCCTGGCATCGATACCGCCGAACGCGAGCGGGTGTTCGAGCGCTTCTACCGCGGCCGCAGCGTCACCGCCCGTGGTTCCGGACTGGGCCTGGCCATTGTCCGCCAGGCCGTCGCCAACAGCGGCGGCACGATCGTCCTCGGGCCCGGGCTCGCCGGGCGTGGCGTGTGCTTCACCATCGAATGGCCGCCACAGCCCACTGCCGGTGGCGGTTCGCCCTGCGAAGGCGCCTCCCCAAAGGTCGCACCGCCATCCGACGCTGCGCCCCGCAATCCGTCCGCCCCGACCTTTCTCAGGGCGTCCCGCGCAATGCCGCGCTGAATCCGCTCCAAGCCTGCCATGTCCAAATCCACCCGACTCTTCGACCTGCTGCAGGTCCTGCGCCGGCACCGCCTGCCGGTCAGCGGCGCGGCCCTGGCACGCGAGCTGGGGGTATCGCTGCGCACGGTGTATCGCGACATCGCCGCACTGCAAGCGATGGGGGCGGAAATCGATGGCGAACCGGGGATGGGCTACGTGATGCGGCCGGGCTTCAACCTGCCTCCGCTGATGTTCTCGGAAGAGGAGGTCGAAGCCCTCGCGCTGGGACTGAAATGGGTGGCACGCCGCGCCGACGCCGAACTCGCCGCCGCCGCCCGCGAGGCCCTCGCCAAGGTCGGCGCCGTCCTCCCCGACACCGCCCGCCGCCGCCTGGACGAATCGCCGCTGATGGTGCCACCCGGGTGCGAGCCGGCGCACGCGGTGGACGTCGCAATCCTGCGCCGTGCCATCCATCGCGAAGCCCGTCTGGCGATCACCTACCGCGACGTACGCGGCCAGTACTCACACCGCCACGTGTGGCCTTTCGCACTGGGCTACTTCGATTCCACCCGCGTACTGGTGGCCTGGTGTGAGTTGCGCCAGGGCTACCGCCACTTTCGCACTGACCGCATCCAGCACGCCGAAGTCACTGGCGAGCGCTATCCGCGGCGGCGCCACGCACTGCACCGGGAATGGCGCGAGACCATGCTGACAGAATCTGACAGCATGCCCGCCTATACTCGCTTCACACCCTTCAACCCCGAGGAGCGAAGCATGAGCAAGGAAATCGTTTTCTATACCAATCCATGGTCGCGTGGCGCCATCGTGCACTGGATGCTCGAAGAGATCGGCGCGCCCTACCGTATCGAACTGCTCGAATACGGCACCACCATCAAGTCGCCCGAATACCTCGCCATCAACCCCATGGGCAAGGTACCGGCCATCCGCCATGGCGACACCGTTGTCACCGAATGCGCAGCGATCTGCGCCTACCTCGCTGACACCTTCCCCGACGCCGGGCTGGCCCCGGCCCCTGCCGAACGCGGCGACTACTATCGCTGGCTGTTCTTCTCCGCCGGGCCGGTGGAAACCGCCCTGTCGCTACACCTTTTCGGCTTCGTGCCCACACCCGAGCAGCAGGCGCAGATCGGATGCGGCGCCTACGCCTCGGTGGTCGACACCCTGGCCAGTGCGGTGCGCGGACGTCGCTACCTGGCTGGCGACCGCTTCTCCGCTGCCGACGTGTATGTCGGCAGCCAGATCGGCTGGGGCATGCAGTTCGGTTCGCTGGAGAAGCGCCCCGAGTTCGAGGCCTACTGGGCCGGATTGCGTGACCGCCCGGCGCACAAGCGCACCGAGGCGTTCATGCAGAAGCATGCCGACAAGCAGGCCTGGGCCGACGCCTGAAACCCCGCAGCGCTCAGCTTCGCCGCCACCCCAGCACCATTGCCAGGGCGAGGCGGCGGACGGTGGCAACAATGGCGGCGAGATCGCCGGCGCTGTAGCCGGCTTTCCGCCCCAGGCGCCGCAGCAGCATCGGCCGGCTACCGGCGAAGCTGGCGATCTGCCCGAGCAAGGCATGCGCGAGCAGAATCACGGTCTCCGACTGCGGCGGCTCGCCGACGACACGCCCGGTCAGCTCGCACAGCAGATCATGCACCGGCGCCAGGCATTCGCGCTCGATGATCTCGAAGGCCGCCGACTCGCCCAGTTGTTCGCGAATGAAGAAGGCGTAGCTCGCGGAGATGTCGGGGTGGCCGAGCAGCGCCGCCGCGACATCCCCGACGAAATCCGCGAGCACCCCAGCCAGCTCAGCGT
Source organism: Rhodocyclaceae bacterium (assembly GCA_046295975.1). Lineage (GTDB taxonomy): Bacteria > Pseudomonadota > Gammaproteobacteria > Burkholderiales > Rhodocyclaceae > UBA2357. The sequence goes on from JBKBMG010000041.1 coordinate 35,142, forward strand.
CCTCGGGCGCGTCCGGTGCGCCCTGCGGCACCCCGTCTGGCGCCCGGCTCGGCGCGCCACACCGCACCAGGCGCTGTTGTGCCGACTCGATGGCGGCCCGCAGCAAGGGTGCGCTGGTGTCGCACAGCGCGCGTGCCACCGCCAGGTACACCCCTTGCTTGCCCCCGAAATGATAGGGAATCGCAGCCTGGTTCACGCCCGCCTCGGCGGCCAGCATGCGGGTGGTCACGCCATCAAAGCCGTAGCGGCCGAACAGCACCAGCCCGGCATCCACAAGCCGCCTGCGGGTTTGCTCCGCCGCGCCACCGGGCGCCGACGCGGCAGTGCGCGTGCGCGGGGCTTCGGCGGCGACCTGGCGCACATTGCTCACGCTGGGCCCTCCTCCATCCTCATGATCATGTTCATGCCTGGCTGATGGCCTGGCGGAAGCGGGCCAGCGCGGCGATGAAGAAAGCCGCGCCGATCGCCGCTATGGCAAGGAATGGCGCCCACACCTCGGCCAACCCGCCGCCCCGGAACAAAATCGTTTGCGCCAGAGTGATGAAATGCGGCGTCGGCATCAGCATCATCAATTGCTGCACCGCCTCGGGCATGCTCTCGCGCGGCGTCACCCCACCCGACAGCAGTTGCAGCGGGATGATGACGAGGATGATAAGCAGGCCGAACTGCGGCATCGAGCGCGCCAGCGTACCGAGGAAAATGCCGATGGAGGCGGTGGAGAACAGATACAGCGCCGCCGCCGCGAGAAACAGCGGCACCGACCCCGCCACTGGTACGCCGAGCAGGCGCTGCACCACGATGGTCAGGCCGAAGCTGGCCGCCAGCAACACCACCAGGCCGTTCGCCCAGACCTTGGCGAGCATCACTTCCACCGGCCGAAGCGGCATCACCATGAGGTGCTCCAGGGTGCCGTGCTCACGCTCGCGGATGAACGCCGCCCCCACCAGAATGATGGACAAGAGCGTGATGTTGTTGATCACCTCCATCAGCCCGCCGAACCACAGCCCCGTCAGGTTGGGGTTGAAGCGCACCCGCGTGACCAGATCCACGGCGCTGGCGCTATCGCCCTGATCGCCATGACCAGAAAAGGTCAGCACCTCCTGCGCGACGATCTGGCGGATGTAGCTCGAACCGATGAAGGACTGACCGACGATGGTCGCATCGATGTTGAGCTGAAGCTCGGGGCGATGGCCAGCCATCAGGTCGCGCTGGAATCCGGCCGGAATGACCAGGGCGAAGGAATAGCGGGCCTTGTCCAGCCCCTCGTCGACATCCCCCATGGCGATCAGTACCGGCGGCCTGAAGTAGGGCGGCCGCAGGCCGTCGATGATCTGCGCGGACAGCGGCGAGCGGTCCTCGTCCACCACCGCCACCGGAGCGTTCGACAACTCGCGCGACATGCCGGTGGCGGCCACGTAGAGACCGAGCGAGAACGCCCACACGATCACCACCACCAGCATGCGGTCGGCAGCGAGGCTGCGCAGCTCCTTGACGCCGAGCCGGGCGACGTTGGCCATCATCATCAATCCTCCTGCTTCTTCAGCAGCAGCACGCTCAAGCCCAGCAGCACCGGCACGAACAGGCCCAACGCGAAAAACTGATCGGCGAGGTCGGCAAGCCCCAGATCCTTGGTAAACACGCCGCGGCTGATGGTAAGGAAGTAAGTGGCCGGCCACAGCTGCCCGATCGTCTGGCCGGCGCCGTCGAGCGCCGACACCGGCTCGGTGAGGCCGGAGAACTGTATCGTCGGCACCATCGTCAGGATGCCGGTGGCGGCCAGCGCGGCGATCTGCGTGCGGGTGAATACCGACATCAGCAGCCCGATCGCCGTCGTGGCGAAGACGTAGATCAGCGCGCCAAGCGCCAGCGTGGCGAAACTGCCCTTGATCGGCACCCCGAACACCACCAGCGCCAGCCACACCAACCCAACAAAACTGACCAGCGACAACGCCACGTAGGGCAACTGCTTGCCCAGCAGGAATTCGAGGCGGCTCACCGGGGTGACATACAGATTGGTAATGGAGCCCAGTTCCTTCTCGCGCACCACGGCGAGGGCGGTGAGTATGGCGGGGATGAAGATCAGCAGCAGCGGGATCACCCCGGGCACCATCGCATACAGACTCTTGAAGTCCTGGTTGTAGCGATAGCGTACCGCCACATCCACCGGCATGGCGTCGGGCACGACCCCGGTACGCATGGCCGCCAGTTCCTGCATGGTCTGCAGATGCAGGCCCAGCACGTAGCCACGTATGGTCTCGCCGCGGAACGGCATGGCACCGTCTATCCACACCGCCACTTCGGGTAGGTGGCCGCTACGCAGGTCGCGGCCGAAGCCGGCGGGTATCTCCAGCGCCAGCGCCAGCTCCCCCGCCACCATGCGGCGGTCCAGGGCGGCGGCGTCCGCGGCGGGCGGCGTCTCGATGAAGTAGCGACTGGCGCCGATGTTCTCCACGTACAGACGACTTTCGGGGGTGTCGTCACGATCGAGCACGGCAAAGCGCAGATTCTCAACGTCGAGCGTGATGCCAAAGCCGAGAATGAGCATCAGCAACAGGGAGCCGAGCAGCGCAAAGGTGAGCCGGACCGGATCGCGGCGCAGTTCCAGCGCCTCGCGATAGGCGTAGCCAAACAGGCGACGGCCGCTGAAGCGCGCCGGCGCGCGCAGTGGGTGTGCGGTCGCGGCCGCTGCGGGCGCTGCGGCGATGGGTGGGGGTATCGCAGCCGCCGGTGGGGGCGGTTTCTCGCCGGTTGCGCCGATGGCCTGCTCCAGCACCCGCACGAAGGCGGCCTCCAGCGACGCGCCCTGCTGCGCGGCCTGGATCGCGGCCGGGGTGTCGCTCACCAGTACGCGGCCGGCGTGCATCAGGCTGATACGGTCGCAGCGCGCCGCCTCGTTCATGAAATGGGTGGAGATGAAGATGGTCACACCCTGGTCGCGCGACATCTCGATGAGCAGCGCCCAGAAGGCGTCCCGGGCCACCGGGTCCACCCCGGAGGTTGGTTCGTCGAGAATCAGGATGCGCGGCTCATGCACTACCGCCACGGCCAGCGACAGACGCTGACGTATGCCCAGCGGCAAGTCGCCGGACGGGCTGTCGGCATGTTCGTCCAGCTCGAAGCGTGCCAGCAACTCCGCTACCCGCGGCCCCACCCGCCCGGCCGGCAGGTGGTACAGGCGCGCATGCAGATCCAGGTTCTGGCGCACCGTCAGCTCCCCATACAGCGAGAACGCCTGGGACATGTATCCGACGTTACGCCGGGTCGCCAGGGAGCGCGCATCCAGTGGCTCGCCGAACAACCGCACCTCGCCTTCGGAAGGCGGCAACAGGCCGGTAAGCATCTTCATCGTGGTGCTTTTGCCGCAGCCGTTGGAACCCAGAAAACCAAAGATCTCGCCTTCCATGATGCGGAAGCTGACCCGGTCCACCGCGGTGAAATCGCCGAAGCGCTGCGTCAGCCCCTGGCTTTCGATCACGCAACGGGTGTTGGCGGCATTCCGCCGAGGTGGGATGTCCAGCCGCAGGTGGCCGGCGCGCCTGGCCTCCGGCAGCAGCGCGACGAACACCGCCTCCAGATCCTGGTGCCCGGTGCGCGCGCGCAAGGTGTCGGGCGAACCGACACCAATCACCCGCCCACCGTCCATCGCCGCCAGCCAGTCGAAGCGTGCCGCCTCTTCCATGTAGGCGGTGGCAACGAGCACGCTCATCGCCGGCCGGTCGCTGCGTATGCGCTCGATCAACTCCCAGAACTGGCGCCGCGACAAAGGATCGACCCCGGTCGTGGGTTCATCGAGAATCAGCAGATCGGGATCGTGGATGAGCGCGCAGCACAGCCCCAGCTTCTGCTTCATGCCCCCGGACAGCTTGCCCGCCGGCCGATCGCGGAACGGCGCCAGCGCCGTTGCGGTCAGCAGCGAATCAATACGCCGTATGCGTTCGGCCCGCGACTGGCCGAACAGGCGGCCGAAGAAATCGACGTTCTCGAATACCGACAGCGTGGGATAGAGGTTGCGCCCCAGTCCCTGGGGCATGTAAGCAATGCGCGGCAGTACCCCGGTTCGAAAACCGGCCCGCGCCATGTCGCCACCGAACACCTCCACCCGGCCGCGCTGGATTCGGCGCGCACCGGCCACCAGCGCCAGCAACGACGACTTGCCGACGCCGTCCGGCCCGATGAAGCCAGCCATGCAGCCCGCCGGTATATCTAGATCCACCTCCGCCACGGCCGCAACGCCGCCATAGTGCAGGCTGACGCCGGCCAACCGGGCGATCGGTGCGGGTTCGTCGGAGCCGGACTCGTACGCGCGTACGTGCGTCATCCCATCACCTCGGCAGAGACGCCGGCCACGGCTGCGACGCATCCAGACGAATGAACGCCACCGCAGGCATGCCCGGTTTGGCCAGATCGGCATGGGCGCGCACCAACTCCGGGTCCACCGACAACTTGACTCGGAACATCAGTTTTTCCCGTTCGCTGCGGGTCTCGACCTCGCGCGGCGTGAATTGCGCCCGCTCGGCGACGAAACTCACCCGCGCCGGGAACACATGATCCGACCAGGCATCCAGGCGGATGCGCGCCTCCGCGCCGATCGGGAGCTGCCCGGCATGGTCCGCCGGCACGAACACCGTCATATACATGTCGTCGAGATCGATCACCGTCAGCACCCGCGCCCCTGCCGCCAGGACCACCCCGGGCTCGGCCAGCCGGTACAACACCCGACCGGCAATCGGAGACACCAGCCGGGTATCGTCGAGCTGCGCGCGCGCCCTCACCAAGGCCGCCTCGGCCACCGCCACCGCGGCATCCGCCGCCTCCACCCGAACCTGCGCCGCATCCAGCGCCGCCTCGGCGATGCGCAAGGTGTTGCGGTCCTGGTCCAGGCGCTGCGGCGACAGGAAGTTGCGCTCCACCAGATCACGGGTGCGCTGGAACGTGGCGCGTGCAAAGGCCGTTTCGCTCTCATAGCGCATCACCGCCACCCTCGCCTCGGCCACCGCCTGACGCGCCTGCTCCAGCGACGCCTGCGCCTGCTGCAGTTGCGCCGCCACCTGGCGATCATCGACGCTGCCCACTTCCTCGCCCACCGCCACCTGGTCGCCCTCCTGCGGCGTCAGCGCCAGCAAGCGACCACCCAGCGGCGTTGCGATGTCGTACGAAGTGGCCTCGATGCGCCCGTTGCCGGACACAAAGCCGGCCGGCAACTCCACCGTGGCGCGCTGCTGCCAGACCACCACCCCTGCGGCCACCACCAGCGCCAGCACCAACACCAGCGCGGCAAAACTCACGCGCCCCCGCTGCCCATCGGGAAGGCCATGCCGATCATGCGTTCTCATCACCTTGCTCCCCTGCGTCCGGAACGGAAACCCATCCGCTCTTCGATACCATTCGATTGAATGGTACGACCGTTTCATTCAAATGAATGACACCCAGGGTGCTATTTCAGGCGTGTTTGATCAGGGTCAACAATTAGGCCTCAGGTCGCTCATGCCGGCCGCTGTCCACAGGCTCCACGACAAAGCGTAGGTCGACACGCGCTGCCGACCCACACGACGCCAGAGGCGGCTCCGCACGCCCTGCCCTCTGCGACGGAACGACCGTTCTCCGTCGCGTAAACGGTCCACTAACGCTTGTGCGCGATAGTCGCCCGCGGTGCTCGGCTCCCGTGCCCCGATCCCTGCCCTCTCACCTTTCATCGGAGCGCCCATTGATGTGGCTTCGCTCTTCCGTCTCACCACCTGCTTCCCCCGGCACTACCCCCGCCGGTGCCAATGATCGGCAGCGGGCGCAGGAGAACCGTCACTGGCACGCCAAGGCCGCGTGGATGATGCTGATAGCACTACTGTCGGCGGGCGTAGCCCAGGCCAATGGCGAACCCGGATTCGTCGAGCCGAAAGTCATCGGCCAGGCCGTCCCCGTCGCGGCCGGAAACGTGCAGTGCGACGTTTCCGGCAATGGCAATTCGGCCGTATGCCAACCCACAGCCCACCCGGGCTATCAGTTCGACAGCTATACCGCCGATTCGGGCGGCTGCGACTATCTCGCCGCACACACTTCCGCGTACTGCGCACAGATTGCGGATGCGCTCCACATTCCCCTGCTGGTGATCAATGGCGGGGTGAACGGCTCGGCCACCGACACCGTATATGTGACCGCGCTGTTCAAGATCCGGATCAGCACCGCCGCCGAACCACCCGCAGGCGGTAGCGTGAACTGCAGCGCCACCGCGGTCAGCAGCGGTGACAGCGCCAGCTGCACCGCCCAACCCAACCCCGGCTGGCGTTTCGATGCATTCACCGGTGATTGCAGCGGCGCCGCCTGCACGCTGGACAACATCACCGCCCCACGCAGTGTGACCGCCAACTTCAGTTTCGTCGGCACGCATAGCATCACCACCACCGCCCAACCCCCCGAAGCCGGCGGCATGCTGGCGTGCACGCCCAACCCGGTCACCCATGGTGACAGCAGCACCTGCACCGGCAGCGCTGCGCTCGGCTGGGCGCTGGATCACTTCAGCGGCGATTGTTCCGGCACCACCTGCCTCCTCACGGCAGTCGATGCGGACCGGCACGTCACGGGCCATTTTGCCTACGTCGGCACCCAGAGCATCGCCACCCAGGCCATGCCCGCAGACGGCGGCAGCATTGCCTGCAGCCCCAATCCGGCAACCACGGGCAGTGCCAGCAGCTGCACCGCCACGCCGCATCCGGGATACGCCTTCGCCCACTTCAGCGGCGACTGCAGCGGTGCCACCTGCACCTTGCCGGCCGTCACCGCCGGCAGCAGCGTGACGGCTCATTTCTCCGTGCTGCCCACCTATCCTGTCACGATCACGCTCGACCCGGTGGACGCCGGCAACGTGAGCTGCACGCTCAACCCCGTTTACGAGAATGGCGCGACCACCTGCACCGCGCACGCCGGACCGGGCTACGTGTTCGCCAACTTCGTCTGCAGCGGCTGCCTCGCGGGCCCTGGCAACACCGTGAGCTTTCCGTCAGTCACCGCGCCCGTGGCCCTGCTGGCGCGCTTCAACCCCTTGCCCACCCATGACATCCAGGCCTTGGTCAGCCCCGCCGCCGCAGGCAGCGTGACGTGCACGCCGAACCCGATCTACACCGGCGGCACCAGCACCTGCACCGCCAGCGCCGCGCCGGGCTTCCGCTTTGCGCAGTTCTCCGGCGACTGCGTCGGGAGCGACTGTACGCTGACCAACGTCAACGCCGGCAAAACCTTCACCGCCCACTTCACGCGCTTGTCGCCACCGCTCAACGGAACCGGGCAGACCCGCTGCCACGATGGCATGGGGCCGACCGTGTGCACTCAGTTCAACAGTGGTGATGGTGCATCCCATCCGCGCCAGGACGGCCGCTTCGGCCGTGACGCGCAAGCGACTGCCGGCACGCTGACCAAGCTTGGTGGTGGTCATGCCGGCTTCGACTTCACCCGGATCGCGGTTTCTGGCGCGCCCTTGGGCGAAGGGGCCACCCCCGGCTCGGGTGCCGGAGACTGGGGCTGCACCCGTGACAACGTCACCGGCCTGACCTGGGAAATCAAGACCACCGACGGTGGGCCACGCGATATCAACGCGCGCTTCACCCTGGCCGCAGCCCACGCCCATGCGGCCCAGATGAATGCTGCCGCCCTGTGCGGCCACACCAACTGGCGGGTGCCCTCGCGGCACGAACTGCGCTCCATCGTCAGCGTCGCCCACACCCAACCGGCGGTTGATCCGGACTACTTTCCCAATACCGCGCTGTCCCCCATTGACATGGCCGTTTACTGGACTTCCGACTTCCACGCCCGCCATCAGGCGACGGGCAACCAGTACTGGATGGTGGCGTTCCGCTTCGGCACGCCGTTCCGGGGCGACGCCAGCCTGTCAAGCGGCATCCGTCTGGTGAGGAATGAAGAATGAAGCCGCAACGTGATCGCACTTCCTCCACCCGCGCATTCTCGCAGGCCACCACGCACGCGTGCGCTCATCGCCTGCGGTCGTGGCTACGGCGGAGCCATGGCCTGCTTCTGGCGTGGGTAGTCATGCTGCTCATCTCCGGCGGAGCCCAGGCACATCTGATTGCCAACCCCGACGGCACGGTGACCGACAGCCACACGGGCCTGATCTGGGACCGCTGCGCCTGGGGCCAGACCTGGAACGGCGACACCTGCACTGGCGAGGCGCTGACACTGGATTGGCACGAGGCCCTGCAGGCCTCCGTCGCGGCCAACGCCGCCGCACACGCCGGGCAATCCGACTGGCGGGTGCCGGACCTGCGCGAGCTCGAATCGCTGCTCGATCTCGGCCGTTTCGATCCGGCCATCGATACCGCAGCCTTCCCCAACGCGCCCGCCACACCGCACTGGAGCGCGACGCCAACCTGGGTGCGGAACATCGTCCCCGAGCGCGAGTACGTGCCGCTGGCGTATACCGTCGACTTTGCCGACGGAGACATCGTTGAAAGACAAGCGGTGGATACTTCGCTGAACGGCAAGTTTCGCGCCCAGCTCCGGCTGGTGCGCCTGCCCGGCGTATTCGACCTGAAAGACACGCCCATCTTTGGCGAGGACTTCCCGCTGACGCTGTCCGTGATCCCCGCCCAGGGCGGCACACTGAGCTGCGCCCCCAACCCGGTTCCGGCCGGTGCCGATACCGACTGCACCCTGACCGCCCAGCCCGGATACACCCTGGTGGGCTTCGAGCACAACGGCAACGATGCGCTGGGTCAGGTCAGCCACGGGCACTATCGGTTGAGCGAAGTCATCGCCAGCCATGTGCTCTCGGCCACCTTCGCCAGCACTGCGACCACCACCCAGCTCAGCGTCAGCCCCGGCGCGACCAACTCCAACGAAACGGTGACCCTGAACGCTACCGTGAGCAGCGAGATTGCCGGCGCCGGCACGGTGAGCTTCTTCGCCGACGGCGTGTGGCTGGGCAGCGTTGCGATGACTGGCGGTGGCGCCCAGATGCAGGTGAGCAGCCTCCCGGTCGGCACGCACGCGCTCACCGCACGATATGACGGCGATGGACGGTTGCAAGCCAGCACCAGCGCCGCCGTCAGCCATACGGTGCGCTTCACCCAGGGCGGCACGGTCGCACTGGCGAATCCGCTCGGCGGCGCGGACATCCAGGTTGCGCTGGACAGCGTCATTGGTGATCCCGCCTGCGCCATCACCCAGCTCGCCGTCACCACCAGCCTGCCCGCGACCTTGCCCGCGGGCCTCAGCTTCCCGGTGGGCCTGGTGGATGTCGTGCTGGACGGCTGCGGGGCGCATGCCCGCATCACGCTGCGGATCACCTATCCCAATGCACTGCCACCAGGCACTTCCTACTGGAAGTACGGCCCCACACCAGACGATCCGACATACCATTGGTACCCAATGCCGTCCGAAACCGTATCGGTCACCGGTAATGTGGTCACCCTGACGCTGACCGACGGCGCCATCGGTGACGACGACCTCACCGTCAACGGCCGCATCGTCGATATCGGCGGCCCGGCAGTGTTCGGCGCCTCATCCGTGACGCCAATCCCATTCCTCAACCCGACGGGACTGCTCGCGCTGATTGCGGCGTTGCCGCTCCTCACCGCATGGGTTCGGCGCCGGAAATCCGGGCATCAGACGCAGCGCAGGTAACGCTCCCGGGCATGGGCGCCCGAGGCCGAATACGGCTTCGGGTCGCTCATGCCCGCTTCGCTCATGCCCGCTTCGCTCATGCCCGCTTCGCTCATACCCGTTTCGCTCATGCCCGCGTATGCGCGCACGCCAGCTCGATCGCCGCCGCGATCGCCTGCCGCGCCTGCGGACTGTTCTTCCAGCAACTGGAGCCCACCAGTGCCGACGCCCGGGATACCACGTCGAGCACATCCGCCCGACTCAACTGCGCGAGCGACTCGAACCCCAGTTGCTCAAGGCGCACAACCACGGTCGGCCCGACACCCTTCACGGCCAGCAGTGCCTTGCGCTCGCTAGGCGGAAAAGGCATGTTGCGTTCCTCACTCCAGTCAGTTCTATCAGGTGGCCGGCACCGACGCCTCAGCTCACGTAACCCGACGCCAATGCGTTCGCCCAGTCGCTGCGGCCGCGCGCCCGCGCAAGGGCGGACATCGAACGCCAGTCGTAGGGCACCGAGATCAACTCGCACCCCCACGCCCCTGCCCGGCGCTCGACCAGCGCATAGCGCGCATCGGGCGAGCCCGTCTCGATGGCATGCGGATGCGGGTGCTCATCCGTATAGGCCGGCAAGCCAACGCTGCCCGGGTTCACGATGAGCGTGCCGCCCCCGGCGCGCAAGGCCCGCGCCACATGGGTGTGCCCGCACAGCACGAGTCCCGCCGACACCTCGCCGAGGCGCACGGCCACCTCGTCGCGAGTGGCCGCGCGCACCCCGCCGGGCGTCACCGTCTCCAAAAAATACTCAAGGTCACTGCGCGGCGTACCGTGGCACAGCAACACCTCGTCGTTCAGTTGCCGGCACGGCACCAACGTGGCAATCCACGCCAATTCAGCCGACGTGAGCTGGGCATGGGCATACTCGTCCGACGGTCCCCAGCGCCCCGGCCCAAGCGTCAGCAATTGGCGCTCGTGGTTGCCCGCCAGATGAACCCAGTCCTGCGCCATCAGAAACGCCGCGGTCTCGCGCGGCAACAGCGGTCCGGACAGGCTGTCACCCAGATTCACCACCACGTCGGCTGCGCGGCGCGCGATATCCCGCGCCACCGCCTCCAGCGCCGGAAGATTGCCGTGAATGTCCGAAACCACCGCAATACGCATGTAGTACACCTCGCATCAACAAAAACGCCCGCCGCAGCCGGGTATGCACCCGTCAGTGTCGCCTGGCCATCGAAATCAGGAAGAAGCCGACCAACGCCAGCGGTAACGACACCAGGGTAAGAAAGGTACCGGCATCCGAAAAAATGGCCCACAACGGTGACAGCATCAGCACCCCACCGACGAGATACCCCAGCGGCGGCACAAAATGCGCGACCACCCCCGCCGCAACGACGCACAGTATCGCGATCAAACCACTCACCCGAGTCACTCCCGTCATTAAGGCGTCCTGCGCGGCCAGAAACCCCCTTCCACGCAACCACACTTCAGATGCGACACCCTATCCACGCTACCAGACAACATAGGGCCAGAGCGCAACGAAATCGAATACCGCGTGCGCCACGATCACCGGCCACAAACGTCCGGTGCGTGCATACCAGTATCCGAACACCAATCCCAGGGGAACGATACCGACGACGCCCACCGCTCCCTGATACAAGTGATAGGAAAGCCTCAACGCAACACTCAGGTTGACTGCAAACACGATTCCGCGTCGTTCCCGAACCGCGGAAATCACGTATGCACACACGAACACTTCTTCGAACACCGGATTCAGCAGGGACACCAACACCACCGTCGCTGGCGTGAGTCCCACCTCGACCAGTGCATCGCTTTGTCCGGCCAGTCCGGGCATGAACAGGTTCGCCACCACCCAGATCGGCAGGAAAACAATGTATGCGCCAAGCGCCAATGCCAGCCCAAGAGGCAGATCGGATGCCGCAACGCGCAGGCCGAGCCGTTCAAGGCGCCATCCCCTTGCGAAGAGGAATACAGTCAGCAGCCAGAGGGCGATCAGCTCGTAGCCGACAAGAAATCGCAGATCACGCTCATCCATGCCTGCCGCAACGCCCTCGGGCCCCAACAGGGAGAGCACGCTCCCGAGCATGAAGTAGCCGAATGCAATCAGCACGACCACGGCAAACTCGGTACGGGGCGACATCGCCCGAACCATCTGTCTCATTGATCTACGACCACCTCTGCATCGCGCCGACGCTCGTTCAGAACCGCAGCTCACACACCGGCAACACTTCTATGCGCGTACCAAAGCTCGTCAAATCCGGAAGCGTCGCGTTCTCGTGCGCCCGGATCGCAGCAGCCGTAGCATGAGGTTTGTCGTGCGTGGTGTGAGCGTCGGACGGCAACGTGACTGGGAACCCCAAAGCGGCCGCACGCCGCACCGTGGTATCGATGCAGAACTCAGACGCGTAACCGCAAATCACCAAGCGCGTCACTCCGAGCGTTTCCAGCAACTCCTGGAGGCCGGTCCGCAGAAACGCGTCGGGAGTGGTCTTGCGGACGAAGTGGTCGCCTTCCGCCACCTCCAGGCCGTCGACCAGCCGCCAACCAGGCGTCGCATGCGCAAGGGGGCTCCCCGTCCGCTCGTGCTGGATGAAGATCACCGCCGCGCCGGCGTCGCGCCCCGCACGGGACAGGGTATTGACGTTCGCAACGACGGAATCGGCTTCGTAGGGCGCGGGATGTGTTTCGAACAAGGCGCGCTGTACGTCGATGACAAGCAATGCAGATCTCATGGTTAATCCAACTTGTGGGAAGGCTGCGCCCACCCTGTTGCAGATGAAACGATTGCATGGGCTAAGCAGCGTGTAGACGGTCGATCTGGTCGCACCTACCCGCGCATGCTTCTGACAGACGCCCCGTCACCGCGCCCATTCAATCTCAAGCACAACGTCTTCCGGGAAGAAGCCGGCGCTGCGCTCGTGGTGATCCTTGCCAATATGTACGTCGTTACCCCTCACCGACAACTCTCCCACGTAACGGTCACCCAGATTCACGTCGCCGAGACGCTTGAGCAGCCAACGTTCCCGATCGCCACGCAACACGCTCGCCCCCTCGGAATAGACGGTCAGGCCCCGATCGGCCTCGAGGACAAGGAAGAGCAGTCCATTGAACACACCACTGCCACCTCCTCCGCCCCAAGTCGTGAGCAGCACGTGTACGCCCGAATCCGTTTGGCCGATCAGCTTGTAGCCGAAGAACGGCAGGGGTCTGGAACAGTCCGCCCCCCCTTCACACACGGACTCGTCCTCGTACCACACGAACGGACGCTCGTTGCCCCGCACCTCCCCTACGTTGACGCTTCCGAAATAGCGGTTGCGGCCAACGGTTTCGAGCAGGTTTACGGCTACCACCTGTTCGCCATCGTCACTGATCCAGGGCAGCAGATCTTCCACAACCCTGGGGTGAACAAAGGGCGCCCGATCAAAATACAAAGCCGGCTCAGCCGCCAACGCCCAGCCCGAACCCATCATCAACGTCGCCCAACACGCCCGCAGCACCAGCAACTTCGCCGCATGCACCCCTCGGCGCCCCAAGTCGATCACCCCATTGCTGCACAAGCGTCGGACATCGACGCCGCGGAAACGCCGCAAGGCAATTGCGTGCATGCGTAATACTCCAGCAGATCTCAGGACAACCGTCGCGCCACGAAGAATTCGTAGGCGTAGCAGCTGGAATGGCGGCGGTGCTGATCGGGCTCCGCGGCCAGTTGATCGAGCGCCGCCTGCGCCTCGGTATCGGCTGCGTAGCGCATGCGCAGCTCTGCGATGCGAGCCTCCATGGGCGTGTAGAAATCATCCCACCACGCTTCGTCGGGCAGGGTGAAATGCCCCAGCGGTTCGAAACCGCTCGCCTGTATCGCCGCCATGTCGTCCTCCAGCCGCCCCATTGTTGGATAGTCCTGCTCAAAGGCCACCTTGATCTGTTCGGGCGGGCACGCCACCCGCCACACAGGATCGGTGAAGGCCACATAGCCCATCCCATTCCACACAACTCTTTCGTCATAAACAGCTCGCCCGCTGGGCGCCCGAATAACCATACACTTTAGTCTGGTATACCTTGTGCTTGCTCCATGCCATTTTATCTACCAAGG
>JBKBMG010000042.1:0-45279 GCA_046295975.1 Rhodocyclaceae bacterium
CGGCACCACGATGCGTACCGGCTTGTCCGGAAACGCCTGGGCCGTCGAAATCCCAACGCCCAGCGCCGTGCCCACGGCAACGGCCACCCAGAGGCCACGCTTGAGGGTATGACTGAGTAAGTTCTTCATCGTATGTCTCCTGGTATGTGACGATCGAATCGTGCTGCCCCGCCCAACCAACGAGGCATTTCGTTCTTCTTGGTTGCTTGCAGTTTAGGCACCACAACCCATACACACACCACCGCAATTCCAATAGATGGAATTAACAACATACGATCAACAGGCGGGCTATACTGGCGCCCCATGGACCTCAGGCAACTCGAATACTTCGTCAGTGTCGTCGAGAGTGGCAGCTTCAGTCGCGCCGCAGTCGCACTCAACTTGACCCAACCCAGCCTGAGCCGGCAGATCGCGCTACTCGAGCATGAACTCGGACAACGGCTTTTAGTAAGAACCGGACACGGCACCACGCCAACCGAAGCCGGTGAACTGCTGCTCGTCCACGCCCGATCCATGCTCGAAACCGCGCGGCGCACGCGCGATGCGTTGCGGGAGATGAACACCAGCCCATCCGGTCGGGTCGTCGTCGGCCTGCCGCCACGAGTCGCGGTCAGGTTGAGCGTGCCGTTTGTCGAACGTTTCCGGACGCGCTTTCCACGCGCCGTCGTGACGATTCTCGAGGGGCTGAGCGTTTCGCTGCGCGAATCGCTGATCGCGGGAAGACTAGATCTTGCCCTGCTGTTCGACCCCCCTGCCTCACCCCAACTCGAGTACGAACCGCTTGCACGGGAACGCCTGCTGCTGGTCGCCCCCTCGAACTACCCACTCGACAGTCATGTCGGGCTGACGGAACTCGCAGGCTATCCCCTCATCCTACCCAGCGCACCGAACGCCATCCGCAGCTTGATCGAAGCGCTGATCAGGCCGCTTCACCTCGAACTGCAGATCGTGGCCGAAGTCGGGGCGGTGCCAACGGCGCTTGCGCTGGTCGAGAAGGGAATCGGCTGCTCCATCGTGCCCGAGAGTGCGTTCACGGAGCCGCGTTACGACAGCCTTGCGCGTGCGCCGATCGGTCCCCCCGAAATCCTGAACACACTGGTGCTGGCCACCCCCATCGCACGTCCAGCCACACGGCTGACTCGGGAAGCGGCCGCGCTGCTGCGCCAACTGGATTTCCGGCAATCGGTCTGACTGTCACACTGACGACTCACCGACCGACCGACTGAGCCACGCAGCGGGTGACGACTGGCGGAGTACCGGCAACATGGAACGACCGCTTCTGCTGTTTCAACGCAACATGAGAAGCCGTGATGCGCTCGTTGCGACGGAGATAGTCCCCCCATGAAGCGTCCCCGAATTGCTCGAAGAAACGGCCAGGGTCGCCGACGTCGCGGTACAGCGCCCACGAGCGGATGCCGTTTTGCAGCCATATCCGCCGGCTTTCCCGCATGACGGCGCAAAAGTCTGCAGCGCGCGCCGGATCGATGCGGTATTCCACGCTCACCTGCACCGGACCACTGTGGTGATCGAGGGGAATCGCCGCCTGCGGCGCGGTCCACACCGCCGGCATGAGCGGCCCTTCCTCCGGCTCGCCTTCGATTGGCAACCGGTGCGTCGCGAGCCAACCGATTACCGCGACCGACGCCGCGGCGGAAAGGCTCACGGTCAGGCTGAAAGCGCCCGCCACGTATCCCCAACAGGCCGCGCCCAGCGCGCCGCCTCCCATCATCGTCATCTGATAGAAAGCGATGCCGCGGGCTCGGATCCAGTCCGGCAACGCGTAGTGGGCAGACACATTGAGGGCATTCGCCACCGAGAGCCAGCCCATGCCGGCGACGAATAGCGCAGGCAACGCCAAGTAGACCTCCGATGCAAACACGGCGCCAGCCGTCGCCCCCGCATGCATCAGGACTCCCACGCCGACGACAGCTTCGCGGCCCATTCGCTGACGAACTCGCGGCAGTAGCAACGCAGCGGTGATCGCACCACCTCCCATAGCGGCCATGAGCAACGAAAAGGTCCAGGCTCCGCCCCCATAATCCTCCTTGGCCAAAAGCGGGAGTAGCGCGATAAGCGCGATCGATGAGAACGAAAAAGCCGCCACCCGGCCAAGGACAGCGCGCATCCTGGGCGACTCGCGCACGTGCTGCCAGCCGACGCGGATGGCCCTGAGGTACCCTTCCCGCGGCAACGAGCCGGTGGTGCGTTCCCGCCGCCAGAACAGGATCGCGAGCGCGGCAGCGAGCGACAGTGCGGCATTCAACACGAAAACGTAGATCCCACCGAATGCCGCGAGCACGCCGCCAGCGACAAGCGGCCCGAAGATACGCGACAGATTCATCGCCACGCCGCCCAGGGCCGTGGCCACGGGAAGCTGGGCCCGAGGCACGAGTTCGGCGATCAACGCGGCGAAAGTGGGCCAACGCATGGCCAGACCGAATCCGTTGGCGAAAGTGAAGAACAGCAGCAGTTCGGCCGTCAGCCGTCCTGCGGCAGTAACCAGACACAAAGTGACGGCCACGGCTGCGACCCATAGCTGGGTAAAGAAGAGGAACCGCCGACGATCGAGAATGTCGGCCAGCGCCCCACTGGGGACTGCAAAAAGCAGCACCGGCAGGGTCGAGGCCGACTGCACCAGCGCCACCATGAGCGGCTCGGTGGTCAATGTAGTCATGATCCACGCCGCCGCGACGTCGTTCATCCACATGCACAGATTCGCGCCGAGCCAGACGAACCAAAGCGTGCGAAAGGCCCGATTGTCGAATGGTCCGAACGGCGACAGCGAGGGAGACGCGTTTGAGCTCATCGAGTGACGAAACAGGCAAGGTTGCGGATGCGGACTTTTCCACCGCCAACCTATGACGGTAGCCGTTCAAGCACGGGACCGCAGCACCTCCATTCCACCAGATGGAAAGAAGGGCTACACTGCCAGTCATGAACGAACTCAGCGAAACCGACCGGAGTGTCAAGGTGCGCAAGCGAGCCCACGCGGACCCGCTGCAGAATCGTTCGCTCGAACGCGGCATCGAGATCCTGCGGGCCTTTCGCCCCGGGCTCGACCTTCTCGGCAATGGCGAACTGGCCGAGCGCACCGGGCTCTCGCGGGCGACGGTGAGCCGCCTGACCCAGACGCTGGCCGGCACCGGCATTCTCGAACACGACCGGCGCGCCCGTGCCTACCGGTTGGCGGCTCCGGTACTGTGTTTTGCACATGCGATGCGAAGCTGCAATCCGGTCCTTCAGGTCGCTTCGCCGCTGATGCGCGCGGTCGCCGAGAAGCTGCACGTAAACGTCGGACTGGCGACGGCCGATCGCGACGAGATGGTTTATCTGGAGTCGGTCCGCTACAACCGCAAGGTGTCGCTGCGAAGCGTGGTTGCCGGACAGCGTGTGCCGATCGAGCTCACCTCGCTCGGGCGCGCCTACCTTTCGGCCGTCGAGGACGGCACGCGCGAAGAGGTCCTGGCACTGATCCGCGCGCGTAAGCCCGCATGCTGGGACAAGCTTGATTCGGAGATCCAGCGCTCCATAGAGAGCGTTCGGACAAACGGCTATTGCGCCGTTTCATGGCAACCCGAGGTCGTCGCCCTGTCCGTGCCGATCGTGCTCGAGGCCCACCCGACCTACGTGATGAACATGAGCGTCACCACTCAGGAGAGCATCGACTCCGTGTCGGCCGAACTTGCCCCCGCCTTGCTTGCGTTGCAGCGCAAGACGATCGACGGGATAAAATACTGACCCGGGATAACGTCGGCGCATCGCTTGACGGATTTGATCCACACGCCGGCATCCCTTCATGGACACCGCCGAAGCGCCTGCCCTCCGAAAACATGTTCCATGTGAAATCGCGCGGCAATGGGCGCTGATACCATCTGCCCATGAGCCGATACCACGATCTTGCCGATCAGACCGAAAGGCTGATCGCTGACGGCGTGCTCCGTGCCGGCGATCGGCTACCGTCGGTGCGCCAGGCCTGTCGCATTCACGACATCAGCCCGGTCACCGTCACACAGGCCTACTACCTGCTCGAAAGTCGGGGCTTGGTCGAAGCACGACCCAAGTCGGGTTACTTCGTGCGCGCACGAATCGGGCGCAACCTTCCCGAGCCGGCGATGACCTGCCCGGTCGGTGGCTCGACCCGGTTACAGGTGAGCGACTTCATCTTCCAGATCCTCGACAGCGTTCGCGAACTCTCGGCCGTGCCGCTGGGCTCGAGCTTTCCCAGCCCGTTCCTCTTTCCGCTCGACCGCCTGGGACGCTTTCTGGCCGGCGCCGCGCGCCGCTTCGATCCGCTGGCGACGGTAACCGATCTGCCTCCCGGCAACGACGAACTGCGACGACAGCTGGCCTTGCGCTACCTCGCAAGCGGTGCGTCGGTCGCGCCACAGGAAATCATCATCACCTCCGGCGCGATGGAGGGTCTCAATCTGTGCCTGCAGGCAATCACCCGGCCCGGTGACCTGATTGCAATCGAATCGCCCACGTTCTATGCCGGCCTTCAGGCGAGCGAGCGGCTCGGCCTGAAGGTCATCGAGATCCCGACGCATCCGCGCGAGGGCGTGAGCCTGCCGGCACTGGAGGAGGCATTGCGCCACCACCCGATCAAGGCTTGCCTCTTCATGCTCAATTTCGCCAATCCGACCGGCAGCCTGGTACCCGACGAGCGTCGAAAGGCATTGATCGACTTGCTGGCCCGCCACGAAGTCCCCCTCATCGAGGACGACGTCTACGCGGAGCTCTACTTCGGCAATCAAGCCCCGCTGTGCAGCAAGGCGGAAGACCGGCACGGCCTGGTCATGCACGTTTCTTCGTTCTCCAAATGCCTCGCCCCCGGGTATCGCGTCGGCTGGGTGGCCGCCGGTCGATTCGCCGAGCGTATCCGGCGACTGAAGCTGTCAACCAGTCTCGCGACGACCGTTCCGGTGCAGATCGCCCTGGCCGAGTATCTCAAGCAGGGTGGCTACGACAACCATCTGCGACGGCTGCGGCGCACACTCGCCCAGCAGGAAACCGCCCTGACGTCAGCCATCGAGCAGAACTTTCCGACCGGCACACGGCTCGCCCGTCCGCAAGGCGGCTACTTCCTGTGGTTGGAACTGCCCGAGCAGGTCGATACCCTGACCCTGCATCAGCGAGCCCTGACCGAGGGCATCAGCGTCGCCCCCGGCCCGATCTTCTCCGCCACGCGCGAACTGAGCCACCACCTGCGGCTGAACTTCGGCCACCCCGACACGCCGCGTCAGCGCGATGCAATCGCGACACTGGGCAGTCTCATCGCCGAGCAACTGTGAGTTCGCCGCGCGAGCGCCCGGACTCCCGTTCATCTGTTCCTATGAGAAACTCGCTTTTCTGAATCTGTCCATATTTCACCGTACTCATTAACTTCACGCCCATCCGCCAGGGGGCGCTCGCCCCCTGGAATCATCGCCAGAGGGACGTGGGAAATGGGCAAGCCAGTCAGCAAGTTTCGGGAAGCGACGCTCGAGCTGTACCGCAAGAAGGGAAAGATCCACGCCAGGCAGACATCGGGCCGGTTCAACACCTTGCGCTGGTCAATGGTCTGGATCACCCAGATCATCTTCTACGGCACCTGCTGGCTGACCTGGGAGCGCAACGGCCTCACCCGCCAGGCCGTGCATTTCGACATCGCCGGTCGCAAGCTCTATCTGTTCGATCTCGTCCTGTGGCCCCAGGACGCGCTGTTGTTCGCCTTCCTCCTCATCGTGGCGGCCGCGGCGTTGTTTCTGGTCACGGCGGTCGCCGGGCGGCTGTTCTGCGGCTTCGCCTGTCCGCAGACGATCTACACGATGATCTTTACCTGGATCGAGGCCAGGGTGGAAGGCGACCACCTCGCGCGCCTCAAACTCGACCAGGCACCGCCCTCGGCGCGAAAGCTGCTCATCAAGAGCATCAAGCATGGACTCTGGCTCCTGGTCGCGGCCTGGACTGCGATCACCTTCGTCGGATACTTCACCCCCATCCGGGAGCTGCTGCCGAACCTCCTCGGCTTGCAAGTCGGCCCGTGGGAGGCGTTCTGGCTGATCTTCTACGGCGCGTTCACCTTCGCAATGGCCGGTCTGGCACGCGAGGCCGTGTGCCAGCACATGTGCCCCTACTCGCGTTTTCAGGGCGTGATGTTCGACCCCACCACGCTCAACGTGAGTTACGACCGCGCGCGTGGCGAACCTCGAGGCACGCGCGGTAGCGACCGCACGACCGGCGACCGCACGACCGGCGACTGCATAGACTGCGGTATCTGCGTACAGGTCTGCCCGACCGGCATCGACATTCGCGACGGCCTGCAATACCCGTGCATCAACTGCGGGCTGTGCATCGACGCCTGCAACGAGGTCATGACCCGCGTCGGCACACCCACCGGCCTGATCCGCTTCGCTTCCGAACGCGAACTGGCCGGGCAGCAACCGGCAAAGGGACTGCCCGGCAGGCCGCGCGTGCTGGTCTACGCCAGCCTGCTGATCGTCTTCTCGCTGTTCGGCGTCGCCACGCTTTCGGATCGCTCGCTGTTGCTGGTCGAGGTCATGCGCGACCGCGGCGCACTGCTGCGCGAGACCTCGTACGGAACCATCGAAAACGCCTATACCGTCAAGCTCATCAATCTCAGGGAAGCGCCCCGCGATTTCCGCCTGAAGGTCGCCGGCGTGCCGGGCATCGAGATCGTCGGAGAGCAGGAGTTCTCGGTCGACCCGGGCCGGATCCGGCCAGTCTTCATCACGGTCTCAGCGCCGGGTGACAACGCCTTGTCGGGCGTCCAGCCAATCACCTTCCATGTCGTCGCCCGTGACGATCCTGCGACCAACGTGGTCACGAAGAGCAGCTTCATCCTGCCCTGAGCCGGACGGCAACCGCCCTTGCCATGTTGTCGCACCACTGGCCGCTTCGCAAGCCTGCCATGGAACCATCAGGACGCAGCAAGCGCGAGTCCCGCAAAACGCGGAGATCAAGGTACGCGTGGCTCGACACATCGACGGGCCGCTGGCCTTGTTTCATGGCCCGCGACTGCTCACCCTTGTCTGCCGGATGGCACACCTGCGAACGAGGTACTTCAGGTTGCTGCGTGCCTGTCCGCCGCAGCGGCCGCGACTAGCCCACATTTCTCACGCAGGCGCGAAACGTCTTTAGGTGCGCGACTGATCGCATGCGATTAGGCACTACACCCGCGCGTCGCCAACCAGCACTTCGAAAAATGCATTCGCCGCCGGAGACAGGGTGCTGTTCTTACGACGGATGATCGAGATGCGGCGCTTCACCACCGGATTGGTAAGTGGAATCCGGCGGACCCCAGGGCGCGCGCCCTCGTCCAGCGTGGATGCGGGGAGAATGGCGGCCCCCACCCCGGCCGCAACCAGGCTGATCGCGGTCGCGTGGTGCTGCACCTCGTATGCACCCGAAAGGCTGATCCCACGCTTGGCGAGCTGGTAGTCGGTGAAGACACGCGTCGCGGTCATGCTGCTGACCACCACGAGGTCGGCTTCCCGCATGTCCGACCAGGTAACCGACATCCTGCCGCTCAGCGGATGTTCCTCGCGGCAGAAGAACATCAACGGTTCTTCCAGCAGCGGCGTCTCCAGCAGTTCGGGATGGCGATCCGTAGGCACACCAATGCCGATCTCGGCCTGTCCTTGCAGCACTGCGTCACGTACTTCATAAGCACTGGTATCGATGAGGCGGATGCGATTTCCGGGATGTCCCTCGGCGTAGCGGCGAATCGCTGCCGGCAGGACGTGCGAGGCCATGGTAGGCACACAGGCGAGCGTCACGCTGCCGCGGGCGTGCTTCGACATGTCCTTGAGCCGCCCCACCGCCAGCATCATCTCGTTCACGATGGCCTTGGCCTGGGGGAGGAACTCACGCCCGACGGCGGTGAGCTCAACGTAGCGTGTAGTCCGATCGAAGAGGCGGAGGTTGAGATAGGCCTCGAGTTTTTGCACCCGCCTTGTAAGCGCCGTCTGGGTCACGTGTAGCTGCTCGGCCGCCTTGCTGAATCCGCCCAACTCAGCGATCGCCACGAAAGCCTGTATTCCATCGAAATCGATCTTCATTGGTTTCCCCCAGCTTGGCCGTGACCAGATAGCTTATGCTTATTCAGCAATAAAAACGACATCTATTGCATTTCATATTGGGCTCGAAGAGGCCTAGGATGCATTCAACGATGAAGACGGACACACCGCGAGGAGACAGGCAAGTGAACCGCATACCGTGCACGCTGATGCGAGGCGGGTCCTCGAAGGGCCTGTTCTTCATGGCCCGCGACCTTCCTGAGGATGCCGAGGCACGCGACCGGTTACTGCTGGCCGCGATGGGCTCACCCGACCTGCGCCAGATCGATGGCATGGGTGGCGGCAACGACCTCGCCAGCAAGGTGGTACTGGTCGCCCCCTCCCGCAGCCCTGATGCAGACGTCGAGTATTTTTTCGCCCAGGTGTCGGTGGCCCGCGATCTGGTCGACGTGCTGCCCAACAGCGGCAACATGCTCGCTGCCGTGGCACCGTTTGCGCTGGAGCACGGACTGGTGAAAGCTGCCAGTCCAACGACTCGGGTGCGCATTCTCAATGTCAACAGCGGCAAGCGCGTTGACGCCGTCGTGCAGACGCCCGGCGGGCACATCAGCTACGCCGGAAGCTTCCAGCTGGACGGTGTACCAGGCATGAGCGCTCCGATCGCACTTGAGTTTCTCGATCCCGCCGGTACGCGAACCGGGCGGCTGTTGCCAACGGGGCAGCCCCAGGAGCGGGCGGAAGGGGTCCCGATCACCTGCATCGACTTCGCCATTCCTATGGTCCTGGTGAAGGCCGCGTCGCTCGGCAAGACTGGCCACGAGGGCAAGCGCGCACTCGACGACGACTTGGTGTTTCTGCAGCGCCTGGAATCGATCCGCCTCGCAGGTGCTCGCTTGATGGGCCTGGAGGCGTCATCCGACCGGGGCATTCCCAAGATCGCGATGATCGCGTCGCCGAACAATGGCGGCAGCATCGCCTCACGCTACTTCATACCCGCGAGCTGCCACCCAGTCCACGCCGCCACAGGTGCGCTTGCGCTCGCCGCCGCATGCCACACACCGGATACGATCGCCGAAGAGCTCGTGGTGCTCGACGAACGCACCCCGCACCACATCGTCATCGAGCATCCGAGTGGCGCGATGAGCTGCTCCGTCGGGCTGGGCTTCGATCCGGGAAGCGGTGCGCCAGCGATCAACGCCGCCTCGCTGCTGACCTCGGCGCGCCCGCTGCTCAGCGGCGAGGTTTTCGTCCGCAGCACCTGATCACACGGGCAACGGACAGGAAGACTCCGACGTAATCAGCCCCGCTTGACAGCATCCAAAAAGAACCGATTTCTACCAAAGGAGAAACACCATGGAGACACGACAATACTCACCTCGGCGCACGTTTCTGGGGCTCACCGCAGCGCTCGCTGTGGCGACGATTTTCGCGCCTCACGCGTCACATGCGTCAAGCGTCGACTTTTCCAATAAGACGGTCGAGCTCGTGATGCCGTTTGGCGTGGGCGGCGGGTCGGACACCTGGGCCCGCTTCAACGCGCCGTTCCTCGCGAAGTACCTTCCCGGACAACCCACCGTCGTGGTCCGGAACGTGCCGGGCGGTGGTTCGATCACCGGCGCGAACCAGTTCTCCTCACGCGCGAGGCCAGACGGGCTGAGCCTGCTCGGCACCTCCGCCTCGACGCAGTTTCCTTACCTGCTGGGCGACTCGCGGGTACGCTACGAATACAAGGACTGGCAGGTCGTGATGGCGGCGCCAACGGGTGGCGCTGCCTACCTCAGCAGCGCCCTGGGCGTCACTTCCCTCGACGATCTGGGCAAACTCAAGGGGCAACGCCTGGTCTATGGCAGTCAAGGCGCCACCTCACTCGACCTGGTTCCGCTGCTCGCCTTCCGGCTCCTCGGGCTCGACGTGCATCATGTTTTTGGCATGCAAAGTCGCGGCGAGGGGCGACTCGCCTTCGAGCGCGGCGAGGCCAATATCGATTTCCAGACCACCTCCGCGTATTTGCGGACTTCGGCGGCAATGGCGAAGGAAGGCAAGATCGTGCCGCTGTTCAGCATGGGCACACTGGATGACGACGGCAACCTGATCCGCGATCCGAATTTCCCCGATCTACCGCATATCGGCGAGGCGATCGAGATCGCCACCGGCAACAAACCCGACGGCATTGAGTGGCAAGCCTTCAAGGCGCTGCTCGTCGCGGGATTCCCAACTCAGAAGCTGATGGTGCTGCCGAAGAAAACGCCCCCTGAAATTGTGGAGGCCTATCGAGCGGCGATCCGCCAGATGCAGGAAGATCCCGAGTACCAGGCCGGCAAGGACGCTGCACTTGGCGGCTACGAGCAAGTGACCGACGAGACGGCCGAGACGCTGTTCGCGGCCGGCACGACGATCGACCCCGAGGCAAAAGCCTGGGTGCGCGAGCTACTCCAGAAGGAATACAACGTCAAGTTCTGAGCGGACCGTCCTCCGCCTCACGGGTCGGCAGCGCCGATCCGTGAGGCGCCGCGCAATCCGAAAGGAGTACGAAATGCTCGAAGCAATGCTATCGGCGCTCAGCGGCCTGTTGTCGATCGATCACCTGGGCTACATGCTGCTCGGCATCGTCGTGGGTCTCGGCGTCGGTGTTCTACCCGGCCTCGGCGGCATCGCCGGCATGTCGCTGCTGATGCCCTTCATCTACGGCATGGATCCGGTTTCTGCGCTGGCCATGCTGGTCGGCATGGTCGCCGTGATCCCCACCGGCGACACCTTCACCTCGGTGCTCATGGGCATCCCCGGCTCCAGCGCCAGCCAGGCGACCGTGCTCGACGGCTTTCCACTGGCCAAGAAGGGGCAAGCCGCCAGAGCACTGAGCGCCGCCTTCTCGGCCTCCATGCTTGGCGGCGTGTTCGGCGCGCTGATGCTGACCTTCTTTGTCGTGGTCGCCAAACCGCTCATCCTCTCCTTCACCACCGCCGAGTTGTTCATGTTCGCCGTGCTGGGCCTGTCCGTGGTCGGTGTGTTGGCCGGTCAGAGCATCGTTCGTGGCGTCGTCGCCTGCGGCCTTGGGCTGATGGTTGGCGCTATTGGTGCCGCACCGGCTACGGGCGAAAGTCGTTTCGACTTCGGGCTGGACTATCTTCACGACGGCATCCCGCTCGTGATCGTCGGCCTCGGCCTCTTCGCCATTCCCGAAATCGCCGAACTGATCCGACGCCAACGCCCGATCGCGACCGACTCAGGACTGGGCGCCGGCTGGCTGCAGGGTGTGCGCGACACCTTCCGCAACTGGTTCCTGGCCCTGCGCTGCTCCGCCCTGGGCACCTTCATCGGCTCGATACCCGGTCTCGGTGGGGGGGTGGTGGACTGGATCGCCTACGGTCATGCCGCGCAAAGCGCCAAGGACGCCTCCAAGTTCGGCAAAGGGGATATCCGCGGCGTGGTCGCCCCCGAATCGGCCAACAACGCACTGCAGGGCGGTTCGCTGATGCCCACGCTGCTGTTCGGCATCCCCGGCTCGGGCAGCATGGCCGTGTTCCTCGGTGGCATGGTGTTGCTCGGTCTGCAGCCCGGTCCGTCGATGGTCACCACGGACCTCAACCTGACCTACACGATTGCCTGGACGCTGGCCCTGGCGAGCATCCTCGGTGCGGCCATCTGCTTCTTCCTCGCCGTCCCGATCGCCCGCCTGACCTTCGTGCCGTTCAACCTGATCGCCCCCTTCATGATCATGATCATCTGCTTCGCCGCTTTCCAGGCGCGGCGTGATCTCACCGATCTGCTGGTACTGTTTGCGATCGGCATCCTGGGCATCTTCCCGCGCCGCTTCGGCTGGCCGCGGCCGGCTTTCCTGATCGGCTTTGTGCTGTCGCCTCAGGTCGAGAACTATCTCTATCAGGCGCTCCAGTTCTACGGCTGGGGATTCCTGCAGCGGCCCGGGGTGTTGATCATCGGCGCGATCGCCATCGCCTCGACGCTGATGGCCCTGCGCAGCCGCGTCTCCGAGGAAGGCGCGGTGCAGAAAACCGCCCGTGGGGAGGAGGTGGACAAGCCGGTGCTCGGGGGCGCGACGCGCGCCGAGCGCCGTCCGCAACTGGTATTCGCGGGCCTGCTGCTGGCGACGTTCATCTACGGCGTGATCGACAGCGTCCCGCTGTCCTTCCTGGGCTCGGTCTTCCCGACCGCGGTGTCGGTGCTGATGGTCACCTTCACGGGCTTCATCGTGATGATGCTGGCGGTCGCCAAACCGGGGCACTCGACCCACTTCGACCAGGAGGTGGCCGCGGTGGCCGAGGGCAAGGCCGATGGCACCAGCATATGGCCGTCGGTCGGCTGGTTCGTGTTCCTGTTCGGCATGACCGCGCTCGTCGGCTTCATCATCGCGGTGGCGATCTTCATTACCACCTTCCTGCTCACCCGAACGACGCTGGGTGCGGCGAAGAGCCTGCTCTACATGGTGCTGTGCATCGCGTTCATGACCGCGCTGGGTCACTACCTGACCCTGGACTTCCCCGCCGGCCTGCTGCAGCACTACGTGGAACTGCCCTGGCCGCTGCGGTGAGCTCTTGGCCAGAACTGATCGACCCCGACAAGCCGAACGACAACGCCCGCACCGGCTTGGCCGGAGGCGCGATCGGCTTGCCAAAGACCTGGAACGAGGAAACGACATGAACCTGAAAGACTGGATCGGTCGCTCGGAGGAAGTCTCCGACACCGCCACCGCGACCCCCTATGCCGCGCTGGCGGCGACCTTCGATCGCCCCGCCGAACGCCCCGCCGTCGGCACCCCGTTGCCGGCGCTGTGGCACTGGCTGTACTTCCTGCCGCTGCACCGCCAGTCGGAGATCGGCCCCGATGGCCACGCCAAGCGCGGTGGCTTCCTGCCCCCGGTGCCGCTGCCGCGGCGGATGTGGGCCGGCAGCCAGTTCGAGTTCCACAAGCCGCTCGCGATCGGCGACGCGATGATGCGGACCTCCACCATCCACGACGTCAGCGAGAAGACCGGCCGCACCGGTCCACTGGTGTTCGTCAAGGTGCGTCACGAGATCCGCCGTGCCGGCGAATCCGACATCGCGCTGACCGAGTTTCACGACATCGTCTATCGCGAGGCCCCGAAACCCGACGACGTCGCCCCGCCGCCCAAGGCCGCCCCGGCCACCTCGGCCTGGGAGAAGAAGTGGGTGCCCGACGACGTGCTGCTGTTCCGCTACTCGGCGCTGACCTTCAACGGTCACCGCATCCACTACGACCGCAAGTACGTCACCGAAGTAGAGGGTTACCCCGGCCTGATCGTGCACGGACCGATGATCGCGACCCTGCTCCTCGACCTGCTGCGCCACCGCATGCCCGACGCCCGCGTCGCCCGCTACGAGTTCCGCGCGGTGCGGCCGGTGTTCGACATCAACCACTTCTTCGTCTGCGGCGAACCTCAGCCGGACGGCAAGTCCATCCGCCTGTGGGCGAAGGACCACGAAGGCTGGCTGACGATGGAAGCCACCGCGGTGATCAAGTGAGGAGCATGCAATGAGACCCCTGGAAGGCATTACCGTCGTCACGCTGGAGCATGCGATCGCCGCGCCCTTCGCCACCCGCCAGCTGGCCGACCTCGGCGCCCGCGTGATCAAGGTCGAACGCCCCGGCGTCGGCGACTTCGCCCGCGGCTATGACGAACGTGTGCGCGGGCTGGCCTCTCACTTCGTGTGGACCAACCGCTCGAAGGAGAGCCTGACGCTGGACGTCAAGGCCCCGGAGGCACAGACCATCCTCAAGCGCCTGATCGTGGAAGAGGCCGACGTCGTGGTGCAGAACCTCGCCCCCGGCGCTGCCGCGCGGCTCGGGCTGTCGTACGACGTGCTGTCGGCGCTCAAGCCCGAAATCATCGTGTGCGACATCTCCGGCTATGGCAGCGACGGCCCCTACCGCGACAAGAAGGCCTACGACCTGCTGATCCAGAGCGAGTCGGGTTTTCTGTCGGTGACCGGCACCGAAGAGGAGCCCTCCAAGGCCGGCCCGTCCATCGCTGACATCTCGGCGGGCATGTACGCCTACAGCAACATCCTGGCCGCGCTGCTCCACCGCCAGAAGACCGGTCGCGGACAGCACCTGGACATCTCCATGCTGGAAAGCCTGGTGGAGTGGACGAGCTACCCGCTCTACTACGCCATCGATGGAGCACCACCACCGCGCCGCACCGGCGCGAGCCACGCCACCATCTATCCTTACGGCCCCTTCCCGGCCGGCGACGGCAAGGTGGTCATGCTCGGCCTGCAGAACGAGCGCGAATGGGCGGCATTCTGCGACAAGGTGCTGCTGCAGCCGACGCTGGCGAAGGACGAGCGCTTCACCAGCAACTCCAAGCGCAGCGCGGCGCGCGACGAGCTACGGCGGATCATCCTCGAAGCCTTCGCCAGCCTCACCGCCGAGCAGGTCATCGAACGCCTCGACGCGGCCCAGATCGCCAACGCCCATGTGAACGACATGCACGCGGTGTGGGCACACCCCCAGCTGAAAGCCCGCAATCGCTGGCGCGAGGTCGGCACCTCGGTGGGCGCCGTGCCGGCCCTGCTGCCGCCGGGCTCCTGGGAAGAGGCCGAGCCGCGCATGGACGCCGTGCCCGCGCGGGGCGAGCACCGCGCGGCGATCCTCGCCGGCCTGGGCTATCCGGCGAGCCGCATCGCCGAGCTGCGCAGCGCCGGCGTGATCTGAGGGCGACGCCATGAACATGCCGATCACCTACCTCTTCGTGCCGGGCAACAGGCCCGAGCGTTTCGACAAGGCGATGGCCGCCGGCGCCGGCGCGATCGTGCTCGACCTGGAGGACGCGGTGGCGCCGGACGACAAGGCCCGCGCCCGCGACGCCATCGCGGACTGGCTGCCGGGCCATGCGGACGCCGCGTCCCGCATCGTGCTGCGGATCAACGACGCGCAGTCGCCGTGGTACGCCGAGGACGTCGCGCTGCTGAAGTCCCTCCCCGTCGGCCAGGTCATGCTGCCCAAGGCCGAGTGACCCGCCCAGGTCACCCAGCTCATCGCGCAACTCGACCCCGAGGCGCGCGTCCTGCCGCTGATCGAATCGGCGCGCGGCGTGGCCAACGTGGGCGACATCGCCCTGGCCGAGGGGGTGCTGCGCCTGGTGTTCGGCACTCTGGACTACGCGGTCGACCTCGACCTTTCGGGCGACGAGCTCGGGCTCGCCTACCCTTCTGCGCGCATCGCGATCGCCTCGCGCTGCGCGGAGCTGGCCTCGCCGGTGGCCGGCGTCACCCCGGGCATCGACGACGAAGCGCGCACCGCCGCGGACTTCGCCTTCGCAAGGGCTTTCGGTTTCGGCGCCAAGCTGTGCATCCATCCGAAACAGGTTGCCGTGGTCCACGCCGCCTGCCGACCATCGGCCACCGACCGCGACTGGGCCGAGCGGGTGCTCGCCGCCGCTGCGGCCTCGACCGGCGCGGCCCAGCTCGACGGAAAGATGATCGACCGGCCGGTGGTGCTCAAGGCCCAGGCCATTCTCACGCGCTGCACGGACGGTCCCAGCGGCTGACCCAACGCGCCTCGCACAGAACCATCCCCTAAACGAATCAGGAGAAACCTAAATGGGCGCCAGCATCATCGACTCCAGCATTTTCGGCAACATCTTCAGCACAGAGGAAATGCGACAGGTCTGGTCCGACCGCAACCGCACCGCCAAGTACCTCGACATCGAGCGCGCGCTCGCCGTGGTGCAGGGCCGGCTGGGCATCATCCCGCAAGAGGCTGCCGACGAGATCGTCGCCAACTGCGACATCGACAAGATCGACATGGACAAGCTGCGCGAGCAGACCGAGCGCATCGGCTACCCGGTGCTCGGCGTCGTCTCCCAGCTCAACGCGCTGTGCCGCGACAAGCTCGGCGAGTACTGCCACTGGGGGGCCACGACCCAGGACATCACCGACACCGCCACCGTGATGCAAATCCGCGAGGGGCTGGAGATCATCGACCGCGAGTTGGCGGGCATCTCCGCCGCGCTGGCCGAGCTGTCCCGGCGCTACCGCGATACCCCGGTGATCGGCCGCAGCAACCTGCAGCAGGCGATCCCGGTGACCTTCGGCTTCAAGACGGCTGCCATCCTCGCCGGCATCGAGCGCCACCGCGAGCGCCTCGCGCAGCTCCGGCCGCGCGTGCTGATGGGTGAGTTCGGCGGCGCCTGCGGCACGCTGGCATCCATCGAGAGCGGTGCGATGGAGACGCAGGCGGAGCTCATGGCGGAGCTGGGCCTCGCCCAGCCCGACATTGCGTGGCACACGGTGCGCGACACCATCGCCGAGGTCGGGGCCTTCCTCGGACTGGTCGGCGGCTCCCTGGGCAAGATCGCGATGGACGTGAAGCTGATGATGCAGCACGAAGTCGCCGAGGTGTTCGAGCCCTTTCACCCGGGCCGCGGCTCAAGCAGCACCATGCCGCAGAAGCGCAACCCGATCTCGAGCTGCTATATCCACGCCGCCGTGTCGGTAGTGCGCCAGCACGCCGCCGCGTTGATGGATGCGATGATCGCCGACCACGAGCGTTCGACCGGCCCGTGGGAAATCGAATGGATCGCGCTCCCCGAGGCCTTCTGCCTGCTGGCCGGCGCCCTGAAGCAGACCCGCTTCGTGCTGGAGGGGCTGGAAGTGGACGAAGGGAACATGCGCGCCAACATCGACCTCACCAACGGCCTGGTGATGTCCGAGGCGGTGATGATGGGCCTCGGGCCCCACATCGGCCGCGAGTACGCCCACGACCTGGTGTACGACTTATGTCGCGAGGCGATCCGTACTGGCCAGCCACTACTCGACATCCTCGCGGATCACCCCGAGATCAACGTTCACCTGGACCGCAAGGCGCTCGCCGCGCTGTGTGATCCGGCCAACTATCTCGGCCAGGCGGGGGTGATGGTGGACAAGGTGCTCGCGAGGACTGCACGATGAGACATAACGCAGCGCGGCAACCCGAGGACGCACCGCCGGTGCTGGCACCGGACCGTCCGGCTCTCACCGAACCGGTGTATGGATCGCCGGAGGACGGTGCCTCCGAGTCCCCAGGCGCCCCCGGGGACGAACTCACCGCTGTCGCGGTACTGAGCAACAACTAGGCGACTCGCCCAGCGCGATCGCCGCGCAGGGAGGTGGCAGGGATGGAGCTCAGGCAGCTTCGCTATTTCGTCCGTACGGTCGAGCTCGGCAGCATCAGTCAGGCCGCGCTCGACCTCGGCATTGCACAGTCCGCAGTGAGCCAGCAGATCCAGCGGCTCGAGGGCGAGCTCTCTGCCCGTCTGCTGCAACGCACCGGCACCGGTGTGACACCGACCGACGCCGGGCTCGCCTTCCTCTCTCACGCCCGGCTCGCCCTGCGCCATGCGGATGGCGCAGCCTCGGCGGCGCGCCATGCCCGGCTCTCCGGCCAAGTGAGCGTGGGCTTGGCGTCCACCACCGCCGGCGTGCTCGGCTACCCGCTGATCGAGGCAATGCGCGAGCAGTACCCGGATATCCGCATGCACTTGGTGGAAGGCATGTCGGGCCATCTTGGCGCCATGCTCAACGGCCGCGAACTCGACCTCGCGGTGCTTTTCGGCGTGGACGAGGCTCGCCGCTGGAGCGTCCAGCCGCTGCTCGAAGAGCGTCTCTTCTTCATCTGCGCGTCGACCGCGCAGCCGTCGCCGATGCCCACCCGACTCTCCGAGCTTGCCCGGCAGCCGCTGGTGCTGCCGACCCATCGCCAGGGCTGCGCCGCGTGATCGACACCGCGTTCAGGGCACTCGGTACACACCCGGAAGTTGTTGCCGAGATCGATTCGCTCTCAGTGTTGATGGATGTGGTCGCCACCGGCATGGCGGCGACCCTGCAGCCGTGGTCCGCCCTCGCCCGCCGGCCAGAGCCCGCCGCCGCGCTCGCATGGAGCGAAATCGAAGATGCAGGCTCCTCACGTGCGAATCTCCTGTGCAGCCTGTCGGACGACGAGCTCTCCCCGGCCGCCCTGGCCACCCGGGGCGTGCTCACACGGCTTGTGCGTCAGCTCGTCGATGACGGTCGGTGGCTCGGCGTAGCCCATCTCGACTCGAGATGGGGCGATCTGTCCTCGGCTTAGGGCGGCGCACGCCGAACGCACGATAGTGCGCCTGCGGACCGCAAGGTTACCGACCACAGGAGCGCACGACATGAATGACGCAACATCCGCCCCCCCGACGTGCTGGTGATTGGCGGTGGCAACGCCGCCCTGTGCGCGGCACTGACGGCGCGCGAAGCGGGTGCCACGGTGCTCCTCCTCGAGGCCGCCCCGCGCGCGTGGCGCGGCGGCAACTCCAGCCACACCCGCAACCTGCGCTGCATGCACGACGCGCCTCAGGACGTGCTGACCGACGCCTATCCGGAGGAGGAGTTCTGGCAGGATCTTCTCAAGGTCACCGGCGGCCTCACCAACGAGAAATTGGCCCGTCTCGCGATCCGCGAGTCCGCGAAATGCCGCGACTGGATGCGGCGCCACGGTGTGCACTTCCAGCCATCGCTGTCGGGCACCCTGCACCTGTCGCGCACCAATGCCTTCTTCATGGGCGGTGGTAAGGCGCTCGTGAACGCCTACTACCGCAGCGCCGAGCGGCTCGGGGTACGCATCCGCTACGAAGTGCCCGTGGACCGGCTGGAGCTCGCGGAAGGCGAATTCCGCGCCGCCTGGATCGGCGAGGAGCGCATCGCAGCCCGCGCCTGCGTGCTGGCGGCCGGCGGTTTCGAGTCCAATCGCGAGTGGCTGCGCGAAGCCTGGGGCCGGAATGCCGACGGCGAATGGCCGGCCGACAACTTCGCCATCCGTGGCACCCGCTTCAACCGCGGGGTACTGCTGAAATTCATGATGGACGCGGGCGCCGACATGGTCGGCGACCCCTCCCAGTCACACTGCGTGGCGGTGGACGCCCGCGCCCCCCTCTACGACGGCGGAATCTGCACGCGCATCGACTGCGTGTCACTGGGTATCGTGGTAAACCGCCACGCCCGGCGCTTCTACGACGAAGGCGAGGATTTCTGGCCCAAGCGCTACGCCATCTGGGGACGGCTGGTGGCACAGCAACCGGGCCAGGTCGGCTATTCCATCATCGACGCCAAGGCCGCCGGACGCTTCATGCCACCGGTGTTTCCCGGGGCACAGGCCGACACCCTGGAAGATCTGGCTTGCAAGCTGGGCCTCGACGAAGCCGCGCTCGCGCATACGGTGCGTGACTACAACGCCGCCTGCCGGGTCGGTCGCTTCGATCACACGGAACTCGACGACTGCCACACCGAGGGACTCGTACCACCCAAGACCCACTGGGCCCTGCCGCTCGACACCCCACCCTTCCACGGCTACGCGCTGAAACCCGGTATCACCTTTACCTACCTCGGGCTGCGGGTAAACGAGCGGGCAGCGGCGCATTTCGCTGGCGAACCCAGCGGCAATCTCTTCGTCGCCGGCGAGATGATGGCCGGCAACGTGCTCGGCAAGGGCTACACCGCCGGCGTCGGCATGACCATCGGCACCACCTTCGGCCGCATCGCAGGGCGGGAAGCCGCCGCGGCCGCATTGACGCGAGGAGCACACCATGCAGCCGCTTGACGCCTTGGCGCGCGAAGCCATCGAACTGGCCGCGAGGCGCACTCCCGCCGTCGAAGAGGCCGAGGTCGGCCGCATCCTGCAGATCTGCAACGCCTGCCGCTACTGCGAAGGCTTCTGCGCGGTGTTCCCGGCCATGACGCGCCGACTGGTCTTCGACCGCGCCGACACCCACTACCTCGCCAACCTCTGCCACAACTGCGGCGCCTGCCTGCACGCGTGCCAGTACGCGCCCCCACACGAGTTCGCCGTGAATGTGCCGCAAGCGATGGCAACACTGCGCGGACGCACCTACTCGGATTTCGCCTGGCCGACCGGGCTGGGCAGGCTATACCGCAACAACGGCGTGACCGTCGCCCTTGCCCTGGCCACCGGGCTGGCGCTTTTCCTCGTGCTCGCCCTAATGCAACAGGGAAGCCTCTTCCATGCACCAATGTCCGGCGACTTCTATTCCATCTTTCCCCACAACCTGCTGGTCTCGATGTTCGCGCCGGTGTTCCTGTTCGCCATGCTGGCCCTCGGAATCGGCGTGACCCGATTCTGGCGCGAAGTCTCGGCCGGCCGGTCGAACGCGGCAGCCGTCATGGAAGCAACGAAGAACGTGCTACGCCTGACGTATCTCGACGGCGGCCACGGTGCCGGCTGCAACAACGAGGACGACGCCTTCACGCTTACCCGCCGCCGTTACCACCACCTGACCTTTTACGGCTTCATGCTGTGCTTCGCAGCCACCTGCGTGGCCACGCTCTACCACTACGTTCTCGACTGGGCGGCGCCCTATCCCCTCACGAGCCTGCCGGTGGTACTTGGCACCGTGGGCGGGATCGGGCTGCTGATTGGGCCGGCAGGTCTGCTCCGACTCAACCTCCTGCGCCACCCACTGCACGGCGACGCGGCACAAAAGCCCATGGATCTCGGCTTCCTCGCACTGCTCTTTCTCACCAGCCTTACCGGCCTGATCCTTCTGGCCGGCCGCGATACGGGGGCAATGGGCTTTCTCCTGGCGGTACATCTGGGCGTAGTGATGGCACTCTTCCTCACCCTGCCTTACGGAAAGTTCGCCCACGGTATCTACCGCAGCGCGGCGCTGCTGAAGTGGGCGATCGAGCGGCGACAGCCCAATCCGGTCAAGGCCGATGCGAAGTGACAGCGACCGCTCACAATGCAGAATGACAACGACGATCAAGCTGCTGACATCCTCCCCGTCTGACTGCAGTGACGGCCGGCGAAACCCTAGATAAATGCTCATAACGCAATAAATAAGACTATTTATTCACTTCCTGGATCGAACACATGGTCCCAGAATCGCGATTCCCAGTCGCATTCGAGGATCTTGTCATGTTGCTCAGCATTCCCTGCACCCTGATGCGAGGCGGTACCTCCAAGGGTCCGTACTTCCACGCCGCAGACCTGCCCGCCGACCCGGGCGAGCGCGACCGCATGCTGCTATTGGCGATGGGTTCGCCGCATGCGCGCCAGATCGACGGTATTGGTGGGGGCGATACGCTCACCAGCAAGGTGGTCATCGTGAGCCGCTCGACCGTGCCCGGCATCGATGTCGCCTACCTCTTCGCCCAGGTGTCCGTGGAAACGGCCTCGGTGGACACCACACCCAACTGCGGCAACATGCTGTCCGGCGTCGGCCCTTTCGCCATCGAGAACGGTCTGGTGCCCGCTGGCGACCCGATCACCACTCTGCGCATCCTCAACATCAACACTGGCAAGATCGTCGAAGCCGTCGTGCAGACCCCACGCGGAGCACTCACCTACGAGGGGACGGCGCGCATCGATGGCGTGCCCGGCAGTGGCGCTCCGATCCTGCTCAACTTCCTGGACGCCGCTGGCGCCAAGACAGGCAAACTGTTTCCGACAGGAAACCGCATCGACCGAATCGACGGTGTCGAGGTGTCCTGCGTTGACTTCTCCACCCCGCTCGTCTTCGTACCCGCCGAAGCACTCGGCAAGTCCGGTTACGAGACCAAGCGCGAACTCGATGCCGACGACGTGCTCAAGGCGCGTCTCGAATCGATCCGGCTGCAGACCGCACTCGCCGCCGGACTCGGCGACGCCCGCGACAAGGTGCTGCCAAAGATCGCGCTCGTCGCGCCGCCCCGCTCCGGCGGCGTCATCGCCTCACGCTACTTCACGCCCTGGAACTGCCATTCAGCCTACGCCGTCACCGGCGCCCTGTGCCTCGCCGCTGCCGCCAGCACCCCCGGCACGGTCGTGCATCGAGTGGCACGACCACGCGCGGATGACCCGACACTGGTGACCATCGAGCAACCGGCAGGAACACTCGACATACGGATGAAATCGGCACCGGAGTCAACGCTTGACAACCCGGCCTTCGTCTCCGCCGGCCTCGTCCGAACCGCAAGACGCCTCTTTCAAGGTCGCGTGCACATCCCGCTCGAAGGTTCGGCCGAAGCAGCCTGAGCCGGCCTGTCAGCGTGGCGCCGCACCGGACCGCCACGCCAGACATTCGGGACGCCTCCGGTGGTGCG
Organism: Rhodocyclaceae bacterium; assembly: GCA_046295975.1. GTDB lineage: Bacteria > Pseudomonadota > Gammaproteobacteria > Burkholderiales > Rhodocyclaceae > UBA2357. Next base: position 22,100 of record JBKBMG010000042.1, read on the forward strand.
TACTTCGCATTAATCACTTCCAGTTTTGCATTTCTAGCAACGCAATCGACAGGGGATACTGACCCGACGTGACGCCTGCCAAGACAGGCCGACGGTGCAGGCCTCGCGCCGTCACGTCCACCAAGGAGGAGCAATGACACACAACTGGCGAGCGCGACCGACGTGCTTTGGCGCACAGCCACGCGGAACTCCCCTGGATTCCAGCTTCCGCGTCCCTTTACGGGTCTGGAGGTCGGGAACGTGAACCTGGGATCAGCGCATTCCAATCGATCAATTGTATTTATCGGGAGACACTCATGAAAAACAAGATCGCCGTACTCTCTATCTGCGGGTTGGTTTCCGCAACCGCGACCGCGCAATCGAATGTCACGGTTTATGGCATCGTAGATGCGAGCCTTGCATATGGCGCCATGGGGCCGAACAAGGTCACCCAGGTACGTAGTGGTAGCTTCAATGCATCGCGCCTGGGCTTTCGTGGATCGGAAGACCTTGGCAACGGTACCAAGGCTGTGTTCGCACTTGAGTATGGATTGGTCATCGACGTCAGCGCCGACATTGGTAACACGCGACAAAGCTACATCGGGCTGCAAAATGACCGCTGGGGTTTTCTCGGACTCGGCCGGCAATACGCACCCGGATTCTTCGTGTCGCCGTACAGCGCAATGGCTGCGGCTGGCGACTTCTCGGTCCTGTCACAGCTTTCGGGCGCGGCCAATGCGATGATTCGCGCGGGCAATCAGTCGCGAATCAATAATTCGATCAACTACAAATCGCCCAAGCTCGGAGGCTTTGAGGTAAATGCAATCTACGGTTTCGGCGAAGCCGGTCAGCAAGGCGACCGTCGTCGTAACGACGTCGCAGGCATCGGCGTGAGCTATGCCAGCGGACCGCTCGCTGCAAGCCTGATCTATCAACAAAAGGAGGGCGGTCGGGATGCCAGCGACCAACGGGACTGGTTCATCGGAGCCGCTTACGACTTCGGCGTTGCGAAGGTGATGGGAAGCTACCAACAGGTCAAGGACGCACGAAACGACGGCGACACGGACGTCATCTACCAGTTCGGCGGCATCGTACCGGTCAGCAGCAGCGGAAGTGTGCATGCAGCGTGGGGACGACTCGACTCCGACCGCGGCAGCAGCTTCGACATCGATGCGTGGAACGTAACCTACGTCCACACGCTGTCCCGTCGTACCCAGCTCTACACCGGATACCTGCACATTGACAACGGGCGCAACACCAACCTCGGCCGTATCGCCAGCGCGACCGCCAACGGTGTGCCGCTGCTTGGCAAGGACAGCAGAAACCTGGTCGCAGGCATCAGACATGCCTTCTAACCCGCCAGGGGCATCCGCTACATTACCTGCCTAGCACCGGCATCGTACGGACGTAGCCGGAGCGTATTGCAGGACCACGCCGACCACCAAGTGTGGATCAACTAGACTTACCCGTTCTTCTCTACGAACGCACACCGTTCAGGCATATCTGTCGGTTGTCGTGCCAGAACCGACGCTCCCTGTACCGTCCAGCATGGCGGACAGGGAGCCCCCTCTCGTAAGTTCAACCCCACGTTCGCGGTTGGTTGCACCCAAGCGCACACATGACGGCCCTCAAGGACGCCGCAGCTGACGAAGATCACTCTGCGCTGTTTGAAGTGGCTGCGAACGCCACCGTCTTGCGCCCCATCGGGGTACCCCACCGCCGGTAGGTCTGCGGCTGGCAACACCTAGCCCGGAGTTTGTTGGGAGAACATAACCTGTCCGGACTTGTAGCGCGTGATCTGTCTGGTTTCATTGCTCACCCGGGAGGTGGCGATCAGACGAACGGAATTGCTACAGGAGATCCGAGCGATGCGGTTCGAAGAGACGTATTCAGGCTGGCAGGAGGGTCTCCTCCGCCAGGAGGAAGCAGCGCGATTGCTGGAGGCAGACGTCTAAGCGCTACATCGACCGCTACGAGGAAGCGAGACTGGGGGTTGATCGACCTGCGCCTGACCTAGGTGCCGCACCGGCGTGCCCCGGTCGATGAGGTGGTAGCGCTGTGTGAATCAGTAAAAGCACCGGCACTTGGGCTGGAGCACGAAGCACTTCTATGCCTGGTATCGGCGCGACGGCGGCAGCCGCAGCGATAGCTGGGTAAAGAGCCAGCTGCAGGAAGGCGGTCTGATCAAGAAGGCGCCGGGTCGAGGCAAGCAAAGGAAGAAGCGCGGGCGCTCGCCATGGCCAAGGACAACGCTGCATCAAAACGGTCACCGTCGAAGAACCCCTCGCAGCGTTGAGGGGATCTTTGAAGGTGACCGTGGCTGTGGCAGTTCCTTCGTCCGCTGCGAGCACCCGTGTTGGGCAGGCTCCCGGATCTGGTGAGCGACGATCAGATGCCCTCAGCGGAGAATGTGACGTCGTGACGTGAGACCGCGGCACGGCGCAGGCTCATGCAGCGTCGAACTGCCTCGCGGGAAGGCCCCCAAATGTTTGCTGACGAACCCGGCTTGGCAGAAAACCGAATTGCTTCTGAAAGGCCGAACTGAAGTGACTGATGTTCGTGTACCCGAGGATTACCGCAGTTTCGGTCACGTTGTGAAGTTGCAGCAATTCTTGCGCCCGGTTCATCCTCTCTTCCTGAAACAGTGCATAGATGCTGCTGCCGAACAGCTTCTTGAAGCCCGCTTTCAGTTTGCACTGGTTCATTCCGACCGCACGGGCCAGTTCCGCAATGGTCGGGGGTGCGCTCAGATCCTTCATCAAGAGGTCCCTCGCTTCTTCCAGTTGCCGGTGCTCGCGTGGCGTTAGCGGTTTTCCTTCGTCATAGCCGAGAAACGCTGAAAGGTGCCAATGCAGAAAGTCGAGCGTTGCAGCGTGCAGCAACAGACGCTGGCGCGGAGTCTCGGCCAGCAGGGATGTGATATTCAGAGCGGATCGTACCGTCTTGCGGCAAGTCCCGGCACAGCGGACGAAGAATCCCAAGTCACGCCCCTCGCCCAATGCTGGAGGAAGGTCATGACCTGCCAGTTCGCCGAGGACCTGTGGCGTAACCATCACCGCCAAGTTTCGAAACCTCGGGCAATGCTGCACCGTGAAGCACTCGCCGGCAGAATAGCCGAGCGTGATGTCGCCCTTCGAGTAGGCCATGCGACGCCCACCCACGCAACCCTCGAAGTTTCCATCCAACTGGCAGTTCAGGTGAATGAACTCGCAGTCTCCTGGAAACGTCTTCACGCTGCTCACCGCATCAAGGGACTCGGCGAAGGTATGGCAAACCATCAGCCCGGGCTGAAGCGTGACGGTCAGATGGTCAGGCTGCAATGGCGCTGCGTCGAAGGAGTCGTTGGCACGCTCCTTGGTGATTACCGGGTTCATGGCTATCCTTGATTTAGTGAGAATACGAATCACTCTCGCTGGCAAGGACTTTTTAGCATGCACGAGTCCCGAGGGCAAGCGAACGGAATTTCCAAGCCCACGGTGGGCGACAGGCAGCGGGTCCTTCCCAGATCGCCTGAAATCAATTCTCCAGAATCGCCGGTTTGGATCCTATTCGAACCACCCGCTCCATGAAGCGGGACAGTTGCTCGGAAGGTGCTGCATTGGAACGAAGCAAGAACGTGGTGAGCGCTAGGTTTCGACCGGCCAATGGACGCACAACCACTTCTGGATGCCGACAGGTGGCGACGTACGCTGCATTGGAGAACCCGACGCCGTAACCTGCCGCCACCAACGTCAACATCAAATCGGTGGGCGAGACGCACTCCGCGACCTGCGGTTGGGCATCTTCTATGGAACGCAACAGTCGTTCCAACTGCTGGTTGCACCCTGCGCACGTCTCGGGATTGCAGAGTACCAGCGGAAAGTTCAATACTTCCCTGAGTGCGACGCGCTTGTGTGCAAGCAAAGGATGCCTCGGAGGTATCGCCACCACGATCGGATCCTGCCAGGCCGGTTGGGCGACAACGCCCGCCTTGAGGCCGTCGAACAACGTGAAGCCTGCATCGTAGAGATCGTTCTTCAACCCTTTCAGCTGTTGCGACAATGGCATTTCGAACAGTCGGATCTCGATATCCAGTTCTTCTTCCCGGCACAACGCCAGCAACGCCGTCAAGCGTGCCTGGGCAATCCCATCGGACAGCGCGATTCGCAGCCGACCATGGAAGCCCGCGGCCGCGGCTCGGACGTTCCCCTTGGTCTGTTCAATCACCAAGAGGATACGACGCGCATCCTCGCTGAACACTTTTCCTGCCCAGGTCAGTTGCACGCCTCGAGACGTGCGCTCGAACAACCGCGCGCCAACGTGCGATAGTTCCGGAACCCCAAAATCGGGCAAACACCTCCGCGCATCCACAATGGTCAATCGTGCAGCATATACGTACCCCCTCGGGGCATAGCTCTGGGACGACGGGCGCAAGTGGGACCGCAGCAACACTTCGAGCCTGCGCCTGCTCGAGGTGGGTAGGGCGCTCGAACCAGACCAGGCCGGATCGGGCCGGCGCTCGGTTGTCGGCTGCAACAAGTGTTTGGCATGGCGGAGGGGTTGCTCTGCTATACCCGACTGGACGATCCGCGGGACGTGATCCTGAACGCCCAGGGGCATCCCCTGTGCCCGGACGACGAAGTGCGGATCATCGATGCCGCGGGCCAGCCTGTTGCCTGCGGCGAAGTCAGGAAACTGCAGGTGCTCAGGCCTCGCACCATCCGCAGGCACTATCGCGCTCCCGAGCAGAATGCGCGGACCTTAACGGCGGACGGCTGATCTGGTGAGAGTGAGCGCCGAAGGCATCTTCGTGGTCGAATGGCGCATCTAGGAGCATATCAACCACGCCGGGGAGAGGATCGTTGCCGCGGAAGTCGAGCGGCCGTTCGGCGATCCCCGGGACATCGAAGGCTACGTGGTAGTCCCGGCACCCCATAAACGCCTCGGCGAGCTAACCTGCGCCGTCGTCATCGACGCGCCTGGACTCCGGCGCTGACGGGCCAAGCGAGGCTGCTCCGGCCCAACACCTCATGCCGCCTCCCTCAGAGACCCTTGGGCGGCCCACATGTCGGCATACAGGCCACTGCGGCCAAGGAGTTGCTCATGTGTACCGACATCGGCAATGCGTCCCTCGCGCAGGACGATGATCTGATCTGCGTTGCGGACGGTGCTCAGGCGATGCGCGACCATGATGACGGTGCGGTGGGCGGCCAACCTGCTCACGGCCGTCTGGATGGCGAACTGCGATTCCGGGTCGACGGCCGCCGTGACTTCATCCAGCAACAACAGGGGAGCGTCCTTGAGCAAGGCGCGGGCGATCGAGAGGCGCTGGCGCTCGCCGCCGGACAGGCTCAAGCCCCCTTCCCCCACGCGCGTCCGGTAGCCATCGGGCAGTCCGCTGATGAAGGCGTGGCAATCGGCGGCCCGGCAGGCGGCGAACACCTCTTCGTCGCTGGCATGCTCGCGTCCGGCGCGGACGTTCTCCAGGATGGTGCCGTCGAACAACTGCACGTGCTGGAAGACCACGCTGACCAGATCGTGGAGACCGTCCGAACCGATGTCGCGCAGGTCGAGGCCACCGATCCGCACTGCCCCCCGGTCGGGGTCGTGGAAACGTGCCAGCAGATGCAGCAAGGTGCTCTTGCCCGCGCCCAAGGGGCCGACGATGGCCGTCACGCTGCGTTCGGGTACCGTTAAGCTGATGCCGTGCAGTGCGGGCTGATCCCCGTAGGCGAAGGAGACCTGCTCGAACCGTACGTCCGTACCCGCAGGCTTTGCCGCTTGCTCGGGTTCCGGCAGCCGCGGTGCCGACCACAACTCCTCCAGCTTGATCTCGCTCTGGCAGGCATGGCGAAGCATGACCAGGTATTCCGCCGCCTCCAGCAGCGGCCCGAGGAACTTGTAGGCGAGCAGGAAGAGTACGAGCCAGCCGAGCGGCGCCTGCGGCGTGGACAGCGCCAGCCATGCGCCGGCCAGGAAGAGAACGACCAGCCCGCTCTCCACCAGCAGCCGATAGAGCATGACCGGCCCGCCTCCCCACTTCTCGATGCCGAGGCTGAGCCGCTGCAAGTCGGCGAACGCCGTATTCAGCTTCGACAGCCAGGCTGCCGAACGGTCATGGAGCCGCAAGGTCTGCAAGCCGCCGATGAACTCCACCAGCATCGCGGCGGCTTCCTTGTAGCACGCGTGCTTGCGCAGGCCGGCTCGTTCGAACAGGCTGCGGCTGACGGTCAGCGCCAGCAAGGCCACCGGGGTCATGGCCATCAGGGCGAGCGCCAGGCGCCAGTCAAATCCGGCCAGCAGCAGGAGGGTCGTCGCGGCGATGCCGAGCGCCGCGACGAAATCGGCTGAGACGTGCGTGAAGATCGATTCGACACGATGGATGTCGTCCGTCAGCAAGTCGGTCAAGTGCCCGACCTGCCTGTTGCGCAGGATGCCGATCGGCATCTCCCGCACCCGGTCCAGCAGACGCTCGCGATAGCCGCCGATGATCCGGTAGCTGCCCAGAAAGCACAGCCGCTGTCCGTGAAACGCCAACAGCCACTGCACGGCGAACACCCCCAGCAGCGCGGCGGCGAGCCATCGCGGATCGCCAACCCAGGCAAGCCCGCCCGAGGACTCACCCAGTGCATCGAGCAGCCACAGGTAGCAAAGCAGATAAGGCAGCACCTCGCAGCAACGCTCGAGGACGCGCAGCGCCAGGCCGAGTTGGAAGCTGCCGGGCGATGCACCGCTTCGGGCAACGATCCGCCGCATGCTTTGCCAGACATTCACCGTGTCGTCCATGTACCGCCCCTCACGGAATCGCCAGACCGCGCCACGCTTCCTTGCTCCCACCCGCCAATGGATGCGTCGCCGTTTCCCGGGAGCGATCGGAGGCGGCGGCCAGTGCCCATTCGTCGTTCAATGCCTCGTATCGCCATAGGGACCGGTAGTACTCACTCTCGCCCACAAGCTGCGCATGCGTCCCGCGAGCGCTGAGCACCCCTTGCTCCAGGACGAGGATCTGGTCGGCACGCTGAATGCCGTAGAGCCGGTGCGCCACCACCAGCAGCGTCTTGTCCGGGTACTCCGCGCGCAGGGCGTGGAAGAATGCCCGCTGCGTGATGCTGTCGGCGAAGGCAGTGGCTTCGTCGAGCACCAGCACCGGCGTGTCGGCGAGCAGCGCCCGGGCCACCGCGATGCGCTGGCGCTCGCCGCCCGACAGGCGCGAACCCAACTCCCTGACCTCGGTGTCGTACCCGGCCGGCAGGCCGGCGATCAGCGCTTCGGCCTGCGCCACCCGCAGCGCCTTGCGCAGCGCCACCTCGCTGGTACCGGGACAGGCCAGGAGAAGGTTGTCACGTATCGTGCCACTGAACAGGAAGACCTCCTGGGCGGCCAGGGCGATCAGGCTGGCGCGTTCGGCATCGTCCAGATCGGCGATCGGCCGGCCGTTGATGGTGGCCTCGCCGGATTGCGGCACGAGCAAACCGGCCACCATCTGCGCGACGGTACTCTTGCCCGATCCCGAGGGGCCGAGCAGTACATTGAAGCTGCCTGGCGACAGGTGCAGGCTCACCGCTTTCAGCACCGGTCTCGCGCGATAGGCGAAACAGACCTGCGTCAGCACGACGTCGGCCGGCGACACGATGTTCGCCTTCGACAAGCGTGGGGTCCGCTCGATCGCGAGGATAGGTGCCAGGCGACGCAGCCCGGCGAACACCTCCGGCATCTCCATGAAGAAGCGGCTGACCTTCAGCATCGGCCGGAACACGCCCGCACCCAGCATGACGGCAAGTGCGACCTCGGCGGCACCGACCTCGCCGCGTGCATGCGACCAAGCACCGAGCGGCAACACCAGCAGCATGTGCGCGCCGAGCACGCTGGTGAACAGCGACCAGCCCGGCACCGTGCGCCGGGTGATGCGCTCGGTGAGTCGATAGTAGTCGTGCAGGCGCGCCTGAAGCAGGCGAAAGCCCGACGCGGTGCGACAGAAGACTTTCATGACCGGCATGTTGCGCAGGGTTTCGACCGTCACGTTGTTCAGATCGGCGGTGGCGCGGTTGTAGCAATCGTGGTCCCGACGCGAGCCTGGCATGAAGACCGCCACACCCGCCAAGGCCAGCGGCCCGATCGCCAGCACGGCCAGGGCCAGGCGCCAGTCCACCCACAGCAGCAAGGCGGTCACGCACAACGGTGCGAGCACGGCGGACGTCACCTCCACCGTGTGGTGGGCAAGAAAGGCCTCCATCCGCTCGACGTCCTGGATGACCGATTGCTTCAGGGCGCCGGAGCCTTGCTCGTTCACCCAGGAGAGCGGCGCCAGCGCCAAGTGGCTCACCAGCCGCCGCCGGGTCGCCGCCATGATCGCGTAGGCCGCGTGATGGCTGATCAGGTAGGCGATGCCATAGGCGAGGTACTTGAGGGCCAAAGCCGCCGCGAGCCACGCCGCGAGCGTCATGAGCACCGACGCCGTCGCCTGCGGCGCGCCGATCAGCGTATCGATGGCCCGGTACAACAGCCAGAACGGCACCAGCTCAAGCATCACGGCCAGCAGCGTCACCGATAGTGCCGCCAACAGGGCCCGACGTCGGCCTCCGATGAGCGCGAGCAACAAACGCCAGGTGTCGGCGCGATCCCGTTCCGTGTCCATAAGCTCGTTTCGGGTTTCTAAGGGTCAGCGAACCTTAGGGCGACAGGGGCCGGGCCGGCTACCCGTATCGGAAGGTGTTCGGGTACGAGAATCGCTGCCGATCCGGGTAGTGGGGCCGCGCGGCATCGCGAATACTCGTGTCTCGAATGACACTATCGAAGGCACGCCGCATGCAGTCGCTTCGCCCACTCACGTCCACCGTTCTCGCCCTCCTCGCCCTGAATGCAGGCGCGATCCACGCGCAGGACTATCCCCGCACCGTCGTCGACGATCGCAACAAGTCGGTGGTGATCGAACGCCGGCCGGCCTCGGTCGCTTCGATCTCGACCTTCGGTGCCGATGTGCTCACGTCCCTGGGACGCAAGGTCGATGGCCTGTCGACGCTGAACGACAAGCAGTCGGCCTTTCTCGGCAACGCGACCGCGGGCACCGTCAACCTCGGCGAAGTACACCAGACCAACCTCGAACTGCTCGCCAAGCTGGCGCCCGACCTCATCATCGGGTTGCGCACCTATACCGAGCCCTTCGAGAAGAAGATCGAGGAGTCGGGCGCCTTTCTTGCCTTCGATCTGGTCACGCTCGACGATTCCCTGAGCGCCGTCGAGCGCACCACGCGGGCACTGGGCGAGGAAGACAGGGGCGCGGCGCTGAATGCGGACTTCCTGGCCCGCCTCGATGAGTACGCCAGTCAGGCGCCGGGCGGGGTGAGCGTAGTGTTCCTGTGGGTGTGGGCCGAGGTGCCCTATGCCTTCTACAACCATTACCTCACCACTCACATCATGGGCCGCCTGGGCGCCGAGAACGTCCATGGCGACACGCCGACGCCGCAGCTGAAATCGCCCGACTCCAGCGCCATCACCATGGAAGCCCTGCTTCGCCTCGACCCGGATGTGATCATCGCCTTCAAGGGGGACGATGGACGCTTCGCCGGACACCCTGCCTGGGCACGGCTCAAGGCGGTGAAGAGCGGACGCGCCTGGCGGGTGGGCGACCAGTACGTCATGGCGCACGGCCCGCTGGCACGGGACATGGTGCTGCGGGAGATGGCGCATCTGCTCTATCCCGATCGTTTCCCAGCGCCGGACGACATCCCCGAGGAGGCCCACGCCCGTCCGATGACATTCGCACGCTGACCGGCAATGGAACTTGGGATACCCCAGAGCAGGCCAAGCGGAACGAGCTCCGCCGGCGTATTCGTGCTGTGCGCGGCGTGCATCCTGTTGCTCGGTCTGGCGACAGTCGGTGCGCTCGGGTTCGGGGATTACCCCATACCCTTCGGCGCCCTGACGCAGGTGCTGCTCTTCGGTGGAGCGTCGGACAGGGCCTTCATCATCCATGAGCTGCGCCTGCCGCGCCTGCTCACCGGCCTGCTGGCGGGCGCCGGACTGGGCATGGCCGGTGCCATCGTCCAGTCGATCACACGCAACCCGCTGGGCGAGCCCAGCCTGATGGGCGTGACCGCCGGATCCGCGTTCGCCATGGTGGTGTGCATGACGCTGTTCGACCTCACCGCCCCAGTGATGCTTGCCTGGGGAACCATTGGCGGCCTGTGCGCGGCGCTGCTGACCTTCGGCATCAGCTACCGCATGCGCCTGGAGCCCCTGTATCTGACGCTGACCGGCATGAGCGTCAACCTGTTCTTTGCCGCCGCGATCATCGTGCTGCTGGTGTCGTCCAAGGTCGAGGCCAACGGCATTTACTACTGGCTCACCGGCAGCCTGGCCAACCGTACCTGGCAACATGTGCATCTGCTCTGGCCCTGGGCACTGCTGGGCCTGGGACTGGGCATCGGACTCGCGCGCATCCTCGACCTGCTGTCGCTCGACGATGCGGTGCTCGCCTCCCTTGGCCTGCGCGTCCAGCGCTGGCGCCTGATGCTGGGTCTGGCCGCGGTGATCCTGACCGCAGCCACGGTGGCGGCCACGGGGCCGATCGCGTTCATCGGCCTGGTATCGCCGCACATTGTACGCTTCGGCCTTGGGCAACGCGGCGGCACCCTCGGTCACGCACGCCTGCTGCCGCTCTCGGCACTGGTCGGTGCCAGCCTGGTCTGCACGACCGACCTGATCGCCAAATGGCAGGAAGTGCCGGTCGGCATCCTGTGCGTACTGCTGGGCGGGCCGCTGCTCGTGCACCTGATCAACAAGCGGGGTAGCTGAGATGTCGGCCCCCCTTCCCACCACCCTCCCCTTTCGACCGGCCGGCGATAGGCGACACACGACGACCGTGCGCGATCGCTTCCCCCTCGTGGCCCTGCTGCTGGCGACACTGCTCGTCGGACTTTTCTTCGTTTCCCTGCTTTCCGGGTCAGTGCGCTTGAGCCCACAACAGGTAGCGCAGGCCCTGCTCTCCAGTAGTGGAACAACGCTGGCGGACAACCTGCTGTGGAACCTGCGTCTGCCGCGCACGCTGCTCGCCATGTTGGTCGGGCTCCATTTCGCGGCTGCGGGATTGATCCTCCAGGCGGTCATCCGCAACCCACTGGCCGATCCCGGCGTGATCGGCATCTCGAGCGGAGCCAGCCTCGCGGTCGTGACCGTGCTGCTTCTGGCGGATCTGATCACCATCGGCCTGATGCAGGGCAGCGAGCCTCCCCGGATGCTGATCTGGCTGCCCCTCGCCGCCCTGATCGGAGGGCTCGGCAGTGCGGCGCTTGTGCTCGGCCTGTCTTGGCGTACGCGCATGAGCCCCGCCCACCTGGCGCTCAACGGCGTGGCCGTCGGCGCCGTGCTCCATGCCCTGGTGATGTGGGTGGTCGTCGCCTGGGGCGGCGCCCGCACCGAGATCGCCCTGATCTGGCTGGCGGGCAGCCTCTACGGGCGAGACTTCGTCCACCTGCAGGTTCTTCTGCCCTGGAGCGTGCTCGGCCTCGTCGCCTCGCTCGCACTACTTCGCCCGCTGTCCTTGCTGCGCTTCGACGATGCGCTCGTCCGCGGATTGGGCCTGCATGTGCTGCGCTGGCGGCTGATCGCCATCGCCGTCGCCGTCATTCTGGCCGCCAGTGCGACCGCAGTGGCGGGTCCCATCGGCTTCATCGGCCTGGTCGTGCCGCACCTTGCGCGGCTGCTGGTCGGCGCCGACGTGGGGCGACTGCTGATTGTGAGTTTGCTCGCCGGCGCCTTGCTGACGCTGGCGGCCGACATCGTCGCCCGCACCCTCATCAGCCCGCTGGAATTGCCCGTGGGCGCCCTCACCACCCTCATCGGAATCCCGGTCTTCCTGCTGCTCCTGCTGCGCAGACCGGGCATGCAATCATGACCCTGCACGCCACCCACCTGCGGCTTGCCTACGGCGCCCGCAGCGTCGTGGAAGTATCCGACCTGCACCTGGAACAAGGCGGCATCACCTGCCTGGTCGGGCCCAACGGCTGCGGCAAGTCGACGCTGCTCAAGGCACTGGGCGGTCGGCTCAAGCCCGCCGCGGGACGCGTCTGCCTGGACGGCAAACCCCTCCCCACCTGGGCACCCAAGGCGCTTGCCCGGCGACTCGCCAGCCTGCCTCAATCGCCGCTGGCGCCGGACGGGATCAGCGTGCGCCAACTGGTCAGCCACGGCCGCTATCCCCATCAAGGCCTTTTCGCCGGTGCCGACGCTGACGACCTGGAAATCATCGAGTGGGCCATGGCGGCCACCCACATCGACCACCTTCAGCATCGCAGCTTCGACACCCTTTCGGGTGGCGAGCGGCAACGTGCCTGGCTGGCCATGACGCTCGTCCAGCAGGCCGCCATCCTCCTGCTCGACGAGCCTACGACCTACCTCGACATGGGCCACCAGGCCGAGTTGCTCGAACTGCTGGCGGGCCTGCAACGCCGCCACGGCCTGACCATTGTCATGGTCCTGCACGACCTCAACCAGGCCAGCCAGTACGCCGACCGGCTGCTCGCCATGCGCGACGGCCAGATCGTGGCCGACGGTCCGCCACGACACGTCGTCGATTCCCGTCTCACCGAAACGCTCTTCGGCCTGAGGACCGAACGCATCTGGCGCGACTTCGGCAGCAGGCAGATCCCGTACTGCCTTCCGTTGCCCTCCGGGACGCTCGGCGCGCAGACACCCGGCACGGTGCTCCTGCCGACTGCAGGCCACACGACTCCCAGCCCAATTTCCGCATGACATGAACAACAGACTCCGCCCCCTCGTCCGCCCTGCCCCGCCCCCGTCCGCAGCCTCCTGCCGCGGGGCATTCCGATCTCGTCACCGCGCCATGCTGTTGGCCCTCACGGGCAGTCTTGCTGTTTCAGCGTCCTCGCCCGCCATGGCAAACGAAGCGGATGCGGCGAAGACCGAAGAAGCGGCCACGCTTGGCATCGTGACCGTCACGGCCCGCCGGGCGGAAGAGTTGGCCAGGGACGTCCCGTTCAGTGTCTCGACGATCAGTGGCGACGAAGCCGAGGCACGCCGCCTCCATTCGCTAGAGGATGCGCTGCGCCAAACACCCGGCGTCGACTACGTCGTGAACTCGGGGGCAGGCAACACGACCCTGCGCATCCGCGGCGTCGGTTCGCTTCAGAAAGTCAGTGGCGATGACAGTTCCGTCGTCATCAACGTGGATGGTCTGCCGCTCTCTGCCGCCAACGCCGGTCTGAACACCCTCGATGTCGATCGGGTGGAGATACTGAAGGGCCCGCAAGGCACGCTGTTCGGTCGCAATTCCGAAGCAGGCGCTGTCAATGTGGTCACGCGCAGACCCACGCGCTGGTTCGAAGGCTATGCTCGCGGCGAACTCGGTCAAGACCATCACCGGCTCCTGGAAGGCGCGATCGGCGGCCCGCTTACGGACACCGTCAGCGCCAGACTGGCGCTGCGCAGTTCCAGCATCGACAGCGTTCGCACGAACGTCCGGGACCGCAAACCGTTGAACGAACCCCGCGAGGACATCGTCCGCGGCTCACTGCTATGGGAGCCGACGGCGCGGACACGCCTGTTCCTGACGGCCGGACACGAGGAGCAGAAGAATCGTGACGTCACGATCTATGGCCTTCATCCCTATGGCCGGCGCGCATGGGTCGACGCCCCTCGCGGAGGGGAATCCAGCCGGCGAGAGGGGCAACGCTACACAGCCGAGCTGACGCACGAACTCGATAACAGCGTCCTGACGGTACTCAGCGGTTACGCCGACACGAAGGGTGATTTCCTCAGCTCCGTCTATGAGGGACGTACCTATCGGCAACTGCTGGGCTTCCATCCCGACGCGCGCTGGCGTGTGCCATGGATGGAGAGGACCCATAACCAGGAACTCCGACTTTCCTCCAGACCCGGCGCGTCGCTGTTCTGGGTGGCCGGACTGAACCTCCATCGTGCCGAGCGGAGCAAAGACAACCGTGATGCCTATGACAACTTCTATCCCGCGAACCCCTACAACGCCGACATTCATCGCAAGTTCAAGACCGATGCGCAGGCGATCTTCGGGGAATTGACGTTTCCCTTCCAGGAAAAGACCAAGCTGACCGTGGGTGCCCGCTATACCTGGGAGAAAAAGGACTACACCGCCCGTTGGCTGGCCAATGCCGACAATCCCAGCCCTATTCGAGAGGCTCGGGATGCCAGGGACCTGCAGGATGACTACCTGACGGGCCGCGTTGCGCTCAGCCATGCACTCACCGAGCAACTCAACCTGTATGGCGTGTACGCGCGCGGCTACAAGGCCGGCGGCTTCAATGACGAGGGAACCAACTTCACTGCCGGCCTGATCGACCCCGCATACGCTCCCGCAACCGTTGACAGCATCGAGGCAGGTCTCAAGTTCGAAAGCGCCGACAGGCGCGTTGGCCTGAACACCGCACTCTTCTTCAACAGAGTGAAGGACGACCATCTCCTGGCGTACGACGTCCAGTCCTTCGCCGCGCTCACAGAGAACTACGACACGGAAAGCAAGGGGCTGGAGGTGGAAGGCGTCTGGCATGCGGGCGGAGGGGTGACGATCTCGGGTGGGCTGGCCTATATCGACGCGAGAATCCGCGGCGCCAGGATCGGGAGCACAAGCGGGGTCTCCAGTGGCAACGGCGTCCCCGAAGTCCCCCGGTGGAGCGCCAGTCTTTCGATCGCGTATCGCACGACGCTCAAGGAATTCCTCGGTATGCAGTCCCCCATCCTGCACACGCAGCTTTCCAGCCGCCATGTCGGCACACGCCCTGCGGATCCGCAGAACACCTTCGATCTGAAGGCCTACACCAAGCTCGATCTCCGAATGGGCATCCAGCATCGCGGCACCGAGATGTACTTCTGGGCCGACAACCTCCTGAACGCGCAGTACGACCTGTACGGCTACTACATCCCTCCCTACGTACCCGGTGGATCGGACGCCCGGATCGGCGCACCTGGCCGTGGCCGCAGCATGGGTGTCGGAATCACGACCATGTTCTGACCGCCCTGCTCTCCAGGCCCGCGTCATCTCGCGGCACGCGCCAACCCCCACCGTAAACCGAAGAGCGCTTCGAATACTTCAACCATGTCAAAGGTCCATGAGCATGAGCAAACAACCTCCGGGAGGCCTTGATTCCCGTCTCGCAAAATTCTCCTCAGCATTCCGTCATCGTCCTGTGTTGCTGGCTGTGGCCAGTGCATTTGGCCTGGGGGCGCCTTGGTCGGCAACTGCCACCGAGGCAGTCGAGATGGCCAGCGAACCGACGACCCTGGGTACGGTGACCGTCAGTGCCCGGCGCAGTGAAGAACAGGCCAGGGACATTCCCTTCAGTGTCTCCGCCATCAGCGGCGACGAAGCAGAGGCGCGCCGGCTGCACAATCTGGAGGACGTGCTGCGGCAGATGCCCGGCGTCGATTTCGTCGTGAACATGGGCGCCGCGAACACCACCTTGCGCATGCGCGGCGTCGGCGCCCTGCAGAAGGTCAGCGGCGACGACACCTCTGTCGTGATGAGCGTCGATGGCATGCCGATGTCGGCCACCAACGCGACCCTGAACGTCCTCGACGTGGAGCGCGTAGAAGTCCTGAAAGGTCCTCAGGGCACCCTGTTCGGACGCAACTCCGAGGCCGGGGCGGTGAACATCGTCACCCGCCGGCCCACCCAGTGGTTCGAGGGGCAGGTTCGCGCCGAGATCGGGCAGGACCGCCACCGGCTCGTCGAAGGCGTGGTCAGCGGACCGTTGACCGATACCGTGGCCGCGCGCGTCGCCCTGCGGCACTCCGGCATCGACAGCCCGATCGAGAACGTCCAGAGCGGAAAACCGCTGACCAGGCCGCGCGAGGAAAGCGGCCGGGCCAGCCTGTCGTGGCAGCTCGGCGACGCCACGACCCTCCACCTCAGCGCCGGGCGGGAGACGCTGAAGCACCGCGACTGGGTCTACATCCTCCACCCCTACGGCAAGCCTGCGCTGGCCGACGTGCCGCCAGGCAGCGAATCGAACCGGCGGATCGTCGATCGGTATTCGGCGGAGCTGATTCACCATTTCGACAACTCGGTGCTGACGGTGCTGAGCGGCCATGCGAACACCGAGCATACGGGCACGACCTCGATCTACGAGGGGCGGACCTACACACGCCTGATCGGTTTCCGCCCCGACGCGAGCTGGACCAGCCAGTCCAGCGAGGACGTCTACAACCACGAGCTGCGCCTCGCCTCCACCCCGAACTCGCCCGTGTTCTGGGTGATCGGAGCGAACCTCTATCGCGCCGATCGCGAACTGAACCGTCTCGACTCCTACGACACTTTCTTCCCCGAGAACCCGACGGCGTCCGATACCTTCCGCGACTTCACGACGCGCGCCGAGGCGCTCTTTGGCGAGGCGACGTTTCCCGTCGCGGAGGCGACCAAACTCACGCTCGGCGGACGCTACACGCGCGAGCGAAAAACCTACGACGCTTTCTGGCAAGCCAGCGCGGACAACACCAGCCCCATCCGCGAGGCACGAGATCGCCAGCGGCTCTCCGACAGCTACGCCACCGGACGCATTGCCCTCGGGCATGCCTTAAACGAGCAAGTCAATCTGTATGCCGTCTACGCCCGCGGCTACAAGACCAGTGGTTTCGACGACGAAGGCATCAACTTCACCGCCGGCGTACCCGACGAGCCCTACAAGGCCGCCACCGTCGACAGCTACGAAGCGGGCTTGAAGTACGAGAGCGCAGACGGACGCCTCGGCCTGAACACTGCGGTGTTCCTGAACCGCGTGCGCAACGATCACCTGTTGATGTTCGACCCCCAGACCATGGCCACCCGCAAGGACAATCGCGACACTGAAAGCCGCGGCCTCGAGGTCGAGGCCCGTTGGCGAATCGATCACGCCTGGACCGTGTCCGGGGGCCTCGCCTATACGCACGCCAGGATCAAGGGCCCCACCAACGAAAGCGGCGTGGCCGGGGGGAATGGCATCCCCGAGGTGCCGCGCTGGGGCGGCACACTGTCCGTCAGCTACGAAGCGCCCATCGCCGGCGCATTCGGCTTGAGCACCCCGGTGCTCAACGCAAGGCTCACCAACCGCTACGTCGGCGTCCGCCCGGCCGATCCGCAGAACACCTTCGATCTGAGGGCATACAACAAGCTCGACCTGCGCATCGGCATCCGCAACCAGGGCACCGAGGTTTACCTGTGGGCTGACAACCTGCTGGACGAACGCTACGACCTGTACGGCTACTACATTCCGCCCTACATGCCCGACGGCCCGGATGCCCGGATCGGAGCCCCAGGCCGCGGGCGCAGTCTGGGCGTTGGTGTGAATGTCATGTTCTGAGCTGCCCACCAGCGAACTCCCTGCGCCAACGATGAGGAACGAAGGAGCAGTTTCGGTTCCCCAGCGCCCAGCAGATCACCTGCCAACCGCCGAGAGGACGCGACAGGCGACCGCCCTCGGCGTAGCCCAGCCCGCAGACCGCGATCGCGGCGAACATCGCGACATCACCCACCCACGTACCCTCCAGCGAGCCGACGGACAGCGCAAAGCCCATCACCAGCACGCTCGCCACGCAGGAGAAAAGCCAGAAAGCGAGCCGGGGACGTTCGGCCGCGCGAAGGACAGCACAGATCGCGGTCGCCACGGGCAGCAGCGCGACGTAGAGCGAGCCAAGCGCGGCGGTCATCTCCTGCAGGGCCAGTGCTGTCAGCAGAGGAAAGCCGACGACGACGCCTATGGCGGTGAGGCACAGTCCTGCGAGGTCGTCCCGTCGCGGCCACGCTTGCCGCACAGCCCAGAGGCACAGGACGCCGGCGAGCCCCGCGACCGAGGCACGGGCAAAGGTCAGGAACAGGGGCTCGAAGCCCTGCAATGCCAGGCGTGTGGACTGCCACTGCGCCTGAAGACTATCGTGTTGTCGCCGACCGTTGAGCCTCGCGGCTCCGTGCCGGGTCCAAGTTGATCCGTTCGACGTAAGCAACACTGCGCAGCAATGCTTCCAGCGGCCCCCGACCAGACCGCTGTGCGACCACCCCGACGACAGTCATCGCAACAAGCGCAACGGCAACCGCCAAGGGGATCATTCCGGCCTGCCCCACTCTGCCGAACAGGCCAAGCCCATACCCGCTGAACAGCAGGCCCGCCAGGACCCCCTGGAGTACATAAGTGGACAGCGAGTTGCGCCCCGCCAGCAACAGGACACGGGGCAGCGCAAAGCGCTCTGCCCAGGCGACCAGCATCAGCAGATAGACGGCCGAGAGCATCGGCCCGCCGATGCCGATCGCCGCAAAACCTGCAAGGGCAAGCCATTCGTGCTCCGGCGGGACGATCCATGCCATCGTCGCGGCGTAGTAGAGGTTCAGCGGGATACCCACCACCAGCAGCCAGGGAAGCCATCGGCCGAGTCGCTGCCTGCCGATGCTGGCGCGATGAAAGAAGCCGGTCTTGGCCGCGGCCAGCCCGGCGGCAAAGGCGCCGAAGGCGAGTGGTCCCTGGAAGTGCAGCAGGAAACCAAAGGTTGCAGGCCACTCCGCCCAACGCGTTCGCGTGGCCTCCAGGTAGCTGCCAGCGAGCCCGGCGCCTCCGACGATCTCGTCGGGTAACAGGAGCGCGAGCACGGTCAGCGACAAGAGCCCCACCGGCACCATGGCCTGGGCGACACGCATCAGCGTCCCTGCCTCCAGGTGACGCAATGGCCAGACCAGCAAACCGAGGACGGCGTACAGCAACAGAATGTCGCCGTTGAACACGAGCACCGCATGCAGTCCGCCCAGGACTGCGAGACCGAGCAGGCGGCGCCCGTAACGCCAGCCAAACGCCGCGCTCGCCTGCGCCGCCGACAGCGCTTGCTGGTGCAGCCCCCAGCCGAAGAGGAACGAGAACAGGAGGAAGAACTTGGCCTGGAAGAACGCTTCGACGAAGAAGGCCCCCATCCGGTCGATCGGATGTTCCGCCGGCACAAAGCTCGCCTCGATGGGAAGCCCCATGAATGGCAGGTTCACGACACAGATTCCGACGAGGGCACTGGCCCGGACGACATCGACCGCTTGGCTGCGATCTTGGCCTGGCCGATCCACCGAAGGCGGGCCCACGGGCGCAAGGGGCGTTTGCGATTCCATGTTAATCTCGCGTTGAGCACGTGCTCAACAATATTGAGCAACTGCTCAATATTGTCAAGTGATCGGAGGAAGGGATGACCACGGCGAAGGCCTCGGAACGACAGGCACAGTTGATTGACGCAGTGATCGAGGTGATGCTGGAGATCGGACTGGCCGCCGCCACGACCCGGGCCGTGGCACACCGCGCGGAGGTGGGTGCCGGCCTGATCAACCACTACTTCCGCTGGCCCGAGTTGCGCGCAACGGGGTGGAAGAAGCTCTTCGAGGCCGTGGCGCGCGACCAGTTCGGCCAGGACATGCCGCCCGAGCAAGCCCTGGAGCGCTATTTCGCGAACGCGTTCTCCGCCACGGCGCGCCCGTACTGGAAACTCTGGATCGAAGCGACGGACATCGCCACCACAGATGCGGCCATGGCCGTCGCGCTGCGCGAGGTGCAGGGGCTCATGCAGGCGGGCCTTACCGCACTGCTTCGCGCCGGTTGTACGACCCGGAAGTGGCAGTTGCCCGATCCGGCGGCATCGGCGTTGCGGCTCGGAGCGCTTTACGACGGACTCGCTGGCATGCTGATCTCGGGTGCGGCCCCGATCGAGCCGGCAGACGCAGAGGCACATCTGAGGCGAGCATTCGAGCTGGAGTGCAGTGTGTGGAGGTAGGAGCACGAGATCGCGCATCGGCCAGAGGCAGCCGGGGCGCGAGATCGACCTCAGATACGCCGCTTCCTAGCAAACTGCCCACCTGGAGCTGATGGTCAGGAAGCTCACTGTGTAGCAGAGCGCGCCGGGCGACGTGCCCGAATCCGGACTCGATGCCCTGAACCAGGACGGTGGCTCGAAGCCATCGAGGCGAGGACGGCTGTCTTCCGCTTCGACGGCCAGGTGCAACGCATCTCCGTGCCGTAGGAGGATGCCATGCGTACGCTCTCCATCGCGCTCCTTGCCGTGCTCGCCCTCACCGCTACTGCGTGGGCGCAGTCCCCATGCACGGCCGACTCGCGCGTCGTCCCGAGCCAGGCACAGGCCTCCATCGACAGCGACCTCGACGAGCGTCTGGCACGCGACTGGGGACTACGCCCGGAGGAATGGACCCGCTACCGGCAATTGATGCAAGGCCCCCTGAGCATCTATTCGCCCAAGCTCGACCCGCTCACGGCTCTGGGCATCGAAGCGCGTTCCGACGAGGAGCGTCGCCGCTATGCGGAATTGCAGGTGCAGGCGGAAGCCCGCCGCGTCGAGAAGATGCTCGCCTACCAGCGCGCCTAAGACGCGGCCTGGCACCCGGCCTGACCCTGGCGCCCGTCTCGGGCGACGAACTGGCCCAGCGCCTGGGACTGCGTCACTACCCGGTACTGGTCACCGCCACCGGCATCGAGCAGTGAGGCCTGCGCCATGGCCCAGCCGCATGCCGTCGAAGTCCTGCTGCGGCCAGCGGTGGAGCTATACACCGTTGCCGTCTGCGCGGGCGCCGCGGTGGTGTGCGTGGTGGCACCGTGGTCGCTCGCGCTGAATCCGCTGGTGGGTCTCGGCAGCGCGCTGGCATTTCTGGCGTTCGGTGCGATCCGCCTGCACGATGCCTGGGCCATCCTTCGCTACCGCCGCAACATCCGCCGCCTGCCACGCTACCTGATGACCAGCCGCGACGTACCGGTGAGCCAGCACCGCCTGTTCATCGGCCGCGGCTTCCGCTGGGAGCAGCGGCACACGCACCGGCTGGTGCAGACGTACAAACCCGAGTTCCGTCGCTACACCGAGCCGACGGCGTTCTACCGGATGGCGCGCCGGATGGAAGCGCGGCTGGAGTTCGCGCCGCCACCGCTGTCGAAGCTGGCGCGCGTGCTGGCCTGGAACAGCCCGCTCAACCCGGCCCGGCCCCTGCCCCCGGTGGGCGGCATGCCGCGCCTGCACGGCATCGAGCCGCACGAGGTCGACGTCACGCTGCCGCTGGGCGAGCGCGTCGGCCACACTCTGGTGCTGGGCACTACGCGGGTCGGCAAGACCCGCCTGGCCGAGTTGTTCATCACCCAGGACATCCGCCGCAAGGTGGGCGGCGAGCACGAAGTCGTGATCGTGTTCGACCCCAAGGGCGATGCCGACCTGCTCAAGCGCATGTACGTCGAGGCCCGCCGCGCCGGGCGTGAGGGCGAGTTCTACGTCTTCCACCTCGGCTGGCCCGACATCAGCGCCCGCTACAACGCCGTGGGCCGCTTCGGGCGCATCTCCGAGGTGGCCACCCGCATCGCCGGCCAGCTCTCCGGCGAGGGCAACAGCGCAGCGTTTCGCGAGTTCGCCTGGCGCTTCGTCAACATCATCGCCCGCGCCCTGGTCGAGCTGGGCCAGCGCCCGGACTACCTGCTGATCCAGCGGCACGTGGTGAACATCGACGGCCTGTTCATCGAGTACGCCCAGCAATTCTTCGCCAAGACCGAACCCAGGGCCTGGGAGATCATCGTCCAGCTCGAAGGCCGCCTGAACGACAGGACCATCCCGCGTCACATGATCGGGCGCGAAAAGCGCGTGGTGGCGCTCGAGCAGTACCTGTCGCAGGCGCGCACCTACGATCCGGTGCTCGACGGCCTGCGGTCTGCGGTGCGTTACGACCGCACCTACTTCGACAAGATCGTCGCCTCGCTGCTGCCGCTGCTGGAGAAGCTCACCACCGGCAAGATCGCCCAACTGCTGGCGCCGAACTACTCGGACCTGACCGACCCGCGGCCGATCTTCGACTGGATGCAGATCATCCGCAAGCGCGCGGTGGTCTACGTGGGCCTGGATGCGCTGTCCGACGCCGAGGTGGCGGCCGCGGTGGGCAACAGCATGTTCAGCGACCTGGTGTCGGTCGCCGGCCACATCTACAAGCACGGCATCGACGACGGCCTGCCGGGCGCGGCCGCCGACACCAAGGTGCCGATCAACGTCCACGCGGACGAGTTCAACGAGCTGATGGGCGACGAGTTCGTCCCCCTCATCAACAAGGGCGGCGGCGCCGGCATGCAGGTCACGGCCTACACGCAGACGCTCTCGGACATCGAGGCGCGCATCGGCAACCGCGCCAAGGCCGGCCAGGTGATCGGCAACTTCAACAACCTGTTCATGCTGCGCGTGCGCGAGACCGCCACCGCCGAGCTGTTGACGCGGCAACTGCCGAAGGTCGAGGTCTATACGACCACCCTGGTGAGCGGCGCCACCGACAGTTCCGACATCCACGGCCCGACCGACTTCACCTCCAACGCGCAGGATCGCATCAGCACGTCGAGCGTGCCCCTGATCGAACCCG
Source organism: Rhodocyclaceae bacterium (assembly GCA_046295975.1). Taxonomy (GTDB): domain Bacteria; phylum Pseudomonadota; class Gammaproteobacteria; order Burkholderiales; family Rhodocyclaceae; genus UBA2357. Next base: position 44,430 of record JBKBMG010000042.1, read on the forward strand.
CGCACGTGGTCGGCCTGCCCAAGGGCCAGTGCTTCGCCCTCATCGAGGGCGGCAACCTGTGGAAGGTGCGCATGCCGCTGCCGGCGCCCGATCCGGACGAGGTCATGCCCAGGGATCTCCAGCACCTCGCCGGCTACATGCGCCAGCACTACGCCGAGGCCTGCGAGTGGTGGGATGGCCCACCGCTGCTCACCCTGCAGGATGACGACACGCTGCCCGAGGACCTGATCGCGGAGGCGCCGCCGGCAACATCCGACACGCCGGACGACGAGGCGCGGCCGTGAAGGACCCGGCGGCCACCACCCAGCAGCAACGGGCACGCCAGCATGGGCTGATCGCCAGTCTCATCACCCTGCCGTGGCGCCTGTTCGGCGTGCTGGTCGCCTCGCTGCTGCTGTCCATCGTCATCGAATGCGTCGGGATGCACCTGTTCTGGCCCGACCAGGGATGGCGCCACGCCCAGGGCATGCTCGAATACGAGCTCGACCAGATCTCCACCCACTTCACGCGCAGCGCCGTGGTGCAGGAACCCGGCCGCACGGCGCGCTGGCTGGTGGAAGGCGCCTACGAGTGGATCTTCGTGAAGACCGGCTTGCCGGAATGGATGCGTGACGCCTCGGCCCAAGCCAGCGCACCCAGCCGGGGCGGCGGCCGCGACTTCCGCTACTACCTCAGCCAGATCTACGTCTGGACCGAGAGCTACCTGATCGCCGCCACCTTCACCACGCTGACCGTAAGCGTCCGACGCTTCCACCTCCCCTTACTGCTTCGGAGGGAGTGTTTTTCTGATCGGCAGCAGCTCGTCGATGCGATTGTTGGACCAGGTCGGTAGCTTCTCAAGGGTATCGGT
>JBKBMG010000043.1:0-45195 GCA_046295975.1 Rhodocyclaceae bacterium
GAGGGCGCGGATGATGTCCTGTCGTTACTCCCGGCGCATCACCGGGCCTGACCTCCGACGGTCAGCAACTGGGGGATTTTGAAGTGGCCATCACTGGGGGATTTTGGGTGGCCGCCGGGGATCAGGTCATAGCTGAGTTTTGCGATCAGCAGCGACACGACAAACAGGAACATCTTCCGCACAAAGCCCGCGCCATGTTTGAGCGCCATGCGGGAACCGATGATCGCGCCGGTGAGATTGCACATGGCCATGACGGCTGCGAGCTTCCATAGGAGTTCGACGTTGAATGCGAAGAATGCGATGGCGGCAAAGTTCGTTGCCACGTTCAGAATCTTCGCCGTCACCGATGCGCCAAGAAAGTCCATCCCCACCAGGCGCACCAGCAGGAAGATGAAGAAGCTACCCGTACCCGGCCCAAAAAAACCATCGTAGAACCCAATGATCAGTCCGATCATCCCGACAAGGGCGGTATCGCGTCCCGTAAATGGATCGCTGCGTGCGGTTCCGCTGCCGAAGTCCTTCTTCATGAAGGTGTAGATCGCAACAAGGACCAGCAGAACGAGAACCACGGGCCGCAGAAACTCCGAAGGAAGGTAGGCTACCGCGCGTGCCCCGAACCATGATCCAAGCAATGCCGCAAACGCCCCGGGCAATGCGAGTCGCCACGGCACGCGTACGCGCCTAGCGTACTGAATCGCGGCCGAGGTCGTACCGACAATGCTCGCCAGCTTGTTCGTTCCGAACAACACGGCGGGTTGCACGTTGGGAAACGCCGCGAACAAAGCCGGAATCTGTATCAGCCCTCCACCACCCACAACCGCATCAACATAGCCGGCAGCAAAGGCAGCCACACCCAGAACGATCAACAACCCGCCAAACTCTTCCATACACTTCCTAGACTGATTGAATTCCGGCCAGTAGATTCGCCACAAGCGCAACCGGCCTCCCTGGCACCGCGCAACATCTGTGGACGCGATGTCACTGTTTCACGTGAAACATCGACGACGCGCGGAACCATACGGCCGTCCACACGCCCCCACCCTATCCGACGCCACGACCGTCGAAGCAGATGCCACTACTCCGAAACCACCAACATCGGTACGCGTTCTTCACCCCAACAACGCAAACCAAACGACCGCAGACACGGATCAGCGCCCGTCCATGAATCCGTCCCAATAGGGTGGGTCGCCAAAGAAGCCGTCGATGAAATCGACGAAGCATCGCACTTTGCTCGGCAACAAGCTGCGGTGGGCATACACCGCATACAGGCCAAGTGGTGTGGGAGCGTGTTCGGGCAACAACACCTCCAGCGCACCCGAGGCGATCGCTTCTCCGCAGATGAAAGTCGGTTGCAACGCGATCCCCGCACCCTCGATCGCAGCCTGGACAAGTACATCGCCATTGTTGCAGATCAGATCTGCCCGCTGCACCGGGCCGCCCCGCAACCAATCGAACAAGGTCTGACCGCTTTCCCCCTCAAGATAGCTGTAGCGCAGGTAGCGATGATGCAACAGGTCCTGAACTCGCGCCGGTGTGCCGTGTGCCTTGAGATAAGCCGGTGCCGCACACATCACCACCCGAATCGGCGCGACGAGCTTCGCCACCAGCGACGAACTCTTCAGATTGCCAATCCGTAATGCCACATCGAAGCCTTCCTCGACGATGTCCACCTTGCGATCGTTCAATTGCAGATCCACACCCACCGCAGGATGTGCCCGCTGGAACGCACTGATCAAGGACGGAAGATGGCGTGTTCCAAACGAAACCGGCGCACTGATGCGTAACATCCCCTGGGCGCTGCCATGCAGATCGCCGAGCATGTGCTCCATCTCGTCGATATCTTCCAGCACCCGCTGCGCACGCTGAACATAGCGCATACCGGCCTCGGTCAGGCTCACCTTGCGCGTGGTGCGATTCAGCAGGCGCACGCCGAGTTGCTCTTCCAACTGGCCCACATGCTTGCTCACAAGCTGCGGCGAAAGACCCAGCCGGTCGGCCGCGCGGGTGAACCCACCCTCCGCTGCGACCGTGACGAACGCCCTCATGGCATCGATCCTGTCCATTGCCACCTCCATACCGTCGGACATTATCGCGAAAGCGTTGTAAATCTAGCAACGACAAGGCACTTACTGCGCGGACACGTTGATACTAAAGTAGCTCCACGACCTGACAACACAGTCAGGCAAGAACCTCACTTCCCCTATCCCCAACAGGAGCACAACATGAACACCCGACTGATCCATACCCTGCTGCACAGCACCGGCGGTTTCGCCGCCCTTGTTCTCCGCCTGCCCATCGGCCTCATCCTGGCCGCCCATGGCGCCCAGAAGTTGTTCGGATGGTTTGGTGGATATGGACTTGAGGGCACCGGCCAATGGATGGCCAGCATTGGTCTTGCGCCGGGCTACCTGATGGCCTTGCTCGCCGGCAGCGCAGAATTCTTCGGCGGACTCGCCTTGATCGCCGGGCTGCTGACCCGCCCCGCCGCCGCCTTGTCAGCCTTCACCATGCTCGTTGCGATCTTCACCGTACACATCGACAACGGACTGTTCATGGCCAACAACGGCTACGAGTTCGCCCTCGCCCTGCTCGCCGCGACGCTTGCCCTCACCCTTCAGGGCGGCGGGCGCTATGCCGCGGATGGACTGATCGCGCAACGACTGAAATGATCCGACGGGGCGCGCACCACCGCCCCTTACGCTCGACGATCACAGGGTCACCACGATTCGCGACCTCAACCTGGACCAAGCACGCATGAACCCCGCCCACGACATCCTGTACATCTCCCACGGCGGCGGCCCGCTGCCGCTACTGGGCGACCCCGGCCATCAAGCGCTGGTCGAATGCCTTCAGCACCTCTCCACCACCCTGCGCAAACCTTCGGCCATCCTGCTGATCAGTGCGCACTGGGAGGCCGAGGTACCGACCGTGACCGCCGCGGCACACCCCGAACTGATCTACGACTACTACGGATTTCCGCCGGAGTCGTACGAGATCCGCTATCCCTGCGCCGGCGATCCAACGCTGGCCCGGCGCATCCAACAGGCGCTGGCGCGTGCCGGCCAGCCAGCCGAACTCGATCCACAGCGGGGACTCGACCACGGGGTGTTCGTACCACTGAAGCTGATGTACCCGCTGGCCGATGTACCTTGCGTCGAACTCTCCCTGATCGCGGGCCTGGACGCCACCCAGCACCTCGCGCTCGGCAAAGCGCTTCGCGACCTTGATTACGAAGATCTGTTGGTCATCGGCTCGGGATTCTCATTCCACAACATGCGCGCCTTCTTCGGACCTGCCACGCCCGATATCGCCGCGAAGAACCAGGCCTTCGAAGACTGGCTCACCGACACCTGCACCAACCGCGGGCTGACCGAAGCACAACGCTGGCAGCGGCTCGCAGACTGGCAGGACGCGCCCCACGCGCGCTTCTGCCACCCACGCGAAGAACATCTGCTACCCCTTCACGTCTGCTACGGACTCGCAGGCAAGGCCGCAGATACGCACCTGGCCGCGACCATTCTCAACCGGAAAGCCGGGATGTTCCATTGGGCAGGAAACAGCCAGGGGTGACGGCGGATGCCTCGATCGCGTGACCGATAGACACCGGTCACGCGGCGGTCGCCCCCACCCCAGCGATCCACAAGCGCTGTCGCACCCGGGGCGCCCAGCCAAGCCCACCCACTGCGGACACGGCGACGACGATCACAACAGCTGTTCCGCCTCGTTTTGTTGCGCGACGAAATCACGCACCGTGTAGCAACCCGCCTGGCTGACGAAGTGGCAGTCCGGCAGCGCCGCCACATTGCATCCGCTGAACAGATGGCAGCCCTCAAACAGTAGCGCGACCCAATCGACGAACGCGCGCACCTTCTGCGACAAGTGCCGGTTATAGAGATAGACGACGGAAATGGGCAGCGGCGCCGGTTGCCATTGAGGCAGCACCTCGATCAGCGAAGCGGTCTTCAGGTGCTCATGCACCATGAAGCGCGGTGGTTGGATCATCCCGAAACCCTGGAGACCGCAGGCAAGATACGCGTCCGCATCGTTCACCGCCACGGCACCCTTCATCTTGACCGGAGTCGACTCGCCGTCGATCACGAAGTCCCAGTCCAACACACGACCGTTGCGCGCGAAGTAATGGACCGCCTTGTGCCGCACCAGATCCTCGATACGCACCGGCTTACCGTGGCGCGCCAGATAATCCGGGGACGCACAGGTCACCCCTTGAAAGGTACCGATGCGACGCGCAACCATCGACGAATCCCTGATCTCGCCGATCCGGATCACGCAGTCCACCGCCTCCTGCACCATGTCCACCGGGCGGTCACCCATGCCGACGACCAACTCGATGTCGGGATACTGTGACTGAAACTCGCACAGCATCGGCACCAGAATCAAGCGGCCAATCATTGCCGGCACGTCGATGCGCAAGCGCCCCCTCGGCCCGCGCGGCCCTTCGCTGAAAGACGCCTCGGCCTCCTCCACGTCGGCAAGAATGCGCATGCAGCGCTCGTAGTAGGCGGCACCGTCCGGCGTCAGACTGATCTTGCGCGTGGTGCGATTGAGCAGCCGAACCCGCAGTCGTCGCTCCAGATTCTGGATCGTGGTGGTGACCGTCGCGCGCGGCATGCCGAGACTGTCGGCCGCCTGCGAGAAGCTGTTCGCGTCCACGACGCGGGTGAAGACCTGCATGGCCTGAAACAAATCCATTTCGCAAACTCGACAGAAAAGACGGCGATACAAGCGATCGACCGATTCAAACGGTAATACGCCACGGCCCACGCCGGCGCCCCCCAAAATCGCCACCGCGGCAAAACCTTAGACCGCTCGCAATTGCAGTCGCACGGTTCGGGTATCGGGTATCGGGTATCGGGTATCGGGTATCGGGTATCGGGAGCCTAACAGAGATTATTCGTCGTAAGCAAATAGAGTTGCCGAACTTTGTATATTTATTTAACCAACCAGAACACTCAATATAAGTCCCGAAGCCCGCCCTAACGCACGGCGGGTACCCCGAAATCGCTTGAAGATCCCAGCCCATGCCACTCATACGCAAACGACTCACCCTCGCCGCGTTGGCCCTCTTCGCGGTCGCCGTCGCCGGCGCACTGCACGTCCACGCCGTCACCAACGAAAGTCCCGTCGAAGCGACTGCCCAGCAAGCCACCGGAGTCGACGTCGCGACCGTCGTCAGCCGCGACATACTCGACTGGCGCAGCTATTCCGGCCGTCTCGAAGCGGTCGATCACGTGGAGATCCGGCCCGAGGTCTCGGGCACCATCGTCGCAGTTCATTTCCGAGACGGTAGCCACGTCGAGCATGGCGACCTGCTCTTCAGCATCGACCCGCGACCCTATCAGGCAGCCGTCGATCGTGCCCGCGCCCAACTCAGCGCGGCCGAAGCGCGTACCAGCTACACGCGCTCGGAACTCGCGCGCAGCCAACGCCTACTCGCCGACAACGCAGTCGCCCGGCGCGACCACGACCAGCGCGAGAACGCCGCGCGCGAAGCGACCGCCAACCTGCAGGCCGCGCGCGCCGAACTGGCCGCGGCGGAGCTCGACCTTGCCCGCACGCGTATCACCGCACCAGTCTCCGGCCGCGTGTCGCGCGCCGAAGTCACCGCCGGCAACCTGGTGAGCGCCGGCGCAGCGTCACCACCGCTGACCACGCTGGTGTCGGTGGCAAAGATGTACGCCGCATTCGAGGTCGACGAACAAAGCTTTCTCAAACTCATCAATCCCGCGATCACCGGCGAAACCCCGATCCCCGTTCTCCTCGGCCTCGCCGATGAAGACGGCTATTCACGCGCCGGCCAGGTGAGTTCCATAGACAACCGAATCGACACCGCATCCGGCACCATCCGCGTGCGAGCCGTCTTCGACAACCACGACCGCACCCTGGTCCCCGGTCTGTACGCACGCATCCGCCTCGGCGGTGGCAGCGAGCGCTCCGCAACGCTCATCGACGAGCGTGCAATCGGCACCGACCAGGACAAGCGCTACGTACTCGTTGTCGACGACACCAACCACACCGCCTATCGCGAGGTACGACTCGGTGCGAGCATCGACGGCCTGCGCGTAGTCGAAGACGGCCTCGTTGCGGGCGAACGCATCGTCGTGAACGGCCTGCAACGCACGCGCCCGGGCGACCCCATCGCGCCACGCGAAGTACCGATGGCCGGCGCCAGCCCCGTCGGCCCGATACAGCCGCCACCCGCCCCGCTCCGCCCGCTCCTCGCCGCCGGAGAAAGGCAGTAATCATGAACATCTCGCGCTTCTTCATCGATCGTCCGATCTTCGCCGGCGTGTTGTCTATCCTCATCCTGCTCGCCGGTGCGATCTCGATGTTCCAACTGCCGATCTCAGAGTATCCCGAAGTAGTGCCACCTTCGGTAGTCGTGCGCGCCCAATACCCCGGTGCCAACCCGCGCGTGATTGCCGAAACCGTGGCCGCACCGTTGGAAGAGTCGATCAACGGTGTCGAGAACATGCTGTACATGCAGTCGCAGGCCAACAGCGACGGCAATCTTGCCGTAACGGTACACTTCAACCTTGGCATGGACCCCGACAAGGCCCAGCAACTGGTCCAGAACCGCGTTGCACAGGCCATGCCGCGCCTGCCCGCGGACGTGCAGCGCCTTGGCGTGACGACCACCAAGAGTTCGCCCACGCTGACCATGGTGGTCCACCTCATCTCCCCCGACGATCGCTACGACATGACCTACCTGCGCAACTACGGGTTGATCAACGTCCGAGACCGGCTTGCGCGCATACAAGGTGTTGGCGAAGTCGCGATGTGGGGCGCCGGCAGCTACTCGATGCGCATCTGGCTCGACCCGCAGAAAGTCGCCCAGCGCGGCCTGACTGCCAGCGACGTCATCGCAGCCATCCGCGAACAGAACGTCCAGGTCGCGGCCGGCGTCATCGGGGCCTCGCCGAGCCTGCCGGACGTGCCACTGCAACTCTCCATCAACGCCCAGGGACGCCTGCAGAGCGAGCACGACTTCGCCGACATCATCCTGCGCACCGGCGCCAACGGCGCGGTCACCCGCCTTGGCGACGTCGCCCGGGTGGAGCTGGCATCGGCCGAATACGGTCTGCGCTCGCTGCTCGACAACAAACCGGCCGTCGCCATCGGCATCATGCAGACACCGGATGCCAACGCCCTGGCGGTGTCATCGCAGGTGCGTGCGGTAATGGACGAACTGGCGCAGGATTTCCCGCCCTCGGTCGAACACCGCATCGTCTACGACCCCACCCAGTTCGTGCGCGCCAGCATCCGCGCGGTCATCGTTACCTTGCTGGAGGCCGTGGCCCTGGTGGTGCTGGTCGTCATCCTGTTCCTCCAGACTTGGCGGGCCTCGATCATTCCGCTGCTGGCGGTGCCCGTGTCGATAATCGGCACCTTCTCGCTGATGCACTTGTTCGGCTATTCCATCAACGCCTTGTCGCTGTTCGGCATGGTCCTGGCGATCGGCATTGTCGTCGACGACGCCATCGTCGTCGTGGAGAACGTCGAACGCAACATCGAAGCCGGTCTTTCGCCACGCGACGCCACTTATCGTGCCATGCGCGAAGTGAGCGGGCCGATCATCGCGATCAGCCTCACCCTGGTAGCGGTGTTCGTGCCGCTTGCCTTCATGACCGGCCTCACCGGCCTGTTCTACCAGCAGTTCGCCATGACCATCGCGATCTCCACGGTCATCTCCGCGTTCAACTCGCTCACCCTCTCGCCGGCACTCGCAGCGCTCCTCCTCAAGGGCCACAGCGCGCCGCCCGACAAGCTCACACGCGCCATCAACGCCGTGTTCGGCGCCTTCTTCGCCCGCTTCAACCGTTTCTTTCGGCGCGCGTCCGAAGGCTATGGTCGGGGCGTCAACGGCGTGATCACGCACAAAGGCAAGTCGATGGGTGTGTATGCGCTGCTGCTTGCCGCCACCGCCGCGATCTCTCTCGCCCTTCCGGGCGGCTTCGTCCCGGCGCAGGACAAACAGTACCTCATCAGCTTCGCGCAGTTGCCGGCCGGCGCCTCGCTCGACCGTACCGAAGAGGTGATCCGACGCATGAGCGACATCGCGCTCGCCCACCCCGGCGTCGAAAGCTCGGTCGCGTTTCCCGGCTTGTCGATCAACGGCTTCACCAACAGCTCCAGCGCCGGCATCGTGTTCGCCACCCTCAAGCCATTCTCCGAGCGTCGTGGCGCGGGCATGTCGGCCGACGAGATTGCGGGCACCCTCAACCAACAGTACGCCGCCATCCAGGAAGCGTTCATCGCGGTGTTTCCGCCGCCGCCGGTCATGGGTCTCGGCACCATGGGCGGGTTCAAGTTGCAGATCCAGGACCGTGGCGCACTTGGCTATGCCGAACTCGACGCCGCCACCCAGGCCTTTCTGAAGGCCGCCTGGGCCGCGCCCGAACTGGGACCGACCTTCACCAACTACCAGATCAACGTACCGCAACTCGACGTGGCGCTCGATCGCGTCAAGGCCAAGCAACTCGGCGTGGCCGTCACCGACGTGTTCGATACCATGCAGATCTACCTCGGCTCGTTGTACGTAAACGACTTCAACCGCTTCGGCCGCGTCTACCAGGTGCGCGCCCAGGCCGACGCCCCCTTCCGCGCCCACGCGGAGGACATCATGCTGTTGAAGACCCGCAACGCCAACGGCGACATGGTGCCACTGTCGTCGGTGGTCACGGTGCACCCGAGCTTCGGACCCGAGATGGTGGTGCGCTACAACGGCTACACCTCCGCCGACATCAACGGCGGGCCGGCACCCGGCTATTCATCGAATCAGGCAGAGGCCGCCATCGAGCGCATCGCCGCCGAGACCCTGCCACGCGGCATACGCTTCGAATGGACGGATCTCACCTACCAGAAGATCCTCGCCGGCAACGCCGGTATCTGGATCTTCCCTCTGTCGGTGTTGCTGGTCTTCCTCGTGCTCGCCGCGCAATACGAAAGCCTGCGCCTGCCGCTGGCGGTGATCCTGATCGTTCCAATGGGCATCCTCGCCGCGCTCACCGGCGTGTGGGCCACCGGCGGGGACAACAACCTCTTCACCCAGATCGGCCTGATGGTGCTGGTTGGACTCGCATGCAAGAACGCCATCCTCATCGTCGAGTTCGCGCGCGAGCTGGAACTCCAGGGCATGAGTCCGATCCAGGCCGCGATCGAGGCCAGCCGCCTGCGCCTCCGCCCCATCCTCATGACCTCCATCGCTTTCATCATGGGTGTCGTGCCACTCGTGCTCGCCACCGGCGCCGGCGCCGAAATGCGCCAGGCCATGGGCATCGCCGTGTTCTTCGGGATGATAGGGGTGACCTTCTTCGGCCTGTTCCTCACCCCGGTGTTCTATGCCGTAGTTCGCTCGGTGGGCGGCGGCAAGCTGCATTCCGCCTCTCACCACGACGCGCCTCTGATCGCGCCGACCCCACCCAGCAGCCAGAACGCATGAGCCCCACACCATGACGACGATGACGAGACTCCCCACCCTGTTGCTGACGACGCTGATCCTCGCCGGTTGCTCCGTCGCCCCGCCCTACGAACGTCCGGCGATGGCGATCCCCACCATCTTCAAGCACGCGCCAACCAAGACGGCCGCGGGCCCGGACGCAGGTGGTCAATGGAAGACCGCGGAACCCGCCGACGACCTCAACCGCGGCGAGTGGTGGACCATCTTCCAGGACGCCGACCTCGACGCCCTGCAGCGCGACGCCTATGACGCCAACCAGGACATCCGCGCCGCCGCCGCCCGCTTGCAACAGTCCCGCGCCATCCAGCGCGGCGCTCAAGCCGAACGCCTGCCCAGCGTGGATGCCGGCTTCGGTCCCACCCGCCAGCGGCCATCACCGGCCTCCCAGGGGCAGGTCGACGACGGCGCCCCCCGTACCGCCACGCTGTGGCGCGCGCAGGCCAGCGTCTCGTACGAAGTGGACCTCTTCGGCCGCGTCGCCAACAGTGTGGCAGCCGCCACCGCCGTCACGCAGCGCGACCAAGCCCTGTTCCAGTCCATGCTGCTCGCGCTCCAGGCCGACGTCGCGCACACCTACTTCCAGTTGCGCGAACTCGATGCCGAACAAGCGCTTTACGCCGACGCCCTGCAACTGCGCGCAGACGCCTTGCGGTTGATGGAACGTCGCTATCAGGAAGGCTTCATCGGCGAACTCGACGTCGCCCGCAGCCGCGCCGAACTGGCCGCCGCCGAGTCCGAATCGCTTGCCCTGGCCCGCCGCCGCGCCACTGCCGAGCATGCGCTCGCCTTGCTGCTGGGCAAGGCGCCGGTCGACTTCAGCCTGCCCGCCAGCCCCCTGACAGGCATCGACCTCCGCATCCCCGCCGGCCTGCCGTCCACGCTGCTCGAACGCCGCCCCGACATCGCCGCCGCCGAACGCGCCATGGCGGCGGCCAACGCCCGCGTCGGCATCGCCCGCGCAGCCTACTTCCCCAGCCTCACCCTGACGGGCGCGACCGGCTTCGAAGCACGCGAACTCGGCGATCTGCTGCAGTGGTCCAGCCGCAGCTTTCTGCTCGGCCCACTCGCCGGCACCGTCCTTTCGCTACCGATTTTCGACGGCGGCCGTCGTGAAGCGAGCGTCGCCCGCAGCCTCGCCGCCTGGGAAGAGGAAGCCGCCCACTATCGGCAGACCGTGCTCAACGCCTTCCGCGAGGTTGAAGACAACCTCGCCGGCCTGCGCATCCTCGCCGAGCAAGGCCGTGCCCAGCACGACGCCGTCACCGCCGCCGAGCGCGCCGCCACACTGTCGCAGATCCAGTACCGGGAAGGCGACGTCGGCTACCTCGACGTCATCGAAGCCAATCGCAGCGTACTGCTGCAACAGCGTGTAGCCGTACAGATCGACGCGGAACGCGCACGCACGACGGTCAACCTGGTCCGGGCCTTGGGGGGTGGATGGCACGCGCCGGAGGAGTGGCGGGCCGCAGGCCGCGGCGGCTCCGGGTCTGGGCCCGCTTCCGCCACACCCGTCAAACCCGGCTGACGCCGACACGGCGTAGCGGGCGCTCCTTCAGCCCCGGAGGCCCTGATGGTCAAGTTGGCCAGCGCCGAGGGGGCGCACGCGCCTCATTTTCCGATACAGAACCGCGAGAAGATCACCCCGAGCAGATCGTCCGACGTGAACTCGCCGGTGATCTCGCCCACGCATTCGTGGGCAAGCCGCAGTTCCTCGGCAAACAGTTCCAGCGCGCCCACCAGTGATTCCGCCGTCGCCACATGCGCGGCGGCGCGGCGCAGCGCGGAGACGTGGCGCTCGCGCGCGATCACCGTGTCCTCGCCATCGGCGTGCCAGCCCACCACCGCGAGCAGTTCCCGCCGCAGTGCATCCAGGCCCGCAGCGGCCTTGGCCGATACCCGCAACACCACCGTGTCGCCGCCACGATCCGCACCCGCCGCCTCACCGGTAAGATCGATCTTGTTCACCACCGTGAGCCGCGGCACGCCGGGCGGCATGCGCAGATCGATGGCACGATCGTCCTCGGTCAAACCCACCCGTGCATCGACCAGCCGCAGGATCACGTCCGCCCGCTCGATCTCGCGCCAGGTGCGCTCCACACCGATGCGCTCGACCGGATCCTGGGTCTCACGCAAGCCGGCGGTATCGATCACGTGCACCGGCACGCCTTCCAGCTCAATTTCCTCGCGCAGCGCATCGCGCGTGGTGCCCGCGATGTCCGTGACGATGGCACGGTCGTCGCCAGCAAGCGCATTGAGCAGGCTGGATTTGCCGACGTTGGGCTGGCCGACCAGCACCACGTTCATGCCCTGACGCAACAACACCCCCTGCGCCGCCTTGTCGAGCAGGGCATCCAGGCTGGCGCGGATGTGTGCGAGCCGTTCGAAGGCGCGCGCCTTCTGGAGAAAATCGATCTCCTCCTCGGGAAAGTCCAGGGTTGCTTCGACCAGCATGCGCAGATCGATCAATTCGTCCTTGAGTGCATTCACGCCGTCGGAGAACACCCCCGACAGCGAGCGCAGCGCGGAACGCGCCGCCGCCGCGGTGCTGGCCTCGATGAGGTCGGCCACCGCCTCGGCCTGGGCCAGATCCATCTTGCCGTTCAGAAAGGCCCGCCGAGAAAATTCGCCCGGCTCGGCCAGGCGCGCACCCAGCTCGACGCAGCGCTGCAGCAGCAAGCGCATCACCACCGGCCCACCATGGCCCTGCAGCTCGAGCACATCCTCGCCGGTGAATGAATGCGGTGCCGGAAAGTACAGCAGAATGCCTTCGTCGATCGCCTGCGCGGCGGCGTCCCGAAAACGAACAAACCCCGCATGGCGGGGTTTGGGGAGGCGCCCGGTCAGCGCCTGGGCGAACTCGCCCAGGGCACTGCCCGACACCCGAATCACGCCGATGCCGCCCCGCCCCGGCGCGGTCGCGATCGCTGCGATCACGTCCGCCCGCGCGACGGCTTGGGCATCAGGCCGACTTGGCTCCGGCTTTCTTTCCACCTTCGATCATCCGCGTGATCTGCCATTGCTGTGCAATCGACAGGACGTTGTTCACAACCCAGTACAGCACCAGGCCCGACGGGAACCACATGAACATGAAGGTGAACACGATGGGCAACACCATCATGATCTTGGCCTGGATGGGGTCCGGCGGCGTCGGGTTGAGCTTCATCTGGATCAGCATGGACAGACCCATGATGATCGGCAGGATGAAGTATGGATCCTTCGCGGAAAGATCCTGGATCCAGCCCAGCCACGGCGCGTGACGCATCTCCACGCTGCCCAGCAGCACCCAGTACAGCGCGATGAAGACCGGAATCTGCACCAGGATGGGCAGGCAGCCCCCCAGCGGATTGATCTTCTCCTTGCGGTACATCTCCATCATTTCCTGCTGCATGCGCTGCTTGTCGTGGCCGTACAACTCCTTGAGACGCTGCATGCGCGGGCCCAGCACCCGCATCTTGGCCATGGACTTGTAGCTCGCCGCCGACAGCGGGAAGAACACCAGCTTGATCGCAATCGTCACCAGGATGATCGCCCAGCCCCAGTTGCCGGTGAGGCTGTGGAACCACGCCAGCACCCAGAACAGCGGCGCCGCGATCACCGTCAGCCAGCCGTAATCGACCACCAGGTCCAGGCCGGCGGCGACATCCTTGAGCTTGTTCTGGTCCTGCGGGCCGGCGTACAGCCGCACGCCAACGCTTCCGCTGCTGCCCGGCTCGATGGCCGCCACCGGCAGGATCACCCCCGACGAATACAGGTCGGGGCCGACCTGCCGGGCGAAGAACTCGCGCTGCGTGCCCTGCTGCGGCAGCCACGCGCCGACGAAGTAATGCTGCACCATGGCCAGCCAGCCATCGCTGGCGTAGCGGGTGAACTTGGCCTTGCCCTTGTCGATGTCGCCAAAAGCGATCTTCTGGAACTTCTCCTGATCCGTATATACCGCCGGCCCGGTGAAGGTACTGACGCCGAACACCTCGACCGCCTCCGCGGCCTGGCCGTCGCGGGTGAACTGGAAGTAGGCATGCGGCTGCAGCGCCACCTCGCCAGCGTTCTCGATCTCGTAGCTGACGTCGATCACGTAGCTGCCGCGGGTGAAGGTCAGCAGCTTGGCCACCTCCACGCCGTCCTCGGCCTCCGCCACCAGGCGCACGGTCAGGCTGTCCTGCCCGGCAGCCAGCGCGGCCTCTGCCGTGGGCAGTTCGAAACGCGTCCGGTGGTTGGGCAGACCGTCGCCAATCAGTCCCGACTGCGCCGCGTAGACGTGCCGGCCGCCATCGTCGAACAACACGAAATTGCGCTCGCGATCCTCGTTGGATTTGTGCTCCGTCAGCTCCAGCCGGACGATGTCACCACCCTGGGCCGAAATCTCGGCGACCATCAGGTCGGTACGCACCACCATGCGCGGCGCCGCACCGCCGATCGCGCCTGCCGGCGTCTCACTCGCCCCTGCGGGTGCCTGCAGGCCGGCGCCGGGCGAAGGCATTGGTACCGCACCCGCCTCCGTCGCCGCCGGGCCGGCCGCGACCTGCGGCGCCGGCTGGCCTTGCTTGAGCCACGCGTCCCAGAGCATCACGAGCGCGAACGAGAAAATCAGAAAAAGGATGATGCGACGCTGATCCATCGGACTATTGGTCTTTCTGTGAGGGTTCGGGAACGGGATCATACCCGCCGGGATGGAAAGGATGACAGCGGCCGACGCGTTTGATCGCCAACCAGGCGCCCTTGAGCGCACCGTGCCGCTCAACCGCCTCCATCGCATACTCCGAGCAGGTCGGGTGGAAACGGCAATTGCGCCCCAGCATCGGGCTGATGCCATAGCGGTACACGCCGATCAACCCGAGGAGGAGGCGTTTTGCGATCATCGCAGGCGCGCGAACAAGGTCACGATGTCATCGTTGATCATCGCCCGGGTCGCGTCCGCCACCCGGGCATTGAGCCGCACGACGAGATCCAGCGACGGCAGGGCCGCGCGCCGACGGCGGAACTGCTCGCGCACGATGCGCTTGACCAGATTCCGCGTATTCGCCCGCTTGGCGAGCTTCTTCGCCACCACCACGCCCATGCGCGCGGTCTGCGACTCGTTGGGACGGCAGTGGATCATGAAGTAGCGCCCCTTCAGCACCTGCCGGAAAGCAAAAACGGATGAATACTCATCCGTTTTTCGTAATCTGTAGGCGCCGAGAAACCGCTCATCAACGCCTGTTGGGTCGATCACCTCAGACGGCGAGGCGATGACGGCCCTTGGCGCGACGCGCGCGGATGACCGCACGACCGCCACGGGTCTTCATGCGAACCAGAAAGCCATGGGTGCGCTTGCGACGGACGACGGAAGGTTGATAGGTGCGTTTCATTTGGTTTAGCCAGTGTGAGTCAAACTCAGCATTTAATTCGATAATATACTGTTTGTCAAGAACAATTTTTGGCAGACGCTGTGGATAAGTGTCGGCGCGAACGGCAAAATCCGGCCGAAATGTTTTAGACTGTCGCCTTGTGCTCGAGCCGGCCCCCTCCCCGGACCCGTCCGGTGGCGCCTCCATCCGTGCCAAGCGCCTGATTTCTAGCCTTTTTAACCCGCTTTTCCGGGCACCTCCGGTGCAGGCACCGCGGCCGTCCTTCCGGCTCGCGTCGGCCCGCTCTTGGCCTGGTGCCCATGCATTGACGCCCTACACGTGACTCAAGACATCTGGTCCTTCTGCCTGTCCCGTCTGGAAAGCGAACTGCCGCCACAGCAGTTCAACACCTGGATCAAGGCCTTGACCGCCGAGGGCGAAGCCGACTCCGAACAACCCGCATTGCGCCTGTTCGCACCCAACCGCTTCGTGCTGCAATGGGTACGCGAGCGCTATCTGCGTCGGATCGGCGAGTTGGGCGAGGAGTTCCTCGGCACCCCGCTGCATCTCGAACTCGCCCTGCCCGCCGCCGCTAGCGCCCCGGCCAGCTTGCGCCCGGCGGTTGCCGCCGCGTCGCTCGCCCAGGGCGCGACCGCGATTGCGCGCAACGGCCGCGCGGTCCCGCCGACCGAAGGGGAGGACGCGCATGGCGTCGGCGCCGCCCAGCCTGTACAACCCATCCAGGTCGCCAGCGTCGTCGCCGCCGCCTCGGGCGCAGCCGACATCGCCTACGAAAAGACCCGGCTCAATCCCGATTTCACCTTCGACACCCTGGTCACTGGCCGCGCCAACGACCTTGCCCGCGCCGCGGCCATGCAGGTGGCGCAGAATCCCGGCACCTCGTACAACCCGTTGTTCATCTATGGCGGTGTCGGCCTCGGCAAGACCCACCTGGTGCAGGCCATCGGCAACGCGGTCTACCGCCACAACCCACGCATGGTGATCCGCTACGTACACGTCGAGGATTACTACGCCGATGTGGTCCGCGCCTATCAGCAGAAGAGCTTCGACGCCTTCAAGCGCTACTACCGCTCACTCGACCTGCTGATCATCGACGACATCCAGTTCTTCAACAACAAGAACCGGACCCAGGAAGAATTCTTCCACGCCTTCAACGCGCTCACCGAAGCGAAGAAGCAGATCATCATCACCTGCGACACCTACCCCAAGGACATCCAGGGCCTGGAAGACCGCCTGATCTCCCGCTTCGACTGGGGTCTGACGGTGCAGATCGAGCCGCCCGAGCTGGAGATGCGCGTCGCCATCCTCAAGAAGAAGGCCGAGGCGCTGAGCGTGGAGCTCAGCGAGGACGTCGCCTTCCTCATCGCCAAGAACCTGCGCTCCAACGTGCGCGAACTCGAAGGCGCGCTCAACAAGGTGGTGGCCTTCGCCCGCTTCCACGGCCGCAGCATTTCGCTGGAGGTGGCCAAGGAAGCCCTCAAGGATCTGCTCAACGCGCACAACCGCCAGCTCACCATCGAGCACATCCAGAAGACCGTCGCCGACTACTACAAGATCAAGGTCGCCGACATGCATTCCAAGAAGCGCACCCGCGTCATCGCCCGGCCTCGCCAGGTGGCCATGTGGCTCGCCAAGGAGCTCACCCCGATGTCGCTGCCGGCCATCGGCGAGGCCTTTGGCGGACGTGACCATACCACTGTGCTGCACGCATGTCGTACGATCACGGAATTGCGCCTGGGTGACAACCAGCTCAACCACGACGTCCACGTCCTCACCCAGGTGCTGCGCGGATGAGGACCAATCCGATGCTCTGCCGCAGCGCGGCCGCCTCCGATCAACCCGACCTGAACTGACCACACTTTCGCCATGCACTTGCTCACCACCACCCGCGACGCGCTCCTCGCCCCGCTGCAGTCGGTTGCCGGCATCGTCGAAAAGCGCCACACCCTGCCGATCCTGTCCAACGTGCTGATCGAGAAGCATGGCGAGCAACTCACCATGCTCGCCACCGACATCGAGATCCAGGTGCGCACCACCACAGTCGGCGACCTGGGGGGCGAAAGCGCCTCCATCACCGTCGCGGCGAAGAAGCTCCACGACATCCTGCGTGCGCTGCCCGACAGCACCGAGATCAATCTCACGCTCGACGACAAGCGCATGACGGTGAAGGCCGGCAAGAGCCGCTTCGCCCTGCAGACCCTGCCCGCCGCCGACTACCCGCGCATGAACCTGCCGGAAGGTGAAGGCACCCGGATGCAGATCAGTCAGCGCACCTTCAAGCGCCAGCTCGCCCAGGTCTCGTATTCGATGGCGCAGCAGGACATCCGCTATTACCTCAACGGCCTGCTGCTGATCGCCGACGGCTCGGAGCTGCGCATGGTCGCCACCGACGGCCATCGCCTCGCCTTCGCCGCGAGCAGCCTGGAAGCGCCGGTCGCCAGCCGCGCCGAAGTCATCCTGCCGCGCAAGACGGTGATGGAGCTCACCCGCCAACTCGCCGACAGCGAGGACATGCTGGAAGTGGTGCTCGCCGGCAACCAGGCGGTGTTCCGCTTCGGCTCCATCGAGCTCGTCACCAAGCTCATCGACGGCAAGTTCCCCGACTACGAACGGGTGATCCCGCAAAACCATCCGCGCATGATCACCTTCGAGCGCGCGCCACTGCTGGCCGCGCTCAACCGCGTTGCCATCCTCACCAGCGACAAATTCCGCGGCGTGCGCCTGGTGCTCGACGACGGCCTGCTGAAGATCGTCAGCTCCAACGCCGAGCAGGAAGAAGCCCAGGAAGAGCTCGAGGTCGATTACCACGACACCCCGCTGGACATCGGCTTCAACGTCACCTATCTGCTCGACGTGCTCAACAACATCGGCACCGACCAGGTCGAGTGGCGCTTCAACGACGGCAATTCCAGCGCCCTCATCACCTTGCCGGGCGACGTCCAGTTCAAGTACGTCGTCATGCCCATGCGGATTTGAGCGGCCGCCGCCGCTGACCGCGCGCCCGGCCGCTCCGGGCGCCCAGCCCCCGGCCACGGGGGCGCGTTCTTTATGAATCACCCGAGATGACCATGTCCGAATCGCAGAACCCGCAGCAACAGCCCGACGCCACCCCTGCACCCGCCACCCACGCCTACGACGAATCCAGCATCCAGCAGCTCGAGGGCCTGGAGGCGGTGCGCAAGCGACCCGGCATGTACATTGGCGACACCTCCGACGGCACCGGCCTGCACCACATGGTGTTCGAGGTCGTGGACAACGCCATCGACGAGGCCCTGGCCGGCCACTGCGACGACATCGTCATCACCATCCATGCCGACAACTCCATTTCCGTGGCCGACAACGGCCGCGGCATTCCGGTCGGCATCAAGATGGACGACAAGCACGAACCCAGGCGCTCGGCCGCCGAAATCGTCATGTGTGTGCTGCACGCCGGCGGCAAGTTCAACCAGAACAGCTACAAGGTGTCGGGCGGCCTCCACGGCGTCGGCGTGTCCTGCGTGAACGCCTTGTCCAAGTGGTTGCGGCTGGTGGTGCGGCGCGACGGCAAGAAGCACTTCCTCGAGTTTCACCGCGGCGTGCCCCAGGAGCGCGTCATCGACGTGGTCGACGGCATCGAAACCAGCCCAATGCGCGTCCTCGGCGAAACCACCAAACGCGGCACCGAGGTGCACTACCTCGCCGACGACGAGATCTTCGGCACCGTCGAGTACCACTACGACATCCTCGCCAAGCGGCTTCGCGAGTTGTCGTTCCTCAACAACGGGGTGAAGATCCGCCTGGTCGACCAGCGCACCGCCAAGGAAGAGGACTTCGCCTTCGCCGGCGGCGTAAAGGGTTTCGTCGAGTACATCAACCGCACCAAGAGCGTACTCCACCCCAACGTCTTCTACGCCGCCGGCACCACCCGCATCCCCACCGGCGCGGGGCACGACGCCGAGCTCGGCGTCGAAGTCGCCATGCAGTGGAACGACTCCTACGCCGAACAGGTGCTGTGCTACACCAACAACATCCCCCAGGCCGATGGCGGTACCCACCTCACCGGGCTGCGCGCCGCGATGACGCGCGTCATCAACAAGTACATCGACGAAAACGAGATCGCCAAGAAAGCCAAGGTCGACATCACCGGCGACGACATGCGCGAAGGCCTCGCCTGCGTGCTCTCGGTGAAGATGCCCGACCCCAAGTTCGCCAGCCAGACCAAGATGAAGCTGGTGTCCTCAGAGGCCCGCCCGGCGGTGGAAGAAGTGGTTGCCGGCAAGCTCGCCGAGTTCCTGCTCGAAAACCCGATCGACGCCAAGACCATCTGCGGCAAGATCGTCGAAGCCGCACGCGCCCGCGACGCCGCCCGCAAGGCGCGCGAGATGACGCGCCGCAAGGGCCTGCTCGACGGTGTCGGCCTGCCTGGCAAGCTCGCCGACTGCCAGGAAAAAGACCCCGCGCTGTGCGAAATCTACCTGGTTGAGGGTGACTCCGCCGGCGGCTCCGCCAAGCAGGGCCGCGACCGCAAGTTCCAGGCCATCCTGCCGCTCAAGGGCAAGATCCTCAACGTCGAGAAGGCCCGCTTCGACAAGCTGCTGCAAAGCCAGGAGATCGCCACCATGATCACCGCGCTCGGCACCGGCATCGGCAAGGAAGACTACAAGCCCGAAAAGCTGCGCTACCACCGCATCATCATCATGACCGACGCCGACGTCGACGGCGCCCACATCCGCACCCTGCTGCTGACCTTCTTCTACCGCCAGATGCCCGAGCTGGTCGAACGCGGCCACATCTACATCGCCCAGCCGCCGCTGTACAAGATCAAGCACGGCAAGACCGAGCTCTACATCAAGGACGACAACGAGCTCAACCAGCATCTGCTCAAGCTCGCCCTGGAAGGCGCCGCGCTTACCCCGCGCGAAGCCGCCACGCCCATCGTCGAAGAAGCCCTGGCCGGCCTGGCCCGCAGCTACCTGCTCGCCGAAGCCGTCATCAACCGCCTCGCCAGCTACATCGACCCGGCCGTCACCCACGCCATGCTGGCCCACGACCTCGCCGTCAGCCTCGACGACGAAGCCGCCGCCCGCGCATCCGCCGAACGCATCCAGGCGCACCTGCCGGAAGAGGTCAGGATCTTCGCCGAATACCACGACGAATCCGAAGCCTGGCGTCTCACCATCGAGCGCATGCACCACGGCAACCGCCGCTTCGGCTGGATCGAGGAAGACTTCCTGCTGTCCGGTGACTACCGCAGCATCCGCACCGCCTCGGAGTCCATCTCCGGCCTCATCGGCGCCGGCGCCGAAATCCGCCGCGGCGAAAAACGCCAACCCGTGAAGCGCTTCGCCGACGCCATCCGCTGGCTGCTCGCCGAAGTCGAACGCAACCTCGGCAAGCAGCGCTACAAAGGCCTCGGCGAAATGAACCCCGAGCAGCTCTGGGAAACCACCATGGACCCCGCCGTGCGCCGCCTGCTGCGGGTGCAGATCGACGACGCCATCGCCGCCGACGAGATCTTCACCACCCTGATGGGCGACAACGTCGAACCGCGCCGCGCCTTCATCGAGGGCAACGCGCTGTACGCGCAGAATATTGATGTCTGAGCGCACGCAAGCGTTCCAGGCCCGGAAGGCCGCGATGGACCGTGCCCCGCGCCACAAACAGGACCCCGCATGCGCCACAACCTGAAAGTGCCCTTCGCCGAGAAGGACGAGGCGAAGAAGCTCGGTGCCCGCTGGGATGCGGCGCGCAAGCTCTGGTACGTCGCGGGCGAAGCGGATCTGGATGCGTTCTCGCGCTGGTCGCCCACGCCTCACGACGGCGCGGCGACTGCCGGTCCGGCGCCGAAGCGCGGCACGGGCGCGGTCCAGGCATCGACCGGTACGGTTCATGTCGGCGCCCGCTACGTCGAGCGGCCGCGGGTGTGCGACTGCCTGCCCTGGGACGATTGCGACGCGTGCCGATCCGGCGCGCCCCCCGGCGGCTGAAGCCCCCGCGCCGGTCTGGCCGGACCGCGCATGGCTGGCACCTGTGCCCGGCACTCAGCCGCAGCCCCTCATGCGTACCGACGGCGACCGCAGGACCTTGACAAGGCCCCCGCGGTCGCGCACAGTCCCGTCGAACTTTCTGCAACAGAGGTCACCGTCCCATGCGCCATTGATGCCGCCGTCCCCCCCGGACGGCCAGCTTCCCCAAGCCCCCTGAGCATCAGGGGAATGTTGGCATCGATGGATTCGCGACATGACGCCCCCCTATCTCACGCTCGAAGGCGTCGCCTTCGACCTGCCTGATGGCCGCCGCCTGTTCGGCCCGCTCGACGACACACTGGATCATCGCCATACCGGACTGGTCGGCCGCAACGGGGCCGGCAAAAGTGTGCTCGCACGCCTGTTGGCCGGCGAACTGCTGCCCTCCGCCGGACGCTGCGTGCGCCGCGGACGGGTGTTTTACCTGCCCCAGCACATCGCCCGACCGCCGGGCCTGACGGTCGCCGGCCTCGCCGGCGTGCAGGCGGAGATCGACGCCCTGGCACGCATCGAGTCCGGCAGCACCGCGGTGGCCGACTACGACACCCTGGCGGACCGTTGGGACATCCGCGAGCGCCTGCAGCACGTGCTCGAGCGCAACGACCTGCCGCACTTGCACCACGACACCCCAGCAGAACAGCTGAGCGGGGGCGAGGCCATGCGTGTGGCGCTGATCGGCGCCACCCTGCGCGAAGCCGACGTACTCATTCTGGACGAGCCCACCAACCATCTCGACCGCCCCGGCCGAATCGCACTGGCCGAGCAGTTGCACCGCTGGGCCAAGGGGCTGCTCGTCATCAGCCACGACCGCCGCCTGCTCGACGGCATGGCACGCACGCTGGAGCTCTCGCCCATGGGCCTGCGCAGCTATGGCGGCGGCTACGGCTTCTACGCCGAGCAGAAGGCGAGCGAACAGGCCAGCGCCCAGGCACACCTGGCACACTGCAGGCTCGAGCGCAGGCGCGAGCAACACGCCCAGCGCGAACAGCGCGAACGCCTCGCGCAACGCGAGGCGCGCGGCCAACGGCAAGGGCGCGAAGCCAATCAGGCGCGCATCCTGCTCGGCCGCCAGAAAGAGCGCAGCCAGCAGTCCGCCGGCCGGCTAAAACAGCAGCATCAAATGGCCAGCGAGGGTCTGGATCAACAGGTACGGGAAGCCGCCCTACAACTCGACGCTGCGCCGCCGGTCGTGCTCCTGGCCCCCCCACAGGCGCAATCCCAGAATGCGGCGACGCCCGCAACGCGCATCGTGGTCGAGCTGGAAGGCGTCGTGCTCCCCTTCGCCCCACCTGCGACGCAGCGCATCGATCTCACCCTGCGCGGCCGCAGCCGCGTTGGCGTCATCGGTCCCAACGGCTGCGGCAAGTCCACCCTGCTCAAGCTGCTCCACGGGCGCATCGCCCCGCTCGCCGGCCGCTGCGCGGTGCACGTACCGGTAGCCTACCTGGACCAGGGGCTGGACAGCCTTCCGCCACAGCAATCCATCCTCGAACAGCTGCGCCACACCCACCCCGCGCTGGCCGACCATGCCCTCCGCACCCGACTCGCCCTGCTGGGCCTCGGGTCGGACGTCATTATCCAGCCCAGCGGCCGGCTGAGCGGCGGCGAGCGTCTCAAGGGAGCGCTCGCCCGCGTACTCCATGCCGACCCCGCCCCGCAATTGCTGCTGCTCGACGAACCCGACAACCACCTCGACTTCTCTGCCCTGCATGCCCTCGTGACCCTGCTCCAGGCTTACGCCGGCACGCTAATCGTGGTCAGCCACGACGACCGCTTTCTCGAAGCCCTGAAACTTACCGACCGCTTGCGGGCAACCGCGGACGGATGGCGACTGGAGCCGGCAACATGACCGCCCGCGCAACGGCCGGACGTCCTGGACAGCCATTCGGCATGTTCCGGCAACACGCCGAGACACATCCGCGACGGTGGACGCTTGACCCCTCGTACGCAAGGGCTAGACTGTGCAACAACAAGGGGAGTAGCTTTTAACGTTGCAGCATCGTCATCACGGTAGCGCGTCGAGAGACGGCCTCCCGGTGCTGCAGGCAACGACACCGTTGCAAGCGAGACCTTGCCCAAGGGCAAGGTCCGTGCGTGGCAAGCGCAAGCAAGGCCTGTGTCCGAAGGGACCAGGCCTTTTCTTTTTGCGCGGAGTCAGCGGTGGAGTCGATAGGAACGTGGTGGCTGTGGACGATATTCGTCGGCGTCGTAGTCACGATGCTGGCGGTGGATCTCCTGGTCTTCAAGGGCGGGCACAGCCACCGTGTGTCGCTCAAGGAGGCGGCCGGCTGGTCCGTGGCCTGGGTGCTGCTGGCCCTGCTGTTCTCCGCCGGCCTGTGGGCCTACCTCGACGCGGCCCTCGGGCGTGCGGTCGCCAACGAAAAGACATTGGCGTTTCTCGCAGGCTATTTGGTCGAAAAATCACTCGCGGTCGACAACGTCTTCGTCTGGATGATGATTTTCGGCTACTTCGCGATACCACTGGAGCTGCAACGCCGCGTGCTGTTGTACGGCATCCTGGGCGCCATCGCGCTGCGGACCGCGATGATACTCGCCGGCAGCTGGCTGGTAGCCGAGTTTCACTGGCTGCTATACCTGTTCGGCGCGTTCCTGGTGGCAACCGGCATCAAGATGGTATGGTTCGCCGGCCACACCGCCGATCTGGACAAGAACCCCGTCGTGCGCTGGATTCGCCGCCACTACCCGATTACCGAGCGGCTGGAGGGCGAGCGCTTCTTCGTCATGCGCAATGGTGTTCGCATGGCCACACCGCTGCTGCTGGCCTTGGTATTGGTGGAGGTGTCCGACGTGATCTTCGCAGTCGACAGCATTCCGGCAATCTTCGCCATCACCACCGACCCCTTCATCGTGCTCACCTCAAACCTGTTCGCCATCCTCGGCCTGCGGGCGATGTACTTCCTGCTGGCCGATCTCGGAGATCGATTTGCGCTGCTCAAGTATGGCTTGGGCGCGATTCTGATGTTCGTGGGCATCAAGATGCTGATCGCGGACTGGGTGAAGATACCGGTACCGGTGTCCTTGGGCGTGGTCGCCGCCCTGCTAACCCTGGCGGTGGCGGCCAGCCTGTGGAAATCGCGCCGCCAGCATGTCATCGCCGGTGGCGCACATGCACCACCAGCCGCGCCGCGCCTGACGGCAACGGAGTCCGCCCCCGCCCCGACCCGGCACAGCTCTTGAAACCCGCAGCCACCCCCCCATGTACGATCCCACACCCGATTTTCCCAACCGGAGTACCGATACCATGAGCCGAATCGACGACTGCACCCTGCGCAAATTCCTGGCCGCTGCCGCCATCGCGTTCGCCCTTGGTGTGGACGCCGCACCCGCAGTGGCGGCGCCATGCGCCGATCCGGCTACGTGCGACGACGCGGTTCGCAACACCCGCGCAGTACCTGCGGAGGAAACCGGCAGCACACGGCCTGACTGACCGTTTCGGCCGCCTCACTACCGTGCGACCCTTGGACGGCGACCCGACAAAGGGCTCGCCGCACAACGTATTTGTTGCAATGCAGTAGCTCCGTTTGGCATTGCTATCCGGCTTAGCGCCCGGGCTAGCACGCCTCATACGCAATCGTTAATGCCTGCATAGAAAAATCTCATCGCATTATCTGTTGCGTCGCACCATTCGTTTCGGTACGATTCAGTTGTCTCCTCCACCCTCCTCCTTTGGTGTGGATTTGGGCCCGGAAGCCAATGGCATCCGGGCGTTTTTTCTATGTGCCGCCATATGGGCGGCGCCCAGTTTCGGTATCGTCGGCACTCGCAAAGCGTCGATCAGCCGCCGAATTCGGCGCGCAACGCGTGGTACTGGGTCTCGATCTGCGGTGCCAAGGCATGGAACTGGCCGCCGAGCACGTGATCGACGCGCAAATCATCGGCCCACTCGAACTCGGCACCGGCAAGCGCGTTGGCCGAATACACCACATCACCCAAACTGCGTGGGTCATCCAGTTGTGGCGGGCGGGGTTGATCGTGGAAGCGCACCGCCTCGACGATGGACTCGGGCAGTTGCAGCGCGAACAACAAGGCCTCTCCAATGCTCTCGTTCCATTGCGCGATCAGATGGCGCACGGTGTCCGGACGCACGCGCAACTCTTCGTATTGCGCCGCGCGATACAGCATGTAGAAGGCGCCGAGATCGTGCACCAACCCGGCGAACTGGGCTTCGTCGGGATTCACCTTGGCGTGCGACAACTCGCGCGCGATCACCTGTGCCGCGGCCGCGGCCATCAGCGAGTGTTCCCAGAGGCGGCGTGACAGCGCGCTGAAGGGCGACAACTCCTTGGAACGCGACAATTGACTCATCGCCACCGCCAGCGCGGCATTGCGAACCTGATTCAAACCCAGGCGACGAATCGCCGTGGCAACGTCGCGGATCTCGCTCGCCAGCCCCTCCACCACCGAGTTCGCAAGGCGGATCAGGCGGGCACAGATCAAGGGTTCGGCGCGCACTGCGGTGACGACACGCTCCAGCGGCACGTCGGCGTCGCGCATGACGTTGCGCAGCCGCAGCACGGCGTCGAAATACGTCGGAAAGACGATGTCGCCGGCCAGTTCGGCGGCGATGTCCTCGAGCATTTTGAAGCGCTGCTGTTTGAGCGCTTCACCTTTCTTGTCGTCGGTAGCGGTCACGGTGGTGGCGGGTGGAGGTATCGATAACGGGTGCGCAAAGCGTAACCCAATCAGCGCGATAGTGGCGCAGAGCCAATCGGCCGGGACGCCGTGCGCCCGTCCTGGTCGCCCGTCAGCCAGGCCGTAAGCCGCTCCGCTCCGCCGCTCACCACCACATACAGGCAGGGAATGACGAACAGCGTCAGCAGCATCGAGCCAAGCAATCCGCCAATGACCGCCAGTGCGAGCGGGCGCATGATCTCACCGCCCTCGCCCAGGCCGATCGCCAATGGCAGCATGCCCAGGGCGGTGGTGGAGGTAGTCATCAGGATCGGGCGCAGGCGCACGCTGCCGGCCTCGACCACGGCGTCACGCAAGGCCATGCCCTGGCGCCGGCCGATCTCGATGTACTCCACCAGCAAAATGGCATTGTTCACCACGATGCCGATCAGCAGCACCGCACCGATCAGCACCGGCGCCGACACCGGCGTGGCGGTCAGGGTCAGGATCACGCTCACCCCCACCAGCGACAGCGGCGCGGCGGTGATGATGACCAGCGGATTGCTGAGCCGTTCGTACTGAACCGCCAGCACCACGAACACCAGAAACACCGCCAGGCCGATCACCATGAGGATCTCGCGGTTGGTGTCCTGGATGGTTTCCCACTGGCCACCGAAAACCAGCCCGTAGCGGTCGGGCAGCTCGAGTCCGGCGAGCCGGCGTTCGATCTCGGCCATTGCGGTGCCGACGTCGGTCACCGCAGCGTTGATGTCGCCCACCACCCGCACGATGCGGTTCTGGTTCTCTCGGTCTATGCTCGCCGGACCGGTGCCGAGGTCGAACTGCACCACGTCGCGCAGCAGCACCGGCACGCCACTGCTGCGAGCGACGAGGAGATTCCCCAACACCTCGGTATCGCTGACTGCGCCGCTGGGCAGGCGCACGCGGATGTCGTACTCCTGGCCGCCCGAGGTATAGCGGCTGGCCACCGCGCCGTCGACCGCGTCACGAATGGCGTTGCCGACCTCGGACACCCGCAGGCCCACTTCCGCGGCACGCTCGCGGTCCACCCGCACCCGCATCAGTGGGCTGCGCTCGTCGCTACCAGAGTCCAGCCCCTCTATACCAGGCACCCCTTCCAGCCGCAGCGCGATCTCGCGCGCCAGGGTGCGCAACACCTCCAGGTCCGGGCCCACCACGCCAATGGCCAGATCGTTGCCGGTGGCGGTGAAGCGCAGCCCGCGAATCACCGGCGGACGGGCGAAGACTCTCGCTCCCGGCACCTCGAGGGCAGCCAGGCGGCGCTGGGCGTCGCTCACCCACAGGCCGGCGGGCATGCCGTCGCGCTCGGCCACCCCGCTGAGTTGCACGAAGAAGATCGACGAGCCCGGCCGCTCGCTCACCGAGCCCCCCCACAGTGCGCCACCGGCAAGCGCGAACACGCTCTCCACATGAGGCATGTCGCGCAGCGTCTGCTCGACCCGCCGCGATACCGCCTGGGTTTCGTCCGGCGGTGTCCCCGGCGGCAGCGCAACACGGAAGAACACGTTGCCGTCATCGAGCGGCGGCAGAAACTCGTTGCCCAGCTGCGAGAACAGCCAACCCGCCGCCGCCAGCGCGGCCACCGCCAGGCCCAGCACCGCCCAGCGCACCCGCAGCACCCACGGCAACAGGCGACGATAGCCCCGGCGCAAGGCGTCCACCGCAGCGGCGAACGCACGCAGCGGCAGACTGCGTGCCAACCCGCTCTCGAAACGCAGCTTGCCGAGCAGCGCAGCCAAGGTCGGCACCACGCTGAGCGCCGCCGCCAGGGTGGCGACGATGGCAAAGGAAATAGTGAGGATCATCTCGCGAAACACCAGCGCCGCGACCCCCGTGACCAACAGAAAGGGCACGACCGCGGCGAGGTTGGTGAGCGTCCCGGCGACGATTGCCGACACCACCTCGCCTGCGCCGTCGCGGGCCGCCGCCTCGGCGTCCTTGCCCAGTTGTTCGCGATGGCGGTAGATGTTCTCCAGCACCACGATGGCGTTGTCGAGCAGCAACCCGACCCCCAGCGCCAGCCCGCCCAGGCTGATGATGTTGAGCGTGAGTCCGCCGCCGCCCATCAGGCTGAAGGTCGCCATCAGTGCGATCGGGATGGACAGACCGATGACGAAGCCCTTGCGCAGGCTGCCCAGGAACATCAGCACCATGGTCATCGCCAGCGCACCGCCCAGCAGCGCCGCCGAGCCGACGCTGGTGAGTGCGCCACGGATGAAGAAGGTGGGATCGCGGAACGACTGGTAATGGATGTCGGACGGGATGAAGCCCGAGCGCTCCAGCCGCGCCAGCGTGGCCAGCACCTCGTCGGCCACTGCCACGGTGTTGGTGCCGGTGAGCTTGTAGACCTGAACCTGTACCGACGGCACACCGTTGAGACGGGCGAACACCCGTTGCTCGCGATGGCCATCGCGCACGCTGGCGACCTCGCCCAGGCGCACGCTGCGCCCCCCCTCTCCGAGCGCCGTGGGCAGACGCAGCAACACGTCCTCGACCTGCGCCACCGAGGTGAACAAGCCCTCGGTCTTCACCACCACGTCGAAGGTGTCCGAGGTGAGCCGACCGCCCGCAACATCGACATTCTCGGCGGCGAGCGCGGCGATCACATCGCCCATGGCAAGACCATAGGAGCGCAGCCGCTCCTGATCCACCACCACCTCCAGCTCACGCACCATGCCGCCGCTGGCCTCCACCGACGACACCCCGGGTACCGCGATGAGCTGCGGCATGAGGCTGTTCTCCACCCAGTCCCGCACCGCCACTTCGCTGCGCACATTGGAGCTGAACCCGCCCTCCCAGATCGCGTTCTGCCCCGGGTCGTACTTGCGGATGCGCGGTGGCTGCACGTCGGACGGCAGGCGCACGCGCGCCTCCTCCAGATAGCGCGCCGCATCCTGCAGGGCCAGGTCCAGGTTGGTACCAAAGGCGAAGTTGAGGTCGACCGTGGTGCGACCGTCATTCACCGAGCTGAGAATGCGCGTCACCCCCTCGGTGGCAGCCAAGGTGCGCTCGAGCACGCGTGTGACCTGCTCCTCCATGACCTCCGGCGACACACCGGGGTAATTCACCGTGACCCGGATCTGCGGGTATTCGATCTCCGGAAGCAGGTCGATGGGCAGGCGTTGCAGGAAGAACAGACCCAACACGAACACCACCGAGGCAATCGCCAACGTGCCCACCGGGCGGCGAATGCACAAGTGCGCCAGCCCACCACCGCCCGCGCGGGCGGCCGACTCGAGTCGCCCTTCCTCAGCTGCGCCGCCTCCGCCAACGTCCTCGTGCTTGACCGGATCAGTGCCCATGAACCTTGTCCCGCATCGCCACGATTCGAACCGGCTGGCCGTCGCGCATCTCCAGCGGATTGCTGGCCAGCACCATCTCCCCCGTCGCCAGCCCCTCGACCACCTCGGACCACGAACCGCGTGTCACGCCGATGCCGACCTTGCGCCGCAGCAGGCGGCCGTCCTCGATCACATAGACGTAGGCCTGTCCGTCCGCCACGCCGACCGCTGCCGCTGGCACCACCAAGGCCCCGGGGCGCGGATCGATGGTGCTGCGGATGCGCGCAAGAAAGCCCGGGCGCACACCGCGCGCACCGGCCTCCGACGGCAGCGCAATCTCCACGGTGGTCAGCCGGCTGGCCGACTCCGCCACCGGAAAGATGCGCTTCACCGTGGCAGCCAGCTCCAGTTCCGGCAGTGCGTCCAGCCGCACCGACATCGCATGCCCCGGCCGCAGATGCACCACGTCCAGTTCGGACACCCCGACGCGAATCGTCAACTCGTCCAAGGCCGCCAGCTCGAACAACGTGGCCTGCGCTTGCACCGCCTCGCCCGGTTCGACGTGGCGCGCCGCCACCACCGCATCCAGCGGCGACACGATGCGCCCGAACTCGACCCGGGTGCGCCACAGCGCATGCTCGCTCTGCGCCACCTGCAGGCCCACCTCGGCCACATCGCGCTGGGCCGCGCTCAGCATGCCGCGCGCGTGCAATTCCTCGGCACGCCGGAACTCCACCTCCGCGGCACGCTCCTCGGCCCGCGCGCGCGCCAGTTCGGCGCGCGTCTCGGCCATGTCCAGCGTCGCCAGCAATTCGCCGGCGCTCACCCACTGGCCCTCCTCCACCCGTACTGATTCCACCCCACCGGCGATGCGGCTGGCCAGTCGCACCGTGGCACGCGGTGCCACCGTGCCGGACAGGCTCAACTGTCGCGACAGGTCGCGCGGCTGGATCTCGATCGCCGCCACCGGGGTGGCCGCCCCCTCGCCGCGCGACGCAGGCGGTGCCTCACTACCGCCCGTACAGGCCATCAACAGCCCTGCCGCCAACGCCACCAAAGCCCGCAGCCAGGCACGCCCAAGGCCGCCCTTGACATGGCGACGACAGCGGCTCCGCGCTTGCGGGCAGGTGGCACGTGCCAGGCTACAGGGTGGCAGCTGCGAGGAACGATTCAATGAGACGGCCTCCTGGGCGATCGCCCGCCATGGCGAAGCACCATGACGAAGCAGGGCGGGGAAGTTGCTCGGGTGCGCTACGGGACACACGGTGGTGACACCACCGCGCCCCCACAGTTCACCGCCGCGACTGCGACAGGCCGATGCCGGCCAGTATCATCACCAGCGCGAACAAGGCATTCCACTCCGGCCGCTCACCCAGGAACAGCATGCCCAGGCCCACCGCCCACAGCGGAATCAGATAGTTGATCAAGGACAGAAACGTCGGCCCGGCCAATGCGATCAAGCGGAAATACCCCACCGTTGCGAGCGCGGTGCACACCACCCCGAGAAAACCCACTGCCAACGCCGCCTCCAGCGGCAGGTGCGCGAGCACCGGCAACGGTGTCGCCAGGGCCAGCGGCAGGCTCAGACCCGTTGCCAGCGCCAGCACCACTGCAGCGGTGAGCAGGGCATCGGCCTCCGGCCGCCGGCGTGCCACGATGGTATTCACAGCGTAGCAGACCGCCCCGCCCAACACCGCCACCTGCGCGGCCAGCACCTCGCCGCTACCGCCGAGACGGGCCAGTGCCTGCGGCCCGATCAACACCACGATGCCGCAGAAACCCAGCCCGAAACCGGCCAGCCTGCGCCTGTCCAGATGCTCGCCAGGCACGAAGAAATGCGCCAGCACCAGCGTGGTAAGCGGCATCACCGCCATCAGAATGCCGGCCAGCCCGCTGTCGATGCGTTGCTGCCCCCAACTGATCAGGATGAAGGGCAAGGCATTGCCCACCACTGCCATCACCACGAAATACGCCCAGATCCGCCCGCCGCACGGCATTGCCCGACGCGCCACCAGCACCACCGTACACAACAGCAGCGCGGCAACCAGCAAGCGGCCGCTGACCACGTGGGTAGGCGCCAGGCTGGAAACCGCCACCTTGGTCATCAGAAAGGAGCTGCCCCACATCGCGACCAGGGCAAACAACAACAGCCAGTGGGAAAGCGGACGTCGCATCGGGCCTCGGCACGCAGTTCGGGAACGGAACCGGCCATCGTACGGACATCGCCGGTGCGCGCCAACCGCCTGTCCGGAACCATGAACCGGGGCAGCAACCGCACCCGACCGGACATGGCACTCCATGCCGAAGGCCAACACGGAAAAATCGCAGATAATCAGCGTCGATGAAGCCCGCAACGCCCACCGACCAAACGCCCGCCACCCTCACGCCTGCCACCGGGGCGGCCGGCACCGCCGCACCCCGCGCGCAGCCCACCGCTGCCGCACCCGCCAGCTTCGCCGAGCGCGCCCTGTTCGAACCGATCGCGCCCCTGCTGCGACGCTTCACCAAGGCCGGCGTGCCGCCGGTGGCGGCACTCGAACACCTGCTCCAGGCCCACGCTCCCGGCCTGTGCAGCGGCGAGGGCAAGCCGCTGCGCTTCGCCGACGTGGTGCCGGCGCTGACCGGCTACGAGCGACACATCCACGCCACCGGGGAAATCCCCACCCGCTGCGGCGACTGGCACGACTTCTTCAATGCGCTTGCCTGGTGCGTGTGGCCACACGCGAAATCCACCTGCAACGCCCTGCACCTGGCCGCCCAGTCCGCCCGCGAACACCATCGCAAGCCGGGGCGGGGGCCGCTGCGCGATGCGCTGACCCAGTTCGACGAATGCGGCATCGTCGTCGCGTCCACCTGCCCCGACATACTCGCCGGCCTGCGCAACCACGAGTGGGAACACGTCATGTCGACACGCCGCGTCGAACTGCTGGCCACGACGCGCTTTCTGGTGTTCGGCCACGGTACCTGGGACCAACTGCGCCAGCCCTTCCTGGGCTTGTGTGCCAAGGCCTTGTACCGCCTGGTGCCGCCCGGCTGGCTGGCCATGGAGGCCACTCAGCGCCAGGCCGAATGCGACCTATGGCTGGCAGACTGGCTGGCGACGGAAGCGGACGGCGTCGACACCGACCACGCCCGCCTCAGTCCGCGCGCATGGTCCCCCTTGCCCCTGCTGGGTATCCCCGGCGTCACGCCCGACAACGCCACACCCGCCTACTATCGCGATACGCGCCAGTTCAGGCCACGCCGGGCGGCTGAATCGAAACGGGTAACTTCCGACACGCCTCAGTCTGTGGACAAGCGCACAGTTTGAGTCAACTCAATCTGTTATAAAGCGGAATCAAATCGCTTCCCCTATTCAGAGGTTCGTTCATGGTTCTGCGCTCCATCCGCCGTCTCGCTGTCGCTGCCGCTTGCTTCGGTCTGCTAGTCCCCCTGGATGCGGCGGCCCAGGCACGCGACATCGTAGTTGGTCAGGTTGCGCCGTTCAGCGGCCCGCAGGCTGTCACCGGGCGGGCGATCAATGCCGGCATCCGCCTGTACCTGGATCAAGTCAATGCCGAGGGCGGCGTCAACGGCACACCGATTCGCCTTGTCACCCGCGACGACGCGCAGAAGGCGGATGAGTCCGTTCGGCTGGTGCGCGAACTCATCGGCGAGGAGTCGCCCGTCGCACTGATCGGGACGGTGAGCACCGCCTCCAATGAGGCCCTGATCGCCGACGGTATCCTCGCGAGCAGTGGCGTCCCCATGATTGGCGCCGTCTCGGGCGCTTCGTCGGTGATTCAGGGCAACAACATGTTCGTGATCAAGGCGAGCTACCACGACGAAGTGAAACGCCTGTTCGAAAGCCTTGCCTCGCTGGGTATGAAACGGGTCGGTTTGGTTTACCAGGACGACGCGTTTGGCGCCGACATCATCGCGGGCGCCCAGGCCGCGTCGGCGCAGACAAACGTCGAACTGACGAGCCAGATCGGCTACGAGCGCAACACGACGAATGTGGAATCCGCGGTGGCGGCGATGATCGAGGCCAAACCGCAAGTCGTCTTCCTCGGCGCAACCACCGCTGCCGCGATCGAGTTCGTGCGTCA
This sequence comes from Rhodocyclaceae bacterium, assembly GCA_046295975.1. Taxonomy (GTDB): domain Bacteria; phylum Pseudomonadota; class Gammaproteobacteria; order Burkholderiales; family Rhodocyclaceae; genus UBA2357. The sequence goes on from JBKBMG010000043.1 coordinate 32,872, forward strand.
GTACCGCGACGCTGGTGGCGACGCGACGATTTACGGCCTGTCGGTCATCGATACGACCCAACTGCTCAACCGCCTCGGCCCGGAGGGCGCTCGCGGCTATGCGTTCACCGTTGTCCTTCCGCTCGAGAGCCAGGGCACGATAGGCGTGAACCGGGAATATCTGCGGCTGCGCGAGAAGAGCCAGGATCCGGATCTCTCCGCACGTTCCATTGAGGGCTTCATCGCGGCAAAGACCCTGGTTCATGCAATCAAAGCGGCAAGCAATGGCGGCGCTCCCAGTCCTGCAGCGGTTGCCCGGGCGCTCCGAGCCTCCGGGCAGGTGGATCTGGGCGGCTACGTCATCGACTTCAGCACGCCCGGCCGCCCCGGATCTGCATTCGTGGACTTCGCAATGTTTGGCGACGGCGGCAAGATCTTCCGCTGACGCTTCCCCCGCCTGGCCCGGCCCCATTCTGGGCTGCGACCTTCCACACTGTGGACAACCTCAATTGCTGCAGCGCAGCATTCAAGTAGAGTAAACCCCTGTATGCGGCGGTCGCGTCGACCGCCCACCCGCTTCATACGCATAGAGGACTCTACGTCATGCTTCGCTCATTCCACCGTCTCGGCGCCGCAGCCGCGCTGTGCGCCCTGCTCCTGCCGCTGGACGCCGCCGCTCAGACGCGCGAAATTGTCGTCGGCCAGGTTGCACCGTTCAGTGGCCCGCAAGCCGTCACTGGCCGCGCGATCAACGCCGGCATCCGCCTGTACATCGATCACGTCAACGCCGAAGGCGGCGTGAACGGCGCGCCCATCCGCCTGGTCACGCGCGACGACGGACAAAAGGCCGACGAAACCGTGCGCCTCACCCGCGAACTGATCGCCGAGGAGTCCCCAGTAGCCCTCATCGGCACCGTGAGCACCGCCAATGTCGAAGCCGTGATTCAGGACGGCGTACTGGTCCGCAGCGGCATTCCGTTGGTCGGGGCGGTCTCCGGCGCGTCTTCGGTGATCCAGGGCAGCAACGTGTTCGTGATCAAGGCGAGCTACCACGACGAGTTGAAGCGCCTGTTCGAAAGCCTGTCATCGCTGGGCATGACCCGCGTGGGCCTGGTGTTCCAGGAAGACTCGCTTGGCGAGGACGTGATTGCCGGTGCGCGCGCCGCCGCCGCCCAGAGTGGCGTGGAACTGATCGCACAAGCGGGCTACGAGCGCAACACCGTGGCGGTGGCGGGCGCCGTCGCCGGCATGCTCGAGGCCCAACCGCAAGTGGTGGTGCTGGGGGCGACCACCGCCGCCGCCATTGAGTTCGTCCGCGAATACCGCGACGCCGGCGGTAGCGCCACGCTGTACGGTCTGTCCTTCATCGACACCGCGCAACTGCTGGCCACCCTCGGCCCGGACGGCGCACGCGGCTTCGGCTTTACCGTAGTGCTGCCGATGGAAGGACAAGGCACCATCGGCGTGAATCGCGAGTACCTGCGTCTGCGCGACCAGAGCCAGGACCCGGATCTATCCGCCCGCTCGATCGAGGGCTTCATCGCCGCCAAGACCCTCGTGCAGGCCCTGCAGGCCACCCCCGGAAACGGCAGCCCCAGCGCTTCGGCGCTGCTGCAGACGCTGAAGACCACCAGCCGCTCGGACCTCGGCGGCTATGTGCTGGACTTCAGCCACCCGGGCCGCCCGGGCTCGGCCTTTGTGGATTTCGCGATGTTCGGCACCGGCGGCAAGATCGTCCGCTGACCGCAGCCGCAGGCCGCCCCGTCGTGGCCCGCCAGCGCACCCCGGCGCCCCGCTCGGCGGGGCTGTGCATTCCCGCCAGCCCCGCAGACCCAACCCGCATCCCCCGCCCCGTCTGCCGTCTCTGCGCGTCCAACGCTGACACGACTGCAGTTCAGCGCCCGCGCGCCCGCTCCACCTTCAGGCTCCACATCACCCCGGCAAGAATCAACGCCGCGCCGGCGAACAGCGGCCACGCCACCTGCTCGTTGTAGAACAACCAGCCCAGCAGGGCCACCAGCGGCAGCCGCAAGAAGTCCATGGGCACCACCACGGTCGCGTCAGCCAGCGCCAGGGCGCGCGTCATGCAGTAGTGCGCGCTCAACGCCGTCAGGCCCACCGCAAGCAGCGCCGGCCACAACGCCGCCGAAGGGGTCACCCAAGCGAACAGCGACGGTACCAGCCCCAGCGGCAACTGGATCAGGCACATGTAGAACAGAATCGTCAGCGCGTGGTCGCGTGCCGCGAGCTTCTTGGTCAGCGTGTGGGCGACGCCGTAGGCCATCGCGCCGCCCAGCACCGCGAGTGCGGCTGGATGTACCACCGACACCCCAGGCCGCAGAATGAGCAACACTCCCGCCAGGCCAAGCACGATGGTGACGACGCGCGCACGCGTCAATTGCTCGCCCAGCAGCAGCATCGCGCAGATCGCCGTCCATACGGGCACGGTGAACTCGATGGCGAACACCTCGGCCAGCGGAATGAAGGCTATGCCATAGAACCAGCCGAACTGCCCGGCGTAATGAGCGAGGTTGCGCACCAGCTGGGTGCCCGGTTGTACGGTGCGGAACAGCGCCGGCGCGTGGCGACGGATCAGCCAGGCGATCACCACCAGCCCGATCAGGCTGCGGAAGAACAGAATCTGGAAGGTTCCAAGCTCGGCCGAGAGCGCGCGCGCCGCCAACGCCATCAGCGTGAACGACAACAGTGCGCCAACCATCCAGGCCGCCGCGCGGCTGACCGGGTGCCAGCCGGGGCCGCTCATCGGATGCCTGCGCTCACCGGACTACCCTCGTGACGCTGCGCGACCTCCTCTCGAGGGCAGACGAACGCTTTGCCTTCGGGCACGCTCATGCCAGGTCACGCAAGTCGGCCACCGGCACCCTGCCGAAAGCATCATCAAGGAGGTAGGCCACCAGCTTGTCGGCAACCGCCGCAGGCGCCTCCAACCCGCCATCTCGGTGCAGTTCCTCGAAACGCGCCCGACGTGGGAACCGGGCCAGCGGCGTGGCTCGGATCTCGGCCTGCATGGTGGTGTCGATCACACCCGGAGCCAGGCTGCAGATGCGCACCCCCGGCGTCGCGTCCAGCGTCACCGCTCGCGCATGCTGGTCCAGCGCCGCCTTGGTCGCGCAATACACGCTCCAGCCGGGATAGGCGTTGCGCGCCGCACCGCTGGACACGTGCACAATGCGCTTGTCGGGAACGTGGCGTGTGGCACCGACAAAGCCGGCAGCCAGCGCCAGAGGGGCTGCCACATTGAGCGTCACCGCCCGCGCCACGTCGACCGCCAATTGCTGATCCAGGCCGCCCATGGGCTGCAGTGTGCCGGCGTTGTTCACCAGCAGCGCCGTGTCGCTACCGGCGAGAAAGGCCGCCAGTTCGCCCCCTTCCAGCCAACGCGCCAACGCCACCGGGTCGCCCAGATCCAGCCCCACCTGGACGAACGCATCCGCCGGTTTCAGGGCCGTGCCACCTTCGATGCCCCCCTCATCCACCGCGAGCCCGCGCCTCGCCAGCCCCATCACCGCAATCCCGCGCGCCATCAACGCCCCGGCAATCGCCGCCCCCAGCCCTCTGCTGTGACCGGTCACCACCGCCTTGATCATGTCCCACCCCACGCTCTGAATATCCCGCAACCTGCCAGGTCGCCTCGTCAGCCGGCCTTCAATACCGCCCGCCAGCGTCCAGTCATCGCCCGGCCATCGCCCGGCCATCCTACTCGAAGCCCCATGCCGACGGCCAGCCAAGGCAAACCCGTGAAGAAACCGTCGTGAGCCGCACGCATTCCATACACGCGCCATTCGTCCGGCAATCAAGTACCGTTATGGCCAGGCCTGTCCGGCCCGCTCCAAGGCTTTGCCGAAAGCGCCGTTCGACGCGCTCGGGGCGGGCGGTGTCGCCTGCTTGATCGCAGGATTCATGGCGCCCGTCGCAAACTATGCGTTACCCTCGCACCAAAGCCCGCGCCACGCCACCGGAATGGACGCGCACCAAGCAACCGGAGCCCTCATGTCCGCCCCTCTCGCCCGCATCCGCGCCCGTCTGGAGCACGACCTCGACCGCGGCCATCCCGCCGCACTGCCCGCTGGCATGGGGCTGTTCCATTGTCGCAGCACGCAGCACCTGCACAACGTCCCGCTCCACCACCCCACCCTGCTGGTCGTGCTCGCAGGCGAGAAACAGCTCATCCATGGGCGCGACGCCGTCAGCGCCGGCGCCGAAGAACTGATGTTGCTGCCACCGGGGCTGGTGCGCGTGGCCAACCGTCCCGCAGCTGACCGCCGTTATCTGGCGCTGGCCATCACTTTCCCGAGGGAGCCCGCCGGCACGCCACCGGCGCTTGCAGAGTTTCCCCCCCAGGCCGAGACATGGACCCTGCCTGCCCCCGCCAGCTTCGGCGCGCTGCTCGAACAATGGCTGGACCTGCACGCGCGCCACGCCATGCCCGGGCACTGGCATGCAGGCCGCCGCGACGAACTGCTGCTCAGCCTCGCCGCCACCACCCACGCCGGCCATCTGCTGCGAAGCCGTAGCAACACCCGCGACACAGTGCTTGCACACATATCCACCGACCTGCGCCGTGACTGGCAAGTGGGCGAGGTCGCCGCCAGCCTGCACCGCAGCCCCGCCACCTTGCGCCGCCAACTCGCCCGCGAACAAGGCGGTTTCCGGGCCTTGCTGGAAGAAGTACGCATGGTCACCGCCCTGGGTTTGCTCCAGGGTACGGACCTGCCGGTCGGCTTGGTCGCCGACCGCGTCGGCTACCGCTCGGCATCGCGCTTCGCCGAACGCTTCCGCGCCCGCTTCGGGCTGTTGCCCAGCGCCCTGCGCCAGACCCAGCAAGGACCAGCGGCCGACGCCGTGCCCACCACCCCCGCGGCCGCCACGCCTGCCTTTCAGTTGCGCGTTGCGGGCGACTGCGCGAGCGTTTCGGGCGACATCCTGACCGCTTGAACCGGCACACTGTGCAGGTCGGCCCCAACGGCCAGCCCCGGGCAACGGCGTACGTGAATCGCAGACCACGCCCGGCCACCCCCCCACGCCTGCACAGGAGTCCCCCATGACGCTCACCACGGTTTTCCCGTCCCCCCACGGCACTGCACATCGGCAACATCCGTCGCGTCCATCCGGCACACTTGACCACCCGCCCCGCAGCCGCCCGCTCGCCCGCGCCATCGGGGGCATCGCGCTCGGTCTGGCATTGCTCGCCGGCGCACCGCTGAGTGGCTTGCCGCTTCCCGGCGCGGCCGCGTTCGCCGCACCGCCTGCCCAGGTCAAGACCCAGGTGCCCGGCTTCTATCGGCAGGCACTTGGCGGCTTCGAAGTCACCGCCTTGTACGACGGCTACGTAGACCTCCACGTGTCGCTGCTCAAGGGCATGGGCGCGGAGAAGATCCAGTCGCTGCTGGCGCGCATGTTCCTGGAACACACCGACGGCGTACAAACCGCGGTGAATGCCTACCTGGTGCACACCGGCGAGCGACTGATCCTGGTGGATGCCGGCGCGGCCGCCTGCTTCGGCCCCACCCTGGGACAGATCGTCGCCAACATCCGCGCCGCCGGCTACGCGCCCGAGGCAGTGGACACCGTGTTGCTCACCCACCTCCACCCCGACCACCTGTGCGGCTTGCTCGGTGCCGACGGCGCCGTCGCCTTCCCCAACGCCACCGTGTGGGCGGCGCAGGAAGATGCCGATTTCTGGCTGAGCGAGGCGGTCGCCGAGGCCGCCCCCGAGGGCAACCGACCCTTCTTCACCATGGCGCGCGGCGCCGTTGCGCCCTACCAGGCGGCCGGCCGCTTCCGCACCTTCAGCGTTGGCGACGCGTTGTTGCCGGGCGTGACCGCGCAGCCCACCCACGGCCATACGCCCGGACACACCTCGTATCTGTTCGAATCGGGCGAACACAAGCTTCTGGTATGGGGCGACATCGTGCACAGCCACTCGGTGCAATTCCGCCATCCCGAGGTTTCACTGGAGTTCGACACTGATCCCGAGGCCGCCATTGCCGCCCGCCGCGCGGTATTCGCCCGCGCCACCGAGGAAGGCTGGAGTATTGCCGGCGCGCATCTGCCCTTCCCCGGGCTGGGCCGCATCCGTGCCGAAACCGAGGGCTATGCCTGGGTGCCGGTGGAGTTCGGACCGCTGCGCGACGATCGCTGAGCCCCAGCGGCGGGACACCATCAGCGCTCGAACCGACGCGCCGACACGCCGGCAGGACTCCCGCCCGCTGCACGTCTATCCCGCCCCTCGCGCGTTGAGCAGATACGCGCGGGTGGTGAGGTAGAGCACCACCCCGTTGAGCAGATGCCACATGAAGTGGGTGCCGAGCGCCAAGCCCTCGCACACCACCATGTCCATCGACCGAAAACCCAGCGACACCACGAACACCCCCACCGCCCACCACAGCAACCAGGGCTCCCGCTGTGCGCGGGCCCGGTGATGCACCGCCATCGCGGCGATGAACAACAAGGCCCCGCCGTAGGCCAGCGAGCCGTTGAGCCAGGCCTGGGGCAGGGCGCCGAAACCGACGTTGCACAGCACGAAGGCGATCACCGCCACCCCCCGCGCCCGCAGCCCGAGTCCGGCCACATCGCGCGCATAGAACACCAGAAAGGCCAACTGGTAGATGAAGATGGGCAGCACGTCGGCCCACAGCGTGAGGCGGTTGGCAAAGGTGTGGAACAGAAAGCTGCCCACCCCGATCAGCGCCACATTGGCAACCAGAAAGCGCGCCGCCAGGCTGTGGCCGGCGCCGCTGCGGCGCATCAGCGCAAGCAGCGCGATCGCCGCAATGATGAAGGAGGCGTTGGTGAGCGCGTTCACCGGTTCGGCCCAGAAGGCCGCGGAATGGCGCTCGCAGTAGATGTCGATCGGCGTGTTCATCGCATTCATCGGGTACTCGCGGCCGCGACCTCAGGCCGCGCGTCCCGGCACCTCGTCCAGCATGCGCGCGACCTCCCGGCCGATCTCGCGCACCGCCCCGACGATGCGCGGCCCCGGCGCATCGGCATAGCTCAGGCGCAGGCAGTTGCGGTACTTGCCCGAGGCGGAGAACAGGGCACCCGGCGCGATCTTCACCCCGTGCGCGGCGAGACGCCGATTGAGCACGATGGTGTCGACCTCGGTGGGCAACTCCACCCACAGCAGATAGCCGCCCTGCGGCCGGCTGACCCGCGCGCAGCCGGGAAACTCGCGACAGACCAGGTCCATCATCACGTCACGCCGCTCGCGATACAGCGTGCGTGCCCGGCGCACATGCCGGGCGTAGTCACCACCGGCGATGAAGCGCGCGGCGGCAAGCTGCGCGGCCGTCGCGCTGCCGCCGGAAGACACGTACTTCATGTGCGCCACCCGCTCGTAATAGCGGCCGGGCGCCACCCAGCCCAGCCGCAGCCCCGGCGCCAGGGTCTTGGAAAAACCGCTGCACAACAACACCCGTCCGTCCACATCAAAGGACTTGAGCGTGCGCGGTCGCGGATAGTGGTAGGCCAGATCGCCGTAGATATCGTCCTCGATGATCGCCAGGTCAAAGCGCTGCGCCAGCGCGATCAGGCGGCGCTTGTTGTCGTCGGGCATGGTGTAGCCCAGCGGGTTGTTGCACGTCGGGGTGATCTGCAACACCTTGATCGGCCATTGTTCAAGCGCCAGCTCCAAAGCGTCCAGGCTGATGCCGGTCTCGGGGTGGGTAGGAATCTCCATCGCCTTGAGGCCGTTGGCCCGAATCGTCTGCATCGAGCCGTAGAAGCTCGGCGAATCCACCGCGATGACCTCATCGGGGCGCGTCAGCGCACGGATGCAGCATGCCAGCGCCTCCTGGCATCCGGATGTGACGATGATCTCGTCCGGATGCAGCACGCACTCCGCATCCAGCGCCAGGCGCGCAATCTGCGCACGCAGGCTGGGCTCGCCGGTCAAACGCCCGTAGCGCAGACCACTGTTGTCGTCACGACCGCTGCCCGCCATGCCACGCAGCAACGGGCGCAGCGCCGGCGCGGTAAGATCGGGCGTGGCCCCGCTCAGCGTCACCGCATCGCGCTGCTCGCTGCTGCACAGCAGAAACATCACCTCTTCCCAGTGCGACACCTCCACTGGCCGCTGGGCGGGGCGGCTCACCTCCGGCAATGCCGCCTGCGCCGCACGCCTGCGTACAAAATAGCCGCTCTTGGGGCGCGGTTCGGCCAGACCGTCGTCTTCCAGGCGGCGGTAGGCCTCCTGCACGGTCGCAATGCTCACCCCGTGGTCGCGGCTGAGGGTACGGATCGAAGGCAGGCGCTGCCCATCCATGTACAGACCGGTCTCGATGCGATGGCGCAGCTCCGACGCCAGGCTCTCATACAGTTTCATCACTTTTCCCGGATACAGTGGATACCACCGATACAGTTTTCGACGCGCCTACCGGCACAGTTCCCGAACGCTCGAAACTGTATGGCTGATATTACTCCAATCCTGGATCTGTATCGGTATTGCGTTGGGCGTTAATCTGGACTCCCATCAACGCAAAGGAGTAACAACCATGTTTACGGGACTGCTTTCCGCTCTCTATCGCGTGCTTTCGGTCGCGCTCCAACGTCAGTCGGAGCGCCGCGCCCTGCGCGAACTCGATGATCGCACTTTGCGCGACATCGGCCTGCGTCGCGAGGACGTCGAGCGCCAGGCACGCAAGCCGATCTGGAGGAACTGAGCAATGACCGCCGCGATGATTCACCGTACGATCGGTACAGATACCATGTTGCAGCGCAACCCCGCCTGGCTGATCGCCTCCGCGGCAGCTGCCACCTGGTTTGCCGTAGCCATGCTCGAAGCGCCTGCCGCGCCCGAACATGCGTGTGACACTGCCGCCACGGCCGCCGCTGCACATGGCGCCAGTCCGCACGGCATTGCCGTCCGCTGCGTCGCCACCCGACCGGCCAACCCGCCCGGCGGCCCGCCCGGTTCGTAATGGCTCAGCCGGAGGCGGCACGCCCGGACACCTGGCGATCCGGGTCTCCCGGTGTGCCGCCTCCGGAAAACACAGACAACAAAAAACCCGGCCAAGGCCGGGTTCTTTGTCACTACAGCATTGCTGCAGCTGCAGGTGCAATCGGCAGAAACCGATCGAACCTGCAGCTTCCCGCGTGCTTACTCAGCAGCGCGGATGTTGGCGGCTTGCTTGCCCTTCGGGCCGGTCGTCACGTCGAAGGTGACGCGCTGGCCTTCGGCCAGCGTCTTGAAACCTTGGGACTGAATCGCGGAGAAGTGCGCGAACAAGTCCTCACCGCCGTCTTCCGGGGTGATGAAACCGAAGCCCTTGGAATCGTTGAACCACTTAACGGTGCCGTTTGCCATGTCTTGAAACTCCAAAAAAATTGAAAATGGGGAAAAACAGTCCCCACAGCTGTCGGGCGAGAATCAAGACGGCGCGGTAAAAGGGAAGATCCGCAGAACTGCGAGAGACATACCTGAAAACAACAACACTACTTGAAAATCGCTGCCGCGCACTATGCACGCTTGTCGGCGCAATAGCAAACTCTTTTTGCACCCGGGCACCTAAAGGACGATGCCGCGCGGCTTCGTCTCGTCGTCGCGTCCCAAAGCATGGACAATAGCGCTCCGGCGAGTTTGCCAACATGCTCGCCCCATTCCCGCACGCCGTGGAGGCCCGATGATCGAATCCATACTGTTGGCCACCGCCCGCGTGTCGACGTTTCAACAGACCCGCGGACTGACCAACGCCAGCGGTTTCTTCTTCGAGCGCGACCAACGGCTGTACCTGGTAACCAGCAGACACGTAATCTTCGACGGTCCGGGCAATCACTTTCCGGACCGCCTCGAGATCGAAATCCACACCAGCGATATCGACTTCGCGCAATCAACCGGCTTTTCCATACCCCTCTACCAAAACGGGTGCAGCCTGTGGCAACACGGCAAGGACAGCGCAGGCGATATCGACGTGGCCGTGATCCGGATCGATCGCAACGCCCTCCCGGAAAACGCGCTGCTTCGCAGCTTCACGCCGGCGCACTTACCCGCGCATTTCGAGGAGATAGAGGTGGGCTCCTCGCTGCTGGTGGTCGGCTTCCCGCTCGGGTTTCACGACACGCGACACCACTTGCCGGTCGTCCGGCAAGCGGTCATCGCCTCATCCTTCGGCCTGCGCTTCCAGGGACAGGGCTACTTCCTGACCGACGCGCGCACCCATCGCGGCCTGAGCGGCGCCCCCGTGGTCATGCGCGTCGCAGATGCCGCCGATGCGCTCGGTGACCTGCCGTGGCTATTGCTCGGCGTCCACTCCGCGCGCCTCGATGTGGGGCGCGATATGGTGCTCGACGAAGCACTCGGACTCAACTGCGCCTGGTATGCCGACATCCTGATGACCCTGACCGCATGAGCCAGCGGCACCAGACGACGCACTCACACACAGGCGGCGCACACGCCCGTCCGCCCCACTCCGGCGGGAACTTTTCCAAGGCGCTGCGCCCTATCACGCCATCCAGACGACACCGTACCCACCCATGCCCTTACGCACCCACCCGCTCAAGACCATGACCCTGACCGTTTGCGCCGCCGCGCTCACCGCCTGCAGCGACACCGTCGAGGACACCCGCCCCGGACAGCCGGTAAAACACCGCCAGGAAGCCTTCAAGGACATCCTGCGGGTGTTCGAGCCCATGGGCACGATGCTGCGCACCAACAGCTACGACGCCGACCGCTTCGCCCTCATGGCCGAGGCACTGCTCGAACGACGCGACGGCCCCTGGTCCTTCTTCGCCGACGATACCTACTACCCGCCGACCAAGGCGCGCGAGGCGGTCTGGACCCGCCCCGACGACTTCGCAGCGCACATGCAGGCTTTTGTCGACGCCACCGACGCGCTGTTCGAGGCCGCACAGACGCGCGAACTTGCCCGCGTCACAAGCGCCTACGACAACGCCTATGGAACCTGCCGAAACTGCCACGAAGACTTCCGCAAACGCTGACCCGGTGTTCATTCATGAAGCGACAAGAAGAACCATTCGCATTAACAAAATGAAGGACTTACGTTGCTTTTTGTGCGCTGCAGTGCCAATCTGAAAAGCCAAGCAACGAACAAGAACGAAGGTGTCCCCATGAAAGGCAACGACAAGATCATCGGCATACTCAACACCCTGCTTGCCGGCGAACTGACCGCCGTGGACCAATACCTGATCCACGGTGAAATGTACGCCGACATGGGATTCAAGGAACTGGCCGAAAAGTCCCTGCACGAGTCCGACCACGAGCGCCAGCATGCGCGAGCCCTGATCCAGCGCATCCTGTTCCTCGAAGGCAAGCCCAACCTCGCCAAGCGCGAACCATTGGCCGTGGGCGACAGCGTCGTCGACATGCTCAAGGCCGATCTCGCACTCGAATACAAGGTCGTGGGCGACCTCAAGGCCGCCATCGCCGCCTGTGAGAGCGCGCAGGACTACGTCAGCCGCGACATGCTCCAGACCCAGCTCGAAGATACCGAGATGGACCACGCCTACTATCTCGAAAAACAACTCCGCCTGATCACCCTGGTCGGCGAACAGAACTACCTGCAGAGCCAGATGGGCTCGGGCAGCCCCACCTGAGGAACAGGCCATGAAAGGCGACAAGAAGATCATCGCGGCACTGAACAAGGTGCTGACCAACGAGCTGACCGCAATCAACCAGTACTTCCTGCACGCGCGGATGTTCCGCAACTGGGGCCTGGAAAAGCTCAACGACTACCGCTACAAGCAGTCGATCCGGGTCATGAAGGAGGCCGACGAGTTGATCGAGCGCATCCTCTTCCTCGACGGCCTGCCCAACCTGCAGAACCTGGGCAAGCTGATGATCGGCGAGGACGTGGTCGAATGCCTCAAGTGCGACCTCAAGTACGAGCGCGAAATCCAGCATCCACTGCTGGTCGAGACCATCGCCCTGTGCGAGAAGCACCAGGACTACGTCAGCCGCGAACTGCTGGAAGACCTGCTCGAACACTGCGAGGAAGCCATCGACTGGCTTGAAACCCAGCACAACCTCATCACCGACGTCACCCTGCCCAACTACCTGCAAAGCCAGATGGAGCCGGGCGGGGACTGAACCCAGCCACGCTGGATCGGTACTCATCAGCGGAACGGGCACCTCATTCGAGGTGCCCGTTGTCGTATCTCGTCGCCCAAACGCAGTAATGCAATGCTACTGCTGAGTACAGCGGTAATGTGCGATAGCTGTAGGAAAATCGATCAATGGTATGGCACTAAGGAAGCTCTGATCTATTCAGAGCCGGTAAAATATCGAGGTCATAATCTGCCCCGCCGCCATGAAACAGACGACCTTCGCCTCGCTGGCTTTCGACCGCAAGAAGAAACGCACGCGCC
>JBKBMG010000044.1:0-42000 GCA_046295975.1 Rhodocyclaceae bacterium
CCCTCGTTGCTGCATCGATGAATCTCGTTACGTTCGTCCATCGTCAACTGGTTGTAGTGTTTTCCCATGCGCACACCCTACCAAATTCAGGGTGTTGCACTTCATTCTGGAGCCCGCCCAGGATTGGCATGACGCTACTGGGCACAATTCACATAACATGTGTTACTCAAACAAAGGTGATGCGTATCACTATCACTGTGGGCCGGGGTGAAATGGGAGTATGGAGATGAATGGTGCAATTCTCTATCCGATGGAAGCTGATGATTATATTTTCATTCTCAAGAAGTTGACAGAAACGGATCGTATTGCGGTTGTGATGGAGGTGCCGACAAATGGTACTGACAATATCGAAGAGCTAAAGTATCGGCTGGAGTACTGGACGGAGATGCAGGATATCGTTTCGGCCGATCCATACGGGTTTAGGCTAGGTGTATCTCGGGAGTACAACCCGGTTGGAGAGGCGGAGTTTCAGTCGGAAAGATTCAGCGTGCCAGACGATGGCAATGACTTGTCGATTGAGATAATCTACCCAAATAATTATGCGGCCGTGTGGATGGTGGCGTGTGCATTCTATTCGTCGTATCACCTAATGGTTGTTGATCGAGCCTCACTGAGGGGCGATGCCGCCAGTTTCTTTAGGCGGACGGGTGTGCTTAACGCAGTCTTTGGGCGTTTGTATTTTCGTGATGCAGAAACGTACTTCAAAGAGATTGATGCGTTCATCGCTAGCGTAGAGTTCTGCATTTTCGGTGATCTGGGTAGTGATGGAGGACTTGAACGTGTTTTGTTCGTAAAGGATGATTCGTTGTTTGGTGAGCTGTCTCGGTCAGATCAGTTGGCGGGTAAGCTGGATCCATTTTCATGGGACAAGATATATTTTTATGTTGAGCATGAAGCGAAGGTTCGAAAGGAGGAGGAGAGAAAATTGCTTTTTGAAAAAGAGCCGAAAGGGAATGGCGGTGAGGAAAAGAAGCGCCGATGAACTGTAACCCTCGTATTGTTCGAGGTGGCTGATCGTTTCTTTCGGCTTCCTGCAACACCTACAAAGTGAGTTCGGCGACACCCCCCGCTACCCCCGCTACCCCCGCGCATCCTCCGCCTGACCTCGCCCGACATCCCCGGTCGTAGCGGCGCTACCCGCCCTACGCCATCTTGCGTATTCCGCGCACCGACCCGACGACCTAACCTGATTCCGCAACGCAGCAATGCGGCCCGCCACCTTAATCAGGAGTTCGTCATGCAAAACCGTCGCAGTTTCATCAAGGCCCTGGCTCTTTCCGCTTCGATTGCCGCGATCGGCGTGCCGATCGGCGCGCATGCGGCCGAAACCATCAAGGTCGGTATCCTGCATTCGCTGTCGGGCACGATGGCGATTTCCGAGACTGCGCTGAAGAATGTGGCGCTGATGACGATCGAGGAGATCAACGCGGCCGGCGGGGTGCTGGGCAAGCAGCTCGAACCGGTGGTGGTGGATCCGGCTTCCGACTGGCCGCTGTTCGCCGAGCGTGCACGCCAGTTGCTGACCCAGGACAAGGTTGCGGTGGTGTTCGGTTGCTGGACGTCGGTGAGCCGCAAGTCGGTGCTGCCGGTGTTCAGCGAGTTGAACGGCTTGCTCTTCTACCCGGTGCAGTACGAGGGCGAGGAACTCGAGAAGAACGTTTTCTACACCGGTGCGGCGCCCAACCAGCAGGCGATCCCGGCCACCGAATACCTGATGAGCGCGGAGGGCGGCGGCGCCAAGCGCTTCGTGCTGCTGGGTACCGACTACGTGTATCCGCGCACCACCAACAAGATTCTGCGTGCCTTCCTGAACAGCAAGGGGATTCCCGACAGCGACATCATGGAGGAATACACGCCGTTCGGGCATTCGGACTACCAGACCATCATCGCCAACATCAAGGCGTTTGCGGCCGGGGGCAAGACGGCGGTGATTTCCACCATCAACGGCGATTCCAACGTGCCGTTCTACCGCGAGCTGGGCAATGCCGGCTTGTCGGCGACCGAGGTGCCGGTGGTGGCGTTCTCGGTGGGTGAGGAAGAACTGCGCGGTGTAGACACCAAGCCGCTGGTCGGCCACCTGGCGGCGTGGAACTACTTCATGTCGGTGGAGAACCCCAAGAACACCGAGTTCGTGACCAAGTATCGCGCCTGGGCCAAGGCCAACAACGTGCCCAACGCCGACACGGTGGTGACCAACGATCCGATGGAGGCGACCTACGTGGGCATCCACATGTGGAAGCAGGCGGTCGAGCAGGCCGGCACCACCGATGTGGATGCGGTGATCGGCGCGATGGGGGGGCAGACCTTCGAGGCGCCGTCCGGATTCACCTTGAAGATGGATGAGACCAACCACCACCTGCACAAGCCGGTGCTGATCGGCGAGGTGCGTGACGACGGCCAGTTCGACGTGGTGTGGCAGACCTCCGAGCCGATCCGCGCTCAACCGTGGAGCCCGTTCATCGAGGGCAACGAGAGCAAGCAAGGGCTTTGATGGCGGTTGCGGCGGGGGCGCGGCGGCGTGCCCCCGTTGTCGTTGTTGCCCGCCGGCGCTGCGGACGATGCGTTCGGGCGGGCGGCGGTTTCGACCGGTTCGAGCGGCAGGTGGTCGCCGGTCGCCGTTCTACAAGGTTCCAGCCATGATCAAGCTCCGGTATCGACTGTTCCTGCTGTTTCTGCTGCTGCCGTGGGTGGTCGGCAGCGCCCAGGCGCGGCTGCCTGCGGATGTGCTCGAAGGCCTGGCGTCCAGCGACTTTGCGCTGCGGGTGAACGCCATCGAGGCGCTGGCGATCAGTGGCGACGAAGGCGCCGAGGTGGTGACGGCGATCGAGCAGGGCCGGTTCGGGACGGTGGCGTGGCCGCTCGCGGACACGCAGGGACCGGCCCAGGGTGTGGCCGGCACGCCGGAACCAGTGGATGGGCCGCGCACGCTTGCGGTGCTGGTGGCCGGCGACCGGGTGGTGGACCTTGCCAGTGGCGAGGCGCTACCGGTGGCGGTGTCGCAGGTTTCGATACTGCGCCTGAACAACCGCCTGCGCCGCGCGGTGGCCACCGCCCGCGCCGGGCTGACGCTGGAGTCGGGGAGCGAGGCGGAGCGCCGCGCGGCCGCGACCACACTGATGAACAACACCTCCGAGGCGCTGGTGCCCTTGTTCGAGCGTGCGCTGGACAGCGAGGAGGTGGATTCGATACGCGACATCGTGCTTCAGGCGCTGGCGCGCGTGCAGCTTGCCGCCGCCGACCCGGCGCTGCGCCTGAAGGCGGTGAAGGCCCTGGGCACCTCGTCGGACCGCGCGGTGATCACCATGCTGACGCCCTTCGTCAGCCGCGAGGGCGAGGCCTGGGTGGAGGCGGATGCGGAGGTTCGGGCGGCGGCGGAGGCCTCGATCAAGGCGGTCGAGCGCCGCGTGGCACTGGCCCAGACCGCGGCCACGATCTTCTCCGGCCTGTCGCTGGGTTCCATTCTGTTGCTCGCGGCCCTGGGGCTGGCGATCACCTTTGGTGTGATGGGCGTCATCAACATGGCACATGGCGAGCTGCTGATGGTCGGCGCCTATGCCACCTTCGTGGTGCAGGGGCTGTTCCGCCAGTATCTGCCGGGCTATTTCGACTGGTATGTGGTGGCGGCGATCCCCGTGGCCTTCCTGGTCGCGGCACTGGTCGGCGTGGTGATGGAGCGCAGTGTGCTGCGCTTTCTCTACGGCCGGCCGCTGGAGTCGCTGCTGGCGACCTGGGGCTTGTCGCTGGTGTTGATCCAGGCGGCGCGGGTGACGTTCGGCCCGCAGAACCTGGAGCTGGCCAACCCCTCGTGGATGTCGGGCAGCGTGGAGGTGATGGCGGGGCTCAGCCTGCCGTGGAACCGCATCATCATCCTCGGCTTCGCGGTGTTCGTGCTGGTGCTGATCTGGCTGATGATGCAGAAGACCCGGCTGGGCATGTTCGTGCGCGCGGTGACGCAGAACCGCCCGATGGCCGGTTGCGTGGGCGTGCCCACCGCGCGGGTGGATACCCTGGCGTTTGCGATCGGCGCCGGCGTGGCCGGCCTGGGCGGGCTGGCCTTGTCGCAGATCGCCAACGTGGGCCCGGCCATGGGGCAGGGCTACATCGTCGATTCCTTCATGGTGGTGGTGCTGGGTGGCGTCGGGCAGCTGGCCGGGGCGGTATGGGCGGCCCTGGGGCTGGGGGTGGTCTCGAAGTTCCTCGAGGGCTGGGCCGGGGCGGTGATCGCCAAGATCCTGGTGCTGGTGTTCATCATCATCTTCATACAGAAGCGTCCGCAGGGCTTGTTCGCCCTCAAGGGGCGGTTTGCGGACAGCTAAGAGGACAACATGCGCACGCCTTTCACCATTCGACTGCTCACCGCGATGCCACGCGCCGGCTGGATCGCGTTGACGCTGTTCGCGCTGTTCGCCTGGGTGTGGGTGCCGGTGGCCCACCTGGCGCTGCCCGCCGACCACAGCCTGCATCTGTCCGCCTACTGGGTGGGGCTGATGGGCAAGATCCTGTGCTACATGGTGGTGGCCGTGGCCATGGATCTGATCTGGGGCTACGCGGGCATCCTCAGCCTGGGGCATGGCCTGTTCTTCGCCCTCGGTGGCTACGCCTTCGGCATGTACCTGATGCGCCAGATCGGGCGCGACGGCAGCTACGGCGCGGACATTCCCGATTTCATGGTGTTCCTGGCGTGGAAGGAGTTGCCGTGGTACTGGGCCGGCTCTGATTCCTTTCTTTGGGCGGTGTTCCTGGCAATGGCGGTGCCTGGCGTGGTGGCCTTCGTGTTCGGCTGGTTCGCATTCCGCTCGCGCATCAAGGGGGTGTATTTCTCCATCATCACCCAGGCGCTGACCTACGCGGCGATGCTGCTGTTCTTCCGCAACGAAACCGGCTTCGGCGGCAACAACGGCTTCACCGACTTCAAGCGCATCCTCGGGTACGCGATCACCGCGCCCGAGATGCGGGTGACGCTGTTCGCGCTGTCGGCGGCGCTGTTGATCGTCTGCCTGCTGCTTGGCCGATATCTGGTCACTTCGCGCTTCGGCCGGGTGTTGGCGGCGATTCGCGACGCCGAGAGCCGGGTCATGTTCATCGGCTACAACCCGCTGCACTACAAACTTTTCATCTGGACCCTGTCGGCGGTGTTGTGCGGCCTGGCGGGCGCCTTGTACGTGCCGCAGGTGGGCATCATCAACCCGTCGGAAATGAGCCCCGCCAACTCGATCGAGATCGCCGTGTGGGTGGCGGTGGGCGGACGTGGCACGCTGGTGGGTGCGGTGCTGGGGGCCGGTATCGTGAACTTCGCCAAGAGCTGGTTCACCGTGTCGTTCCCCGAGTACTGGCCATTCTTCCTCGGCTTTTTGTTCATCGCGGTGACGCTGTTCCTGCCCAACGGCGTGGTGGGGTTGTTCCGCCGCATCTTGGCGCGGCTGCGGCGTCCGGCGGTGGCGGATGCCGCGGGGCGGGAAGCGGCGCCGGGCGGCACTACGGGTTTGCCGTCCGCGGTTGCCGCCTCGCCGGTGACCACTGCGGCCCGGGGCGCCGGTGAAACGGGCGCGGAGTCGGCGAATGTCACATCGGCGAACGCCACACCGGTCAATGCCACGTCGGCCGGCGCCGCCGCATCCAACCTCGAACCGGGCGAACTGGCGCCCAAGGGAGCAGGCGCATGAACGCAGTCGCAACCGATCGTGCGCGGGATGAGGCACCCGACACCGAGATTCCTGCCGACGTCGTCGGTCGCCTGCCGTCGCGCCACGTGGTGGTGCCGGGCCAACTCGACCTTTCGCACAACGTCATCCTGTACCTGGAAGACATCACCGTCAGCTTCGACGGCTTTCGCGCGCTCAACAAGCTTTCGCTGGCCATAGATGCAGGCGAGCTGCGCTGCATCATCGGCCCCAATGGCGCGGGCAAGACCACGATGATGGACGTGATCACCGGCAAGACGCGGCCCGATGCCGGCAAGGCCTTCTTCGGCCAGACTCTGGACCTGACCCGCATGACCGAGCCGCAGATCGCCCACGCCGGCATTGGCCGCAAGTTCCAGAAGCCGACGATCTTCGAGCATCACACCGCCTTCGAGAACCTCGAGCTGGCGATGAAGACCGACAAGCGCGTGCGCCGTGCGCTGTTCGCGCGCCTGAGCGATGACGAACGCGACCGTATCAGCGACACCCTGCGCCGCATCCGCCTGGCCGACCAGGCCGAGCGCACCGCCGGTCTGCTGTCCCACGGGCAGAAGCAGTGGCTGGAGATCGGCATGCTGTTGATGCAGGAGCCCCGGCTGCTGTTGCTCGACGAGCCGGTGGCCGGCATGACCGACGACGAGACCGAGCGCACTGCCGAACTGTTCGTCAGCCTCGCCGGCAGCCATTCGCTGGTGGTGGTGGAGCACGACATGGCCTTCGTCGAGGCGCTGGGCGGCAAGGTCACCGTGTTGCACGAAGGTTCGGTGCTGGCCGAGGGTGACCTCGCCACGGTGCAGAACGACCCCCGGGTGATCGAGGTGTATCTGGGGCGCTGAGCGCGCCGCGGCGAACGATGAATCCAACCCAAACGCTTACGGGTGTGCCCATGCTCAAGGTCGAGAATCTCAACCAATACTATGGCGGCAGCCATATCCTGCGCGGCCTGTCGTTCGAGGTGCCGGTGGGGCAGGTCACCACCCTGCTCGGCCGCAACGGCGTGGGCAAGACCACGCTGCTCAAGACCCTGATGGGGTTGGTGCCGGCCGCGCGCGGCACGGTGAGTTTTGGCGGTGTCGACATCACCCGCGCCCCGTCCTACAGCCGGGTGCGCGCGGGAATCGGCTATGTGCCGCAGGGGCGCGAGATCTTTCCGCGCCTGACGGTGGAGGAAAACCTGCTCATGGGGCTGGCCACGCGGCCCCGCGGGGCGTCGATTCCGGCCCGCATCTTCGAGATGTTCCCGGTGCTCGGGCAGATGATGCACCGCCGCGGCGGCGACTTGTCGGGTGGCCAGCAGCAGCAACTGGCCATCGGCCGTGCGCTGGCCTTCGGCCCCAGGCTGCTCATCCTCGACGAACCCACGGAGGGCATCCAGCCGTCCATCATCAAGGACATCGAACGCGCCATCCGCAGCCTGGCCGAAACCGGCGAGATGGCGATTCTGCTGGTGGAGCAGTACTACGACTTCGCCCGCTCCCTGGCCGACCAGTACCTGGTCATGGAACGCGGCGAAATCGTGATGCGCGGCGCCGGGGCGAGCATGGAGGCCGACGGGGTGCGCGAGGCGCTGGCGGTATAGGCCGGCGCGGGGGCCTCACATCGCCGCGTTGGGGTTGCGGTGCGCCCAGCGGGTGGTGCGGCGCTCGATCAGCGCGAACAACTCGTACATGACCACGCCCATGATGCCGATGACGATCAGGCCGGCAAACACCAGCGCCATGTTCATGGACGAGCTGGCGGCCATCATCAGGTAGCCAATGCCCAGGTTGGAGGCGACCGTCTCCGAGATCACCGAGCCGACAAAGGCCAGCGTGATCGCCACCTTCAGCGACGCGAAGAAGTACGGCATGGCGCGCGGGAAGCCGACCTTGCGCAGAATCTCCATGCGCGACGCGCCGAGCGAGCGCAGCACGTCCTCCAACTCGGGTTCGAGCGTGGCCAGCCCGGTGGCGACGTTGACCACCACCGGGAAGAAGGAGATCAAGAAGGCGGTGAGGATCGCCGGCACCGTGCCGATGCCGAACCACACCACCAGCACCGGCACGAAAGCCACCTTGGGAATGGAGTTGAAGCCCACCAGCAACGGATACAAGGCCTTGTAGACGAAGGGCGACGATCCCACCGCCGCACCCAGCACCAGTCCGAAGGCCACTGCGATGGCGAAGCCTGCCATGGTGGTAAGGAAGGTCTGGGTGGCATGCATCAGGATAGGCTCCCAGTGCGTCAGCGTGGCCTGCCATACCGCGCTGATGGACGGGAACAGGTAGTCCGGCACCTTGAAGGCGACTACCGTGGCCTCCCATACGATCGCCAGGAACAGAATCACCAGCCAGGGGGCGAGGCGAACCCAGGTTTTTTGCGAAATCATCGGTATTTCTCCACGGGGCATTCTTGCTCCGAATCTCCCCGAAACGGCTGCGGCCGGGGGCCCGCTGTGGTGGCCACCCGGGGTTCAGGGCGTGTGCGCCCGAAGGTCAAGACTCGCGGATGCGGCCGATATGGCCGCGCAACTCGTGCACATGGTGGGCGAAGGCCTCGGTATAGGTCACTTCGAGATCGCGCGGACGCGGCAGCGGAATGTCGCGACGTGCCAGGATGCGGCCGGGCCGCTTGCTCATGACGTACACCGTGTCCGCCAGAAACACCGCCTCGCGCAGATCGTGGGTGACCAGCACGACAGTGAAGGGTGAGGCCTGCCACAGGTCGCGCACCATGCACCACAACTCCTCGCGGGTGAAGGCGTCGAGCGCACCAAAGGGTTCGTCCAGCATCAACAGGCGGGGTTTGTGGATCAGCGCGCGGCAGATCGAAGCACGCTGTTGCATGCCGCCCGACAACTCCCACGGGAACTTGTCCTCGCAGCCGGCCAGGCCCACCCGCGCGAGCAGGGCGCGCGCTTGCGCCTCATACTCGGCGCGGCGCTGGCGCAGGCTGGATTTGAAAGGCTCGACGATCTCCATCGGCAGCATCACGTTCTGCAAGGTGGTGCGCCAGGGCAGCAGGTTGGAGGCCTGGAAGGCCATGCCCACGCATTTCTGCGGCCCGGCCACCTGCTGGCCGGCCACCAGCACGCGGCCCTGCGTCGGCGGCTTGAGGCCGGTGACCAGTTTCATCAGCGTCGACTTGCCGCAACCGGAAGGGCCGACCACCGCCACGAATTCGCCCTCGCGTATGCCCAGGCTCACGTCTTCGATGGCGAAGGGGTCGCCCGGCTGATAAGCCAGGCTCACCCCCTCGAAGCGTACGAAATCGTCGCTTGCCGCGGCGTCCGCCATCACGGGATGGCCCGCTCGGCGGCGGGGGGCAGGAAGGCAGTGGTAAACAGCGCGGCCGCGTCCGGGGTGGTGGGTAGCTCGAAGGCCTCGACCACCGCGGCGACCGAGCGCGTCAGTCGCGCCATGTCCACGTCGCCCAGTCCGTTGGCGCGGGTTTCCGGGGTGATCACCACGGTTTCCAGGGCAAGCCGGAGGCGCCGGGTTTCCAGCGCGACGTCAATCAGGGGGTCGCGCTGGCGCACGTAGGCGACCGCCGCGTCCGGGTCGGCGATGGTTTCCAGCCAGGCCTTGTTCACCGCGCGCAGAAAGGCGGCGACGGCTTCCGGCTGCTCCGTCAGCAACTTCTGACTGGCGATCACGGTGTTGCCATACAACTCCACCCCGTAGTCGGGATAGCGCAGGGCGACGATGTCTTCGGGCTTCACGCCGCGCGCCTCGAGGTTGAGCAGACTGGTGAAGTAGAACCCGGTAATGCCGTCCACGCTGCCGCGGGCCAGCAGAGTCTCGCGGATGGCCGGCTCCACGGTCTGCCAGGTCACCGCGTCCACCGCCAGCCCGTTGGCCTTGGCGAAGGCCGGCCAGGCCTTGCGCCCGGCATCGAAGACGGGCGCCGCGAGCGTCTTGCCGGCCAGGTCGGCCGGTCCGGCAACGCCGCTTTGCTTGAGGGTGAAGACCGCCGCGGGCGTGCTGTTGTAGGTCATGTACACGCCCTGGATCCGGTTTTCCCCACCTTTGGCGTCGTACTCGACCAGGGCGTTGAAGTCCGCGAAGCCCATGTCGTAGGCACCGGTCGCGACCCGGGTCACCGCCCCGGCCGAACCGTTGCCGGCGTCAATCGTCACGTTCAGTCCTTCGGCGGCGAAATAGCCCTTGGCTTCCGCCATCAGAAACGGCGCAGCCGGTCCTTCGAAGCGCCAGTCCAGGGTGAACTTGATCGCGACCGGGCCGGCCGCCTGGCTCGTCGGCAAGGCGCAGGCGAGCAGCGCGGTGGTGAGGACGAACAGGCGGGCGAGGGGGCCGCGCAAGGTGAGCTTGTACATCGGTGTCTCCTGTGGATGAACGATGAACCCGCATCGCAAGCGCCATGCCAGCATCCGGCCTGCACTCCGGGGCGGATCTCGCCACTTGTCGTATGTTGGGCACACCAAGCTGGGGCGCCCAAGTGGCATCCTAGCCCAAGCTCATGATTTGGCGGCAAGCTCGACGCACCTTGCTGGCCCATCAAGTACTGGGTATGCCCCGTTGTTGCGCCGACTGCTTCTACTATATCGGTTCGGTTATATGCACTATCACGCTTCGCTGAGACGGAGCCGGTGGGTGAACTTCTGACTTCAGCTGATGTGAATGCACAGATGTGGTGCATTGGTCCTGAAGCTGGTATTCGCGGATGTGGCCCGGAACGGTCCAGGCATGCCGGGCATATCCAGTCGCTGCCGGTGAAACGGGCCGTTATCGATTGGGGCAACTGAACTGGCACGGACTTCGCTAAGGATCGACCTGGAGCACCTTCATGAACGCACGCATACCCCCATCCATTGCCTTGCCCCGCCATTCGACCCCGCAGGACGAAGCCACAAGCCATGCCGGGTGGCGTGCGGAACTGGCGCTGCGCTTCGAGCGCCGCGGAGACTGCACCAAGATGGTGCATTGTCGTCACCTCGGGCCATTGCGCATCCAGAAGCCGTTGTATCCGGAGGGGCAGGGGGTGTGTCATGCGATCGTGCTGCATCCGCCTGCCGGTATCGTGGGGGGGGACAGCCTGGCGTTGGCGGTTGAGGTGGGCGAGCAGGCACATGCGCTGGTGACGACACCGGGGGCGGGCAAGTGGTATCGCAGCGACGGGCGCGAGGCGCAGTTCGCCCAGCGCATCGCGGTGGCGGCGGGGGGCGTGTGCGAGTGGTTGCCGCAGGAGAGCATTGTGTTCGACGGCGCGCGCGGCCGCATGCGCACCGAGATCGAACTGGCGGCGGACGCCCGCTTCGTTGGCTTGGAAATGACGTGCTTTGGCCGTACCGGGGCGGGGGAGCGCTTCGCCCATGGGCAACTGGCGATGTCCACCCGGGTGACGGTGGCGGGGCGGCCGGTCTGGCTGGAGCGTGGTCTCGTGGCCGGCGGCGGGGCGGTGCTGTCGTCTGCTGTGGGGCTGGGCGGGTATCCGGTGGCAGGCACCTTGTTGGTGCATGGCCCTGGGGTGGATGACGGCCTGCGCGATGCCTGCCGCGAGATTTTGCCGGACGCCGGCGAAGGGGCGGTGACGCGTCTGCCCGATCTGCTGGTGGCCCGCTACCTCGGGCCGGCCTGCGAACCGGGGCGGGCATGGTTTGCCCGGCTGTGGGCGTGCATCCGCCCGGCTGTGTGCGGTCGGCCGATTTGCGAGCCACGCATCTGGCGGACGTGAAACCCCGATGCCTGACCGCCGTCAGGATGCGCAACGGGCTTGGTCACGGACTCGGAGTGACGTGGGGGCTGGGGGCTGAGGTGGGGTGAGCGGTAACGGTCGCCAACCGTGGCGTGATCGAGAGCTTGAGGTGCAACAGGCGGGCGAGGGCCTGCCGGCAGGAGAAACGGAATGGAATTGACCCCACGCGAGAAGGACAAGCTGTTGATCTTCACCGCTGGACTGGTTGCCGAGCGACGCCGTGCGCGCGGCGTGAAACTGAATTATCCGGAGGCCGTGGCGCTGATCACCTGCGCCATCATGGAAGGCGCGCGCGACGGTCGCACGGTGGCCGACCTGATGCACTTCGGCACCACCATCCTGAGCCGCGACGAGGTCATGCAAGGGGTGCCGGAGATGATCCCCGAGATCCAGGTCGAGGCGACCTTTCCCGACGGTACCAAGCTGGTCACCGTTCACAACCCGATCATCTGAGGAGGTGGCCATGATTCCGGGAGAGATCAAGACCTTGGACGGCGAGATCGAGCTCAACGCCGGCCGCGAGACGATCACGCTGACCGTCACTAACACCGGCGATCGACCGATACAGGTCGGGTCGCACTACCACTTCGCCGAAACCAACACCGCGCTGGATTTCGACCGCGCCGCGGCGCGTGGCTTCCGCCTGAACATTGCGGCCGGTACGGCGGTGCGCTTCGAGCCGGGCCAGTCGCGCACGGTGGCGCTGGTGGCGCTGGCGGGTGACCGCAAGGTGTATGGCTTTGCCGGTGACGTGATGGGGGCGCTGTAATGAGTACGAGGATTTCCCGCCGCGCCTATGCGGAAATGTTCGGCCCGACCACCGGCGACCGCGTGCGGCTGGCCGATACCGAGCTGTGGATCGAAGTGGAGCAGGACTTCACCATCTACGGCGACGAGGTGAAGTTCGGCGGTGGCAAGGTCATCCGCGACGGCATGGGGCAAGGCCAGCGCGTGTCGGCGGACGTGGCCGACACCGTCATCACCAACGCGCTGATCATCGACCACTGGGGCATCGTCAAGGCCGACGTCGGCATCAAGGGCGGGCGTATTTCCGCCATCGGCAAGGCCGGCAACCCGGACATCCAGCCGGGCGTGACGATTCCGGTTGGCGCCGGCACCGAAGTGATTGCAGGCGAGGGCATGATCCTCACCGCCGGCGGGATTGACAGCCACATCCACTGGATTTGCCCGCAGCAGATCGAAGAGGCGCTGATGAGCGGCGTCACCACCATGCTGGGCGGCGGCACGGGTCCTGCCACCGGCACCCTGGCCACCACCTGCACGCCGGGGCCGTGGCACATCCACCGCATGCTGGAGGCGGCCGAAGCCTTTCCGATGAACCTCGGCTTCTTCGGCAAGGGCAACGCCAGCCTGCCCGAACCGCTGCGCGAGCAGGTCGAGGCCGGTGTCATCGGCCTGAAGTTGCACGAGGACTGGGGCACGACGCCGGCCGCCATCGACAACTGCCTGACGGTGGCCGACGAGCTGGACATCCAGGTGGCCATCCACACCGACACGCTCAACGAATCGGGATTCGTCGAGACCACCATCGCCGCCTTCAAGGGGCGCAGCATCCACACCTTTCACACCGAAGGGGCGGGCGGCGGCCACGCGCCGGACATCATCAAGGCGGTAAGCCTACCCAATGTGCTGCCGTCCTCCACCAACCCGACGCGACCCTACACCGTGAACACCATTGACGAGCATCTGGACATGCTGATGGTGTGCCACCACCTTGACCCGGCGATTGCCGAGGACGTGGCCTTTGCCGAGAGCCGCATTCGCCGCGAGACCATTGCTGCCGAAGACATCCTGCACGACCTCGGCGTGTTCTCGATGATGTCGTCCGACTCGCAGGCGATGGGCCGCGTGGGCGAGGTCGTTACCCGCACCTGGCAGACCGCACACAAGATGAAGGTGCAGCGCGGGTGGTTGGCGCCGCCCTTGGATACCCCCGGCGCCGTTCCCGCCCCCGCTTCGGCGGGCGCGGGGGGCGACGTGTTGCCTGCGGTGCAGGCGAATCAGGGGAATGACAACTTCCGCGTCAAGCGCTACATCGCCAAATACACCATCAATCCGGCCATCACCCACGGCATCGCCCACACCGTGGGCTCCATCGAAGTCGGCAAGCTGGCCGACCTGGTGCTGTGGCGGCCGGCCTTCTTCGGCGCCAAGCCGAGCCTGATCCTGAAGGGCGGCATGATCGCCGCCGCTGCCATGGGCGACCCCAATGCTTCGATTCCTACCCCGCAGCCGGTGCATTACCGGCCGATGTTCGGCAGCTACGGCAAGGCGCTGAAGTCGTCGGTGACCTTCGTCTCGCAGGCGGCGCTGGACAACCCCGAGGTGCAGGCGCTGGGTCTGCAGAAGCCGCTCGTTGCCGCGCGCGGTTGCCGTGAGGTGAAGAAGGGCGACATGGTTCACAACGGTGCCACCCCGGTGATCGACGTCGATCCCGAAACCTATGTCGTGCGTGCCGACGGCGAGTTGCTCACCTGCGAGCCGGCCGACGTGCTGCCGCTGGCGCAGCGCTACTTCCTGTTCTGACCCGATGGAGCTCATCCACCACAGTCGGGTCGCCCCCTCCCCGTGTGCGGCCGACATCCCCGCCAAAACCGCCAACGCTCACGCCATGTTATTGATCGAATCCCTTTACGATGGCCGCGACGCGGCCGGCGAGCAACTCGAGCTCGACTTCAACTACCGCACCAAGAGCCGTTTGCGCGCGCGTCTGGTGTCCGGCGAGGAGGTGGGCTTGTTCCTGCCGCGTGGCACGATCCTGCGCGGCGGTCAGAAGCTGCTCGGCAAGGACGGCCGCATCGTCGAGGTGCTTTCCGCGCCGGAAGCCCTGCTCGAGGTGCGCTGTGCCGACGCCCTGGAACTCGCCCGCGCCGCCTATCATCTGGGCAACCGCCACGTTGCGGTGGAACTGGGCGAGGGCTGGTTGCGCATCCAGGCGGACCACGTGCTCGAAGGCATGCTCGGCGGCCTGGGGGCGGAGGTCGTTCCGCTGCGTGCGCCATTCGAGCCCGAGGCCGGTGCCTATGCGCATGGTCACCAGCACCCCGGGGATGGCAGCGGGGCGCGGATTCACATGATGAGCGCGTGATGCACCGGCGACGCCGCCACTTCCCGGCCGTGGGGCGCAACGGGCGAAGCGGCTTGCGCCGGATTGCACGGGTCATGCCCTTGCCCGCGCAAAATGCCTTTGGTTGGCGCGCGTTGGTCGGGGCGAGCGCCGGCCGGTGGAGGCCAGCCGCAAGTCACTGCGCGATGACGGAGCGCACGTAGTGCTTCCCCTCATCCGTCTCCTCCAACTCGTCAGCCCGACCCTCCCGGTCGGCGCCTACACTTATTCGCAGGGCCTGGAGTGGGCCGTCGAATGCGGCACGGCCAAGGACGAAGCCGGCACGGCGCGCTGGATCGGCGATGCGCTGGCGCATAATCTCGCCCGCTTCGAGGCCCCGCTGGCGGCCGCCATGTTGCAGGCCTGGCAGAACGGCGACGACGCCCGCGTGGCGGCACTCAACGCGGATTTCAACGCCAGCCGCGAAAGCATGGAGCTGCGCGCCGAAACCGTACAGATGGGGTGGTCGCTGGTACGCCTGCTGACCGAGCTGGACGCCTTCGCGCAACTTGAGGGCTGGCGCGAACGCCTGCTGGCCATCGAAGAGCCGGCCTTCCCGACCGCCTGGACGGCCGCCGCGGCGGCGTGGAAAGTCGACCGCGAACAGGCCATTGCGGCCTACCTGTGGGCCTGGCTGGAGAATCAGGTGATGGCGGCGGTCAAGGCCGTGCCGCTCGGGCAAAGCGCCGGGCAGCGGCTGTTGGCGGTGCTGGGCGAGCGGATTCCGGCGTTGGCGGCGGAGGCCGTCGCACTTGATGAATCCGAATGGAGCAACTTCAACCCCGGTCTCGCGATTGCGAGCAGCCGGCACGAAACGCAATACACGAGACTGTTCAGATCATGACTTCCACACCCCAAGCCCTGCGCGTCGGCATCGGCGGACCGGTCGGTTCCGGCAAGACGGCACTCACTCTGGCGCTGTGCCGCGCCCTGCGCGACAAGTACAACATCGCGGTGGTCACCAACGACATCTACACCGCCGAGGATGCGCAATTCCTGGTGCGCAACGAGGCCTTGTCGGCCGACCGCATCATCGGTGTGGAAACCGGCGGCTGCCCGCATACCGCGATCCGCGAGGACGCCTCGATCAACCTCGAGGCGGTGGACCGGCTCAACCGGCGCTTTCCCGGCCTGGAGATCATCTTCGTCGAATCCGGCGGCGACAACCTTGCCGCCACCTTCTCGCCGGAACTCTCGGACCTGACGATCTACGTCATCGACGTCTCCGCCGGCGACAAGATTCCACGCAAGGGTGGGCCAGGCATTACCAAGAGCGACCTGCTGGTGATCAACAAGATCGACCTCGCCCCATTGGTCGGCGCCTCGCTGGAGGTCATGGAGCGCGACTCACGCAAGATGCGCGGGGACAAGCCCTTCATCTTCTCCAACCAGAAGACCGGCCAGGGGCTGGAGGACGTCATCGCCTTCATCGAGCGCCAGGGGCTGCTCGCCGCGCCCGCCAGTTGAATGACTCGATGAATCCCCAAGCCTTTCAGACCCATGGAGGAATGACCCGATGAAACCCCGCCACACCCTGCTGTTTCCCGCCTTCGCCGCGATGTTGGCCGTCGGCACGGCCCACGCCCATCCCGGCCACGAGACGGCCAGCTTTTTCTCCGGCTTCGGCCATCCGCTGGGGGGGCTGGACCATTTGCTGGCGATGCTGGCGGTGGGCTTGTTTGCCGCCCGTCAGCGCGGCACGGCGCGTTGGGCCTTGCCGGCGGCCTTCGTGCTGGCGATGCTCGCCGGTGCCGGGCTATCCGCGGTGGGGCTGGACCTGCCGGCGGTGGAGGCGGGTATCGCCGCTTCGGTACTGGTGTTCGGGCTGCTGATCGCCTTCATGGTGCGCCTGCCGCTGGCGGTAAGTCTGCCGCTGGTAGGCGCCTTCGCGCTGTTCCACGGCCATGCCCACCATGCCGAGATGGGCGACGGGACGCTGGCCGCCTACGCCCTGGGCTTCGCCTTGGCGACCGCGCTGCTGCATGGGCTTGGTTATGCGCTGGCGCGCTGGGCGCCCGACACGCCGCCGGCGATGCTCGTCAAGCGCTGCGTGGGTGGTGTGATCGCCCTCGCTGGCGCGGCCTTTCTGGCGTCATAGGATGTCCTGACGGGCCGACGCGGGCGGGAGTCGGGTCAGACGACGCTGTCCGGGTTTTCGATGAGCTGCTGGTAGACCAGGCTCTTGAGAATCATCCGGTCGTTGGGCTGGGTGTGGATGAACTCCACACCATGGCGCTGCGCACCGTCGGCTCCGTCCTCGTCCTGCATCACGTTGAGCAGGCGGGCTTCGAGTTCGAGGCGTGTTTCCACCTCGTGAAGCGCGACGCCGAAGCGTAGCCGCAGCACGTCACCCGGGGTGCCGAGTGCGGCCTGTGCGATGATCAACGCGCCGGTAAAGCTGATGTTCTCGATTACACCGGTGGCCGGCGCGTCTGTGCCGTTGCCGATTTCGACCGGGACCGATGCGCGCACCCGGGTCGATTTGCGGATCACGCTGCCTTGCACGGTATCGGGAAACGACAGGTGCAGGTAGTCGAAGGGCAGCTTGCACACTCTCAGCACCGAGCAGCGGAAAGCGAATGCGCTCTGGCGTGAGAAGGCCCGTACCACCAGGATCTCGTTCTCGATCAGCTTTACCCGCGAGCCGTTGCGAAACGGTGCGGTGACGATCAGGCTGACGTCCTCCAGATATCCGACCACTCGCACGAACACCCGCGTTGCGCCCAGATGGGAGGGGCACTGCACCTGCAGGCGATCGCCCACGGTCAGTCGCATGTCTTTGAACGGGAAGTTGCGCCGGACCACGGCATTCTTGTCGCCACTGTGGCCGCTGCCGGCCTCGGGGAGGGCTGGTCCCGGCGTGTCCGGGGCGGCGTCGGCGTCGGGCGGTGCGATCAGATGGGGCATGACGGGCGGTCGGGGTGATCGGAAGAGCGGGTCCGACCGCCATTCTGCCAGCAGCCTGGCTTCGGCAGCGCGTGATTTTGTCGCACGCGCCGCCAGGTGCCTCGAGTGGGGTGCTCAGTCTGCGCGGAACACCAGTTGATCGGTGTCGGCCTCTATGGTGTCGCCGTCCTTGAGTTGCACCGGTTCGGCGCCCACCGTCATGCCATTTACCTTGGCGCGCTGACGGCCGCTGACGTGGGTGAGAAAGCAGCCGGTCGGCCGCCGGTTGATCACGGCCAGGCATTCGCCGCGGGTGCCGACCGGCAGCAGCACGCGCTCGATCTCCACCTCGCGGCCGGCGTAACGCCCCCAGACGCCACTCACCCGCCCGCGCGCGAGCCGCTCGCGGGCGGCGTGCGCGGCGGCGCAGGCGCCATCGAGCTTGATCGGGGCGTCCGGCACGGCCGCGGCGATCTCGTTGATGATCTCCGGTTTGAGCAACTGGGTGCGGTCCAGCCCGGCGGCCGCGGCGGTGGTGTTGAGGTACTTGAGGCGGTAGGCGCCGAGGAAGATCACGTCGCCGTTCTGCAACAGATGGCGGGTGGCCGGCTTGCCGTTGACCAGCACCGGCTGGCCGGCGTCCAGACTTTCGACGAAGTGGTCCAGCACCATCGTGCTGATCATTGCGTGGCGCGGCGAGACCTCATCGGCCGGCACCACGATGTCGTTGTCGCCGTCACGGCCGACGACGATGCGTGCGCTGTCGAGAAAACGCTGGTCGACGATCTTGCCGTCGAGGCTGAGAACGATCTTGGCCATGATGCAAGACTCCTAGGTACGGGCGAACCAGCTGCGCAGCCGGGCGAACAAGGGCTTGCCGCCGCTGGCCACCCGCCCGGGCACGGCGGCGCTGGCAGGGAAGGGGGCATCGATGCGGGCGACCGCCACCGAAATATTGTCGTGGCCACCGCAGTCACGCGCCACCATCACCAGTTGTTCGGCCGCCAGTTCGACGTTGTCTATCATGGTGTCGAGCACCAGTTCGATGTCGGTGCCGTCGACCATGTCGTTGAGGCCGTCCGAACAGGCGAGGAGCACGTCACCCGGGGTCAGCGGCAAGGTTTTGATCTCGACCGCCGCGGCGTCGTGGCCGACGCCGAGCGCCTGGCTGACCAAGTGGCGGTTGTGGCTGGCCGAGAGCGCCTTGTCGTCGACCAGGCCGGCGTCGGAAATGCGCTGGGAGGGGGAGTGGTCGCGGGTTAGCAGGCTGAGCCTGCCGTCGCGCAGCAGATAGACCCGGGTGTCACCGATGTGTGCGATGTGTGCGTGGTTGTTGTACAGCAGTACTGCCGCCACGGTGCAACCCATGCGCTCGCGTCCGTGGCCGGACTGGCTGGCGATGCGCATGCGGCGATCGGCCTCGTCGAAAGCCTGGCGCAGCGGCCGGCTCATGCCCGGTGGGGTGTCCGAGGTTTCGGCCAAGGCTGCGCGCACTTGTTCCTCTATGGCGTCCACCGCGATGCGGGCCGCCACGTCGCCGGCATTGTGGCCGCCCATGCCGTCGGCGACCACCATCAACCCGATGTCCGGGCGCACCCCAACGGCGTCTTCGTTGAAGGTTCTGAGGCAACCGGTGTCGCACCGGCGGGCCATTTTGAAGGCTTCGTTCGTTACCACGATTCGACTGCTCCGTCAGATGCGGGCGTCGCGCCCGCCCATCCCACGACCCGCCGTGCGGGTCGCCTGTCGTTCCCGTGGCCGGTCTGGGTCGGCGCGGGAAAGCGTATAGAAAGAGAAAAATTCGGCGTGGATTATCGCACATGCGATGCGAATATGCGATGATGTCGCTCAGGCGCTGTGAGAAAAACGTCACGGCAGTGGTCCGCTCATTCATCGCAGCGGTTCCAGCGTATTGCGGAAGCTTCGGGGAGGTCCGCAAGTGGCCTGCGTATTACCCCGTAATGCCATCAGGGCAGCGAATGTGGTACCTTTCACTACGCTGGCCATCGCCTCGGTCACCCCGAAAATGTCTCGATCTGTCCTCAAACTCGTGTCCAACGCCCAACCCGCCGACGATTCCGAACGCCGCACCATCGGCCGCTACGTCGTCAGTGGCGAACTCGGTCGTGGCGCCATGGGCATGGTGTTTCGCGCCGAGGATCCCCTGATCGAACGGCCGGTGGCACTGAAGATGCTGGCGCTGGAACTCGAGGGACCGCAGCGCGCGTCGTTCAAGGAGCGCTTCCTGCGCGAGGCGAAGTCCGCCGGGCGTCTCAGCCACCCGAACATCGTCACGATATACGATGTCGGCGAACATGAGGACGTGCCCTACATCGCGATGGAGTTCCTCGCCGGCCTGACCGTGCGGGAATGTCTGGACAGCGGCGTGGTCCTGCCGGTGCGCAAGGTGCTCGATGTGGGCATTCTCGTCGTGCGCGGCCTCGACTACGCCCACAAGCACGGCGTGATCCACCGCGACATCAAGCCGGCCAACATCATGTTGGCGCGCAACGGCGTGGTAAAGATCATGGACTTCGGCATTGCCTGGGCCTCGGATACGGGCAAGACCGCCACCGAGGGTGTGATCGGCTCGCCGCGCTACATGGCGCCGGAGCAGATCGCCGCCGAGCAGGCGGATGCGCGTACCGACGTGTTTGCGCTGGGGGTGACGCTGTACGAGATGCTGGCGGGGCGCAACCCGTTCGACAGCTATACCATTCCCGAGGTGATGCACAAGATCCTGCATGTCTCGCCTCAACCGCCTTCTGCCTTCAATCCCGACGTGCCCTCCGCGCTCGACGCGATCGTCCTCAAGGCGATCGCCAAAAATCCCGCAGGCCGTTTCCAGAACGCCAAGGAGATGGGGCGGGCCTTGCTGGAAGTGCGGCGTGCATTGCGCGGCGGCCGTGAGGCCGCAGCCGAAGAGGAAGGCGCCGGGGCGCGCGGCGACGTCGATGCCGACACGGTGGTGCCTGCGGCGGTTGCCGCTCGCGCCAGCCAGGCGAGTTCGGCGAGCCAGGCAAGTCAGGCAAGTCAGGCTTCCTCCGCTGCGCCGCTCGCAAGCAAGTCCTCACGCAGCCGCCGGACCGAGCCCAAGCGTTCGGGGGGGCGCATGTTCCTGGCGCTGGCGGCAGCGGGGTTGGTCACGCTGGCGGTGGTTGCCGGGGTGTACCTGGCGGACGATTCCACCGTCCTGCTCAAGCCGCAGGATGGCGCACGCTCGCCGCGCGCGGATGCGGTCGAGGTTGCGGGGGCGCCTGCGGCTGTCGCATCATCACCGGTCGCAGGGCCGGCGGAGGCCGAGGGGCCCGGCATGCTCGCTGATTCCCTTGCGGGCGAGCAGGGCGAAGAGACGATTGCCACGCCTGAGGCGGGCGAACAGGATGAGGGGGCCGATCTTGGCTCGGCTGACGCCGAGCGTGTGGAAGCGGTGCCCGACGAATCTCCGGTCGCAATGGTGGTGGCGGTGGAGTCGGCGTCGGCCGCCGACGCTGCGCGCCCACCCGCGCCGGCCCAGGCGCCAGCTGCCGCTCCGCCTGCCCGCAGCCAGCCCGCGGCGCGCGGTCCCGGCACGGTCTCGCTGGCGGTCACACCATGGGGTGAGGTCTTCGTCGATGGTCGCTCGCGTGGCGTCACACCACCCCTGCGTGCGCTGGAACTGCCTGCCGGCCGCTACCGCATCGAG
The DNA here is from genome assembly GCA_046295975.1 of Rhodocyclaceae bacterium. GTDB lineage: Bacteria > Pseudomonadota > Gammaproteobacteria > Burkholderiales > Rhodocyclaceae > UBA2357. Next base: position 21,074 of record JBKBMG010000044.1, read on the forward strand.
ATCCGTAACGGCGACTTCGCCCCCTATGTCGAGACGGTCACGTTAGAATCCGGGGGTGCCCACCGAATATCCCATCGTTTCCGCTGATGACTGCCTGCGCTGCTCCCTCTTCCTCGCGCCTTCGCACCGCCTTTGCCGCCACCCTGGCTTCGGTCTTGCTGGCCGCCTGTGTCACCACCCCGGTCGGTACGCAGCCCAGTGCGGCACAGACGTTGGCCGAAGCGCAGACCGCATTGCGCGTGGGTATCGCACAGTATGAGCAGGGTGACTACGACGCCTCGTCGCGCGCGCTGCGCGAAGCCTTGCGTCTGGGCCTGCTGCCGGAGGACGCGGTCAACGCCCACAAGCACCTGGCCTTCATCCTGTGTACGTCGGAACGGCCGCTTGCCTGCGGCAACGCTTTCCGCGAGGCCTTGCGCATCGACCCCGCTTTCGATCTGACCCGTGCCGAGGCCGGACACCCGATGTGGGGACCGGTGTTTCACGACGTCAAGCAGGAGACGAGTGGGCGCTAGTGCCCACGCGTTCTCCGTCTCCCCCCCGCGTCTCCCGCGTTTTTTGCAGCGTCCCGACGACTGATCGGGGCTATCGCCTGCGCTATCCCCACCCGCGCTTCGCAGCCAACAAGCGGCGAAGCGCGGGCTATTCCGTGAATTTTCCTGCAAGTGGATAAACAGTTCGCATTCGCATCTTGACTGCAGTCAAGGTGCGGGCATGGCCGTGGGCGTCTAATTCAGCCCATGGAGCAAACAGGGTGATTGGCACCCGGAGAACCATGTCCGTCTCGCGCCGCGGCTTCCTCAGAGGCCATTTCCGATCCGAAGGCAACACCATGCGGCCGCCCTGGGCGGTGACACCCGACTTCGAGTCGCTGTGCACCCGTTGTGGCGACTGTCTCGCAGCCTGCCCCACGCGTGTCATCCAGACAGGCGGTGGTGGCTTTCCGGTGATCGACTTCGAGCACGGCGAATGCACCTTCTGCCACGCCTGTGTGGCGGCATGCAAGCCCGCTGCTCTGTTCCGCGACCCCGACAGCCCGGCCACGGCCTGGCCCTGGCGCGTAGTCGTCGCGCAGGCTTGCCTGGCGGCGGCGGGGGTGGAGTGCCGGGTATGTGGCGAGGCGTGCGGCGTGGGGGCGATCCGCTTTCGCCCCCGGATGGGTGGCGTGCCGCTGCCACAGCTGGACGCCGACGCCTGTACGGGATGCGGCGCCTGTTTCGGACCTTGCCCGGTGAGGGCGATATCGATGGAGAGTCGGCAATGAGAATCGCAAGCCTGGTGTTGCGGGCAAAACCCGAAGACTTCGACGAGCTGAAGCGAACCTTGCGCGACATTCCCGGCGTGCAGGTCCATGGCGAGTCGGTCGAGACCGGACGCATGGTGGTCACCGTGGAGGACGGCGAGGGTTACTCGGTGACCGACTCCATCCTGGCGGTCAACCTGGCCAAGCCGGTGCTCAGCCTGACGCTGGCCTACGAATATTCCGATGAAGGTCTCGAATTACAGGAGGCATGAAATGAACATGGATCGACGTGAATTCATCAAGACGAATGCGATTGCCGCCGCGGCCACCACCGCCGGCATCGGCATTCCGGTGGTGGCCCAGGCGCAGCCCGCCGGCGCTACTCAGGTGCGCTGGGACAAGGCGGCCTGCCGCTTCTGCGGGGTGGGCTGTTCCGTGCTGGTGGGGGTGCAGGGCGACCGTGTGGTTGCCACCCAGGGTGATCCGGACGCACCGGTCAACCGCGGCCTGAACTGCATCAAGGGCTATTTCCTGTCCAAGATCATGTACGGCAGCGACCGCCTCACCCAGCCGCTGCTGCGGATGAAGAACGGCCAGTACGACAAGAACGGCGAGTTCACCCCGGTGAGCTGGGACCAGGCCTACGACATCATGGAGCAGAAGTGGAAGGCCGCGCTCAAGGAGCACGGGCCGGAGGCGGTGGGCATGTTCGGCTCCGGCCAATGGACGGTGTGGGAAGGCTATGCCGCGGCCAAGCTGCACAAGGCGGGCTTCCGCACCAACAACCTCGACCCCAACGCACGCCACTGCATGGCCTCGGCGGTGGCCGGGTTCATGCGCACCTTCGGTATGGACGAGCCTATGGGCTGCTACGACGACATCGAGAATGCCGATGTGTTCGTGCTGTGGGGCTCCAACATGGCCGAGATGCACCCCATTCTGTGGACCCGCATCACCGATCGCCGCCTGTCCACCGCGGGCTGCGAGGTGCACGTGTTGTCGACCTTCGAGCATCGTTCCTACGAGCTCGCCGACAACCCCATGATCTTCGAGCCGCAGACCGATCTGGCGATCCTCAACTACATCTGCCACCACATCATCGAAAGTGGCGCGGTGAACAAGGACTTCGTCGAGAAGCACGTCAAGTTCAAGCGCGGCGAGACCGATATCGGCTTCGGGCTGCGGCCCAACCATCCGCTGGAGGCCAGCGCCACCAACAACGGCTACCCCGGCGCGGACGGCAAGCCCAAGGGCAACCCCGGCAAGTCCGAAGACATGAGCTTCGAGGAGTTTGCCGCCTACGTCTCCGAATACACCCTGGAGAAGACCGCCAAGCTCTCCGGTGTGCCGGCCGACCGCCTGCAGCGCATGGCGCGCGTCTATGCCGATCCGAACAAGAAGGTGATGTCGTTCTGGACCATGGGCTTCAACCAGCACACCCGCGGGACGTGGGTGAACAACATGATCTACAACGTGCATCTGCTGGTCGGCAAGATCTCCGAGCCGGGCAACAGCCCGTTCTCGCTCACCGGCCAGCCTTCCGCCTGCGGCACGGCGCGTGAGGTGGGCACTTTCGCCCATCGTCTGCCGGCGGACATGGTGGTCACCAATCCCAAACACCGCGAGTTCGCCGAGAAAGTGTGGCAACTGCCGGAGGGCACGATTCCGTCGTGGGTGGGGTTGCACGCGGTGGCGCAGAGCCGGGCACTGAAGGACGGCAAGCTCAAGTGCTACTGGACGACCACCACCAACAACATGCAGGCCGGCCCCAACATCAACGACGAGATCTACCCGGGTTGGCGCAACCCGGAGACCTTCGTGGTGGTGTCGGACGTGTATCCCACGGTGTCGGCGCTGTCGGCCGACCTCATCCTGCCCGCAGCGATGTGGACCGAGAAGGAAGGGGCCTACGGCAACGCCGAGCGCCGCGGCCAGTTCTGGCGCCAGCAGGTCAAGGCGCCTGGCCAGGCCAAGAGCGATCTGTGGCAGTACCTGGAGTTCGCCAGACGCTTCAAGGTCGAGGAAGTGTGGCCGGAAGAGTTGCTTGCCAAGAAACCCGAGTACCGCGGCAAGACCCTGTTCGACATCCTGTTCAAGAACGGCGAGGTGGACAAGTTCCCGCTCGATGACGTGGCCAAGGTGAACGCCCACGCCTGGGAAGGCTACATGAACGATGAGTCGGCCGAACTTGGCTACTACGTGCAGAAGGGCTTGTTCGAGGAGTACGCCAAGTTCGGACGTGGCAAGGCCCACGACCTGGCCGATTTCGACGTCTATCACAAGGCGCGCGGCCTGCGCTGGCCGGTGGTCGACGGCAAGGAAACGCTGTGGCGCTACAAGGAAGGCTACGACCCCTACGTGAAGCAGGGGGAAGGCTGGAGCTTCTACGGTTACGAGGACGGCAAGGCCATCGTGTTCGCCTTGCCCTACCAGGACCCGCCCGAAATGCCCGACCAGGAATACGACATGTGGTTGTGCACCGGGCGCGTGCTGGAGCACTGGCACACCGGCTCCATGACGCGGCGCGTGCCGGAGCTGCACCGCTCGGTGCCCGAGGCGCAGATCTTCATGCACCCCGAAGATGCGCAGAAGCGCGGCCTGCAGCGCGGCATGGCGGTGAAGATCGTGTCCAAGCGCGGCGAAATGAGCGCCCGGCTGGAAACCCGCGGCCGCAACAAGCCGCCGGTGGGTCTGGTGTTCATCCCCTTCTTCGACGAGGGACGACTGGTGAACAAGCTGATCCTCGATGCCACGTGTCCGATTTCCAAGGAAACCGACTTCAAGAAATGCCCGGTCAAGGTGCTGAAGGCCTGATCAGGCGCCAGAGCCCCCGGACTTCCCTCCCCACGCAGGGGAGGGGTCGACAAACGCAGCAGTTCCGCACATGAGCGACGTGAAACCGAAACCTTCCGCAGCCCAAGGGGCTCCAGCCCGCCGCCGCTTCCTCAAGGACGCGGCCGGCGTGGCGGGGGGCGCCTGCATGCTCGCGGCCGGCGTCGGCTTCTACGCCCGCCAGGCTTCGGCGCTGCCGGCCACCGCGCTGCGTCCGCCCGGCGCACTGGCCGAGGCGGATTTTCTCGCGGCCTGCGTGCGCTGCGGGCTGTGCGTGCGCGATTGCCCTTACCACACCCTCAAGCTTGCAGAACTTGGCGACCACGTCGTCACCGGCACGCCGTATTTCGAGGCGCGCACCATCCCGTGCGAGATGTGCGACGACATTCCCTGCGTCGTCGCCTGTCCGACCGGTGCGCTCGATCGCGCGCTCACCGATATCGAAGATGCACGCATGGGCCTGGCGGTGCTGATCGACCAGGAAACCTGCCTCAACTACCTGGGCTTGCGCTGCGACGTGTGCTACCGCGTATGCCCGGTGATCGACCGGGCGATCACCCTGGAGCGGGTGCATAACCCGCGCTCCGACCGGCATGCGATGTTGTTGCCCACGGTGCACTCGGACCACTGTACCGGCTGTGGCAAGTGCGAACAGGCCTGCGTGCTGCCCGGTGAGGCGGCCATCAAGGTGTTGCCGATCAAGCTCGCCCAGGGCTCGCGGGCGGAACACTACCGCCGCGGCTGGGAAGAAAAGGAAGCCGCTGGCGGTTCGCTGATCGGCGATCAGGTGGAGCTGCCGGTGCGTGGCATGGAAGACCGCGCCTATGGCGACACCCGGCTGCGTCCGGGCGAGCAGCCGCCCGCCGCGCCCACCCCGGCGGCCCCGGGTGGCCTCGATTCAGGATGGAAACCATGAGCACGCCGGCCTCCACGCCCGCCTCCGGCGCGTCCTCGGCCTCGGTTTCGCCCGACGTGCCGCAGCGCAGCGTCCGTGGCGCGGCAATGCGCGGCACCGTGGCGCGCCCCGGCCACGAAGCGGTGGCGGTCAAAGGCTGGCTGCGCGCCCACAAATGGCTGCTCGCGCGTCGCGCGTCGCAGCTCGGCATCCTGGCGCTGTTCCTGATCGGGCCGTGGCTGGGTATCTGGATCGTCAAGGGCAACCTCACCTCCAGCCTGACGTTGGGCGTGTTGCCGCTCACTGATCCCTTTGTGCTGTCGCAGTCGCTCGCCGCCGGCATCCTGCCGTACAAGGAGGCGCTGCTGGGCGCCGGCATCGTGCTCGCCTTCTACCTGCTGGTGGGCGGGCGGGTGTTTTGTTCATGGGTATGCCCGGTCAATCTGGTGACCGATGCCGCCGCCTGGTTGCGCCGCCGTCTCGGTCTGAAGGGCGGCAAGGCACCGGATGCGTCGCTGCGCTACTGGCTGCTGGGCCTGGTGATGGTGGCGTCCCTGGTCACCGGCACGCTTGCATGGGAATGGGTCAATCCCGTGTCCATGTTCCATCGCGGGCTGATCTTCGGCTTCGGGCTGGCCTGGGGTCTCGTCGTCGGGGTGTTCCTCTACGACCTGCTGATCGCCAGCCGCGGCTGGTGTGGCCATGTCTGCCCCATGGGCGCGTTCTACGGTCTGCTCGGACGTACCGCGGTGCTGCGCGTAAGCGCCGATGCGCGCGGCCGTTGCAACGACTGCATGGACTGCTTCGCTGTCTGCCCCGAACCTCAGGTGATCCGGCCGGCCCTCAAGGCCGTGGGCCAGCGCCATCCGCTGATTCTCGACCAGGACTGCACCACCTGCGGCCGCTGTGTCGATGTGTGCGGCAAGGACGTTTTTCGTATTACGACCCGATTTGATAGGAGCGAGTCATGAACAGGAAGACCCGTAATCTGTTGTTTGCGCTGATTGCCGCGATCGGCCTCGGAGCGATCGGGAGCGCCGCGGCCCAGTCCGTCAGCAGCGTTCGCGGTGCCGAGGTGGACGCCCCCGAGCTCGAACCGGGCCAGTACCGGGTGATGCCCGACGGCCCGCCCATCCAGCGCGACTACCTGCAACAACCGCCGCTGGTCCCGCACAAGGTTGACGGCTACGAGATCAGCGTCAATTTCAACAAGTGCATGGACTGCCACTCGTGGACCCGCTACCGCGCGGCCGGGGCGACCAAGGTCAGTCTCACCCACTTCAAGGACCGCGAGTCCAACGAGCTCTCCAACATCTCGCCGCGCCGCTACTTCTGTCTGCAATGCCACGTGCCGCAAACCGACGCGCGTCCGCTCGTCGAGAACCGCTTCCAGCCCGCGACCGGCATCCGCTGAGGTCGGGGATGGCTGACAAACGGGGAAAGACATGACTGAAGAAAAAAAGAACAAGCTTTTGGCCCGGCTGCGCAACGCCGGTCTGGGAGGCGTGGTGATCGCGTTCGCCGCGGGCATCATCTTCTGGGGCGGTTTCAACACCGTCATGGAATGGACCAACACCGAGAAATTCTGCATCTCCTGCCACGAGATGCGGGACAACGTGTTCGAGGAATACCGCAACACCATCCATTACCAGAACCGCACCGGTGTGCGCGCCGTCTGCTCGGACTGCCATGTGCCCAAGGAATGGGTGCCCAAGATGATCCGCAAGATCAAGGCCACCCGCGAGCTCTACGGCAAGGTGATGGGCACCATCGACACGCCCGAGAAGTTCGAGGCCAACCGCCTGCGCCTGGCCGAGAACGAATGGCGGCGCATGAAGGCCAACAACTCGCAGGAATGCCGCAACTGCCACAGCTTCGAGTACTTCGACTACTCGGTGCAGGGGCGCCGTTCCAACCAGGCCCACCAGACCGCGCTCGCCCAGGGTCAGACCTGCATCGACTGCCACAAGGGCATCGCCCACTCTCTGCCACCCATCCGGCAGGACATCGGCGCCGAACGCGGCGGCGCAACGCCCGACATGTTCCACCCGCCTGCGGGTCAGGAACGCTGAGCGATTGCCTGGGGCAGGCGCATTGCCCGGACCCGCTGGGTCCGGGCACAAAGGTCGATGCCCCGTCGTTCGATATGCCCGGACCACGGCGCCTCGCTCAGCCAGCGGGGCATTCGAATGCCGGCGCTGCGTCGGCCGCCACCGCGGGCACCGAAGACGCTATCGGATCGCATCGAGGAAGCTTTGTCGCGCGGCCTCCAGGGCTGGTTGATGGACGGAGTCGACGACGGCCAGCACATGCTGATGATAGGCCTCGAAGGCGGCCTCGACCCGGGCGGCGTCCAGAGGCTGCGGCGGCGCTTCGGGGGGTGGGGGCGGCGGGGCTTCGCCCGGGGCGGGCAGCAGGGCGGCGTACTTGGGGATGAAGTCCACCTGGCCGGTGTCGGACCGGGCGGTCATCGGGCCGACCTTGGTGTAGGTCTGGTCCTTCCATTGAAAGCGGGCGCCGATGGGGAGTTGATTGAGTTTCATGGGGATCTGGAAGCGGGGAGGTAAGTGGGGCGGACCGACGGTACGGTGTGGCGAAGAGGTGCTTAGTTTACTGCCGCCTGGTAACGATCGCCGCAAGCGGCAGGATGTGCGGAACTGCAAGGGCGTGCGCGTCCGATTGCCGATGTCGGTTCCCCCAAAACGGGCCGCCTGTGGTTCAATCCGTCCCCATGCTCGAAGCCACTGAACTCGCCTGTCTGAAGGGCGACCGCCTGTTGTTCCGCGACCTTGCCATGCAGTTGCAGCCGGGCGAACTGCTTCGCGTTGCCGGTCCCAATGGCGTGGGCAAGACCAGCCTGCTGCGCATTCTGTGCGGGCTGGCGATGCCCGAGTACGGGGAAGTGCGCTGGCAGGGGCGCGACATCCGGCGCGATCGGGAAACCTACCACCGTGCCCTGCTCTACGTGGGGCATGCGCCGGCCCTCAACGACTTGCTGTCGCCGCTGGAGAACCTCGTGTTCGCCTGCGCCTCGGGCGGCTATGCGGTGAATGCGCGGGCCTGTGCCGAGGCCCTGGCGCGCATCGGCCTGGAGGCACAGATAGACCTGCCGGCCCGGGTGTTGTCGCAGGGGCAGCGGCGACGGGTGGGCCTGGCGCGCCTGTTCCTGAGTGCGGACAAGCCGGTGTGGATTCTGGATGAACCCTTTACCGCGCTGGACGTGCATGCGGTCGCCGATCTCGCGGCGACGCTGTCCGCCCACTGCGCCGCGGGCGGGGCGGTGGCGCTTACCACCCACCAGGATGCGCCGTTCGACACGCCGCCGCGTGTGCTCGACCTTGCGGAGGTGGCATGTTGAACGGGGTCATGGGGCCTTTTCTGGCGGTGCTGCGCCGCGACCTGATGCTGGCCTGGCGGGGGCGCGCCGATGTGCTGGTGACGCTGGCCTTCTTCGTCGTGGTGGTGTGTCTGTTCCCCTTCGGCGTGGGGGCGGAGACCAACCAGTTGCGTGCGATTGCGCCGGGCGTGTTGTGGGTGGCGGCCTTGCTGTCGACGCTGTTGTCGCTGCATCGACTGTTCGCCCAGGACCACGCCGACGGAACCCTGGAGCAGCTGCTGCTGTCTCCGGAACCGACCGCGCTGTGGGTGACGGCGAAGGTGATTGCGCACTGGATCGTCACCGGCCTGCCGCTGGTCGTGGTCGCGCCCGGTTTGGCCTTGCTGTTTGACGTGGAACAAGATGCGCTGGGCGTTCTTGTTCTATCTTTACTGCTCGGAACCCCGATCCTGGCCTTGCTGGGGGCAGTGGGCGCGGCGCTGACGCTGGGGCTGCGCAGCGGTGGCGTGTTGCTGGCCTTGCTGGTGTTGCCGTTGTTCGTGCCGGTGCTGATCTTCGGCGCGGGCGCGGTCGATTCCCATCTCGGTGGAACGGGCGCGGTGGCGCAGTTGCTGTTGCTCGGTGGCGGGCTGCTGGGGGCGCTGGCCCTCACACCGTTTGCGTGTGCCGCGGCACTCCGGATCGCGGTTGAATGATTGAGCAGTTCATGAGCAGTTGACTGATGGCGACGACGACTCTTTCCCCCGACACCCGCTCGCGTAGCTGGTTTCGCTTCTCCGCCCCGGCGGTGTTCTACCCCCTGGCTGGGCGGCTGGCGCCGTGGTTTGCGGCGATTGCGGCGGTGCTCACCGTGGTGGGGCTGTACATCGGCTTTTTCGTGGCACCCACCGATTTCCAGCAGGGCGAGGTGTATCGGGTGATCTTCATCCATGTGCCGGCGGCGTGGATGTCGATGTTCGTCTATCTGGTGATGGCTTTCTGGGCGGCGGTGGGGCTGGTGATGAATACCCGGCTGTCGTTCATGATGGCCAAGGCACTCGCGCCCACCGGGGCGATCTTCTGTTTCGTCGCACTGTGGACCGGCGCCTTGTGGGGCAAGCCGACCTGGGGCACCTACTGGGTATGGGATGCGCGGCTCACCTCGCAACTGCTGCTGATGTTCCTCTATCTCGGCTTCATGGCGCTGACCGAGGCGATCGAGGATCCACGCCGTTCCGACCGCGCCGGCGCGATCATCGCGCTGGTGGGGGCGGTGAACGTGCCCGTCATTTATTTCTCGGTGCAGTGGTGGAACACCTTGCACCAGGGGGCGTCGGTGAGCCTGACGCGGGCACCGTCCATGGCCTCGACGATGCTCGCCGGCATGCTCATCATGGCTCTGGCGGCCTGGGCCTACACCATTGCGGTCACCCTGTGGCGGGTGCGCCCGCTCATCCTGGAACGTGAGCGCCATACCGACTGGGTGGCCGCCGAACTCGACGCGCAGGAGGCACGCACGTGATGGAATGGGAATCGTGGGGCGCATTCTGGAACATGGGCGGCGCGGCAGCCTTCGTGTGGGGAAGCTATGCGGTAACCGCATTGCTGGTGGGGTTGGAACTCCTCTTCGTGTCGCGTCGTCGTAGGGATACCGTCCGCCGCCTGATCAGGCTGCGCAAGGTCGCTCCGCCCGCAAGGGGTGGGCGCATCATCGAGGAGAGTGAGCAATGAAGCCCCGTAGCAAACGGCTGCTGTTGTTGAGCGGCGCGTTCGGCCTGTTGGTGGCGGCGGTCGCCCTGGTGCTGACCGCCTTTCAGCAGAATCTGGTGTTCTTCCACACGCCCAGCGAGGTGGCCGAGGGCAAGGCCCCCGTCGGGCGCGCCTTCCGCGTCGGCGGGATGGTCGAGGAAGGTTCCATCCAGCGCCAGGCCGACGGTCTGACGGTGCAATTCGCGATCACCGACACCGCCCGCGTCATTCCGGTGACCTATCGCGGCACGCTGCCCGATTTGTTCCAGGAGGGCAAAGGCGCGGTGGTGCAGGGCATGCTCGGTGAGGACGGCCTGTTCCGCGCCACCGAGGTGCTCGCCAAACATGACGAGAACTACATGCCGGTCGAGGCGCAGTACGCGATCGACCAGGCGCACAAGGCTTCCCAGACGGTGCAGTACTGATGATTCCCGAACTTGGTCATTTCGCGCTGATCCTGGCGCTGGTCCTGTCCCTGGTGCAGGCCACCGTGCCGATGGTCGGCGCCCACCGCAACCGCATGACGCTGATGATGGTGGGGCGGCCGGCGGCGCAGGGTCAGCTGATCTTCATCCTGATTGCCTACGCCTGTCTGACCTGGGCCTTCATCACCAGCGATTTCTCGGTGCAACTGGCCGCCAGCAATTCGCACAGTGATACCCCGCTGATCTACAAGATCACCGGCGTGTGGGGCAACCACGAGGGCTCGCTGCTGCTGTGGGCGATGTCGCTGTCGGCCTGGACGGTGGCGGTGACGGTGTTCAGCCGCAATCTGCCGGAAGCCTTCATGGCACGCGTACTGGGCGTGCTGGGCTGGATCAGCGCCGGGTTCATCTCCTTCACGCTGATCACCTCCAACCCCTTTGATCGCTTGTTGCCGGCGGTGGCGGAAGGGCGGGACCTCAATCCGCTGCTGCAGGATCCGGGCATGATCATCCACCCGCCGCTGCTCTACATGGGCTACGTCGGGTTTTCGGTGGCCTTTGCGTTTGCCATCGCGGCGCTGCTCACCGGCCGGCTCGATGCCGCCTGGGCGCGCTGGTCGCGGCCGTGGACCACGATTGCGTGGGTGTTCCTCACCGCCGGTATCGCGGTCGGCTCCGGCTGGGCGTACTACGAACTCGGCTGGGGCGGCTGGTGGTTCTGGGATCCGGTCGAGAACGCCAGCTTCATGCCATGGCTGCTCGGTACCGCGCTCATCCATTCGCTGGCGGTGACGGAAAAGCGCGGTGCTTTCCGCAGCTGGACGGTGCTGCTCGCAATCAGCGCGTTTTCGATGTCGCTGCTCGGGACCTTCCTGGTGCGCTCGGGGGTAATCACCTCGGTGCACGCCTTTGCCACCGATCCCACCCGCGGGCTCTACATCCTGGCGTTGCTGGTGCTGGTGATCGGCATCTCGCTGCTGTTGTTCGCCTGGCGCGCACCGCGCCTGCAGGGTGGGGGCAGTTTCGAGCTGCTGTCGCGCGAGTCCTCGCTGCTGGGCAACAACGTGCTGCTGGCCGTCGCCACAGGCGCGGTGCTGCTCGGCACGCTCTACCCCTTGTTCCTCGATGCGCTCAACCTCGGCAAGATCTCGGTGGGGCCACCTTACTTCGAAGCCACCTTCGTGCCGCTGATGACGCCGGTGGTCATCCTCATGGTCATCGGCCCCTTCGTCCGCTGGAAGGGCGACGACGGCGGGCGGCTGGTGCGCATGCTGTCGCTGTCCATGGTGGCGAGCGTGGCAATCGGGCTGCTGGTGGCTTTCCTCATCGAGCATGTCACCTGGCGCACGGTGTTGGGGCTGGCGCTGGCGGCCTGGGTGCTGATCGGCAGCGTGCAATTGCTGGTGCGGCGCCTGCGTGATCGTCCGGGCGCCGCCGCGGCGGCCCGCCTGCGGGGCATTCCTGCTGCATGGTGGGGGATGTGGCTGGCACACCTGGGCATTGGCATCTTCATCATCGGCGTGACCGTGGTCGGCAGCCTGGACCAGGATCTCGACGTGAAGATGCGCGAGGGGCAGACCACCCAGCTTGCGGGTTACACCTTTACCTTCAAGGGGGCCTACGATCGCCCCGGGCCGAACTACGACGCCGCCCGCGCCGAGATCGAGGTACATCGCGGCGAGCGTTTCATCGCCTTGTTGACCCCGGAAAAACGGCTTTACCGCGCCCAGGGCATGCCGATGACCGAGGCGTCCATAGACGTTGGCCCGTTCCGTGACGTCTATCTGTCGCTGGGCGATCAGGTCGAATCGGGGGCTTGGATCGTCAGCATCCACTATCGCCCGTTCATCAGCTGGATCTGGCTCGGCTGCATTCTGATGGGCCTGGGCGGCGTGTTCGCCGCCATCGACAAACGCTACCGCCGCCTGGCCGAGCGTACCGTTCCGGCGGGCGCGGCCAGGCAGGCAGGATGACGACATGAAAGCGAAGTTTCTCGTGCCCCTGGCCATCTTCATCGCGCTTACGGGCTTTCTGGCCTACGGGCTGACACTCAATCCGCGCGAGGTCCCCTCGCCGTTGGTCGGCAAGCCGGCACCGGGCTTCGAACTGGCGCGGCTGGATACGCCCGAGGCCAGCTTCTCGCTGGAAGAGATGCGCGGGCAGGTGTTCCTGCTCAACGTCTGGGCGTCGTGGTGCGTCTCCTGTCGCCAGGAACACCCGTATCTGGTGCAGTTGCAGCGCGACGGCGTGGTGCCGGTGGTCGGACTCAACTACAAGGACGAGCGCGATGCGGCCCTCGGCGTGCTGCGCCAGCAAGGCGATCCCTACCAAGTGTCGGTGATGGACCCGGATGGTCGCATCGGCATCGAGTACGGGGTGTATGGCACGCCCGAGACCTTTCTCATCGATAAACAAGGCGTCATCCGCTACAAGCACATCGGCCCGATTCACTCGCAGGTGCTGAAGGACGTGATCCTGCCCAAGATTGCGGAGTTGTCTCGTGCCGGTTGAACGTCTGATCAGTCATGATGGGCAGGCGCGGCGGGTGTTGGACCGTGCAACACCGACGCGCCTGCGCGGCAGCCTGCGTGCGGTGCTGCTGATCGGCGTGCTGGTGCTCGGCGGGGCTGGTATCGAAGGTACGGGCGGCGTCAGCCTGGTGGGCAGCGTGGTTGCGGCGGGTGAGGCCCGCCCCGTGGCCGACGACCCGGAACTGGAGGCGCGGGTACAGCAGCTTGCCCACCAGTTGCGGTGCCTGGTGTGTCAGAACGAGACCATTGCCGATTCGCGCGCGCCGCTGGCGATCGACCTGCGCAACCAGGTGCGCGAACAATTCGCCGCCGGCAAGTCCGAGGCCGACGTGATCGATTTTCTGGTCGCCCGCTATGGCGACTTTGTGCTCTACAAGCCCCCGTTCAAGCGAACTACCGCGCTGCTTTGGGTGGGGCCGGCGCTGCTGCTGTTCGCCGGCATCGGCTGGTTGGGCTACCGCCTGCGCCGACGTGCCGAGGAGGCCCCGCCGGGCCTGACCGACGAGGAGCGCGCCCGCGCCCGCGCCCTGCTTGAGGGCGCCCCTGCTGATTCCGAGGAGCAACAACCGTGACCGGTTTTCTGATCCTGGCCGCCGTGCTGGTGGCCGGAGCCCTACTGCTCGTGGTGCCGCCGATGTTGGGCGTCGGCGCGCGTGCGCGGGCGCTCACGCTGCGACAGCGCCAGGCCGAGACGGTGCTGCTGGTGTTGCGCGAGCAACTTGCCGAGCTCGAGACCGAGCGCGCGGCCGGGCGCATGGACGCGGCCACCTACGACCGCGCCCGTGAGGAACTGGAGGCGCGTGCGCTGGAAGAAGGGCGGGCGGCGGAAAGTGGCACCGATACCCGGCCTTCGAAGATGCCGGCCTTGATCGTGAGCTTGTTGGTGCCGCTGGTCGCGGTTGGCTTTTACCTGTCTCTGGGCGAGCCGGACGGCCTGGATCCGGAAATCGTCGCCGGCGGGCGTGGACACCAGATCACCCAGGAGCAGATGGCTGGACTGGTCGAGCAACTCGTTGACCGTCTCGATGCGGATCCGAGCGATCCCACCGGCTGGCTGATGCTGGTGCGTTCCTATGCGATGCTGGGCGACGTTCAGGGCGCAGCCCGGGCGTGGGCGCGCATCGGTGACAAGGCACCAGCTGATGCCGGCATCCTGGCGGACTGGGCCGACGTGCTGGTGGCGGCGCAGAGCGGGGACTTTTCCGGTGAACCGGAGCGGCTGATCCGGCGCGCCCTGGAGCTTGAGCCGAGCAATTTCAAGGCGCTCGCACTGGCCGGTTCGGCGGCATTCGAACGTGGCGATTTCGCCACCGCGGTGGCGCGCTGGGAATTGATCCTGGCACAGATTCCACCCACCGAGCAGGTGTACGGGTCGGTGCTGGCGAGCGTGAACGAAGCCCGGGCCAAAGCCGGTATGCCGCCGCTGGCGTCGGCTGCGGCTTCGAGCGATGGTGCGGTCGACGCGCCGGCCAGTGCGGTCGCCAGCGAGGCGGTCGCCGGTCTGGTGGTGAGCGGAACCGTCGGCATCGCCCCCGAGTTGCGCGACGACATCAAGCCGGACGAGACGGTATTCGTGTTCGTGCGTCCGGCGCAAGGGGGCGCCCCGATCGCCGCCCTGCGTTTCGTCGCGGGCGATCTGCCTGCGAGCTTCAGCTTTGCAGATGCGCCGCGTATGAGCGATGCGCCGGTTCCCGGCGAGTTGGTGGTGGCGGCAAGGCTGTCCCGGCAGGGCGATGCGACCGCGCGTTCCGGCGATCTGGAAGGATTCTCGGCGACCGTCACGCCCTCGGACAGCGGCGTCAGCGTGGTGATCGATTCAGTGCGGCCATAAGGGCTTCGCTGCGCCGGGCAGGCCCCGGGCGCAGTGGAGCACGCGATCAGGCGCACGCAAGGAGGACGAGCGATGATGCAACGGATGGCGACGGCAGTGAAAGAGCTGTGCGGAGGCGCCCTTGCGCTGCGCGTGTTGCCAGCGGTCGCAAGGCCGTTCGTGCTGGCCGCGGTCGTGATTGCGGGCGTGGTCACGCCGGCCATGGGCCAGGACACCGTCGGCGCTGGCCCGATTACCCTGGCCTGTGGCGGCATCGGCCAGGATGAGTCGTCGCAGATGCGTGCGCTGGAAAAGGCGCACTCGCTGATGATTCTGTTCGCCACCCGCGAAGGTGCGTACCTCACCGACGTCGTGACCCGTATCGATGATCCGCTGGCGGACCGCGCGATCGAGCGTGCCTGCGGGCCAATCGGTCTGGCCGACGTACCGGTTGCCGGCCGTTACCGCATTACTGCGACCTTTGAAGGACGCACCCAGGAGCACTGGCTGGCGCTGGCACCGATGAGCGGCAAGCGTCTGGTCCTGAGTTGGTAGCGGAGGCCGGGATGAGGCCACCGCGGTAGCGGCGGGGCAGGTGTACGCTCATTCATGAACAACGGCCCGCATGCGGGCCGTTGTTCATGGTGGTGCGATCCGACCCGTTCATCGGCCACTCGAGCAGCCGCAACCCGATCCGCCTCCACCGCAACCCCCGGCGGCGTTGGTGGCCGGGGGCGTGCTCGGGGTGGTCGCGTTCAGATCGATGCGAAAGTCGATCACGATGTTGCCCGGCTCGCGCGCCACATAGGCAACCTGTACCTGGGCGCCGTAGCGCTGTTGGATCTGGCCGAGCAGCGGCAGCGGGTCGTGGTCGTTCACGAAGCGCATCGTCTCGCCGTCCTGCAGCGATTCCAGCGCACCGAAGATTGCCGCGTGGCGAAAGCGCTTGGCGACGCCGCGCGCGTCGAAAGGGTGGATGCTCTGGTCGAAGATGGGTAGTTCGTTCATCGGGGCCTCCGTCGATTCCCATGGGGTGTTGGAAGCCTCGATACTAGGCAGGCACGGGCAGGGCTGCCTTGAGCCAGGACAAGTGATGCTCAGGGAGACGGCGCGTCCACATACTCGAACGCCACCCGCTTCACGTTGCACAGCAACTCGTAGGCAATCGTGTTGGCGGCGGCGGCGACCTGGTTGACCGGAACCTGTTCGCCCCAGAGTTCGATCCTGCTGCCCAGCCCAGCGTCCGGGTGGTCGGTGAGGTCGACGGTGAGCATGTCCATCGACACGCGGCCGATGAGGCGGCCGGGGCGGCCGTCGATCGCGACCGGGGTGCCGTCCGGTACGCCACGCGGGTAGCCGTCGGCGTAGCCCATCGCTACCAGGCCAACGCGGGTGAGGTGCTCGGCGTGGAAGCGGGCACCATAGCCCAGCGGCGCACCGGGGGCGATTTCGCGCACCGCCATGACCGCGCTTTGCAGGGTCATCATCGGGCGCAGTGGATTGGGGGCGCCGGGCAGTGGATCGGCGCCGTACAGCAGAATGCCCGGGCGTGCCCAGTCGCGATGGGCGTTGGTGTGGGCAAGAATGCCGGCGGAGTTGCATAGGCTGCGTGCGCCGGGCAGGCCGTCCGCGGCGCGCTCGAAGCAGGCGATCTGTTCGCGCGTGGCATCGGACCCTGGCTCATCGGCCCGGGCAAAATGGCTCATCAGCGTGATCGAACCGGCCTTGCCGCTTTGCTGCAGGCGCTGCCAGGCGGCGCGATAGTCGGCCGGGTCGAAGCCGGCGCGGTTCATGCCGCTGTTGAGCTTGAGCCACAGGTTCAGCGGTCGGGCGCCGGCGTGACGTTCGATCATCCGCAACTGCTCGGCATGATGTACCACGGTCCATAAGTCGTGGCGCTCGATCGCGTCGAGTTCGGCCGCTTCGAAGACGCCCTCAAGCACCAGGATCGGCTTGCGGATACCGGCCTCACGCAGGGCCAGCGCCTCCTCGAGAAAGGCCACCGCAAAGCCGTCCGCCGTGTCGGCGAGCGCGGTGGCGCAGCGTACCGCGCCGTGACCGTAGGCATTTGCCTTGATCACCGCCAGCGCCCGGCCACCATGGCGGCGGCGGGCCAGGTGGTAGTTGTGGCGCAGGGCGTCGAGATCGATCAGCGCGCGGGCAGGTCTCATTGGGCAACCGACAAATCCATGCCCTTGCTGGGCGAATTCGTCACTTTGCCATAGCGCGCAAGACTCAGGTCATCGCAGCGAATGGCCGGCTGGCGGCGGGTCACCAGGTCGGCGGTGAGTTGTGCCGAGCCGCAGGCCATGGTCCATCCCAGAGTGCCGTGGCCGGTATTCAGATGCAGGTTGGCGAAACGCGTGGCGCCGACGATCGGCGTGCTGTCCGGCGTCATCGGGCGCAGGCCGGTCCAGAACTCGGCCTTCGGCACCGCTCCGCCGCCCGGGAAAAGGTCGCCGACCACCATCTCCAGGGTTTCGCGGCGGCGCGGGTTGAGGCGCAGGTCAAATCCGCCGAGCTCCGCCATGCCGCCCACGCGGATGCGGTCGTCGAAGCGGGTGATGGCGATCTTGTAGGTTTCGTCGAGTACCGTGGATTGCGGTGCAGCATCGGCGTCCACCAGCGGAATGGTCAGTGAGTATCCCTTGACCGGATACACCGGCAGGTCCAGCCCCAGTGGCGCCATCATGGCGCGTGAGTAGCTGCCGAGGGCGACCACGTAGTGGTCCGCCGCGAGCACGCCGTCACCGAGGCGAACCCCGGCCACCTTGCCGCCGTCGGTCTCGATGCCGCGGATGTCCTGACCGAAGCGGAAATCGACCCCCAGTTCGCGGGCCATGTCGGCCAGCCGGGCGGTGAACAACTGGCAGTCGCCGGTTTCGTCATTCGGCAGCCACAGGCCGCCCGCGAGCTTGCCGTTCACCCGTGCCAATGCAGGCTCGGCCTCGCTCAGCGAGTCGCGGTCGAGCAGCTTGTAGGCAACGCCGCATTCTTTCAGTACGGCGATGTCACGTGCCGCCGCGTCGAGCTGCGCCTGGGTGCGGAACAGCTGAACCGTGCCTCGGGTGCGCTCTTCGTAGCTGATCCCGGTGTCGGTACGCAGCGCACGCAGGCAGTCGCGACTGTACTCGGACAGCCGCATCATGCGCTCCTTGTTCACCGCGTACCGCGACGAGGTGCAGTTGGCCAGCATCGCGGCCATCCAGCGCAACTGGAACAGGCTGCCGTCGGCGCGGATGGCGAGCGGGGCGTGGCGCTGGAACAGCCACTTGATGGCCTTGAGCGGAATCCCGGGCGCCGCCCAAGGCGTGGAGTAACCGGGAGAGACCTGGCCGGCGTTGGCGAAACTGGTTTCCAGTGCCGGGCCGGGCTGGCGGTCGAGCACCGTGACCTTGACGCCTGCCCGGGCGAGGTAATAGGCGGTGGTGGTGCCGATGACGCCGCTGCCGAGTACGATTGCGTGCATGTCTCTCTCCGGAAGTTCGGAAGTGGAATGTACGCAGTTTATGGGCGAAGTTATGGTGAAATTCACTTATTGAGGCAAGTTGAGTAGTGAAAGATCTTATTCTTTGGATTCGCCATGCGACATCGGCAGCGAAGCCCGCTTGTGCGTCGCATGCGCGCTGTCGGGGCCACGGCGTGCGGGGGTATCATTCTGGAAGCTCAGGTGGCGGCACGTGATTTAGCCGACCCCAGGACCTTCCTCAGCCGATCGGCAGACGTGCGCCAGGAGTGGCGCGATGCGGACCGTCGGCGAGCGGTCTGGATCGCTGCACCCGTGCCGCTCCGCTTCTTCCCTACGGAACACGAATCATGGATTTCACACCCACTCCGGCGCAACTCGAGACCGCCGCCGAATTGATCGCCGACGTGCTGATTGCCGACGGTTTGCTGTCTTCGCGCGAACTCGAGGCGCTTGAGCGCTACCACATTCCCGAGCAACTGGGGCTGTCGCACGACGACCTGTTGCGGGCGGTCGCCGCCCACTGCCGGCGCCAGCTTGATCGCGGTGCCGGCGGAGGTGCGCTGCGTCTGGTCGATGTGGAACAGTTCGAGCGCCGTCTCGACCGTATCACCGACCCGGCGCTGCAGCGGCTGATCTGCCGGGCGATGCTGGTGTTGTCCAAGGCCGACGGCGAGATCTCGCAGCCCGAGCAGACCCTGCTGCGCGACACGCTGACGCGTTGGCAATTGTCGCTGGAAGACGTGCGGGGCTGAACGGCGGGAACGCCTGCCTGGCTTCACCCGCCCAGCGCGGGGAAGAGCTTGAGCAGCCCGTCGGACATGACTTCCACCGCGATCGCGGCAAGGATCAGGCCCATCAGCCGGGTCATGACGTTGATGCCGGTCTGGCCCAGTGCCTTGCCGATGCGGCTGGCGGCCGACAGGGCCAGCCAGGTGGCAACGGCGATGATCACGCCGTACCCGATCAGAATGGCCAGCTCCCACAGGTGACGGGAGCGCTCGGCATAAATCACCACGGTAGAGATGGCCGCGGGGCCGGTGAGCAGGGGAATCGTGAGCGGCACGACCGCGATGCTGGCACCGGTCTTGGCGCGGCTGGCGCCTTCCTCGACGTCCTGCGGGCGCGACTCGGCCGGTTCGGCGTGTAGCATCTGGATGGCGCTCATCAGCAACAGCAGGCCGCCCCCCACCTTGAACGAAGCGAGGGAGATGCCGAAGATCTCCAGGATCTTGAGGCCGGCCAGGGCACTCGCAGTAATCACCACGAATACCGTGATCGCCGCGACACGCGCCGTTTCGCGCCGTTGCGAGGGGCCGAAGTTGCGGGTGAAGTGGATGAAGAACGGAATCACCCCGATCGGATTGACGATCGCGAGCAGGGTGATGAACGGTTTGATAGAGAACTCCATGCGCGACGCGCTCCCGCTGGTGGCTGGGTTGCAGCTTACACCACGGCGTTGTCGCTCGGGAGCGCCTCAGCGGCGAGCGCGATCAACGTGCCTGACGGTCGCGCAGGGCGGTTCACCAACTTCAAGTGTTGGCGAGCTTACCCAGCGCTTTGGGCGCGGGGTGACCGTCCGCCCAGTCGCCCGCTGGCCTGTTCACCACCTTGTCTGCCGGGTTGTGCTCCGCTCCCAGCGCTTTCCGGCACATAAGTATCCACGAACTCCTCCGGTACGTTGCACAAACGGTAGCCTTCCAGTTCCGCCAGAAACGCTTCACGCGCAGCGACCGCACGCGCATAGGCCCCCTCGTCGCCGTAGCGCTTGATGGAGAACATTCGCGAACGCTTTCGCCCCATGCTGTTGGGCGATACTGCCACCCACACCTCGTAGCGGTACTCCTTGCCGTTGGGTTTCTTCTGTCCCGCCCACAGGCGCATTACCCCCGGTACGCCCGAGGTATTGTTCGGGCGCAGCTGGCAGGCGAACTCCACCCGCTTGATCGGCCGCAGAGTCGCCAGCTGCTCGTCGCGCCAGCTTCGCGCCGCCGCCAGCGCCTCGGCCTCGCTCGCGTACTGGGCGAGCGGAAATACCTTGCGGTACTCCTTGCGGCGGCGCTTGATTGCGCACTGCAGGGTGACGGGTCCGCCGTCCAGCGGCTCGCAGCGTGCGATCGTGTACTCGATGCGCGTCCGTCGCATGCGCACCCCGCTCCCGCCGCCGTCTTGACTGTTCTCGTCATGGTCGTTCGACTTGATGTCGGCCCCACGGCTTTTCTTGATCCCGTTCATGTGGTGTCTTGCCCCCGCGTTCGTGGGTATGCATCGCAGATTTCGCCATTATGGGCGACACAAGTCATGCAAAACAACTCGGAGGTACATGTCTTTTTGATAGCATGGTAATGCACATAATCTCTGTTGCATGCGCTAAAATCTTGACGTAATATCCATGGCCAGCACATCAACATGTGCTAAGGACATGGCCGACGGTCTGATGCGGCACCCAATACAGATATCCAGGCGCTCACTCCATGCGCCACCCTACTTCTGAAAGGACCCCCAAATGAACCGACCCCTGATCGCCCATACGCCTTTGGGTAGCGCCCTGTGGGCGGTGAGCGTGGAAGGCGAGGAGGCGATGAGTGCGCTCTACGAATTCCGGGTGGGCTTGAAGGCGGACACCCCGGACGTGGACTGCCAGGCCTTGATCGGCGAGC
>JBKBMG010000045.1:0-41259 GCA_046295975.1 Rhodocyclaceae bacterium
CAGCCACTGACTGGCCTGCTCCTGTCTCGTTCCCATCTGAGGGCCTCCTCCGTTGTGATGACGGCGAAGTGTCCGCTCGCGTGAGGGGGCGCGGAAGGTGGGGGCGTCGGACGCTTACATAGGACCCCATCTCCAAGGGCCCCCATCGTATTCACGCCGCCACCACTCCGCGGCATAGAGCACGAACAAGGCTGCAAAGTGGCGGTTGCGACGAGCGAGAACCTGAACCGGTATTACCTGGACGGCATCTGTCAGCAACTGGCGCAGCGTCTGGTATTCCTGCGTACCAAGGCGGTATGCATAAAGCCACCGTCCGTCGGGCTTGGGCAAATTCCGCCTTCCGAACACCTCTTGCAGCCAGCTCGGTAACCCCATACCCGCAACCCATCCCTTCATCAGTGCGAATACCGACAAACCCAATCGTTTGATGATGCATCAGCCTTTGCGCGAGGCTAGCATCGATGACATTCCTATCTAATGACAAAAGTCACATGCACGCCTCCTAAGCCTCATGACCTCGCACACACACTGCAGTCATTATTGGAGGTGATGGAGCGGCTTGCGTGCGAAATATTTTGCAAGCTCATTGGGCAACAGACGAGTTTCACCCCGGAGCTGTCGCTCGGACGTCAGGGCTTGAGATTAGGTGAACGACCGGACACGCCCAGGGGGAACTCTCTCCATAAGGGTCGGTGGCATGAGCTCGTGGGACGGAAGACCGGCCGCTCACCGCGCCCCCGCATCGATCGGCCGGCAGCAGTACAGCGCATTGCCGCCGGTAATTCGGTGTAGGGTGGCTGTCGGCAAGGCCGAGAACCGGACTGAAGAGCGGGACACCATCAGGCGGTAGCGCTCATCAAGGTGCACCGGTTGTGGACTTCAGCTGCCCGGATCACGACGCAGGCGGGGCGGCCGCGGAGCTTTCGCCCAGCGCACCACCGCAGCTCGAGCCCTGCCCGGCGGTACAGCCCCAGCAGTATGCCGCGACGCGGATCGGTTGGCCGGTCAGGGTGGCGGCGGTGGCTTGGGTGATGTGCAGGCGCGGGCGGCCGTCTGGCGGGCTGAGGGGCAGGCCGAGTTGCTGGTTGAAGTCGCAGTCGTACAGGTAGCCCTGCCAGTCCACGCTCACCAGGCTGCGGCACATTACGCCGGGCAGGTTGTCGTCGCGGTGGGCGCCGCGCAGCAAGTCCATGTAGCGGTTGAATTCGCCCTTGCTGATCAAGGTTGAGCCAAAGCGCTGGATGGGCATGTTGGCCAGCGTGAACAGGCGGGTGAAGACGATGCCGAATTCTTCGCCCAGGTGTTCGCGGTAGGCTGTTTCCAGCGCCGCTTGCGGCGGTGGCAGGCTGGGGCCCTGGGGGTTATAGACCAATGACAGCACCAGGCCGCTGTCCGGGCGCCCGTAGCCCAGTGTGTTGAGGCGGCGCAGGGCTTGGATGCTGGTGGCGAATACGCCCTTGCCGCGCTGGCGGTCAACGTTGTCTTCCAGGTAACAGGGCAGCGAGGCGACCACCTCGACACGCTGCTCGGCGAGGAACTCGGCCAGCCCCGCCTGCCCGGGTTCGAACAGGATGGTGAGGTTGCAGCGGTCGATGACGTGCCGGCCTCGCGAGCGGGCAGCGACCACCAGACGGCGGAAGTGCGGATTGAGTTCGGGCGCGCCGCCGGTGAGGTCCACCGTGTGCACCGACGGGCTGGCGTCGAGGAAGGCGAGCAGCGCGTCCACCGTGTCGGCGGTCATCTCCTCGGTGCGCTTGGGCCCGGCGTTCACGTGGCAATGCACACAGGTCTGGTTGCAGCGGTAGCCCAGGTTGACCTGCAGGGTGTCCACACCATGCCTGACAAGCGCGGGGAAATCGGTAGCCCGTAGTAGCGGCAGCACTGAGTGCATGAGGAGTCTCCGAGTGGGGTGTTCGTGCGTTGAGCGTTGGCGGGCGCTTGAGTTCTTGAGTTCTTGAGTTCGATTGGTCGCTTCGTTCGCCCGACGATTACCAGGGGCGGTACATTGCAGGTCGACACGGGGCGTCTCGCAAAGGGTTCCCGAAAGCCCTCCACCCATCGCGCGATTGCCACGGCCGAGGAATCCTGCGGCATCATCGGTGGTCTGTGCAGCAGGAGGTCTTGAACATGAACGCAACCCGTCCGGCGGTCATCGTGGCCGCGCTCGCATGCCTGCTGCTGGCCAGCGGCCAGGCACGGGTGTATCAGTGTATCGACCCTGCCACGGGCGCGGTCACCTTTTCCGACCTGCCCTGCACCCACGGCGCTCAGGCTTCCGAGCGCGTGGTTCGCCCCAATACCCTGGATGCCTCGGGTTCGCGGGAGTGGGTGCTGAAGAACGAGCTTCGTGAGATGGAAGCACAACTGCGGGCCCAGCAGGCGCAGTTGCAGGCCCAACAGGCACAACTCGATGCCCTCTCCCGCCAGACCGGCGAGCCGGCTGCGGCGCCGCGCATCGATTCCCGCGCCTGCGCCCAGGCCACCCGATCCTACGAATTGTCGGCAGCGTCGCTGCTCGGCAACCACGCGGAAATCGAGATGAAGCGCTCGGCCATGTACGGCGCTTGCGGCATGCGCGAACCCGACCGCAACGAGGTCAACGTCCACACCGAAGTCCACAACCACGCCCATCGCCGCCGGGCCGGTCCGATCTCCGCCCGCTGCGACGCGGCCGCATGCTGGGATGCACAGGGCAACCGCTACGAGCGCGCCCCCGACGGCACCTACTTCGGCCCCCACGGCCCGTGCCGGCGCAGTGGCGACAGCCTGCGCTGCTTCTGACTTCACGCTGACCCGCCGACATGCTGACGCGCTGACGCGCCGGCCCACCCTCCAGCCGGCGTCCCTACCGATTGGCAAGGGCGCGGCAATTTCCTCAAGTTAATTAAATAAAGTTTCTTGACAAAATACCCTCCCGCGCTTTTAATAAAGTCACTTGATTTATTAATAAGCCAGCGTGATCACGAGCACGCCAGGAGGAGACGCATGAAACCGATCCAGCCGGTGCGCGGTGACGGCCCGATGCGCCTGCGCCGCCATAACGAGCGGCGCCTGTTCCAGTTGCTGCGCCGCCTGGGCGAGGCGTCCAAGGCAGAGTTGGCGCGTCACACCGATCTCACCAGCACTGCGGTGGGCGCGATCATCCAGGCGTTCGAACAGGACGCCCTGGTGATGCCGACCGGCCGCCGGGTGGAGGGGCAGCGCGGCCAGCCGGCTACCCTGGTGCAGATCAACCCCAAGGGCGCCTTTGGCATTGGCGTGCGTCTGGACCGGGACGCGATCGAGGTGGTGGTGGTCGACCTGGGCGGCGAGATGCTGGCGCGCCGGATGCACGTGCGCGAGTTGCCGCCGCCCGCCGACACCCTGGCCTTGGTTCAGGCCGACATCACGGCCATGCTGGCCGAGCTGACGCCGGCCGAGCGCGAGCGCATCGCCGGCATCGGCATCGCCCAGCCCTTCAACCTGGGTGCCTGGTTGCGCGAGCTGGGGCTGACCAGCCCGAGCTTTGCCGCCTGGGACGACTTCGCTTTCGACGAGGCGCTGGCCGAGGCCACCGGGCTGCCGGTATATGCGGAGAACGACGCCAACGCGGCGGCGATCGCCGAGCTGTTCCACGGCCGCGGCCGGCGTCACGAACACTTTCTGTACCTGTTCCTGGGGCCGGTCATCGGTGCCGGCGTGGTGCTGGGCGGGACTTGCGTGCGCGGCGCCAGCGGCAACGCCGGCGACATCGCCGTGATGCCGGTGCTGCCCAGCCGCCTGCCCTCTGCCGCGCCGACCGCTGGCAAATGGGCAATGTTGCTGTCGCGTGCCTCGCTCAACGCACTGTCCCGCCATCTGCGCTGGCATGGCGAGCAAGTGGCCACCCATGCCGACCTGGCCGAGTTCGTACGCAATGGCCACAGCGGCGTGGGGGAATGGCTGGCCGACTGCGTCGACGCGCTGGCACCCGCGGTGCGCTCGGCGCTGTGCATGCTGGATGTGCCGCTGGTGGTGCTGGACGCCGACGTGGACGACGGCCTGATCGACCGGCTGCGCATCGCCCTGGCGCGCGAACTGGCCGACACCGCGCCCGAGGCGCGCGGGGTACCGGCGATCGTGCGCGGTACTTTCGGCAGCGACGCAGGGGCCATTGGCGCCGCCAGCCTGCCGATGTTCTTCAGCTTCTCGCCGCGTTCCGAGGCGCTGGAGGGGGCCGAGCGCGGCCGCGAGGAGGTGCAGCATGTCTGAGCACAAGGCACAGCCTGACCGCCGGCCGCTGCTGGAAATGCGCGGAATCTCCAAGACCTTCCCGGGCGTCAGGGCCTTGCGCGACGTCAGCCTGACGCTCTACCCGGGCGAAGTGCATTCGCTGATGGGCGAGAACGGCGCGGGCAAGTCCACGCTGATGAAGATCCTCTCGGGCGCCTACACCGCCGACCCCGGCGGCGAGATCCGCATCGACGGCGAGGCGGTATCGATCGAAGGGCCGCGCTCGGCGCGCAAGCTCGGCGTGGCGGTGATTTACCAGGAACTGGCCTTGTGCCCCAGCCTGAGCGTGGCCGAGAACATTTACCTGGGCCGCGAGCTGCGCCATGGCATGCGCGTGGCCCGCAAGGACATGGAAGCGGCCTGCGCCGGGGTGCTGGAGCGGCTGGGCGCCGGGTTCCGCGCCAATACCGTGGTATCCACCCTGTCCATTGCCGAACGGCAACTCGTCGAGATCGCCCGTGCGCTGCAGTCGCGCGCCCGCATTCTGGTGATGGACGAGCCGACCACGCCGCTGTCCTCGCGGGAAACCGACCGGCTGTTCGCCCTGATCCGCCAGTTGCGCGACGAGGGGCTGGCGATTGTCTACGTCAGCCACCGCATGGCCGAGATCTACGAATTGTCGGATCGCGTCAGCGTGCTGCGCGACGGCGGCTACGTGGGTACGCTGGCGCGCGCCGAACTGTCGTCGGAGCGCCTGGTGCAGATGATGGTGGGCCGCGACGTATCGGGTTTCTACAAGAAGGCCCACGCCCCCTACGACCCCGGCCGGGTGGTGCTCGCGGCGCGCGCGATCGGCGACGACCGGCGGGTGAAGCGCTGCAGCTTCGATCTGCATGCCGGCGAGGTGCTCGGTATCGCCGGGCTGGTGGGGGCCGGCCGTACCGAGCTGGCACGCATGCTGTTCGGTGCGGACGCCCGCAGCACCGGCGAGATCCTGATCGACAACGTGCCGGTGGCGATCGCCACCCCGGGCGATGCCATCGCCGCCGGCATGGCCTACCTCACCGAGGATCGTAAGGGCCGCGGCCTGTTCCTGGACATGAGCGTGGGCGACAACATCAACACCTGTGCCTGCGTTGCCGACGCACGCCGCGGGGGGCAACTGGACCTGCGGCGCGCGCGCGAACGGGCGATGGCGGCGATACGCGAACTGGCGATCAAGGTGCCCAGCCCGAAGGTGAACGTGGGGGCACTGTCCGGCGGCAACCAGCAGAAGGTGCTGCTCTCGCGCCTGCTGGAAATCCATCCCAAGGTCTTGATTCTGGACGAGCCGACCCGCGGCGTGGACATCGGCGCCAAGTCCGAGATCTACCGGATCATCAACGATCTGGCCCGCCGCGGTGTGGGCGTGATCGTGATTTCCAGCGAACTGCCGGAAGTGGTCGGCACCGCCGACCGGGTGCTGGTAATGCGCGAAGGCGAACTCGTGGGCGAGTTGGGCGGCCATTCCGGCCAGCCCATCACCCAGGAAGCCATCATCGCGCTGGCCACCGGCGCCACCACGGCCGACACCGCCCTCCCCCCCGGCGACCGCGCGGGCGAACCAGACGACCTGTGCCCGCAGGCGGCCTGAACACCGGGAACGAACACCGGCGAACGAACAGAATACCCAGGAGACACCTCATGAACACCGGTACGACCACCGCCGCCAACGGCACCGTGCACACCGTCACCCCCCGCGAACAGTTCCAGGGCCTGATGCGGACCCTGGGCATGCTGCCGGTGCTGGTGCTGTTGATCATCGGCTTCGGACTGATGGCCGACAGCTTCTTCACCGTGCAGAACTTCTCCATCATCGCGCAGCAGGCGTCGATCAACATCGTCCTGGCGGCGGGGCTGACCTTCGTCATCCTCACCGGTGGCATCGACCTGTCGGTGGGCTCCATCCTGGCCGCCGCCGCGGTGGTTGCGCTGATCGTATCGGGCATTCCCGACATCGGCCTGCTGGGCATCGCCGCTGCGCTGCTCACCGGGCTGGTGTTCGGCATGATCAACGGCGGCCTGATCGCCTTTCTGAATCTCCCGCCCTTCATCGTCACCCTAGGCGCGCTGACCGCGGTGCGCGGCATCGCGCGGTTGCTCGGCGACGACAAGACGGTGTTCAACCCCGACCTGCCCTTCGCCTTCATCGGCCACGGCAGCGTGCTGGGCATTCCCTGGCTGGTGATCATCGCCACCGCGGTCATCGTCGCGTCGTGGTTCATCCTGCGCCGCACCGTGCTGGGCGTGCATATCTATTCGGTTGGCAGCAATCCGGAAGCCGCACGGCTGTCGGGCATCAAGGTATGGAAGGTGTTGCTGATCGTGTATGCGATCTCGGGGCTGCTCGCCGGGCTGGGCGCGGTCATGGTGTCGTCACGGCTGATGGCGGCCAACGGCCTGCAACTGGGCCAGTCGTACGAGCTCGACGCCATCGCCGCGGTCATTCTGGGCGGCACCAGCTTCGTCGGCGGGGTCGGCACCATTGTCGGCACGCTGATCGGCGCACTCATCATCGCGGTGCTCAGCAACGGCCTGGTGCTCGTCGGGGTGTCCGACATCTGGCAGTACATCATCAAGGGCCTGGTGATCATCGGCGCGGTCACCCTCGACCGCTTCCGCCAGGGCGGCGCGCGCACCTGAGCGCCCGCCGCCGGGCCAGGCCCGGCCACCACGTTTTTCACAACGCGCGCGGATATCCTGGTCGATGCGTGCGCGCTCCAGAGCATGACCAGTGAGGAGACCTCGATGTTGAAACACAAACTGTTGGCCGCCGGCGTCGCGCTGGCCCTTTGCTGCGGCGCTGCGCAGGCGCGCGAGATCAAGTCGATCGGCGTCACCGTGGGGTCGCTCGGCAACCCCTACTTCGTCACCATTGCCCAGGGCGCGGAAGCCAAGGCGAAAGAGCTCAACCCCGCCGTGCGGGTGCTGACGGTGTCCGCCGACTACGATCTCAACAAGCAATTCACCCAGATCGACAACTTCATTGCCGCCGGGGTGGACATGATTCTGCTCAACGCCGCCGACCCGCGCGCCATCGAGCCGGCGGTACGCAAGGCCCAGCGCGCTGGCATCGTGGTGGTGGGGGTGGACGTGGCCGCCGCCGGCGCCGACGCGGTGGTGCAGACCGACAACGTGCAGGCCGGCGAGATCGCCTGCCAGTACATCGTCGACCGCCTCGGCGGCAAGGGCAACGTCATCATCCAGAACGGCCCCCAGGTGTCGGCCGTGATCGACCGGGTGGACGGCTGCAAGCGCCGCCTGGCCGCCGCCCCCGGCATCAAGCTGCTGTCGGACGACCAGGACGGTAAAGGTTCGCGCGAGGGCGGCATGAACGTGATGCTCGGCCACCTGACGCGCTTCCAGAACGTCGATGCGGTGTTCACCATCAACGATCCCCAGGCCATCGGCTCCGACCTCGCCGCCCGCCAGTTGCGGCGCAACGGCATCGTCATCGCCTCGGTCGACGGCGCGCCCGACATCGAGGACGCGATCAAGAACAACACCCTGGTCGAGGCCTCGGCCAGCCAGGACCCATGGCTCATGGCGCAACGCGCGGTGGAGATCGGCTTCGGCATCATGAACGGTGACAAGCCCGCCGACCCGATGGTGCTGATCCCGTCCGAATTGGTCACCCGCGACAACGTGAGCGATTACCGCGGCTGGACCGCGCCACGCTGACCACGCCGCTCCGTGGCGGGCATTGCTCGTGGCGTGCCCGCCCCCTCCCCCTCACTGGAAGTCCATCATGTTCCTCGTCTGTGGCGAAGCCTTGTTCGACGTCTTCATCGGTGCTGGTGATCAGCGCACGCTCGCGCTCGAAGCCCATCCTGGCGGATCGCCGTTCAACGTCGCGATCGGGCTTGCCCGCCTTGACCAGCCCGTGGGTTTTCTCGGCGGACTGGCCAACGACATGCTGGGCGAGCGGCTGCGCGCGGTGTTCGCCGCCGAAGGCGTGGCCACCGACACCGTGGTCGGCTTCGATGCGCCCACCACACTGGGCCTGGTCGCGGTGTCCGCCAACGGCATACCCAGCTACGCCTTCTACGGCAACGGCGCCGCAGACCGGCTGCTTACCGCCGCGCAGTTGCCGGCGCTGCCGGAGGCGGTGCGCGCCCTCCACATCGGCTCCTACGCCACCGTGGTCGAACCGGTGGCCAGCGCCCTGGAAGCCCTGGTTCGCCGGGAACGCGGGCAGCGCCTGATTGCCTACGACCCCAATGTAAGGCTCAACGTCATGCCCGACGCCGCGCGCTGGCGCGAACGGGTGGACACGCTTGCCGCGCTGAGCCACGTGATCAAGATCAGCGACGAGGACGCCGGCCTGCTCTACGGCGCCCAGCCACTGGACACCCTCGCCCAGCGCTGGCTGGACGCCGGATGCTCGCTGGTGTTGGCCACCCGAGGCGCAGCCGGGGCCACGGCGTGGACACGGCAGGCGCGGGTCGATGCCCCCGCCCCACGCGTCGAGGTGCTCGACACCGTGGGCGCCGGCGACACCTTCCAGGCCGCCACCCTGGCCTGGCTGGCGGAGCACGACGCGCTCACACCCGACGCCATCGCCGGGATGCCTTCCACCCACCTGTCCGCCCTGCTTCGCTTCGCCACCGCTGCGGCCGCCCTCACCTGCGCGCGCCGCGGCGCAGACCTGCCGAGACGCCACGAGCTTAGCGAAACCAAAAATGGATCTGAGGCACGAGGGGCCGCAAGCACGGCCATTGCCGACTGACAAACCGACCTCACAGGGCCGGGCGAATGCCGGCCGCGCCGGCCATCGATAACCCATCGCCGCCCGGTCATTGCGCCGGCGCGATGCTCCGCCAGTGCGTGCCCCCCGGCCCGATGCTGCCCCAGCGCTGCGCGCGCACCTCAATCCGGCCGGCCTTGATCGACTCCGCGACCTCTTTTGCCGACGAGCCATACCACGACAACCACTGTACGTAAGCCCACTGCCCATCGGCCTGCTCGATCAGCACACACTCCACGTTACTGCCGGGGGTCACGTCGCAGACCAGCGCTTCCGCCTGTCCATCATGGTCGGCATCCAGCCACAACGCCACACAGCTTTCGCCGCGCGTGCGGCAAAGACGCCGCCAATCGGTGCCGTTCGACGCCAGCATCTCCAGCAGTTCGACGGGTAGCGGCGCCTCCCCCTCCGGCACAACCCGAATGTGGCGTGCCATCTCGTCGGGCTCGGTAATGCGCCCCTCATCGTCTTGTTGCGCGCCGCGGCGCCATCCGTAGCGCGTGTTGCGGGCAAGCAGTGCATCGATGCGTCCGCTCAAGCCGGTAGCCGCTTCGATAGTCGGCTCGGTGGCCGGCTCGGTAGCGTTCGGATCGTCGGTGATCGCCTCGGGCGTTAACGGCTCCGATCCGGCTGGATCGCTCGCCTTCAGCTTGTGCAGGGCCGCAACGCCCGGACGCCCCGCGGAGAAACGCAGCCATTCCAGCTGGTCGCGCTCGATCGCCGCTGCGTCCATCGCCTGCAGCCGCGCTAACTGGCTGTTCGCCGCGAGCCGATAGGGATCGAGCAACGGCGAGTTGCCCAGCACGACGATGGCCAGTACCAGCACCGCCACGGCCACGTTCACCCGCGGCAGCAGGCGCAGCCAGCCACCCGTCGGACGCAGCGCCGCCCACGCATAGCCACCGGCATACGCGCACAGCACCACCAAGGTCGCCATTGCCCAGAAGCGGTTGGGCGACCAGCCGCGGTCAGCAATACGTATCCACAACGCTGCCACCGCCAGTGCAGCAAGAACCGGCAACAGGATCAGGCCCAGATCCACCACCCGGCGCAACCACCGCGGGTACGGTGACGAGCCCTGCCCATCCTGAACCACCGCGTTCAGAAAGAGCACCTGATGGGCAATCAAGCCGCCCAGCACCGAGGCCACGCCGTAGTCCCACCAGCCCTGACGGCTCTCGGCGAACAACGCATCCAGGCCGGTAAACGGCAGGCTGGCGATGAACAGCACGGTCATCACCGACAACACCGGCAACAAGCCCGTGAACAATGCGAAAAGAATGGCACGCGCCATCTTCACCGGCCGCTGCTGAGTGCGCCCGATGAGTACCCCCAGGCCGAACAGCAAACCGGTGAGCAAATAGGCAACCGGCCGCTCCTTCAGCAAGTTCTTCAGCATGTCGATGCCGATCAGCTCGAACAACCTCGCCCCCAGCCACATCACGCTCCAGCCCAGGCCTACGAACAAGCCCGCCAGCAGCAGCGTGATCGCGTTCTGCCAGGCATACTCGAACAGATCGGGATAGGGCGCGCACCATCGCCCATGGGCAATGCGCACCTGGAGGAACGGGGTCAGGATGAGCACCCCCACCGCCATCGCCATGCCGAACGGAAACAGTACGGCAGAGGCTTCCACCCGCACCTCGGCCGTCGCGGTCCAAATCGCCCAGGAAGCGAGCGCCGCAAACGCCGCCACCACCCCCACCGCCTGCTGCCAATAGCGCCAATCCGCAAGCCGCTGCAGGCTCAGCATCATCACCGTCGGCACCACCAGCACCAGGGTGTACCAATACACCCGTCCGCCCAGCTGCGAGAACGGCCACCAGCCTTCGTCGCTTCCCATGCTGGCAACGTACAGCAACAAGGCCTGAAGCATCGCAACCAGCACGATCGCACTGCGTTCCACTCGTTCGAGCACACCTATCTCCTGAGAACTGGACGCGGGCACGCAGCGTCGCAGCGCGCTTCCACACGTCATGAAGCCCGCATCATACCGACTGCGCTGCCACGTCACACGGGAAATTGATGCTCGACCGAGCCAGAACCAGGCGGACGCCCAGCCAGTTCATGCAGGTACTACGCACAGGCTGGTACGACAGGCCGCTCCGAATATGACGAAAAAACACGCCATAGGCATTGAAAGATTGCGCAAAAAAGCCTGCTCAGCATAAAATTCCATCCTTATCGCATTGCGCATGCCAAGCCGGGTCGCCGCCCGACGCAGCCATTGCACCGACACTCAGCGCCGTGACCCGAGGCGAAATCCCGCTTACCGACCTCCGTTCGCCATGACGACACCTCCCCCTCCCCCGGCGCTCATACATCAAACCGCCAGCAATGCAGCCTCGCCAGCCCCACCCTGCGTGCGACCCCCACCGCTCGGGCGAGCCTGGCGCGTCTATTTCTGGTATTGCGTCGTCACGACGGCCTGGGTCAGCGCCGACGCCATGTCCGGATCGGGATTCGTCATGATGACGCTCGGCGCCTTCCATACGGCAGTGCTGGTACTTGGCCTGCTCGGGCTGCATGGCTACGTCTACCGCAAAGCGCCGCTGTCGCCACGCTTCTGGCACCTGTTCACCCCAGTCTTCCTGCTGTGGTGCTCAGTCTGGATCACCATGAACGCGTTCGCCATCGCGCTTGCCCTCGGCCCCCTCGGCACCATCCCAGCCACCGTGATCACCACAATGATAGTGCTGCTCAACCTGCCGCAGCTCGTGGCCTTGGTCCGCTACATGCGGCTTCGCATGGTGGTCGACCACGCCAGCGCCTGAGCGTCACGCCTTCCCGAAACGCGAATGTCATCCATCACGGCAGCCGACACCACCAGCCACGCCAACAACGCGATTCCCGCCCGCCCGACCATCGTGCTGCTGCCCGGCATGGACGGAACCGGCGAGTTGTTTGGTCCGTTCATCCACGCCCTGGATGGTGCATTCGATATCCAGGTGGTCGGCTATCCGACGGATCGGGCACTCGGCTACGATGCGCTGGAGGCCCTGGTGCGGAGTACGCTTCCACGCGACCGGCCATTTATCCTGCTGGGTGAATCATTCTCGGGGCCGATCGCGGTCTCAATCGCGGCATCACCACCGCCGGGCTTACAGGCGCTGGTTCTGTGCGCGAGCTTCGCCGCCTGCCCTATGCCCGGGCTCGCGCCTTTGCAGCGGCTTGTGCGCCACCTGCCCATCGAACACACGCCGCTTGGATTGCTCGGGTGGCTTCTGATGGGATCACGTCCGCAGCCGGGCTTGCGCGCGGCACTCGCGACCAGCTTGTCCCAGCTGACGCCGGCGGCGCTGCGCGCACGCGTGGCCGCTGTGCTTGCGGTCGATCACCGCGATCTGTTGCCCCGCATCCGCATCCCCACGCTCTACCTGCAGGCACGAAGAGACCGTGTCGTTCCCCGCCGTTCACTCGCGCCGTTGCAACGCCACGTGTCCTACATCCATAAGGCAGGTATCGATGCACCTCATTTTCTTTTGCAGACGGCAGCGACTCAGGCTGCCGATACCCTCCGCAGCTTTGTCGATACGATCCAGCGCACAGCAAGGCGGGCGGACGGAGCGGAAACACCCGGGCACTCGGCGTGACGTGCTCGGGTTAGCGGCAAGGGCCTGCCAGGCCGTTCAGATCGTCCACAGCAAAAAAACCGGCCGGACGGTTCAGGCGTCAAGGCGTCGCCCCGTCCGGCCGGGTCATGCAGAAAGCCGTGTGCCGCTGTCGGGGTCGAACCAGTTGGGTTCGGGGGTGCGGATCTCGAGGCCGACACGGTCGCCGGGCGCGAGGCGGAGATTGGGCGGAGTGCGGACGACGATGTCGCCGGCGGCGGTGGCGATGACGACGAAAACGTCCGGGCCGGTGGGTTCGACCACGCTGACTTCGCCACGCCAGGCGCCTTCGGCGCGCAAGGCGATATGTTCAGGGCGCAGGCCGAGGAGAACCGGGCGGCCCGGGGCGGCCGGGCAGTCCACGGGCAGTTCGGTGCCGGCCACATCGAACACGGTCCGCGAGGCGCCAGCGGCTGCGCGCGCACGACCGGACACGAGATTCATCGTCGGCGAGCCGATGAAGCCCGCCACATAAGTATTGGCGGGGCGGTTGTAGATCTCGTCGGGGGTGCCGAGTTGCTGCAGCACGCCGTCCTTCATCACGGCGATGCGACTGCCCAGGGTCATGGCCTCGATCTGATCGTGGGTGACGTAGACGCTGCTGATGCCGCTGGCCTGATGCAGGCGCTTGATCTCGGCGCGCATGTCCACCCTGAGTTTGGCATCGAGATTGGACAAGGGCTCGTCGAACAGGAACAGTTCGGGCTTGCGGGCCAGCGCCCGCCCCATGGCCACGCGCTGGCGCTGCCCGCCGGAGAGCTGGCTGGGGCGGCGATCGAGCAGGTGCTCGATCTGCAGCATGGCCGCCACTTCGGCGATGCGCTGTTTGCGCTCGGCCCGCGGCACCTTGCGCATTTCGAGTGCGAAGCCGATGTTGTCGGCCACGCTCATGGTGGGATAAAGCGCATAGCTTTGGAACACCATGGCGATGTCGCGCCGCGCCGGCGGCACGCCGATCAGGTCGCGCCCGCCCAGGCGGATCGCGCCCTCGCTGGGCTGCTCGAGCCCGGCAATGATGTTGAGCAGGGTCGATTTGCCGCAGCCCGAGGGGCCGACCAGGATCAGGAACTCCCCCGGAGCGACCGCGATGTCGATGCGCTTGAGCACCTCGACGGCTTCGTCACCCTTGCCGAAGTACTTGCGCACACCCTGGATATCCAATGCCGAAGCCATTTTCTTTGTCTCTCCCCGAGATCCATCCGTTGCAACCGCAGCCGCGGCGAATGCCGCCGTTGGTTTGTCGGCCGCCGTGGCGTTGCCGACTGGTGGCGACGGTGGTGATGTCACCCCACGCCGCGGCTATTCACCCGGCAATCCAATACCGTTCGGGCTGAGCCCCTCGACAGGCTCGGGACAGGCCTGTCGAAGCCCGCCCCCTGCGCTGCCGAAGTCGCCCTTCGACAGGCTCAGGGCGAGCGAAGGTGCCTGTTTAATAGGTTCGCTTCGCCACGCCCACGCGGGGCTTGCTTCGCTCAGCGCGAACGGCGTTGCGAGCTTCATTGCCGGCGCCACGCCGTTCAACCCTTGACCGCGCCGGCCGTCAGCCCGCGCACGAAATAGCGCCCTGCCAGCACATACACGGCAATCGTCGGCAGCGCCGCAATCAAGGCGCCGGCCATGTCCACGTTGTATTCCTTGACGCTGCTGCTGGTGTTGGCGAGGTTGTTCAAACCAACCGTGACGGGCTTGGAATCGGCCCCGCTGAAGGCCACGCCGAACAGGAAGTCGTTCCAGATCTGGGTGAATTGCCAGATCAGCGTGACCATGACGATGGGTACCGACATCGGCGCGATGATGCGGAAGAAGATCTGCCAGAACCCGGCACCGTCCAGTCGCGCCGCGTTGAGCAGTTCCATCGGCACCGCGGCGTAGTAGTTACGGAAGAACAGCGTAGTGCTGGGCAGACCGGCCAGGCAGTGCACCAGCACCAGACCGCCAATGGAGCTCGACAGTCCGAGCCAGCCCAATACCTGGCTCATCGGCAGCAACACCACCTGGAAGGGCATGAACACACCGAACAGCAACAGCGCAAAAAACACCTCGCTGCTGCGGAACCGCCACAGGCTCAGGACGTAGCCGTTCACCGCGCCCCAGGCGGTGGAGATCAGCACCGCCGGTACGGCCATGATCACCGAGTTCCAGAAGAAGGGCTGCAGCCCGCGGCAATCGATTCCGGTGCAGGCGGACGACCAAGCCGTGCGCCACGCGGAGAAATCCAGCGCCGTCGGGAGGCTGAGCAGGTTACCCTCGCGCAAGGCCTGCGCATCCTTGAGCGAGGTCACGATCATCACGTAGAGCGGCGCAAGAAACAGCGCCGCGCCAATGAGCAACGTCGCCACCAGCAGGAAGCGGCCGATGGCCTCCCGGCCCCGCCCTACCCGTATATGCCGGGCGGTGGCCGCGTGCCCGACGGTCATTTGTTCAGCGCTCATGGGGCTTTCTCCGCAGTTCGCTGTAGAGGTAGGGCACGACGATGGCCGCCACGGTCGCCAGCATCATCGTCGCACTCGCCGCGCCCAGGCCGATCTGCCCACGGGTGAAGCTCATCGCAAACATGAAGGTCGCCGGCACGTCGGTGGCGTAACCGGGGCCGCCAGCGGTGAGCGCCATGACCAGGTCAAAGCTCTTGATCGCCAGGTGCGACAACACCATCAGCGTGGAAAAAAACACCGGCCGCAGCGCCGGCAGCACGATGCGCAGGTAGATGCGCGGCAGCGATGCGCCGTCGATCTGCGCAGCCTTGATGATGCTGTCGTCAATGCCGCGCAAACCGGCCAGGAACAAGGCCATGGCGAAGCCCGCGGACTGCCACACGCCTGCGATCACCACGCAGTAGATGGCCATTTCGGACTGCACCAGCCAGTCGAAGCTGAAGCTGCTCCACCCCCAGTCCCGCACCATTTTTTCCAGCCCGTCGCTGGGGTTGAGGATCCACTTCCATGCGGTGCCGGTGACCACGAAGGACAAGGCCATCGGGTAGAGGTAGACGGTGCGGATGAAGCCCTCACCGCGTACCTTCTGATCAAGCAGCACCGCCAGCAACACCCCCAGCGCCATTGAGCCGGCGACGTACAGACCGCCGAAGATCGCCAGGTTGCGCAGCGCCACCCACCACCGGTCCATCGCCCACAGGCGCTCGTACTGAGCCAGGCCCACGAACTCGTAGTTCGGCAACATGCGTGAGGCGGTCACCGACAAGACCCCGTTCCAGATCATGAAGCCGTAGATGAAGGCCAGCCCCAGCACCACCGCCGGCGCGAGCACCAGCTTGGGCATGAGGCTTTCCAGCGAACGCGTCATGCCGATCTGCGTGGTCGTCTGCATGGCTTAGTGAATGCGTGCTGCCGAGGCAATGCGCTTGAGGCCGTCCTCGATCGAAATCCGATCATCGTTCCAGAACTGGCTCACCGCATCCTTCAGGGCACCTTCCGCCGCCGGCGACACCGCCATGCCGTGGGCGATGGACGGTACCAGCCCGCCGCTGGCCGAGGTGGCGCGGAAGTCATCGCTCGACAAACGCGCGCAGGCGTCGAACTTGTCCATTTCCATGTCCAGGCGCACCGGAATGGAACCCTTGTTGAGGTTGAACACTTCCTGGAAGCTCGGGCTCATGATCGCCGCGGCCAGATGCGCCTGCGCTTCCTTGGCGCTGGCCCCCTTGAGCTCGAACATCGCGAACGAGTCTACGTTGAAGGTGAACGCATCGGCCGTGCCCGGGGCCGGCGCGCACAGAAAGCCGGCACCGGGTTCGAGCCCGGCGGCGAGGAACTCGCCCTTGGCCCAGTCGCCCATGAACTGGAAGCCCGCCTTGCCCTGCATGACCATGGCGGTGGCCAGGTTCCAGTCACGCCCCGGTGCGGCGGCGTCGGTATAGCTCTTGATGCGGCGGAAGGCCTCGAGCGCCTGACGCATGGTGTCGCTGGTCAGCGCCTTCTGGTCGAGCTCGACCAGCGCCTGACGATAAAAGGCCGCGCCGCCCACGCCCAGCACCACCGATTCGAAAGTCGTGAAGTCCTGCCAGTTCTGCCCGCCATGGGCCACGGCAATGAAGCCGGCGTCGCGAATCTTGTCGGCCGCAGCAAAAAAGGCATCCAGATCCTTGGGCATGTCCTCGACGCCTGCGCTGCGCAACACTTCGGGATTGGCCCACAACCAATTGACCCGATGCACGTTCACCGGCACCGCCACATAGTTGCCCTTGTACTTCATCACCTCGGCCACCACCGGCGGCAACGCGGCATCCCAGGCCTCCGCAGCGGAGATCGACGACAGGTTGGCCAGCACACCCTCTTCCGCCCATTCGCGTATCGTCGGCCCCTTGATCTGCGCTGCCGCAGGCGGATTGCCGGCCATCACCCGGCTTTTCAGCACGGTCATGGCGTTGTCGCCACCGCCACCGGCCACTGCGAAATCGATCCAGCTGTGGCCCTGGGCCTCGACCATGCCCTTGAGCACCGCCGCCGAGCGCGCTTCACCGCCCGACGTCCAGTAGTGCAGCACCTCCACTTCACCGGCCTGAGCGCCAGCAATGCACCATGCACCGGCCAGCGCGCACGCGACCCGACCCAGTTGTCCCAGCTTGCTCATGACTCCGTCTCCTCTCGTTATGTTTCGTGCGGCCAATCGCGGCAGCACCCGCCCGCTGTGGCGGCCGGCGCTGCCGTGCAGCTTACTCAAAAGGCGTAGTTGATGCGAATCCTGAATGCCGCCTGGGTGGCGGTATCGCTGTCGCCCTTGGCGAGACTCAGCGCGGGGGTGATGGTCGCCCCGGGCACGTCGAACAGCGGAAAGCTGTAAGCCGCGTAAACCGTGGTGATGCGTTCATCCGAATGCTTGCCACGACCGTGGATCACGCCCAGGCCGGCCGGCCCGTAGATGACGTTGGCACCGACGCTGCTATCGTCCTCGCGCTTGGCGAAGTTCAGGTTCACCTTCACATCGTCGCTGACTGCGTATCCCAGTGACAGACCATAACCGGTGTCCGACCCGGACATGCCGACGGTGCGAATGGACTCCACGCCGCCGCGCAACGTCAGGGCGCCCGCACGGTACTCCAACGCCGGACGCACCCCCTTCACCTCGCCATCCTCGTTGCCGTGCACCACCCCCAGCTCGGCACGCAGCCCCTGGCCGAGATTGGCACCCAGCGCGGCATGCACATAGCCGCTGCCGAAGCGTCCGCGCAACGCATTGGCCTGATAGGCGGCATAGCCGTTGACCAGGGCCGACTCGACCACCGTGTCCTTGCCAAGCGGGAACAAGTCCATGGCCTCAAAACGGCCCAGCTTGAGATCCCCTCGCGCGTTGCCGAACTGTACCCACATGTCGTCAACCGCGGCATCGCCGTCCTTCTTCACCAGCAGGCTGGCGCGCACTGCGACGAAGGCGTCGCCCGAGTTGCCGCGTGCGCCGAAATTCGCTTCCACCCGGCCACTCATGTCGGTGCTGCTGTCACGCGCATTGCGCTTGGAATCGGACACCTTGTTGTAGTGCGTGGTATCGAACTCCAGGTTGGCATCCAGATCCAGCGCCGCCTGCGCGCCCGCCGCTGCCATCGTCGTCGTCACGGCGACTGCCAGTCTCAGTCTCTTTGGTAACACGCCTGTCTTCCCCCTTTGGTTTTGTGATCATCCCAGGCGCGCTCGCAATCATTCCCGGCTGCGGACGGAAGCCAAATCGCCCCGCCACCAGGCCCGCACGCGCTCGCCGCCTGTTTCAGCCTGCCTGAGCAGACCGCGAACGCAATGTAACTTAACTACATTTTCAATACAAGTACCACTTATCCATTCATCAGGCTTGTTGATTACTCTCAAATTTTCAGTTTTAAGCCTTGTTTTAAAAGTATATTTTATGTAGATAACGCGTATTTTACCAGTTGGTTTAGTGGGGTAAACCCTAGATATTCCCTAGCGCACTCCTAGTCTCTGCGTTGTTTAACTACATTAATGAAAGATCAGACGCGCAGCGGCGTGCGGCGTTGTTGGAACGCATGCGCGGAGCGGAAGTGAGGAGTGCGCGCGGAAGCCCGGCAGATCGCCTGCCGGGTCGCAAGAACAGGCGACGTCAGGACGGCTCGGTCAGCCCACGCGTCGCCCGACGATCACCAGGCTGCGCTCGACACCGTCCAGCACCGCGACGTCGGGCAGTTCGCCCCAGGTCTGGAAGCCGAAACGTTCGAACAATGCGAGGCTGGGCACGTTGTGGGCGAAGATGAAGCCCAGCAGCGTATCGACGCCGATGGACGGCGCATGTGCAACCGCCGCCGCCAGCAGCCGCCCACCCAACCCACGGCCCCGGAAAGCCTCGTCGACATAGATGCTCAGTTCGGCGGTCTTGTTGTAGGCGGGACGGCCATAAAAAGACGAGAAGCTGAGCCAGGCGGCGACGCCACCATCCTGTTCCACCACCCAGAGCGGACGGAACCCGGGTACATGCTCTTCGAACCAGCGCTCACGGCTGGCTACGCTCACCGGCTCGGTATCGGCCGTTACCTGGCGCGACGGCACGGTGGCGTTGTAGATCTCGACGATGCGCGGCAGGTCTTCGCGACGTGCCAGGCGGTACAGCGGTTGGTTATCAGCTTGGTTCATGCGGCGCAGGTGGATGATGAGGGAGATGGTGACAACCGATGGCGGCGTTCGAGTGCCGCGCGACACCGCACACCAGTCGCGCGGCGGGCTATTCGAAAACCCGTTGTGCGAGTGGAAGAACAGGCTCCGGTCGCGTCGCCGGGCGTGCGATTCTAGCGCGTCCGACCGCTCGGGCGGCGTCCACCGCCATCGGACGCGCAACCCGCAAAAAAAACCGGCCTCGCGGCCGGTCGATCGTCACACCACAGAGGGCGCGGGACATGACCCGCGCCGCGAAGCGACCCTCACTGCGCACGCGCCTTGGCGATCTCGGTCTGAACCTCGTTCCACAGATCTGCACCAACGTCCTCGGCGATCTTGGCGGTGATTGGCGCGATCTTCTCGCGCATGCGCTGCAACTCCGCCTCGGACAGGGTATTCACTGTCATACCCTTGGCCTCCAGCTCACTCAAGGCCCTGGCAGCTTCGGCGCGCGTATCTGCGCGCTCGAAATCCCGCGCAGTACGCGCGGCGCTCATCACGATGTCTTGCTCGGCGGCACTCAGACCGTCCCACCAACGCTTGCTGGCGAGCATGATCCAGGGGCTGTACACATGATTGGTCACGGTAAGGTGTTTCTGCACTTCGTAGAACTTGCTCGTCAGAATAGTGTTGAAGGGGTTCTCCTGACCATCCACTGCCTGCGTCTCCAACGCGGTGAACAACTCCGAGAACGCCAGCGGCACGGCGTTGGCGCCAAGCGTGCGGAAGGTATCCAGGAATACGTTGTTCTGCATCACGCGCAGCTTGATGCCGTTCAGGTCTTCCAGCGTCTGCACCGGACGGCGGTTGTTGGTGAGGTTGCGAAAACCGTTTTCCCAGTACACCAGCCCGACCAGACCTTTCTCCTGCAGCTTGTCGAGGAGTTTCTGGCCGACCGGGCCGTCGAGCACCGCATCCGCTTCCTGCTCGTTGGCGAACAGGAAAGGCGTGTCCCACAAGGCCATCTCGGGCGTGATGCCGACCAGCGTCGCGGTCGAGCCGACCATCATTTCCTGCGCACCGCCGATGAGCGCATTCTGCATCTGAATGTCCGAGCCCAGGCTGGCGCTGCCGAAGGCGCGGATCTTCAGCTTGCCACCGGATAGGCGCGCCACCTCATCGGCGAAGACCTTGGTGGCCCGCCCCTGATTGGTTTCCTCCGCCAGACCGTAGCCGAAGCGGATCATGCGTGACTTGACGTCGGCAGCGGCCGCGCCGCCCGCGGCGCCGAGCAGCGCCACGCCCAAGAGTCCGGCCAGCATGTTGCGAATCAGCGTGTGCATTGTCTCTTCTCCTGTCGTTATGGTGCAGATGAGCCCGGCCATGCCGATGCGACACGGACGGGAATGTGAAGCCTTGGAGTGGTCACGAGATCCAGCCCAGCGGTGCCGTGACGATTGCCGGGAAGGCGATCAATACGCCGAGCAGCACGAAATAAACCAGCAGGAAAGGCAGAATGCCGACCACCGCAGTTTCCATGCGCAGCCGTCCCACGCCGGAAACGACGTTCAACACCGTGCCCACGGGCGGCGTGACCAATCCGATCGAGCCGGTCAGGATGAACATCACACCGAAATACACGGGATCCACCCCCGCCTTGATCGCGAGCGGTGCGAGCACCGGGCCGAGGATCAGGATCGCCGGCGTGAGGTCCATGACCATGCCGAACAACAGCAGGAACACCACCACCACCAGCATGAACAGGCGCGGATCGGTAAGCACCGGCGCGAGCGCATCGCCGAGTTCGGCAGGCAGGTCGGCCAGCGTGATCATGTAGGCGGATGCGGTGGCCGCGCCGCACAGAAACATCACCACCGCCGTCGTTCGCGAGGCGGCTACCAGCACCCGGTACAAGCCCCTGAAGTCGAGCTCGCGATACACCACCATGGCCACGAACAAGGCATATACGGCCGCAACCACCGCCGCCTCGGTCGGCGTGAACAGGCCGCCGCGCAAACCGCCGACGATGATCACCGGCAGCAGCAGCGCCCAGATGCAGGAACCGAGCATGCCCAGCCGCGCCCGCCACGGCTGGCGCGGTGCCACCTCGAACTCGCCGCCTCGCTGCACCCAGCGCCATGCGAGGATCAGCGCCAGTCCCATCAGCGCGCCGGGCACGATCCCGGCGAGAAACAATTTGGTGATCGAGGTGCCGGTGGTCACACCGTAGATCACCATCGGCATGGAGGGCGGAATGATGGGCGCGATGATGCCCCCCGCCGCAATCAGACCGGCCGATGGCCCCTCGGGGTAGTTCTGCCGGCGCATCATCGGCAGCAGCAGCGTGGCCAGTGCTGCGGTATCCGCAATCGCCGAACCGGACATGCTCGCCAGCAACAAAGCGGCACCGATCGCCACATAACCCAGGCCGCCACGGATATGGCCGAAAAACGCCCTGGCCAGGTCGATGATGCGGCGCGACAACCCGCCCGCGTTCATCAACTCCCCCGCCAGCACGAAGAACGGGACGGCCAACAGCGGAAAGCTGTCGATACCCGCTTGCAGGTTCTGCGCGAGCAGTTGCGCGTCGAAAAAATCGAGGTGCCACATCAGCGCGATCGCGGTCAGCATCAGCGCAAATGCGATCGGTGCCCCCAGCGTCATGGCCACGAACAGCACCACCAGGAAAATCGCGATGCTCATCGCCGTTCCCCCGTCGCCTGGCGCGCAGGAAGAGGGTCGTGCGCAGTATCGTCACCCGCGCTGCCGCCCTCGCCTGGCCCACCCTCGCCTGCCACAGGCCTGTCGCGCCGCAACGCGTCCAGCGCCAACAACACCAGCATGGCGACGGCCATCACCAGCACGGCTGCGGCCGACAGGGCCAATGGATAGCCCATCACCGGGCTGTAGATGTTCCAACCCACCAGCACCTGCGCATAAGCACCCTGCACCAGCAGGAGCAAGGGATAAAGAACCAGCACCCGGGTGATCCATGCGCACGCCCGACGAGCCTTGCGCGGCAGGCGTTGCTGGACCAGATCGAAACCGAGGTGCCGGTTTTCCGCACTCGCGAGGATCGCGCCCAGGCACACCAGCCAGACAAACAACAGCCGGGCCAGCTCCTCCGAACTGACGAAACCGGTACCGGCCGCGTAGCGCAGCACCACGTTCACAAAGACCACCACCACCATGACCGACATCATCACGGCCATGAGCATCTCGATCAGCTGCTCGAGCCAACGGCCTAGCCTGCGCATCGTTCGCCTCCGTCCGCGTTGGACAACCACGTCAGCGTGCGTGGCACCAGCACGTCTAGGGGCTGCAGCGCATCGAGCACAATCACTCCGTCTTCGCCCAACGGCGGCTCGAGGTCGGCAAACTGGCTATCCACCAGACTGGGTGGCATGTAGTGGCCGGGGCGGTCGGCCACTCGCCGCGCGGCCGCGTCACGCGACAACTGCAGGAAGGCGAAGCA
The DNA here is from genome assembly GCA_046295975.1 of Rhodocyclaceae bacterium. Classification (GTDB taxonomy): domain Bacteria; phylum Pseudomonadota; class Gammaproteobacteria; order Burkholderiales; family Rhodocyclaceae; genus UBA2357. The sequence goes on from JBKBMG010000045.1 coordinate 22,615, forward strand.
CAGCCCCGGAGCGGCTTCGCGCAACTGATCACGGTAACGACGCTTGAGCGCCGAACAGGCCAGCACCGCCGGCACGCCCTCGGCGCGCGCCGCAATCAGTTGCTCCGCCAGTACGCCCAGCCAACCGGCGCGGTCGGCGTCGCCAAGCGGAATGCCGCGGCGCATCTTGTCGATATTGGAGGGCGGATGAAAGGCGTCGGCCTCGATGAAGCGGGCTCCGGTGTGCGCGGCAACGCTGCGGCCAAGTTCGCTCTTGCCACAGCCGGACACCCCCATGACGACAAGCGCGGAAGCGGTCGGGCTCAACACGCGCCCTCCGCCTTGCCCAACCCAGGGGCGAAGGAACACTGCAGCGGCCGTTCCAATTGCAACGGCTGTGATAGCGCTATCTCGTCTTGACCAAAAGTAACGGACACCTCTGTCTCCTCTCATCGTCCGCAGCAACTCCGTGCCGCTTGAACGCTTGTCGCCGTCATCCGCCCGGTGACCTTTCCATTGAACCGGCAGCGAAATGGATAACTCCGTTCGCCCTGAACCCACCGAAGGGTACTTTCGGCACAGCCTTCGCGATCGGACCTCGACGGCCCCAGCCCGAGCGGCAGTTGATTGCCGGGTGAAACACCACTTCGACTACTGTGCGCAAACCACAGCGCACCGCAGCACCGTGCAGCGACATCGAACAAGTTAGCGCTATCTTAGACGGGCCAACAGGGATGCGCAATACGAAATTCCACTCCCACTTATCCTGGCATCAGTCCCATTGATGCTCGGCGGGTGCCCGCGACCGGACATACGGTTTCGATCACGCACTTTCCCGGATGATCAACTCGAAACCGACGTCCACCGCGGTCTCGCGAACCCGCTCACCGCGCATTAGCGCCAGCAACATGCTCGCTGCCCGCCGACCGATCTCGGCGCGCGGCGTGCGTACCGTGGTCAGCCTGGGCACACTGCAGTCGGAACCCTCGAGATCGTTGAATCCGGCCACGAGCACCCGCCCCGGTACATCCACATGCGCACGCAAGGCTTCCAGCAATGCGCCTTTGGCCAGATCGTCGTTGCAGAAGAACAGCGCGTCTACGTCCGGGTGGCGCGCCAGGAACTCGATGAACAAACGCCCCCCCAGGCTGACCGAAGAACGCGCGGGACTGAGCAGTTCAAGCTCCGGGTCATAGCAACCGGCGGACTTGAGCGCACGCCGATAGCCTTCCGCACGCTGCATCGTGCGCGCATCGAGTTGCGCCGCCACGAAGCCGATGCGGCGGCGTCCGCGCGCCAGCAGATGGCGCGTGACGGCCTGCCCGGCTTCGAGCTGCGACAGACCGACGCAATGCACGTGGGGCGCGTTGGCCAGCTCCATCAGATACACGCACGGGACGCCGCTGTCCTCGATCAGGCGGCGTGCCGCCTCGCTGCGATCGAAACCGGTCACCAACATGCCGGCGGGGCGGTGAGCCAGGTAGTTGCGCAGCAGTTGCTCTTCCTCGTCGCGGGAGTAATGGGTGTTGCCGATCAACACCTGGTAGCCCTGCGACGCCAGCACCTCGTGCACTGCCTCGAGCAGATCGATGAACACCGCATTGGCCAGCGACGGCACGAGCACCGCGACGGAACTGCTGCGTGCCGACGCCAGCGCGCGGGCGGCCGGGTCCGGTACATACTGAAGCGCCGCAGCCGCGGCCCTCACCCGCTCGATGAGCTCCGGCGCAACGCTACCCACCCCGCGCAATGCACGCGACGCGGTCATCGTGCTGACCCCGGCCATGGTCGCGACGTCCTGAAGCGTACGCCGGCCGCCCGATCGCGAGCCCCTGGGGTTTGCGCTCATCGCTTGCCTTTCCCGTATCGTGAACTCGGTGCAGGATAGCGCTACCTGAACCACTCCGCAATTGAGCGGCGGTGCCCCGGGAAGCGGTCGGGCTACAACCCGTAACGCGGATTGGCGGCACGCTTCTCGGCCATGTCGCGCACCATGAAGCGCACCCCGCGAATCCAGCTTTCGTCGTTGTTGCCGCGCAAATCAACCGACTTGACGAGCGCCACCCGACCCGAGGCCACCTCACGGATCTCGATGTTCACGTTCAGGATCAGGTTGCTGACCTTCTGCACCCAGCCCACCGCCACATAGTCGGTACCGATGCCCTCGCCCAACTCGGTCTTGCAAGGCTCGCAGCGGTAGATGAACTCGCTGCGGGCGCGCACCGCATCGATGACGCCCTGGTGAGGAGTAAGATCGACGACATGATAAAGCCCCCTGTCCTGCACCAGCGCGCGAAATTCCGCGTCGATCAATTGCAGTCGCGCCTGCTGCGCGTCGTCGCGACTGCGATCGGGGTGATCCTCCAGCAGCTCGAAGCCGACCATTGCCAGCGTCGGCGCAGCGGCATGCGCAAGGCTGCACAGGCCGGCCAGCAGCATCGGCAGGATGACACGCCACAGCGCGGTGTGAGGTTTGCAGCAACTCATGGTGAAGGGCTCCTGAAGGATGGGACGCGGGAAAGGCTGCGGTACGGCCATGGCGCGACGGTCCGCCGCTTGTGGGCAGGTGACACATGAAGACCGCCCACCCTGCGGTTATCGCCAAGCTGGTGCGCACGGCGGCATGGGTGGCGGCCACAACGTTCGCGGCTGTAGTGCTCGCATCGAACGCGCTTGCCGCTGCGGGTGCGCCAGCACCGGCAGCGGCACTGGATGCGGCGGGGGGCAATGCCGCTGCCGAGCGACCTTCCCGCACCCTGGTGGAGCTTGGCAACGGCGTGCACGTGCTGGTCGGCGCCCTCGAGGAACCCGCCCCCGGCAATCGGGGTGCGATCGGCAACATCGGTCTGCTGGCGGGGGACAGCGGCACAATCGTGATCGGCACCGGAATTTCCTACCGCGACGGACGGGCATTGATCGACGCGGCGGCCCGGATCACTGGCCAGCCGGTGGTGCTGGCAGTCGTCACCCAGCCCTTGCAGGAGTTCGTCATGGGCATGGAGGCGTTCGCCGAACGCGGCATCCCGGTGGTCGCCCACCAGGACGCCGCGGAGTTGATCGCCGAGCGCTGCGAGGTCTGCCTGCATAATCTGCGTCGCCTGCTCGGTGAAGACGAAATGGCCGGCACCCGGGTGCGCACGCCGTCCCGGTCGGTGACCAAGCCAACCACGCTGGAAGCCGGCGGGCGACGCATCGAACTCGTCCCCCCCGGCTGGGCGAGCGCGCCCGGAGACCTGCTGGTGCGCGATCTGGCCACCGGCGTCGTGTTCACCGGCGCGTTGGCAGCCTTCGACCGCATCCCCGAAATACGCGACGGCCACATCCAGACCTGGCTGGCCACGCTCGACACGCTCGCCGCCCAGGCGCCGGCGCAGATCGTGCCGGGCTACGGCCCGCCGGCCAGTGCCGAACGCCTGCGCGAGACACGCCGCTACATTGCCGACACCGACGCGCTGGCGAGGGCGCGCGTAGACACCGGCGCTGCGCTGTCCGAGGTGGCGGTAGGGGCCGACCTGCCCGGGTTCTCCGGCTGGGCGCTCTACCCCACCCTGCACCCGCGCAACCTCCATTACCGCTACCTGGCCCGCGAACGCACCTTGCTCGAGGGACGCCCGGACGACTGAGGCCCGCGACCGCCTCGGCGATGGCCAGGCGGATCGCGCGCCCTCACGCGTGCTCCAGGCCTTGCTCATCGTTCGGCACCACCCCCGGCTGGCCCTGCTGTCCCTGCCACTTCGGTCGCCGCAGACGGCGCCGCGTGGGCGACGAAGCGCCCGAAGGCGCGCGGACCCTTGCCGGTGCGCAGAGTCGCCACCACTTCCAGGCGGCGCACATCGACGCGTACCAGCGTGTCATCGAACCAGTTCGCGACATACACGCTCGCTCCGTCGGCCGAGGCTGCCACACCCTCCGGGTACTCGCCGGTTTCCAGTGTGGCCACGACCTGCCAGTCGTCCAGCGACAGTACCGACACCGTACCCTCGTACTGATTGGTAACGAAGGCATGGCCCGAGGCGAAATCGACTGCGTAGGGCCGCTCGCCCACCGGCACTTGCACAAGCACCTGCCGTCGTGCGACATCGATGACCGTGACCGCATCGGCGCCGACGTCGGTGGTCAGCAAATGAGCGCCATCCGGCGTGAACGCCAGGCCAAACGGACGCGCACCCGTCGGCAGCTGCGCCAGACGCCTCCCGGTGGTGGTATCGAACAAGGACACCTGGTCGCTGTCGCGGTCGGCGCTCGCCAGCAAGCGGCCGTCCGGCGACACCGCCACCCCCGACGGCGAGCGCCCGGTCGGCCATTCGGCCATGCGTTTGCCGTCGGCGGGATCGACCACAAACACGCGGTCGCCATGCCAGTCGGCCACATACAGTGGCGCACCGGTCGGATGGACGGCAATGCCCAACGGGCCACCTTCCAACTCGATGCGCCGCAGCAGCGCCGGCGGCTCACTGGCGAGCACGCTCACGTAGCCGCCCTCGGGGCTGCTGACATAGGCGTGCCGCCCGTCCGGCGAAACCGCCACGCCGGCCGGACGACCACCAACATGAAGCGTGGCGAGCACCTGCATGGTGTCGCCGAGCAACACCACCGACACGCTGTCGTCCGACTGGTTGGTGACGAAAGCGCGCTCCCCGGCCTCTGCGGTCGCCATCCCCATGCAGACCGCCAGCAGTACGAGCGCCGCCCGGCGCAGGGTGCGAGGCCAGGCCGACGCAGGCGCCGTTCGCCGGCCGGACACCGCCCGCTGCGGCCTGGAACATGGGCGTTCCCGCTTACTCCAGCTCGGCCTTGATCGCATCCAGGCCGGCCTGGTAAACACCGGTGACCGCGGCAATGGCCGCTGCGTCATTGAGTTCGGGCGGCGGATCGTTGTTCGGGAAGCCGCGGTAGAACGCGCCCCGCCACTCCAGGCGGGACTTGGCGTCGCCGTTCGCAGTCACGGTCAGGTGCGAGGTGTAGTTGCTCACCGGCAGCACAGCAACATCGACGGCGGTGATCTTGTAGGAATAGCTCATCTTGTCCGCGCTATAGCGCGTGAGCTGCTCGGCAATCGTGGCCTCGCCGTCGCCGTTGAGCACCAGCACACGGTTGGCGCCGACCTCGTTGCCGCCGTCGCCCTCGGTACGCGCCACCGCGGGATGCCAGGACATGTCGTGGAAGTTGGCGATACGTGCCCACACCTTGTCGGCCGGCGCGTCGATCTCCACGCTGAGCTCCACCTTCTGCCGGCTGGGACCGTGGGCCAGCGCACTGCCCACACTACCCACCGCCAGCACACCGCCGATACCGCATACCATCGCCGCAATCATTGCCCTTCGTGTCGTACCCATATCGTCTCCACACTCCTTGTTGTCAACTGTCTTACCGAAAAAGCATCCGCCGCGTCGCCATCCCCTGCGCCACACTCGCCCCGACTCCGTGGCGTGCGCAATCAAACTGGAGAAAGAAAACGCCGTGGCAACTCGTCACCCCGTCCGGCAATGCCGTCGATGGCCAGCCCCGCCCCCTCAACCCGGCTTGCCGCTGCGCTTGAGCATGCCGCGCTGCGGGTCGTAGCCCCAGGCGGCAAGCAGGAAAAAGCCGCCCAGACAGCCCGCGACGATGGCCAGCGACAGCGGCGCCACCTGCCCATACAGGGCGAAGCGGATCGCTTCCACGGCGTGGGTGAAGGGGTTCCACGTCGCCAGGAAGTGGATCACCCGCGCCCCGGACTCCTCCAGCTTCCACAGCGGATACAGGGCCGGCGAGATGAAGAACATCGGGAAGATCACGAAATTCATCGTTCCGGCGAAGTTCTCGAGCTGGCGGACATACACCGACAGCAGCAGGCCCAGTGCGCCGAGCATCATTCCCGACAACACCAGCACCGGCGCAGCATAGGCCCAGCCCGACCACGGCACCTCCACGCCGAACAAGTGGGCGACGAGCAGGAACACGTAGGCCTGCAGCACCGACAGCAAGGTGCCCGCCAGCAGTTTGCAGAACAGCAGATAGCCGCGCGGCAGCGGCGCGGTGAGCAGCAGGCGCATCACCCCCATCTCGCGGTCATACACCATGGCCAGCGACGACTGCATGCCGTTGAACAGCAGCACCATGCCGAGCAGCCCCGGCACGATGTAGGTCTGGTAGGGAATGTAGGTGTCGTAGGGCGGGACAATGGACACGCCGAAGACGTTCTGAAAGCCGGCCGCGAACACCACCAGCCACAGCAGCGGCCGCACCAGTGCGGACGCCAGCCGCCCGCCCTGGCGAACGAACTTGGCGACCTCGCGGGCGGTGACCGCCTGCAGCGCGAGTGCGGCGTGGGCGAGCCTCATGGCCTGGCGCTCCGCGCGAGTGCGGCGGGTCGGCCATCATCCCGGCCATCACCCCGGTCGGAATCGCGCCAATGGACCGGGCTCAGGATGCGCACTTGCTGTCCCTCCGGTCGAAGCCCAGGGTGTCCATGTTGTTGCTCTGGTGCAGGAATCCCTGGATGGGCGCGCGCTCGATCACCGCGTTGTGCGTGGCGATCAGCATCGGCTGGCGCAGCTGCCGGTCCCATTCACGAAAACCCAGGCGATTGCCCTTGAAACCGTCTATGGTGATCTCGCTCCCGCCCAGGTAGGCCACTTGGCTGGCGAAATCGGCGTTCTCGGTGCGCACTACGGTTTCGATGACCGACTTCACCGCAATCCACGCCGCCCAGTCCACGCTCGCCATGTGGCGCTTGGCGTGCTTCTCGAAACGCCCGCTCAGCTGCGGCGCGCCGTGGCGCGGCCAGGCCCAGTGCCAGGCTTCGGCGACCAACCCCTCGGCCCCCACCACCGGCCGCGGCCGTACCGTGGCATAGGGCACGCCACGCGCGAATTCGCCGTCGCTGTCGGCGACGAACACCGCGTCGTAGTCGGATCCGGCAGTCAGCAGCGCGACATTGCCTTGGTCGCGCAGGCGCGGATCGTTGCTCAACACGAAATCGCGCTTGGCGGTGAGCTTCAGCCCAAAGCGTCGCGCCGAGTTCTCGAAGGCCGCCGCAATCAGCTTGTCCTCGTCCAGCGGCCCCTGCAGCAGCAGCACGCTACGCCAGTTGCGCGACACCAGGTACTGGGCGATGGCATCGGTCTGCATCGCATGGTTGGGCAGGGTGTGGTACAGGTGGGGCTGGCACTGTGCCTGACGCAGCGCATCGTCGGCGGCCGACACGTTGAACAGCAGCAGTTCTCGCCCGCGGGTCTTCTCCGCCACCTCGGCGACCACCGCGCCCGGGGCGTCGAGCAGGAAGTAGCGCACCCCTTCGGCATGCAGGCGGTCGACTTCGCCCAACAGGGCTTCCGCATCCGCGCCGCGCGCGCGCTCAAGCTCGAAGCTCACGCCCAGCGCCTGTCCGACGAAGCGCGACTCGCGCAAGGCCACTTCTGCGCCCGCAAAGGGCTGACCCAAGGGCCGCGACAGGGTGCGGAAGAACAGTTTCTTGTCGTCATAGCGCGCATCGCGCGGCAGTTCCAGGTAGCCGAAGCGAATCGCCTCGGCGGCGGTGGCGGGCAGCGCCGCCATGGCCAGCGTGGCGCTGGCGAGCAAGGTAGCTGCGGTCTTGAGGATGGTCCGCATCGGCCGGGTCTCCTTCATGGCGGTGCCCAGGTCAGGCGTTGTCGGTCTTCGGCCGTCAGTCGTCGATGACTGCGGTATGCGGCACCCGCCCCACCGGCACCGAGCGCAACACCTTGTTGGTGCCGGTGTCGACGATGGAGATGTCGTCCGACAAGCCATTGACCACCACCAGCATGGATTCGTCGCGGCTGAGCGTGACGCCCCAGGCGCGACTGCCCACCAGCACGTAGTCCTTGATCTGGCGGCTGGCCACGTCGACCACCGCAAAGTGGTTGGCGCGGCCCAGGGTCACGTAGGCGGTCTTGCCGTCGGCGGTCATGGTGATGCCCACCGGCGTGACGTCGTCGCTGCGGAAACCCTGCGGGGCAAAGGTGATGGTGTCCTTGATCTCGTTCTTGACGGCGTCGATGACGGTCACCGACGCACCCAGTTCGTTGGTCACCCACACCTCGCTGCCATCGGGCGTGTCGGCGAAACGGCGGGGGCGGTTGCCGACCACGATGTTGGCCAGGATCTCATTGTTGGCGGTGTCGATCACGTGCACCATGTTGGCGACTTCCGAGGTCACGTACAGCCGCGAGCCGTCCTTGCTCACCAGTACGCCCTCGGGCTCCTCGCCGACCTCGATGGTGGCGACGATCTCGTTCTTGGCGACGTCGACCACCGAAACCTCGGCGTCGTCCTCGTTGGAAACGTAGATCAGCGCGCCGTCCTTGCTGAAGTCGAACATCTCGGGGTCGTCCCCCACGTCGATGCTGCGCACCACCTCCAGCCTGGCGATGTCGATCACATCCACCCGCTCGTCGTTGCTCGCGATCACGAAGATCTGCTCGCGGTCGGCGGTAAGCTTCATGTCGCGCGGCCGCTCGCCGGTGGGAATGGTCTTGACCACCTCGAACGTCTTGCCGTCCAGCACCGTGACCGCGTTGTCGTTCTCGCTGCTGATGAAGATGTAGCCGGTGTCCTTGGCCAGTGCCGCACTCATTGGCAGCGACAGGCACAAGCCGGCCGCCAGGGCCGAAACCAGGGTGTTGATTCGCATCGTCAAGTCTCCTTGTTATGTACTGCTCATGGGTACGGCTTCTGAAAACCCGGCTTCGCTCCGGCTGTGGCTTGCCGGACCTTGGCCGCGGGGAACTGCCTGGTTCGGAGCGTCGGCTTCACCCACGATCGCTCGACTGCATGAATTCGTTTGCGCGCCCTCGGGCCATGCTCGACCACGTGCCCAAGCACCCAAGCGCCACTCGACCTTCTGCGCGCGCCTCATACGCACGCACCTACCGCACTTACCGCACTTATCGTATTTACGACTGCGAGTTCGTATCATTTTTCTTTACAAGCAACACACATGCCTGCACGCCCAACCCGGCCGGTTGCCGATCCGCCACCCGGTTTGCGCAGCCGTCATTCAGCCACGGCCGGCGCGCCGCCGGCCTCCGCGCCGCCCGTCATGTCCAGGAAAGCCTGCGCCAGACTGGGCGCGCCCTGCCCCGCCACCAGCCCGGCCGGCGTGTCTTCCGCCAGCACCCGCCCCCGGTGCAGGACCACCACGCGATCAGCGCCCTCCGCTTCGTCGACCAGGTGCGTGGCCCACAACACCCCCACGCCCTGAGCGCGCAGCGCCATGACCTCATCCAGCAGTTGCCGGCGTGAGGCCGGATCCAGCCCAACCGTGGCCTCGTCCATCAGCAGGACCGATGGGCGGTGGATCAGCGCCCGCGCCAGTTCCACCTTGCGCCGGTTGCCGCCGGACAACTCGCGCACCCGGTCGCGCGCCCGGTCGGCCAGCCCCAGCCGGCGCAGGGCGTCGGCCATGCGCTCGCCCGCGATGCGACCGCCCAAGCCGTGCAGCCGCGCATGAAAGCGCAGGTTGGCCTCCACGCTCAGGTCCAGGTCCAGGGTCATCTGCTGGAACACCACGCCGATCCGGCCGAGGGCGCGCACGGGCTCGCGTCGCATGTCGCAACCGCACACCGACACCCCGCCCTCATCGGCGTTGAACAAACCGGTCAGCAACTGGAACAAGGTGCTCTTGCCGGCGCCGTTGGGGCCCAGCAAGGCCACGAACTCGCCCGGCGCCACCGCCAGATCCACCCCTTTCAGCGCCTCGCGCGCACCATAGGATTTGCGCACCCCGCGCACTTCCAGCAGCATGCCGGGTTCAGCCATGCAAGGCCTCCATTGCGCCTTGTCCCGGCCCGCCCGCCTCGTCCGCGCCATCATCGTCCGCCCCGCCGGCCAACCCCGCCAGCAGCGCCGGGTAGCGTGCCAGCAGGTCGGCCTGCAGGTTCACCACCGCGGGATCGAGTACCGAGCGCGGTCGCGCCAGCGACACCGGCAGATCGAGCATGACCCGCCCGGGCGAAGCAGACATGAAGCACACCCGGTCGGCAAGCGCCAGGGCCTCGCGCAGGTCGTGGGTCACGAACAACACGGTTGCGCCGCTGCGCTGCCACATGTCGACCAGCATCGCGCGCAGCCGCTCGGCGGTGGGGGCGTCGAGCGACACAAAGGGTTCGTCCATCAGCAGCAGCGCGGGCTCGTTCACGAACGCGCGGGCAAGCGCCACCCGCCGCTGCATGCCGCCCGACAAGCGCCCCGGAAACGCGCCCAGCACCTCGCCCAACTCCATCGCTCGCAGCAACCCGGCGGCACGCTCGCGTGCCAGGCGAGGCTCTGCGGCCACCAGCAGGACATTCTCCAGCACCGATAGCCACGGCATCAGGCGCGGCTCCTGGAACATGAAGCCGATATCCTCCGGCGGGCGGCCATCCAGGGCCACCCGCCCCCGCACATCGCGGTCCAGCCCGCCGACCAGGTTGAGCAAAGTGCTCTTGCCACAGCCGGACGGACCCACCACGCAGACGAACTCGCCGCGCGCCACTTCCAGATGCAGGTCGGCCAGGGCCACATGGGCGCGTCCGCCACGGTCGGGATAGCGCTTTTCGTCGATTTGGATTTCGAGCATGGATCAGCCCCTCCAGGCGGTCAGCCGGCGTTCCAGCGGTCGCAGCAGCAGCGCCTCGACCAGTAGCACGATGGCGGCGAACACCAGCGTGTAGGCGAGAATCCCTGCGATGTCGAAGAACTGGAAAAAGACGTTGAGCTGGAAGCCGATGCCGTTGCTGCGGCCAAGCAGTTCGACCACCAGCACGATCTTCCAGATCAGCGACAGCCCGGAACGCGCCGCCGCCATCAGGTAAGGCACGAGTTGCGGCAGGTACACGCGGACGAAGGTCACCCGGCGCGGCAGACGGTAGGCGCGCGCCACCTGCATCAGCCGCGGGTCGATCGCCCGCGCGCCCTCTCGCACCGTCACGATCACGGTGGGAATCTTGTTGATCGCCACCGCCAGGATCGCCGCCCAGTCGTTGAGACCGAACCACACGTAGCACAGGATGATGGTGACCAGTGCCGGGATGTTGAGCCCGAGCACCAGCCAGGCATCGAGAAAGGTGTCCAGCCGCCGCCAGTGCCCCATGGCGATGCCAATGGCGGTGCCGATCACCATCGCCGCGGCAAAGGCGATCACCACCCGGCCCAGGGTCACCATCAGGTGTTCGGGCAGCACCATGCTGGCGGTCTCCTGCCAAACCCGTGCCAGCACCGTCATCGGCGTCGGCAGGGTGGCGCTCTGCATCCACACCGCGGCCACTTGCCAGATCAGCAGGAATACCAGCAGCGATGCCACGCGCAAGGCAGCGTCGCGGCGGTCGACCGGTTGGCCGCGCACGGCGCGCTGGGGCGAAGGCAAGGCCAGGGTGGGCTGGGACGAACGGGAAGGCGTCGGTGGTTTTACGGTCACCCGCCCGCCCCCATCCAGAAGGTTCCGGGCGGCACCTCGCGCGCCGACCCTACCAGGGGCGTTCCGCCCTGCTCGGCGAGAATGCCGAACACCACGCGCGCGGCGCGCTCGGCGTCCGCCAGCGAAGCATACGGCACGCCGGCGCGGAAACCCGCCTTGAGCGCACGGAAAGTGGCGTCGTCATCCACCTTCATCATGGGGCGCAGATCGGCCCATATCGCGTCGGACTCCAGCATCAGCGCCTTGGCCGCCGCCGACGCACGCAGGAAGCCACTCACCGCATCCGGATTGGCGTTGGCCCAGCGTTCGCGGAACACCCAGCCGACCAGCGGCAGTTCGCCCTCCACCCCCAGCCCGGCCAGGATCTGCTCCATGCTCAGCAGCGTCTGCATGCCCGCTGCCTCCAGGCGTGCGTTGTAATGCCAGAAATTCAGCACCGCGGGCAGTTCGCCACGCAGCATCAGTTCGTTGAGCAGTGGCGGCGCGGCGAAGTTGGGTTCAACCAGGGCCGCCGCATCGGTGCCCAGGTTGCGCAAGGCATAGGCGCGCAGCAACAGCCAGCTCTTGTCCAGCGCACCCCCGGCCACACCCAGGCGCTTGCCGCGCAGGTCGGCGAGCGTCGCGACGCCGGCATCCGGCCGCACCATCAGCCCGCCCACTGCCTGGGAATACGGATAAAAGGTGAAGTCCCGCCCTTCGGCGCGCTGGCGCGCGACCCAGATCCAGTCGTTCACGATGACATCCACCGCCCCCCCCTGAATCGCCACATTGGTGGCGTCCTTGAGCGCCAGCGGCACGATCTCCAGGCGTACCCCTTCGCGCTCGGCCAGGCCGGCGCTGCGCATCACCTCCAGTTCCCAACTCACCGTGCCGAACTGCAGAATGCCCACCCGCAGCACCGCCGGTTCGGCCGCCTGAGCCAGCGGAACCGCGATGGCGCTCGCCAGGCCCGCTGCAAGCACCGCGCGCCGGGCGATCGAGGCATGGCCAATCGGTCTGACCCGCAACGGTGGGACGCACCTGCGCAAGGAATCAGCCAGCGCTTGCCAGAGCATGCGGAACATCGAAGTCTCCTCGGTGTGGGGTGCGGGCTGCGTCCGGGGGGGACCCGGCGCGCCTCTTTCCCGGTTCGAGCGGTCACATGTGAGCACCTGCACTCGCGTGCACCTTCGACCCGGCGCACCACTCGGTAAGCCGTGGGGAGATGGGAAGCAGACAGCGTGCCAAGGCTTGCAGGACGCGGCACTGCGCCCGCTGCCGACGCCTGGGCGGGGAATCGGGCGCTTGCCCCCGGTGCGTTCGGGCCCGGGCTGTTGCGATTGAGAACACCTGTTCAATCCTGAAACACTCCCCCCTCCCTGGCGGCACGGCAGCACACCACACCACGCCCCGCACCCACGCAAGGCCCGCCAAGTGCCGCAGTCCGGCCACACGCTGGCCAGGCCCGTCCAGCGGCCACACGCCCGCCCTTCACCGTGCCGATCCGTCCTTGCGACCCGCTTGGCAGGCGACCACTCGTCACACGCAGCAAGCGAACACACGCGGCATGAATCGTGCATCAGCGCAATCCAACCCGACGACACGAGCCCCGAGCCGTCCCGCATGGCATTCAGCAACGGCATGACGCCAGACCGATCCGATCCGTACGCGTGGCGCGCGACCCCGCTCGCCCCGGAGTATTCGGCCTCCGCCGAGCTCGACAGCGCCCGCGAGCGCCTGATCGCGCTGTCGCTGCCGGCGATGGAGAGTCTGTATCAGCAGCTTGCCAGCCCCACCCTCACGGTGCTGCTGGCAGACCGTCTCGGCTGCATCCTCAGCCTGGTGGGCGCGCGCCGCACCTGGGTAGCGCCATTTACCCGCCACGCAGGGCTGCAAATGGCGCCACCGGCCGGCCAGCCTGCGTCTGATCCGGGCACCCCTGGCCTCGCCCCGTCCGCGCACCCGCCTCCGTTCCCGACCACGCCGTTCGCCTCAGCCTTCGACCTGCCCGCGGCCGCCGACATCGCGCCCGGACTCACGCCCGGACTCCCCCCTGGGACGCACCCGGACAGCCAGCCCCCGGTCATGGAAGACGCAGCCAGCGGCAGCGCCACGCTCACCGACCCCGGCTTCGAACAGCCGATCCGCGGCCAGATCCTCGGCGTTGCGGCCCCGATTCTTGCGCCCGACCATGCCCTGCTCGGCATCGTGGACGTCGCCGCGCCGCCGGGGGACAGCTTCAGTCACGCCAACGCGCTGCTGCAGACGACCGCTGCGATCATCGAACACCGCCTGATCGAAAGCGACGCCAGCGGCTTTCTGCTGCTGCGCTTCCATGCCCGCGCCGGGGTGCTGGGCAGCCCACTGGAAGCGCTTGCGCTGTTCGACCGTGACAGCCGCCTGATCGTGGCCAACCGCGTCGCCGCCCACCTGCTCGCGCCCGGTGGCTTCGACCCCGACACCCGCTGCCCGGACTGCTTCGACACCCAGTGGACCGGCCTGGTCGGCTACGCCGCATTAAGCCTGAACGAACCGTTCGTGCTGCGCGGCCACCAAGGCATACAGTTCTTCGCACGTGCGAGCCTGCGCTGAAGCCATGCCGCACAACGAACGGAGCCCGAGATGAGCACGCCCGCCACCCCCGATCCGATGCAGCAACCCGACACCGGGCAGAGCGCCCCTGAACAGGCTGCCCCGGAACAGGCCACTCACGCGCACGCCGTCTCGCCCGGGACGGCCAGCCACCGCGCGACCCTCGCGGCGTTCGGCAGCGGCACCTTGCGTGGGCGCATCAGTCTGGTGCTGACCGCCTTGTTCGCCATCATCCTGCTCATCGTCGCATCGGCCTGGGCGCGCGAGACGCGCGAAGCCATCCACGAGGAAATCCAGGCCGCCACCCGTGTGGCCGAGCAATGGCTCACCGTACTCATCGCCGAGACCCTGCCGGACGGACCGGACGCCCAGGAACGCCTGATGGGGCACCTCGTCGCCGTCGGGCGGATACGCGCCAACCGCCTGGAGGTGCTGGACGCCGGACGGCAGCCGCTGTACGTATCCCCCGAGCCCACCTACAAGGCGGGCCGCTTCGCCCCCACCTGGTTTACCCGTGCCGTGGCCCCGCCCCTGCCCCCGCGCGAATTCGCCGCGGGCGAACGCATCATCCGCCTGGTGCCCGACACCTCGCGCTCGGTGCTCGACGCATGGGACAGACTGGTAGCCGCCACCGGCTGGGCTGCGGCACTGCTGGCCCTGATCTGGTTCGCCACCCGGGTCGCGGTGAACCGCGCACTCGCCCCGCTGCGCGAGATCGACTCGGCCCTCGCGCGCGGCGCCGAAGGCAAGTTCGATGCGCGACTGCCGGTCTACCCGGTGCGCGAACTCGACCTGATCGCCCGCAGCTACAACCGCCTCGCCGACAGCCTGGACCAGAGCCGCGCCCGCAACGCCCGCCTGGAAGAAGACCAGGCCTTCACCCAGGCACTGCAACTGCGGCTGGAAGAAGAACGCCGCCTGATCGCCCGCGAACTGCACGACGAACTGGGACAAGGCGTCACCGCGGTGCGCGCGATTGCCGGCGCGATCATGCAGCGCACCGAGGATCAACCCAACCTGCACGGCAGCGCCCAGGCCATTCTCGCGATGACCGGGCAAATGCAGGAAGGTGTGCGTTCCATCCTGCAACGCCTGCGCCAAGGCGACACCGGCCCCGGCGTGACGCTGGAGCAGGCGGTGGCGCGCTACTGCAAGCTGTGGTCGGCGCGCCACCCCGACATTGCGCTGGTCTGCCGCATCGAAGCCCTGCCCGCGCCCACCTCGGACGCCGTCGGGCTCGCGGTGCTGCGCCTGCTGCAGGAAAGCCTTACCAACGTGGTGCGCCACGCCCGCGCCAACCAGGTCGAGATCAGCCTGCGGCCCGACGATGACGGCATCGAACTGTGTGTGGCCGACAACGGCTGCGGCCTCACCGGCACCTTGCCCGGCAACCGCTTCGGCCTGCTCGGCATGCGCGAGCGCGTCGGCGAGCTGCACGGACATCTGCGCTTTCTGAGCCCACCCGGCGGCGGCCTGAAGGTGTGCGCCCACCTGCCCCTTGCCGATTCCATGGAGCACCGCGCATGACACAGGCACTGACCGGCATGCGTGTGCTGCTCGCGGACGACCACGGGGTGGTGCGCATGGGCTTCCGGCTGCTGCTGGAAGGCGCCGGTGCCGAAGTGGTGTGCGAGGCCGACAGCGGCGAGGCCGCCGTGGCGGCGTTCGACCGCGAACACCCCGACCTGCTGGTGATGGACGTCTCCATGCCCGGCATTGGCGGACTCACCGCCCTCGAACGATTGCGTGCTCACCACCCACAGGCCCGCGTGCTGATGCTGTCCGCCCATGAAGACGAGCAAATCCCCAGTCGCGCCTTGCGCGCCGGCGCCGCCGGCTACCTGTCCAAACGCGCCCCGCCGGACGAATTCCTGCGCGCCGTGAGCGCGGTCGCCCACGGTCAGCGCTACATCGACCCCGAGCTTGCGCCCCGCCTCGCCCTGGCTCAACTGGGCGGCGGCGGAGACCCACTGGCCGCACTCACCGAGCGCGAATTCGAGGTCTTCATGCAACTCGCGCAAGGCCGCTCCGTCGCCGAAATCGCCACCAGCCACAACCTCAGCCAGAGCACCGTCGGCACCCACCTCTACCACATCAAGCAGAAGCTCAACGTCTCCAACGCCGCCGAACTCGCGCTGATCGCGGTACGCAGCGGACTGATGGACGTCTGAGCGAGGCGGCGGCACCCCGGTCAGGCCGCGCCTCCATCCCCCTCCGCCTCCGCAGCCTCCACCAACCAGTGGCGAAAGGCCGCCATCGCCGGCGTGTCCGGGCGCGACTGCAAGCGCGTAAGCCAGTAGCTGCCGGTGACAATATCGACAGGAAATGGCTGGACCACTGCCTCGGTCGCAAGCTGACGCGCGAACATCAGCGGAGGCGCCAGTGCCACCCCGGCCCCCTGCGACGCGGCCTCCATCATCGCCAGCGAGGAGTCGAACACGATGCTGCGCGGAATGCGCAGGGCTGCGGGGAGGCCTGCGGCGGCCAGCCACGCAGGCCATTCGTCGCTGCGATACGAGCGCAACTGCGTTTCGTGAACCAGGTCGGCCGGCGTCCTCAGTCGAGCGGCGATCTCCGGAACGCATAGCACCGATAGCGGCGCCTCGAGCAGGCGATGCGCGTCCAGTCCGTGCCATGCCCCCGATCCAAACCGTATCGCGAGATCAAGCCCCTCTCCAGCCACATCCACCCGGTTGTTGTTGGTCGACAGGCGGACATCGACGAACGGGTATCTGGCGCGGAAGTCGGCCAGACGCGGCAGCAACCAGCCCACCGCGAAGGTCCCGACCACTCCGACACTGAGTACCTCGCGGTGATGCCCCCCCTCGAAGCACCCCAGCGTCTCGGCGATGCGATCGAAGGCCTCGCTCAGCACCGGCAGCAGCGCCTCGCCCTCGCTGGTCAGCATCAAACCGCGCGGAAGGCGCCGGAACAGCGGTGCGCCCAGGCGAGCTTCCAGGCTCTTCACCTGATGACTGACCGCTGCCTGCGTGACACACAACTCCACCGCTGCACGGGAAAAACTCAAGTGCCGCGCCGAAGCCTCGAACGCACGCAGCGCGTTGAGGGGCAAATGCGGTCTGATCAAACCAGCCTCCAAATTAATCTAATAGCTCTAACGAGAATTCATCGTTTGTCGCACTGCCTGTGGCTACGTACATTGAGGCCCGCGAAGCACCCCTTCGGCAATCCCCAACCCAACACGACAAGGAAATACTGCCTCATGAACACGCCCGCACGCCGGACGCTCGGCGCCTTGTACGCCTCCCTGCTCCTGATCACAGCCCCTTCAGCCCTCGCTGGCGAGGGCCGCACACCAGGGGACGACACTCGCACCGAGGCCCGATCCAGAGCCGGGTTTCAGGGCGAGGTGCAGACCGAGCGTCTCGCCAGCCTGATCGATTCCCACATCATTCCGGTGATGGCCGGACACGGTGTGCCCGGCATGGCCGTAGCCATCACGGTGGACGGCAGCCTCCATTACTTTAACTATGGTGTCGCATCGCGCGAAGGGAATCAGCCCGTAGACCAGCACACCTTGTTCGAAATTGGATCCCTGAGCAAAACCTTCACTGCCACACTCGGCGCATTGGCCCAGGCACGCGGTGCGCTCCGCCTGACCGATCGCGTAGACCAACACATGCCTGAACTGCGCGACAGCGCAACCGGCACGGTACGATTGCTCGATCTGGCCACCTATACCGCGGGGGGACTTCCGCTGCAGTTTCCCGCCGACGTCCGTGACCATGCGGGCATGCTCGATTACTACCGGCAGTGGCGCCCCGATCATGCGGCCGGCACCCATCGCCTGTATTCCAATCCGAGCATCGGCTTGTTCGGCTTCGTGGTCGCCAAAAGCCTTGGCCGTCCGTTCGACGAAGCGGTGGAAAACGATTTGTTCCCAAGCCTTGGCCTGAGCGAAAGCCATCTGCGCGTGCCCGCCGAGCGGATGTCGCGCTACGCCCAGGGATATACCCGCGACGACAGACCGATCCGCGTCGGCCCCGGCATGCTGGACTCCGAGGCCTACGGAGTGAAATCCACCTCCGCCGACTTGATCCGTTTCGTTCAGGCCCACATCGATCCGGAGCATCTCGAGATGCCACTACGTGACGCCGTCCTCACTACCCGCCAGGGCTACTACAGCGTCGCGGGCATGACGCAGGGACTGGGCTGGGAGCACTATCCTTACCCCACGCCGCTTGAGCGGCTGCTCGCCGGCAACGCGACAGAGGTGGTGCTGCAGGTCAATGCGGTCACGCCTCACGACCCTAATCTCCCGCCCGCGGCCGACGTGCTTGTGAACAAGACCGGTTCGACCAACGGCTTCGGCGGCTACATCGCGTTCGTTCCGTCCCGGCGGATCGGCATCGTGATGCTGGCCAACAAGAACTACCCCAACCCCGCGCGAATCGAGGCAGCTCATCGCATTCTTGAAGGTCTGGCCTCGATGGTGGACACCCCGCCGGGAGAGTGAGCAAACGCAATCGTCGCGCCCACACCAGGCGGCACGCTCCGGCGCCCCGCGCTAGGGCCCAGCACCGGAGCGTGCCGCCGTGGCGCGTCAGCTCCCCATCATCCTAGAAACCTCAGTTGACCGCTCTCCATGATCTTGAGTGCCTTACAAAGCGTGGGCTACACAGCTTCGACTACGGTCACCCAATGGGTGAGTCCGCTACGCGCCCGATTGCACGCCT
>JBKBMG010000046.1:0-39505 GCA_046295975.1 Rhodocyclaceae bacterium
TGCTCGATTGCTTCAGATCGAAACGCGCCATGACGAAATGGGTGAATCCGGAAATTCCAGCATTATATTTGCAAAACAATGCCTTAAGTGAACATCCTAGTCGTCAGGACACGGATTCAGGTCGACAGTCTATTTTTGAGTCTCCTGGACACGCTTAGGGCTGAAGGCTATCCGACGGGAAGGGAGTTGAAGATCTACACGGAGGAGGAGCGGGATCAGTTTGAACGGGAAAGTGCGTTGATGCTTGAGCAAGAGCATCGTCAAATGAATGGCAATCCGTCCTTTGAACAGCTTTTCATGTGGGGGATGAACATTTTTCGAAACAAGGGCGATCCCAGATATTCGGATCCGAAACCCCACTTCATGCGGCTGGCAAAGAAGTATTTCGATCAAATCCCG
This sequence comes from Rhodocyclaceae bacterium, assembly GCA_046295975.1. Lineage (GTDB taxonomy): Bacteria > Pseudomonadota > Gammaproteobacteria > Burkholderiales > Rhodocyclaceae > UBA2357. The sequence goes on from JBKBMG010000046.1 coordinate 400, forward strand.
ATGTCGCATTTTTCGAAAAAACAGGCACGTGAACTTTCAATTTTCAACCATCGCTATGAGCAAATCGTCAGAACGCCTGATGGTAGAGGTTAGATCGTGACCGCGAAGCCCGCTACGATCCGGGCCAGAGACCGTTATCCGAAAGCTCCCCTGAATTAGTCCGAATGCGTTGCACGTTGAGAGCAGTGCTTCAACAAGCTTTCTGCTGCGATCGCGAGTGTCTCGCGCTGCTCTTCGATAGTGTGGCGTGTCAGGGGTCGTTTCCGGATCAGGATCTCGTGGGTAGGCTCCGACAGCCGTACGTTTCACATTGCTTCGTGCGAGGCCGCCCCGCGGGTAAGGCGTGCAACGAGCCGGGCGGCGACACGGGCGGTGAGGCTGTCGCGGTCGAGGGCGGGGTTGAGTTCGGCGATGTCGGCGTGGATGAGCTTGCGGGACGCGAGTACCTCATCGATCAGCATTTCAACGTGGGCGAGGGGCACGCCCAGGGGCGCTGGGGCGGATACGCCCGGGGCGAGGTCGCCGGGGAGGACGTCGAGGCAGATCGTGAGATAGATGGTGTGGGCGGCGTCCAGGGCCTGGCGCAGGTGATGGCAGGCGTGCTCCAGGGCGCTGGGGGTCTGCAGGTGTTCGTCGCACAGGTAGCCGACGCCGAGTGCGTTGGCACGCTCGAACAAGGCGTGGGTATTGGCGAAGCGGCTGATGCCGAATACCTGGTAGGCGAACGCTTGGCCGTTGACCTGGCACCATTGCTGGATCTGGAGGAAGGGCGTGCCGGAACTGCCGACGGCGGCCGCGCGCAGGTCGAAGTGGGCGTCGAGGTTGACGATGAGTAGGCGTTCGCCGCGGGGACGGTGCCGCGTGATGCCCTGGAAGCTGCCCCATGCGACTTCATGGCCGCCGCCGAGCACCAGGGGCAGGCTGCCCTGGGCGGCCACGTCGGCGATGCGCTCGGCCAGGCGCGTCTGGGCGGTCTCCAGGTCGTCGTCGATGCAGGTGATGTCGCCTGCGTCGAAAACCGCCGGTTCGCCGAGAACCGGAATGTTGGCAAGCGCGCGGCGCAGCGCGTGTGGCCCTTCCGCGGCGCCGGGGCGGCCGTGGTTGCGGCGTACGCCCTGGTCGACGGCAAAGCCGATCAGGGTGACGCCGCCTTGGCTGGCGGGGGTAAAGGCCTGGACGTGCTGATGCCAGCGGGTGGAGTCGCCGTGTGTTTCATGGTCGATCCGGCCGCTCCAGGTGAACGGCACGGCGTTGTCGGGAGGCGGGGTGTTCATGATGGATGGGTTCCGGGATGGCGGCGGCCGCCGATCACCACGCCCGCGCAGGGTTGGCTTCCGAACCAGTAGGCCAGTTCGTTGGGGTGGTCCAGCGACCACAGCGCAAAGTCCGCACGCAGGCCGGCTGCGAGATGCCCGCGATCGGCAAGGCCCAGCGCGCGAGCGGCCGCGGTGGTCATGCCGCGTACCGCTTCCAGCGGCGTGAAGCCGAACAGCATGCAGGCGAGATGGGCCATGAGCGGTAGTGACAGGGTGGGGGAGCTCCCCGGATTGTGGTCCGTCGCGATGGCCATCGGTACACCCGCCGCCCGCAGGCCGGCGACCGGCGGCAGGCGGGTTTCACGCAGGAAGTGGAATGCGCCGGGCAGCAGGACGGCGACCGTGCCGGCGGCGCGCATGGCTGCGATGCCGGCATCGGACAGGTATTCGAGGTGATCGCAGGAGAGGGCGCCGAACTCGGCAGCCAGTTGCGCGCCGCCTTGGTCGGAGAGCTGTTCGGCATGCAGCTTGACCGGCAGGCCCAGTTGGCTCGCAGTCTCGAATACCCGCCGGGTCTGCTGAGGGCTGAAGGCGATGCGTTCGCAGAAGGCGTCCACCGCATCGACCAGCCCTTCGGCATGGAGCGCCGGCAGCCAGTCGCAGACGGCGTCGACATAGGCATCGGCGCGGCCTTCGAATTCCGGCGGCAGGGCGTGGGCGGACAGGCAGGTGCTGCGCACGTTTACACCGGTGGCGTCGGTCAGGTGGCGGGCGATGCGCAGGCAGCGCGCTTCGTGGTCGGCCGCCAGTCCGTAGCCGGACTTGATTTCGAGTGTGGTGACGCCGCCGGCCATCAGAGCCTGGGCGCGTCGCGCGGCGCTTGCAAGCAACTCGGCGTCGGTGGCGGCGCGGGTGGCGGCGACGGTGGCGCGAATGCCACCGCCGGCGCGGGCGATGTCTTCGTAGCTGGCGCCGTTCAAACGCTGCTCGAACTCGTCGGAGCGGCGCCCGCCATAGACGAGATGGGTGTGGCAGTCGATCAGGCCGGGCGTGAGCAGGGCGCCGCCGAGATCGTGTTCCTCGCACGCCGCAGCGTCATGCGACCCGGCACGCGCCAGCCGGGCCGGGAGTTCGCGGCCCACGTCGCGGGCGTGCCCGACCCAGGCGATTTCCGCGCCGATGGTCACGATCGCACCGTCGTCGATCAAGCCCCAGTCGTCCGGCGCGGATGGCGCGGGCGGCGCCAGTGTGGCGATGCGGGCGTTGCGCCACAGCGCCATGGCGGCCGGCGCGGGGGTATTGGGGGGCATGCCGGCGCTCACGCGGGATCTTTCCACAAACGGCCGAGCAGATCGGCGCTGTCGGCGCCGGCAACGCCCTCGTGCACGAGTTGGCGGGCGGCCTCGATGTCGGGCGCGAACAAGCGGTCCTCGGCGTAGAAGGGGACGCGGGCGCGCAGCGCCGCCATGACCGCGGCGAGCCGTGGCGAGGTGGCGAGCGGACGGTGGAAATCCACCCCTTGGGCGGCGGCCAGCCATTCGATGCCCAGGATGGTGGCGGTGTTTTCCGCCATGTCGGCCAGGCGGCGGGCGGCAAAGGTGGCCATGCTCACGTGGTCTTCCTGGTTGGCGGAGGTGGGCAGGCTGTCCACGCTGGCGGGGTGGGCGAGCGACTTGTTCTCGGATGCCAGCGCGGCGGCCGTGACGTGGGCGATCATGAATCCGGAGTTCAGCCCCGGGGCGTCGACCAGGAACGGCGGCAGGCCGGACAGTGAGGAATCGATCAGCAAGGCGATGCGGCGCTCGGACAAGGCGCCGATTTCGGCGAGTGCGAGCGCGAGCGTGTCGGCCGCGAAGGCCACCGGCTCGGCATGGAAGTTGCCGCCCGAAATCACCTCGCCGCTGTCGACGAAGACCAGCGGGTTGTCGGTCACGGCGTTGGCTTCGATCAGCAGGCAGCGGGTGGCCTGGACGATCAGGTCGCGGCAGGCGCCCATGACCTGTGGCTGGCAGCGCAGGCTGTAGGGGTCTTGCACACGCTCGTCACCCACCAGGTGGGAGCGCCGGATGTCGCTGCCTTCGAGCAGGACGCGCGTCACCGCGGCGGCGGCGATTTGCCCGGGTTGGCCGCGTACCGCGTGGATGCGTGGATCGAAGGGGGCGTCGCTGCCCTTGGCAGCATCCACCGCCAGCGCACCGATGACCACGCCTGCTTCCAGCATGCGCTCGGCGAGGAACAGGCCGTGCAGGGCCAGTGCGGTTGATACCTGGGTGCCGTTGATCAGCGCCAGCCCTTCCTTGGCGGCCAGTGCCAGGGGCTGGATGCCGGCGTGGGTCAGGGCGTCCGCCGCGGGCACGATTTCGCCGGCGACGCGCACCGGGCCTTCGCCCATCAGGGCCAGGGTCATGTGCGACAGCGGCGCCAGGTCGCCCGAGGCGCCCACCGAGCCCTTGGCCGGGATCACCGGCATGATGCCGGCGTTGAGCAGGTCCAGCAGGCTGTCGATGACCACCGGCCGCACGCCGGAAAAACCGCGCGCAAGGCTGGCGGCCTTGGTCAGCAGGATCAGGCGGACCACTTCGTCCGCCAGTGGCGCGCCGGTGCCGACGGAGTGCGACAGGATGAGGTTGCGCTGCAGTTGCTCGAGTTGGTCGTCGGGGATGCGGGTACGGGCGAGTTTGCCGAAGCCGGTGTTGATGCCGTAGGCCGCATCGCCCTTGGCGACGATGGCGTCTATGGTGGCGGCGGAGGCGGCGATGGCCGCACGGGCCGATTCGGCCAGTTGTACGCGCCGCGGGGCGCGCCACAGCGCGCGCAAGGTGTCGAGATCGAGCGCGCCGGGCTGGATCAGGAGGGGCGGGTGAGACATCGTATCTTCCTATGCGGTTGGGTCGGCCGTTCCACCGTTTGATGCCGGTGGCGCCCGTCGTTGTGCTCAGCCGAGCATCGGCAGTTTCAGGCCATGGCGGCGGGCGGTCTCGATTGCCGCTTCATAGCCCGCGTCGGCATGGCGCATGACGCCCGAAGCGCAGTCATTCACCAGTACCCGCGCCAGCCGTTGCTGCGCGGCGTCGCTGCCGTCGGCGACGATGACCACGCCCGCATGCTGAGAATAGCCCATGCCGACGCCGCCGCCGTGGTGCAGGCTGACCCAGGTGGCGCCGCCGGCGGTGTTGAGCAGGGCGTTGAGCAGCGGCCAGTCGGAGACGGCATCGGTGCCGTCCTTCATGCCCTCGGTCTCGCGATTGGGGCTGGCCACCGAGCCGGTGTCGAGGTGATCGCGACCGATCACGATGGGCGCCTTGAGTTCGCCCTTGCGCACCATCTCGTTAAAGGCCAGCCCGGCCAGGTGACGCTCGCCCAGGCCCAGCCAGCAGATGCGCGCGGGCAGGCCCTGGAAGGCGATGCGTTCGCGTGCCATGTCCAGCCAGCGGTGGGTGTGGTGGTTGTCGGGAAAGAGCGCCTTGATCTTGGCGTCGGTCTTGTAGATGTCTTCCGGGTCGCCCGACAGCGCCACCCAGCGGAACGGGCCCTTGCCCTCGCAGAACAGCGGGCGGATGTAGGCCGGGACGAAGCCGGGGAAGGCAAAGGCGTTCTTCACGCCCTGGTCCAGCGCCACCTGGCGGATGTTGTTGCCGTAATCGACGGTGGCCACGCCCATGGCGTGAAAGTCGAGCATGGCCTGCACATGCACCGCGCAGCTCATGGCGGCAGCGTCCTTCAGGGTGGCATGCTGGGCCGGATCGCGTTGCGCGGCCTTCCATTGTTCGACCGACCAGCCGGCGGGCAGGTAGCCGTGGATCAGGTCATGGGCCGAGGTCTGGTCCGTCACCAGATCGGGGCGGATCGCTTCCGGGCCGCCGGCTTTCGCTCGTCGCACCAGTTCGGGCAGGAGTTCCGCGGCGTTGCCCAGCAGCGCGATCGAGACCGCCTCCCGGCGCGCGCAATGGTGCCGCACCATGGCCAGGGCCTCGTCGAGATCGCGGGCCTGTTTGTCCACGTAGCGCGTGCGCAGGCGAAAGTCGATGCTGGATTGCTGGCACTCGATGTTGAGCGACACCGCCCCGGCGAGGGTGGCTGCCAGCGGCTGGGCGCCGCCCATGCCGCCCAGACCGGCGGTGAGTATCCACTTGCCGCCCCAGTCGCCGCCAAAGTGCTGGCGACCGGCCTCGACGAAGGTTTCGAAGGTGCCTTGCACGATGCCCTGGCTGCCGATGTAGATCCAGCTACCGGCGGTCATCTGGCCGTACATGAACAAGCCCTTGCGGTCGAGTTCGTGGAAATGCTCCCAGGTTGCCCACTTGGGCACGAGGTTGGAGTTGGCGAGCAACACCCGCGGCGCGTCCGGATGGGTCTTGAACACGCCGACCGGTTTGCCGGACTGGATCAGCAGGGACTCGTCGTCGCCCAGGGTGCGCAGGTATTCCAGAATCTGGTCGAAGCAGGCCCAGTCGCGCGCGGCCCGGCCGATGCCGCCGTACACCACGAGGTGCTGAGGGTTTTCGGCGACCTCGGGGTCGAGGTTGTTCTGGATCATCCGGTAGGCGGCTTCGGTGAGCCAGCTTCGGCAGTGCAGGTCGGTGCCGCGCGGGGCGCGGATGACGCGGTTGGGATCGAAGCGCGGATCGTGTGCGGCGATGGCCATGGCAGGTCTCCTCGAGTGGCGGGGGGCAGGCACAGGCCTTCATCGTGGGGTGGGCCTGCTGGTGCTATACAACTGATCATAGTTGTTGCTAAGTTGTATATACATTTTAGGTGGACTAAATTCGCAACGTCAATACAATTTCGATCCAGGGCGTGCTGCCCCGTTCGGGACACGCCGTTTTGACGCTTTTCGCGCTCGCGTTCTTTCTGCGCGAAACCTTCCCGCGCCCAACCTTCCCGCGCCCACCATGACCGCTACCCCACCCGCCGCCGCCTATCAACGCATCAAGCAGCACGTGCTTGCCCAGATCCATGCCGGGGTGTGGCGGGAGGGCGACGCGATTCCCGGGGAGGAGGCGCTGGCGCGCAGTTTCGGCGTGTCGCGCATGACGGTGAACCGCGCGCTGCGGGAACTCAGCGACGAGCAGGTACTGGAGCGCGTGCAGGGTTCGGGCACCTTCGTGGCGCAGCAGAAGTACCAGTCCACGCTGGTGGAGATTCGCAACATCGCGGAGGAGGTGGCCGCACGCGGCCATGCGCATCGCAGCGAACTGCATTTGCTGGAGCGCTGTCAGGCCAGCGACGGCCTGGCACGGCAGTTCGGGGTCAAGCCGCGCGCGCCGCTGTTCCATTCGATCATCGTGCACTTCGAGAACGCACTGCCTATCCAGGTCGAGGATCGCTATGTCGATCCTGCGGTGGCCCCGGACTACATGTCACTGGATTTCGCCACGCAGACGCCCAACGCCTATCTGATGCGGGTGGCCCCGCTGGAGGGGGTGGACTTCTCGATCGAGGCGAGCCTGCCGCCGGACGATATCCGCGACAAGCTGCACATGCCGCAAGGCGAGCCCTGCCTGGTGTTGCGCCGGCGTACGCGCTCGCGCGGGCGGGTGGCCTCGGTCGCGGCGATGTGGCACCCGGCCTCGCGGTACTGCTTCACCGGCAGTCTTTGATGCACGGTCGATCTCCGGGCCAGCCGGTCCGGTTGCTTGCGACGAGGTCTTCAGACGCTTAGCGGACCCCGGCCAGCCCCTTGAGCAGCAGGTCGATCGCATCGAAACCGCGCTCGAATATGTGTTGGGCCATGGGGGCGAACATGCTCAGGCTGATCAACAACACCACGAAGCCCACCGATAGCGTGACTGGAAAGCCCACCGCGAACAGGTTGAGCTGGGGGGCGGCGCGGGTGAGCACGCCCAGCGAGATGTTGGTGATCAGCAGCGCTGCCACCATGGGCAGCGCCAGCAGCACGCCGATTGCGAACATCGCCGAGGCGTGGCGGACGATGATCAGCCAGGCATCGCCCTGGATGGCGCCGCCCACCGGCAGCCATTCGAAGCTTGCCACCACCACCTTGATCAGCATCAGGTGGCCGTTGAGCGCGAGAAAGATCAGCAGCGTGAGGAGGTTCAGGAACTCGGCCACCACCGACGACTGGCCGCCGGTCTGGGGGTTGAAGAACACGGCGAAGGACAGGCCCATCTGCAGGCCAATCATCTCGCCGGCGAGATCGATCGCGGCGAAGAACAGACGCATCATGAAGCCGATGGCCACGCCGATGAGCGCCTGTTGTGCCAGCACCCCCAGCGCGAACCAGGAGTCGGCGGGTATCGGTGGAATGTCGGGGAGCGCGGGCAGCACCGCCATGGCAGCCGCGAGTCCGATGGCCAGGCGGATGCGCGGCGACATCGCGCGGTTGGCGAACAGCGGCGCGCTGGCGATCAAGCCCAGAATGCGTGCCAGCGGCAGCATCAGGGCGACGAGCCAGGCATCGAGTTGGGCGGAGGTGACGCTGATCATCGGGATGCGGAGCGCCTGCGTGGCGAGGGGGCCAGGCGTGCCTGGTCACACGCGGTCAAGCGTTCAGCCGATCAGCCCGGGAATCGACTCGATCAGCCGGCGGGCGAAATCGGTGATCAGGGTCAGCATCCACGGCCCGGCCACGACCAGGGTTATGAAAATGGCCACCAGCTTGGGGACGAATGAGAGCGTCATTTCGTTGATCTGGGTGGCGGCCTGGAACACGCTCACGGTGAGACCGGTCAGCAGCGCGGCGAGGAACAGCGGTGTGGCCATCATCAGGGTGAGCTCGACCGCCTGACGGCCGAGGTCGATTACGGTGGTGGGGGTCATGGGCCATGCTCCTGCAAGTGTTTCAGACGGCGAAGCTCTGCACCAGCGAGCCGATAAGCAGCGTCCAGCCGTCGATCAGTACGAACAGCATGATCTTGAACGGCAGCGAGACGATCACCGGCGACATCATCATCATCCCCATCGACATCAACACCGAGGCCACCAGCATGTCGATGATGAGAAAGGGGATGAAGATCACGAAGCCGATCTGGAACGCCGTCTTGATTTCCGAGGTGACGAAGGCGGGCACGACCACGCGCATCGGCAGGTCTTCGGCGCGTTCGACCGGCGGCGTTTTGGACAGCCGGGCGAACAAGGTCAGGTCGGCTTCGCGAACCTGGTCGAGCATGAAGGCCTTGACGGGCACCGACGCACGCACCAGGGCTTCGTCCAGGCCGATGTCACCAACCGACATCGGCTGGTAGGCATCCTCATAAACGCGTTCGGCGACCGGCGACATGATGAAGAAGGTCAGGAACAACGCCAGCCCCAGCAACACCTGGTTGGGTGGCGAGGTCTGCGTACCCATGGCGGTGCGCAGCAGCGCGAATACGATGATGATGCGGGTGAAGCAGGTCATCATCAGCACTACCGCCGGGATGAACGACAGTAGCGTGAGCATCAGCAGCGTTTGCACGCTGAGGCTGTAGGTGGTGCTGCCGCCGGGGCCGTCGGTGCTGATGAAGGCGGGTACGCTCTGAGCGGCGGCCAAGGTGGGCAGGGCGAGCAGCAACAGGGCGAGCAGTAGCAGGGGGGAAAGCCTCAGCAGGCGGTGCAGACTGTGACGCGCGCGTGTCCCTGTGCAAGTGTCGGGCGCGCGCCCACAAGGCACGGCGGGGTCGATTGCCGATGGCGTGCGACGCATGGGCGAGCGGACGGCCGTTGCGGCGCGAAACTCAGCCTTCATCACGGCGTCGCTCCAGCGACTTGCTCAGCCATTTGGAAAAGTCGCCACTCGTGCCCGGCACCGGGGGCGGAGGCGTGCGCGGCAGCTGCGAGGCGTCGAGCACGTGCAGGGTATTGACGCTGGCGGAGGTCACGCCGAGTACCAGCACCTTGTCGCCGATTTCCACCAGCATCACCCGCTCACGTGAGCCGACCGCGACACCGCCGATCAGCTTCAAGCCGCTGGCCGCGCCGCGCGGGGAGGAGAGGCGCTTGATCAGCCACAGGCTGGCGAGCAACAAGGCGATGACTGCGCCCAGGCCGAGCACCATCTGGCCGAAGCTGGTGGCCAGTCCCGGTGGCTCGGTGTTCGCCATGGCGGGGCCGGTGAGCAGGGCGGCGAACAGCAGGGGGTGGGGCTTGTGCTTCATTGGCGGTCCGGAGCGGCTTCCGATGATGGAAGCTTAGCGCCGGCCGCCACGCGGGCAGGTCGTGATTAGACGGGTAAAAGCGCGACTATTCGGCGCTTTGGCGACGTACGACCCGCGCCGGGTCCGTGGTGGGCGTCGCTACCGCGGGGTGGCTAAATCATTGTTTCCCTAGGCGCGGATCTTACGCATGCGTTCGGCCGGGGTGATGATGTCGGTGAGGCGGATGCCGAACTTGTCGTTGACCACCACGACCTCGCCCTGGGCGATGAGCGTGCCGTTCACCAGCACATCCATGGGTTCGCCGGCCAGGCCGTCGAGTTCCACCACCGAACCGTGGGCCAGTTGCAGCAGGTTGCGGATGGACAGCTTGGTGCGGCCGAGTTCGACGGTGATCTGGACGGGGATGTCGAGAATCATGTCGAAATCGTTGAGCGCGCCGGGCTTGCTCTCCGCGCCGCCGAAGTCCTGGAAGATCTGGCTGGCGGGCTTGGCCTGGTAGGGCGAATCGTCGGCGGCGGCGGCAAGCTCGGCGGCGATCTTCTGCGCTTCCGCGTCGGGGCCGCTGCCGGCTTCCACGGCCGCCTGTTCCATCATGGCGGCGGCCCAGTCGTCTTCACTGATCTGGTCGATGTCGTCGTTGTCAGCCATTCTGGCCTCCGGTCGGTGTCGCGTCGGCGTCGCGTTCGGCGATGCTGCGGAGCACCTTGATGGCGTAGCGCCTGTTGCGCACGCCGTACTGGGTTTCGAGTACCGGAATGCCGTCGACTTCGGCGACGACGTTGTCCGGCACGTTGATCGGTATGACATCGCCAACGCGCATGTTCACGATGTCGCGCAGGGTGACGCGGGCAGTCCCCAGGTTGCACAACAGTTCCACCTCGGCCGACTGCAATTGCCGGGTCAGCAGGTTGATCCAGCGATTGTCCTGGGTGAGGTGGTCGCTCTGCATGGTGGAATAGATCATGTCGCGGATCGGTTCCATCATGGAGTAGGGGAAGCAGATGTGCATTTCCGCCTGCGCGCCACCGAGCTCGAGCGAGAAAGTGGTTGAAACCACGATCTCGGACGGGGTGGCGATGTTGGCGAACTGAGAGTTCATCTCCGAACGCACGTACTCCAGGTCGAGTTTGTACACCGGCGCCCAGGCCCGGCCGTACTCGGCGAACACCACGCCGAGCATGCCCTGGATGATGCGCTGCTCGGTCGGCGTGAAGTCCCGCCCCTCCACCCGGGTGTGGAAGCGGCCGTCGCCGCCGAACATGTTGTCCACCACCAGAAACACCAGATTGGGGTCGAACACGATCAGCCCGGTGCCGCGCAGCGGACGGGCCAGCACCAGGTTGAGGTTGGTCGGCACCACCAGGTTGCGCACGAATTCGCCGTACTTCTGCACCTTGATCGGCCCGACCGACACTTCCACGCTGCGGTGCATGTAGTTGAACAGGCCGATGCGCAGGTAGCGTGCGAAGCGTTCGTTGATCAACTCCATCGTGGGCATGCGCCCACGTACGATGCGTTCCTGGGTGGCGAGGTTGTAGGGCCTGACGCCACCCTTGTCGTCGTCATCGGCTTCCGGCTCGTCGGGCTCGCCGGTCACGCCCTTGAGCAGGGCATCGACCTCGTCCTGAGAGAGAAAATCGGAAGACATGACCGCGTTCGTCCTATTGGATGATGAACGAGTTGAACAGCACCGCCTGGATCGGCCCGGTGGGGGCGCCCAGGATGTTGCGCGGGCCGACGCCGCGCGGCGGCGGAAAGCCCAGGATCTCGTTGATGTCGTCGGCGATCTGCAGAGCGAGCGCCTCGCGCCCCTCCAGGGTGGAGATTTCGGACGGTAGTTTGCTCGACAGGATCAGGTTGACGCGGTGGCGGATCTCGGGGGTGAAGCCTTTCAGGCCTTCGCTGGTCTTGGCGTCCTGCACGCGCAGCGCGATCACCGCCTGCAGATAGCGATCGCCTTCGCCGGTGGCGAGGTTTACGACGAAGGGGTCTAGCGCGAAGAAGGACGGCGGGCGCGATAGATCCACCGCCACGGTGGCTGGGGTGCCGGGTGCAGACGTGGCAGGCGCTTGAGCCTGCGATTCGTCACCGCCACTGCCGCTGCCGGATTTCTTCATCAGCAGCATTCCCACCAGGCCGACCGCGCCGATCAACACCACCACCAATACGATCAGGACGATGAGCAGCAGCTTCTTGCCCTTACCGGGCGGGGCTGCGGTGTCTGCCTGAGGGGTGGCGGGTGCTTTTGCCATGAATATGCTCCTGTACGTTGAATCGAATTATGCGGGTCTGTCCAGCCAGTCTATCCGGGGAATAGTGGGGGGGAGTGACCGCAATTCGATTCTCGCGCGCATCTTCGCGCGCGCTCAAGCAAACGTGTCCACGATGCCCGTACCAGTTCTCACCCAGCTTCCCGAGCTTACCGGCAAATCCACCGCGTTGGCGTCGCCGGCCAGGGCGCCGATTGGATGCTGACCGCCGCCGCGACGGGTGTTGCCGGCTTCGTCGCGCGCATGTTGTTGTTCACTCGAGGTGCTCACATCGGTCTGACCGAGGTTGATGCCTGCTTGTTGCAGCAACTCGCGCAACCGGGGAATGGCCTGTTCCAGCGCCTCGCGCGCGGCGGGCGTGGCCGCAACGAAGTGTGCGGTGGTCTGGTCGCCATTCATCTGCAGCGAAATGCCTAGTTTACCGAGACTGGGCGGTGTCAGCACGAGTTCGGCACGGGTCTCGCCACGGTTGGCCATCCAGATCAGGCGATTGCCGACGTCCTCGGTCCATCCACGCTGGCCGGCCGGGGTGTAGACCGGCAATTGCTGCACGGAGGCGGCGCTACGTCCGGCTAGCGGGGCGGTGGCCATTGCTGCGGCAACGTTGGCCGGGTTGGCGTCGGCCGCTTGAACCAGTGGCGCGGCAGCCTGAGGCGTGGCGACGCTGGTATTGGGTGCGGCGACGGTAGCGGCCTGGGTAACGGTTGTGACCGCGACGCGCGGTTCGGGCTTGGTGCTGAGGCCGGTGCCGGGTTTGTCCTGGGTGCCCCGTACCGCGTCGGCGAGCAGGCTGGCGTCGTCCTCGCTGGCGGTGGAGGTGACTTCGGCCTGCAGGCGGGCGGGGGTGGTGCGCTGGCGTCCGATTGCGTCGGCCAGTGGATCACCCGCATCACCGACCTCAGCGTCTTCGGCTGCTGCCTGCTGGCCGCCGAGTGCGGCAATGACGGCGCCGAGTACGGCAAGAGTTGCCGGATCGACGGCATCTTCCGCGTTTTCGCCGGTCGTGTCGGCGTCCGCGCTGCGGCCGTCGGCGCGGGAGTCGGAGCTGGACTCGGAACCGGATTGGTTGTTCTGCCCCGACTGAGCGTTGCCTTGCCCGGAGGCGTCGGCGGGGCGTGCGTCGGCAGAGGGTGGGGCGTTGTTCGTGGCGCCCGGATTGGGGGCGGGCTCGCTGTTGCGGTTGGCCTCCTGCCGGCCTTCACGCTGGGCGGGATCGCGCTGCGGCGCCTTCACGCTCTGGTCGAGCACGGATGCGAAACCGCTGTTGAGGTCGACGGCGTTGGCCGAGGATTTCTGGAACAGGGCGAGTAGATCGGCCGAGCCGGAGGTTTTCGGGAGCGAACCGGAGAGCGGGTGGGTCATGTCGTATACCTGTCGCGTCTGAGGATGTCGGCTGGCGTGGATCGACTGCCGGAACGGGGTCCGGTCAAGGGGACTCACGACGCCGAATAAGCCGTTCCGTGTGAGCAACTGCGAACTGGCAGTTCCGAGTCAGCAATTGGCGTGCCAGAACGGGGCTGCGCGCGTGCCGGCAGGCTCGACGGCGTCAGTCGGTTTCGCCCTGGCGGGCGCGATGGCGGTTGGCCGAGTGTTCGTCGGCCTGGCGCTGCTCGGATTTGGCGAGTTTGCGCATTTCATCGGCGAGGTGGCGGTCGTGCAGGGAATGAAAGGCCTTGGAGCGGTTGCGTTCGTGCATCCAGCTCTGCTTGCCCATGGCCGTGCGGGTGTGCGACTGGGCGACCTGGGCGGTCTGGACGGCGATGGCCTCGTCGATGCGCGACAGGAAGGCAGCGTAGTTGCGCCATGCGTCCGGGCCCATGCCCGCGCGGGCGGCTTCCTCGAAGCGGCTTTGGTACTCCGCCCGGTATTCCTGAAGCATCACGAGCTTGCGATGCCCCTCGTTTTCCTTGGCGATGAGTTCGCCGAGGCTGCGCGTGGCATCGTCCAGGCGGGCCTTGCTGAGGTCGAGCAGGGGTTTGAGCGGAAAGGGCTTCATGGTGGTCGATCAGCGTTCAGGCGACTGACGGTTGAATTGTAGTCGGGCGCATTGGCGAGCGCGGCCAGGCAACGTGAACATGTGTGAACTGTGTCTCATGTGTTCCGCTGTTTTTCTCTTCACCCATTTGCGAACAGGTGCTTCAACTGGGCGTTGGCGCTCGCGTAGTCGTCCTTCTCGTCGATGCGCTGTTGCAGAAAGGCCTCCAGCTTGGGGTACATGGCGACGGCGGTGTCGAGCAAGGGGTCGGAACCGGGCTGGTATGCGCCGACCGCGACCAGGTCGCGCGCGCGCTGGTAGCGCGAGAACAATTGCTTGAAGCGGCGCACGTGCTCGAACTCGTCCTGGGTGATGAGGTTGTGCATGGCGCGCGAGATCGATTGCTCGATGTCGATGGCCGGGTAGTGACCCTGGTCGGCGAGCGCCCGTGACAACACGATGTGACCGTCGAGGATGGCCCGCGCAGAGTCGGCGATGGGGTCTTGCTGATCGTCGCCTTCGGCGAGCACGGTGTAGAACGCGGTGATGGAACCGCCACCGTCGCGCCCGTTGCCGGCGCGCTCCACCAGTGCCGGCAGGCGGGCGAACACGCTGGGCGGGTAGCCGCGGGTCACCGGCGGCTCGCCGATCGCCAGGGCGATCTCGCGCTGGGCCATGGCATAGCGGGTGAGCGAATCCATGATCAGCAGCACCTGCTTGCCCTGATCACGGAAGTATTCGGCGATGGTGGTTGCGTAAGCGGCGCCCTGCAGGCGCATCAGCGGGCTGGTGTCGGCCGGTGCGGCGACCACCACGGAGCGGGCGCGTCCTTCCTCGCCGAGGTTCTCCTCGATGAACTCCTTGACTTCGCGGCCACGCTCACCGATCAGCCCGACGACGATGACGTCCGCCGAGGTGTAGCGCGCCATCATGCCGATGAGCACCGACTTGCCCACGCCAGAGCCGGCAAACAGGCCCAGACGCTGGCCGCGGCCGACGGTGAGCAAGGCGTTGATGGCGCGGATGCCGACGTCGAGCACCTGGCGGATGGGCGCGCGCATCAGCGGGTTGAAGGGGCGACTCTGCAGGGAGCGGGTGGAGTCGGTGTCGATTGCTCCCAGACCGTCCAGCGGCCGGCCGGCGCCGTCCACCACCCGCCCGAGCATGGATGCGCAAACCGGCAGGTGCTTGGCGCGGTCCGAGGTGCGGCGCCGCGGCGCGATGCGCTCGCCAATGCGTGCGCGGCTGACGCGCGGCTCGATCGGCAGCACCGGCGCGCCGGGGGCGAGGCCGAAGACGTCGTCGGTGGGCATCATGAAGAGTTTGTCGCCGTTGAAGCCCACCACTTCGGCTTCGACGACGCCGCCGCCGAGCGTGTGGATCTCGCAGCTTGCGCCCAGCGGCAGCTTGAGTCCGGCAGCCTCCATCACCAGACCGTTGATGCGTGTGAGGCGGCCCGACATCTGGTAGGGCAGGGTAGCGCCGATCAGCTCGCGGGTGTCGGCGAGGTAGTTGCGCCAGGTGTCGAGGTGGCGTGACATATTGGCTCTCGGTCGTTCCTCGGTCGTCACTTAGTCGTCCCACTCGCTGTCGCCGCGGCCCAGTCCAGCCAGGATGCGACGCCAGCGGGTGTGCACGGTGGCGTCCAGTTCGGCTCCGGCGGCGTCCAGGCGGCAGCCGCCGCGTGCCAAGGTATCGTCCTCGATGATACGGTGGTGTCCGTGCTCGATCTGGTCGGTCAGGTGTTCGCGGACCAGGGCCACATCGTCCGGATGCAGGTGGATGCGGATCTGGTTGTGTGGCATCTGTTGCAGCGCGTCGCGTACCGTGTCGGCGACCGCGTCGGGGTGGTCGGCGAGCGTGCGCCGGACCATCTGGCGTGCGAGTTCGATCGCCATGGTGACGATTTCCTCGGCGACCGCCTGGTCGATGCCGTCAAGCGCCGCGTCCATTTCCGCGACCACCGAGGCCAGGCGTTCGGCTTCCCGCTGGGCATCTTCCTTGCCCTTGCGCCAACCCGCCTCATAGCCTTCGGTATGCCCGGTTTCGCGCCCTTCGGCCAGGCCTGCCTCATGTCCTTCGGCGCGTGCCTGCTCGAACATCGCCTCGATTTCCTCGACCGTCGGCAGCGGTACCGGAGGCGGCAACGGCGCTTCGGGTGCCGCCTGGGCGGCGGCGGGCTCGCCGTCGGCTTGTGCGGCGGCATGCGCGTTGGCGTCCGTATCGGCATCGGTGGGCGCAAGCCCGGGATCCGATGGCTGCGGAGCGCCGGGGTCGAAGGAGGGGGGCTCCCAGCGTCGGTAGGCGCCCGCTGCCTGATGATGGGTCAGGCCCATGCGTCAACTCCGGAGCAGACGATCCGGGGGCGCGCGGGCGCGCGTTCAGACGAAGGCATCGTCGCCTCCCTTGCCGCCGAGCATGATCTGCCCTTCCTCGGCCAGTCGGCGGACGGTCTTGAGGATCTCCTTCTGCTCGGCTTCGACCTCGGACAGCCGCACCGGCCCCTTGGCCTCGAGGTCTTCGCGCAACATCTCGGCAGCGCGCTGCGACATGTTCTGGAACACCTTTTCGCGCAGCTCCGGGGCCGCCCCCTTGAGCGCGATCACCAGCGAATCGGACTGCACCTCGCGCAGCAGCGTCTGGATGCCGCGATTGTCGATGTCCATGATGTTCTCGAACACGAACATCTCGTCGAGGATCTTCTGCGCGAGGTCCGGATCGTATTCGCGCACATTGTCCAGCACCGCGGTTTCCGCCGTGGCCCCGACGAAGTTGAGGATCTCCGCCGCGTGGCGCACGCCGCCCATGGCGGCCTTCTTTGAGGTGGCCGCACCGGACAGCATGCGGGTGAGGGCGTCGTTGAGTTCCTTGAGCGCCACCGGCTGAACCCCGTCCAGGGTGGCGATGCGCAGAATCACGTCGTTGCGCAGGCGGTCGGTGAAGTGCTTGAGTATCTCGCCGGCCTGGTCGAATTCGAGGTGCACCAGAATGGTGGCGATGATCTGCGGGTGCTCGTTGCGGATCAGGTCGGCCGCGGTGGCCGCATCCATCCACTTCAGGCTTTCGATGCCGGCGGTGTCCGAGCCGTGCATGATGCGGGCGATGATGTGGGCCGCCCGGTCGTCGCCGAGTGCCTTGGTGAGCATCTGGCGGATGTGTTCCTCATCCGGCTCGATGGGCGCGCCTTTCTCGCAATAGGCTTCCATTTCGTCGATCACCGACTCGACGCGGCTGCGCGGTTGAGGCGGCATGCCGGCCATGGCCATGCCAAGCTTCTGCACCTCGCGCGGTCCGAGATGCTTGAGCACCTCGGATGCCTCGTCCGAACCCAGCGTGAGCAGCAGCAGGGCGCTTTTTTCCAGACCTTCTTCGGGGGTGCTCATCGCTTGGTCTCCTCCTTGCCACCCATCCATTCCTTGATGAGGTTGGCGACCATCTTGGGATTGGTCTTGGCCAGTTCGCGCGCGATCTCGAGTTTCTGCTCGAAGGTCATGGGTTTCTCGCCAGTCAGCGACACCAGTACGTCCTCCTCGCCTTCTTCGCCTTCCTCGCCTTCGGCTTCCTCTGCAACCTCCGGCGGCGGCGGGGCGACGATGCGCAGCAGCGGACGGATCACGCCGAAATACACGAACGCCAGCGCGAGGGCGACCACCAGGTACTTGAGCGCCTCCTTGCCCAGCGCGATCGCTTCGGGGTCGCGCCACAGCGGTGGCGCGGCCTCGGCTTCGACCGGCGCGAAGGCCGCCGCCGACACGCTGACGCTGTCGCCGCGGTTGGCGTTGAACCCCATTGCCTCGCGCACCAGCGCGGTGATGCGGGCGATTTCCTCGTCGCTCGGCGGCACGCTGCGGGTCTGTCCGTTGGGCAGGGTTTCGGTGCGATGATTCAACGCCACCGCCACCGACAGGCGTCGCACCTGGCCCACGGCCTGGCGCACGTGCTGGATGGTGCGGTCGACCTCATAGTTCAGTGTAGCGGATCGGCTCAGGTTAAGCGGCTGTCCGTTGGCGCCTTCGCCGCCGTCGATGTCCGGATCGACGATGGGGGCGGTGGCCGGTACCGGCGGCTGGTTGGTCAGCGCACCGGGCACGCCCATCGGCCCCAGCAAGCGCCCCTGGTGCTCGGTGGTCTGCTGGCTGCGGATTGCCTGTTCGGGCGCCGGGTTGGGTTTGAAGATCTCGGCCGTTTCCTCGACCCGGTTGAAGTCCAGGTCGGCGGTGACCTGAGCCTTGAAATTGCCGCTGCCGACCATGGGCGCGAGGATGTTCTCGATGCGCTGGATGTAACCCGCCTCGATTTCCCGCACATAGGAAATCTGTGTCGCATCCAGACCGCTTTCACGCAAGGGGTCGTTGCCGCGGTTGGTGAGCAGGTTGCCGTTTTGATCTACCACGCTCACCCGCTCATTGGTCATCTGCGGCACGCTGGAGGAAATCAGGTGGACGATGCCCGCGACTTGGGAGGGGTCCATGACACGCCCCGGATACAGCGTGACCATCACCGATGCGGACGGCTTCTGCTCGTCGCGCAGAAAGCCGGTTTGCTTGGGAATGGCCAGATGTACCCGCGCTGCCGAAACCGACGAGATCGATTGAATGGTGCGCGACAACTCGCCTTCCAGCGCGCGCTGGAAATTCACCTGCTCGAGGAACTGCGACACCCCCAGGCGCTGGTTCTCCATCACCTCGAAGCCCACCAGCCCGCCCTTGGGCAAGCCTTGCGCGGCCAGGCGCAAGCGGGTTTCATGCACATTCGCGGTCGGAATCGTGATCGTGCCGCCCTGGCCGATACGGTAGGGGATGTTCTGCTGTTGCAATGCGCTGACGATGGCGCCGCCGTCGCGCTCGTCCAGGTTGGAGAACAGCACTGCATAGTCCGGCGCACGGGTCCACAACCAGATGCCGACCAGCATCGCGATTGCCAGTGCGATCGCCGCCGCGGCGGCCATCTTCTGGCGCTGATCGAGGTCCTTGATGCGTTGCATCGCCTGCGCCATTGGCGAGGCGGGGGCCGGGGCCGGTTCGGTGACGGTGGATTCGGCGGTCGCCATGTCGAGTCCTCAGGCGTTCATTCAGTGGGCGGCGCGTGCGAGGGTGCGGCGCTTTGATGGATGACGGCATTGTCGCGCCGCCCATGCAAGGCCGAGCGTTCGAAAAGCGGCATTTTTTGCCGCCTATTTGCCGGTTACCATAAGGGGGTCGCGCCTTACAGTGCGTGCTATCCAACCGGAGCCTCGCGCCAGACCCGCCGCCATGTCATCCGCCACGTCCGCCCCAGACCCCGTCCCACCGCCCGCGCCAGGCGCGGTTGACGGACAGTCGTCGCACGCCGATGTGGCTGCGGGGCGTATGGATGCCGCTCAGCTTGCCGAGGCGTTCGCGATGTTCTCGCGTGCCTCGGAGGAGTTGTCGAGCGCCTACAACGCATTGCAGGGGCAGGTCGCCCAGCTCACCGAAAGGCTTAGCGTGCTCATGGCGGCGTTGCCGGCCGGCGTGGTGGTGCTGGACCGCGCCGGGCAGGTGGTCCAGCTCAATCGCGCGGCGCGCCAGTTGTTCGGCGACGGTCTCGAAGGGCGGCAGTGGGACGAAGCAGCGGCCGGCATGCAGTGCACCGAAACCGCAGGCGAGTTCACGCTCAACCCGCCGGGCGACGGCGGTACCGCCGATGTGGCCGGCGCATCCGCCGTGCTCCGTCGGGTGTCCTTGTCCGAAACCGGTCTGGAGTCGGGCGAGGGGCGCATCGTGCTGGTACACGACGTGACCGAGACGCATCGCATGCGTCAGCAGGCCGAGCGCCATGAGCGGCTGGCGGCCATGGGCGAGATGGTGGCCGGCCTTGCCCATCAGTTGCGCACGCCGCTGTCGGCGGCACTGCTCTATACCGCCCATCTGCGTCAGGCCGAATTGGCCGCAACCGACCGCGACCGCATTGCCGAGCGCGCCATCGAGCGTTTGCGCTATCTGGAGAAACTCATCCGCGACATGCTGTTGTTCGCGCGCGGCGACAGTCTCGGGCGGCAGCGCTTTCCGGTGTGCGAGCTGGTGACCGAACTGGCCCATACCCTGGAGCCGCTGGCCAAGGCGCGACAAGTCGTGTTCAGCGAACGCTGCGACTGTGGCGACTACCTGCTGAACGGCGATCGCAAGGCGCTTGGCGGCGCACTCACCAATTTGCTGGAGAACGCCATTCAGGCCACCGAGCCGGGCGGACGCGTCGGCATCGAGGCCTGGCGCGAGGCCGAATCACTGCATTTCCGGGTCTCCGATACCGGCAAGGGCATGGACGAGGAGTTGCAGGCGCGCGTGTTCGAGCCTTTCTACACCACGCGTGCGGAAGGTACCGGGCTGGGGCTGGCGATTGCGCGCGGTATCGCCCGCGGCCATGGTGGGGACATTCAACTGGTGTCGAGCCCGGGCAAGGGCACGCGCTTCACCATGACCCTGCCGTGCAATGGCAGCGAGGATACGGAAGGGGCTGCCGCCGGCGGCCCGGATGCAACGGGGGCGCGAACACCGCCCGCCGGAGAATGATGATGAGCGAACCGATACACATCCTGGTGGTGGAGGACGACGCCGCCCTGCGCGACGCGGTATGCATGACGCTGGAGCTTGCGGGGCAGCGCGTCACCGGCGTGGACGGCGGCCCGGCAGCGCTCGAGGCGGTGGCCTTCAGCGTGTTCAATCTGGTGATCAGTGACTTGCGGATGCAGCCCATGGATGGTCTGGCGCTGCTGGGCGAGATCCGGCAGCGGGTGCCGCAACTGCCCGTACTGCTGATGACGGCCTATGGTGACGTCGAGAATGCGGTCGCGGCCATGCGCGGCGGCGCCTGCGACTTTCTGATGAAGCCCTTCGAGCCCGACGTGCTGCTCGCCCATGTCCGCCGCTATGCCGCGGTGTCCAGCGACGAAGGCGAGACCATCGCCGAGGACGTGCGCACCCGCAATCTGCTCGGCATGGCCGCGCGGGTCGCGGAAACCGATGCCACGGTGTTGCTGACCGGTGAGTCGGGTACCGGCAAGGAGGTGTTCGCCCGCTACATCCACGTGCATTCGGCGCGTCGCGGCGGGCCTTTCGTGGCCATCAACTGCGCGGCGATTCCCGAAAACCTGCTGGAAGCCACGCTGTTCGGTTTCGAGAAAGGCTCCTTTACCGGCGCCCAGACGGCCCAGGCCGGCAAGTTTGAACAAGCGGACGGCGGCACGATTCTGCTCGACGAAATCTCCGAGATGCCGCTCGGACTGCAGGCGAAGCTGCTGCGGGTGTTGCAGGAACGCGAGGTCGAACGGGTTGGCGGCAAGAAGTCGGTCGACCTCGACATCCGCGTCATCGCCACCAGCAACCGCGACATGGCGGCAGAAGTCGCCGCGGGCCGCTTCCGCGAGGACTTGTACTACCGGCTCAACGTCTTTCCTCTCGAGATTCCCGCGCTGCGCGAGCGTCCGGGTGACATCCTGCCGCTTGCCCGCCATTTTCTGTCGCTGCACGGCGAGCGCCTCAAGCGCACGGCGCGCCTCGATCCGGGCGCGGAGCCGGTGCTGCTCGCCCACACCTGGCCCGGCAACGTGCGCGAGCTTGAGAACACCATGCAGCGCGCCATGATCCTCGCCAACGGCGATCTGGTGAGTGCCGCCACCGTGCAGCTGTGCCTGCCCCGGACGCCATCCTTTTCGTCTGTACCGGCAGCGGGCAGCGTCGCGCCGCCGCCTTTACGGCAAGCACTTGCCGTCGGCACGGCAGGCATTGCCGCCGCACCGCTTGTGGGCGAGGCCGAGCGTCCATCGAACATGCGGGATCTCGAGCGCGAGCACATCCTCGCCACCCTTCGCGAAGTGGGCGGTTCGCGCAAGCGCGCGGTCGAAAAACTCGGTATCTCGGAACGCACCTTGCGCTACAAGCTCCAACAGTACCGCGAGGAAGGCTACGACTTTTGATCTGGCGCGGTCGCCGCGCGACGTGATCGCGGCGATCGGCGGGCGCGGGTGGAGGGCGCATTGATCCGGCGTCGCGTGACGCCAGGACACCGGGTTGGCCCGAAGATTGCTAAACGCTTTGTGCGGAGCGTCTCGCGCGTGCGTGCAAGGGCGAGCGACGATTCCTGCGGCTGGACGGTGGCTGCCCTGGACTCAAGTCCGGCAGGTAATCGCCGTTATAGTGAATATTAGGGAAGCGCTGATTTGTTTCGCACCGTTCGGGCTCAGCCTGTCGAAGCCCACGGTTTTATGAGGAATGCCCTTCGACAAGCCTGTCCTGAGCACAGCCGAAGGGCTCGGGGCGAACGGATTTAATCAGTGTTTCCTTTGGGAGAACTGGCCGGCAAACGATGTGTTTCATACCGGTCGTCGGACACTGACAACTGCTTTGCCCTTGTATCGAGGGCTCTGCTACACTGAACGCAGGAATGGCTCGGTCTGAGAGGTCGAGATTATGGAAACTCGTGGAATCGATCAGTTGATTGGGGAGTTGCGCGCCACGTCGCAGCTTGCCCAAGGCAAGGCGACGACCCCGACCTCCGCGGTCGAGGGTCAGGTCGATTTCGCCCAGGTCTTGCAGACTGCCCTCAAGGACGTGAGTGCCGCCCAGCAGGAAGCGCGCGCCATGGCCCAGGAGTTTTCCGCGGGCGATCCCGATGTGAATCTGCAGGACGTGATGGTCAACCTCGAGAAGGCCAGCCTGTCCTTCCAGCAAATGGTTCAGGTGCGCAACCGTCTGGTCACCGCCTACCAGGACATCATGAACATGCCGGTCTGAGGACGTCCATCGATGTCCAGCCTTTCGTTGTTTTTGTAGTTTTCGTAGTAATTGACTGAACAACATAGCATTACGCTCTTGGGTTTTTCCAAGGGCGTTTTTTTCGTCCACTGTATCCGGCCCTCGTGTGGGTAGCGCTGTGGGCAAAGAACGGAAGAGATTTCGCCATGTAACGGAAGAGATTTCGCCATGTCCGCACACACTCCGCTGGCCATTCCGCTCGAACTGTTCGAAGAGAACCGGTTGACGCCGGACTACTGTACCCGCGCGACCAGGAGCCACTGTCGTCGGCTCGGGCTTTCGTCGGCAGCGGTGACGCACTGAGGGCGGCAGGGCCAGGGCGTGTCCTGGGTTAGCCAGCCGTCCGACGCCTGGTGTTCGCTGATGAGTTCGTGCTGAAGTGCAGCGTGGCCGTGCCGGCGGTTCTTCAGGCTTCCACCTGGGTGGCCTGGGTCTCCGGTCTGGAGCCAGCAGGCAGCAGGAGCGAATGCCGCAGCTTGAGCGCGTAGTAGGCGACGATCTCCAGATCGTGGTCTAGAATGCCAAACGGGTAGGTGCGATGGTGCGCTTCGGCGGTGGGGAAGTGCTGGGCCTGATGGGCCGGCTACAAGTCCGATCCGTATGCGGTTTTCGAGAAGATGCTGGGGCGGGGCAATCCGCCCGACGATTGGAACGCTTTGATGGCCGCCAGCCAGTCGGACTGGAGCAGAATGGAATGACCGGATCACGCATGCAGCAGGCGACGCCCATGAACACGATAACCCGTCTCGGTAACGCTGAGCGCCTCGGCCGCTGGCTGGGCCAGTCGTGGCGCGGTTACGTGGGTCGTGAACGGCAGGCTACCGGTTGGTTGGTGGGTTGCTTGCGGGCGCCGCCGCAGCCTTGTAGTCGTTCACCTGGTACAGGAAGCCGCCGCGCGGATAGACGTTGCCTCAAAGGTTCAGCGCGGTGCGCGTGCCGATCTCGCGCAGGGCCGGGGATTTTGGGCGTCCGGGTACAGCGATTCGGGGATGTTGTAGTGCCCACGCCACCGTGTAGAGCGTGCTCAGCAGGTAGGGCATGAAGGCCGTGCCGGTCCCCGCGCAGATGTAGCCGAATGCGCTGGCGAACTGGCCGAATACGTAGCCGCCCGGGTGGCTGATCGCGTCCGCGTTCTTGAACTTCGCAAGGTTTTTTTCATGGGCCTCGTTGGTGGTGCCGTCGCCGCCGACCTGGGCGGTGGGATTGGGCAGGCTCATCGCACGCACTTCGATCCAGGGGTTCTCGCCGGAGTTCGAGTAGCTCGAGACGAACGCATCCGGGACGTAGTGGTGCATTTTGACCGAGGTGCGTACCGAGCAACCGAACATGGTGCAGAGTAACCAGTAGCAGATTCCGGTGACGCGGTACTCGAGGCAGTTCGGGAACAAGGTGGACGCGACGATAGTAACTGTGTCCAGGACGAAGGACTGCACGGAATTGCTCAGCAACGCTGCGACGATGCCGGCGCCGAGCGACCGCGATAGTCTGGACAGACAGGGGCTTATGGCTGCGCCTTCTGGTATTGCACGATTCGGGCAACGGCACGGGCCACGTCCGTGTCGCCGTAGACTACGTAGCGACGATCCAGCACAACGGCAGGGACCTTGGTGATGCCCAGGCTCCAGGCGTCGGTGACGCCCTGGTAGGCCGCGGCGATCCTGCGCTGCAGGTCGGTTCCGCCTTGCTTCAGGTGGCGCTGGACGACAGCAGCCGCCTGTTCAGGGTCGGAGGGTAGCCCGGAGCCGAGTTCGATCTCGAGTCGTGTGGGGGCATCGAGCAGGACATGCCGGTCCGCATCTCCGACGGTTGGATGCGACTGGTCGGTGATGACCCAGGTTTCCGCGGCCGCGATGCCTGCGTCAAGAATTGTCGCGCCGACGATGCCGAACAAGGTGACGATATGGGTGGCAAGGCAGGCCACGAAGGCCAAGGCGGTCGACCGCAGGCCCGTTCGAAAGAGGCGGTCGCGCATGAGGGGAGTGTGCTTGGATTCGAATGTCATCGTGGTCTCCTGGTTGCGTGGGAAAAATCGGGAAGTCTGTCGGGGTCAGCGCTGAACCTCGGGCATCGCCCTCGGGCGCTCCACGAGAAGGCAGGGCCTGCCGGTGCGCCGCCAACGGTCGCGCACGCGCCAGTATGCGTTCTGGCTGATGCAGCCGGCCTGGCAGATCACCAGGTCGGCCGCGTGCACGCTCTGCTCGATGCGTGCGAGGTCTTCCGCGTCGTCGGGAGGATCATCGGTGAAACGTCCACCGGCCATCTCGACCAGCCGCATCACGAAGCGTGCCGCGGATGCGTCCCGGCCGAGGCACAGGACTGACCGGTCGTCGAGGCGGCTCAGCACCGTGGTGTCGCCTTCGCCGATATGGTCGATCGGCAGGCGGGCACGATGGCTCGCGCGAGGGCACCCGGTTTGTGCCAGTCGGCCCAGATGGCCGATCACTGCGCTCATCAGATCCTGTTGCGTGGCTTGGAGATCGGCTTGCATGACGAACACTCCTCGTATCGGGTTGGATGGCGCGCTCGGTAAGGTTCCAATCGAGCAGGGCGCGCGCTCAGTGGCGCACCGACGGGCAGGCGTGTGCCATCGGCAGCGGCGCGTTGCCCGCACCGCGCTCGACCATGTCGCCCCACTGGGCACGGACCTGCGCCATGACCTGCCCGAACTGCGCCGGGAGCTCGGGGTGGTGCTGCAGGAACAGGAGGTTGGACGCGATCTTCTTCGCCAGGAGCGGATGCACGTCACACGGACCCGAGGCGGTCTGTCCGGGGGCGGGATCGGCGTAGCGTGTCATCAGTGCGACGGTGGCAGCGATGAGCCCCAGCGGGCAGGGGGTCTGGCGCTCCTCGGCATCGAATTCCATCATCGGGCTCCTGGGTCTGGGTTGGTCGTGGTGCCTGCACCGCAACCATGGTGAATAGATTATCGTTAATGAGAAGTGTTCCTAACAAGAAATTCGTGTGTTGCAGAAAGCAAATGATCTGTCCGGATACGCTGCACGTGATTCGTCCGCCTCTCTTGAGAGGGAGTGCGCGTTTAACACTACATATTGGTGTGTCGCATGTTAGAGCAACTACATCTAGTGTTTACGGCTTGACGACGGCATCGCGACGAAGCTAGACTGCACCCCGTTGATGGTTCCCCTTCCGGGGATTGAAAGGGAATCCGGTGCCGGGTCAATGACCTCAAAACCGGAGCTGCCCCCGCAACTGTGATCGACGAGCGCTTCGTCACCCGTGCCACTGGCTGCTGTCCGGGAAGGCCGACGAAGCGTGTCCGAGTCGAGAGCCAGGAGACCTGCCTCAACATCTTTCCACCAACGATGGGGCGGGGTGTCCCCGGAGAGAGGTTCGAGCATGTTGCTGGCTGCCGTTCGCAAGTCGTCTGTCGCGACGAGTCCTGCCCAGGGCGAAATCCGCCCGGCACTGCTCCTGCATCTTCGGTTCTCCGCCCCTCGGCCAGGAGAACTGCCGTGCTCTCGAATGAATCCGAACGCGTCGTAGAAGACCACAGACCGACCGCGCTGCCATCCCCAGCGCTGCCCGCGCGCATCGTCAAGCGCGATGGTCGCGACGCCCCATTTGATCCGGCGCGCATCGCTTCGGCGCTGGTCCGCGCCGGTGCCGCGACCGGAGAGTTCGATGCCGACGAGGCGCAACTGCTGACCGCGCGCGTGCTCAAGGTGCTGCGCCATCGCCATGGCGGTTCGGCGCCGAGCGTCGAGCAGGTGCAGGACGTCGTAGAACAGACCCTGGTCGATGCGAACCATCTCGCTACCTTCCACGCCTACGTCGCCTACCGCGACCAGCACCGGCGCCTGCGCGAGGACCGCCGCACCCTGGTCGACGTGGCCGCTGCCGTTGACGAATACGTCGGCCGCTCCGACTGGCGCGTGCGCGCCAACGCGAACCAGGGCTATTCGCTGGGCGGGCTGATCCTCAACGCCTCGGGCAAGGTGGTGGCCAACTACTGGCTGTCGCACGTCTATCCGCCCGAGATCGGCTAGGCGCATCGCGACGCCGACCTGCACATCCACGACCTCGACATGCTGTGCGGCTACTGCGCGGGCTGGTCGCTGCGCCAGTTGCTGTTCGAAGGCTTCAACGGCGTGCCGGGCAAGCCGGAAGCGACGCCGCCGCGGCATTTCTCCAGTGCGCTGGGGCAGATGGTGAACTTCCTCGGCACCCTGCAGAACGAATGGGCCGGGGCGCAGGCGTTCAGCTCCTTCGACACCTACCTCGCGCCCTTCGTGCGCAAGGACGGGCTGTCCTTCGAGGCGGTGCGCCAGGGTCTGCAGGAATTCATCTACAACCTCAACGTGCCCTCGCGCTGGGGCACCCAGACCCCGTTCACCAACCTCACCTTCGACTGGGTGTGCCCGGAGGACCTGCGCGAGCAGGTGCCGGTGATCGGGGGCGAGGAGATGCCCTTCCGCTACGGCGAGCTGCAGGCCGAGATGGATCTGATCAACCGCGCCTACATCGAGGTGATGACTGCGGGCGACGCGCGCGGGCGGGTGTTCACCTTCCCGATCCCGACCTACAACATCACCCCTGACTTTCCGTGGGAGTCGGACAACGCCGAGCGCCTGTTCGCGATGACCGCCAAGTACGGCCTGCCGTACTTCCAGAACTTCCTCAACTCTGACATGAAGCCGAACCATGTCCGCTCGATGTGCTGCCGCCTGCAGCTCGACCTGCGCGAGCTCCTCAAGCGTGGCAACGGCTTGTTCGGCTCGGCCGAGCAGACCGGCTCGATCGGCGTGGTGACGATCAACTGTGCGCGCCTCGGCCATCTGCATGCGGGCGACGAAGCGGCGCTGTTCGCGCAGCTCGATCGCCTCGCCGACATGGCTCGCGACAGCCTGGAGATCAAGCGCAAGGTCGTGCAGCGGCTGATGGACGACGGCCTCTTCCCCTACACCCGGCGATACCTCGGCACACTGCGCAACCACTTCTCGACCATTGGCGTGAACGGCATCAACGAGATGGTGCGCAACTTCAGCCGCGGCGAACACGACATCACCGATCCGCAAGGCCACGCCCTGGCGCTGCGCCTGCTCGACCGGCTGCGCGACAAGATGCGCGACTATCAGGAGGCGACCGGAAACCTCTACAACCTGGAGGCCACCCCGGCCGAAGGCACCACCTACCGCTTCGCCAGGGAAGACCGCAAGCGCTGGCCCGGCATCCTGCAGGCCGGCACGGCGGAGCAGCCCTACTACACCAACTCCTCGCAACTGCCGGTGGGCTTCACCGACGACCCCTTCGAGGCCCTGCTGCGCCAGGATGACCTGCAGACCCGCTACACCGGCGGCACCGTGCTGCACCTCTACATGCGCGAACGCATCTCCACCCCCGAGGCCTGCCGGCAGCTCGTGCGCACCGCGCTAACGCGCTTCCGCCTGCCCTACATCACCGTGACGCCGACTTTCTCGATCTGCCCGAAGCACGGCTATCTCGCAGGCGAACACGAGTTCTGCCCCAAGTGCGACGAAGAACTCCTCGCCCGCCGCGGGCAGGCCCACTGATTCTCTTACCCACAACCTAAGGAGCGACCATGTCCCCGACTACCGAACACCTCCCCCTGCAGGACCACGAACGCCAGCGCTGCGAAGTCTGGACGCGCGTCATGGGCTACCACCGCCCGGTGTCCGAGTTCAACGCCGGCAAGCAGGGCGAGCACGCCGAGCGGCGCCACTTCATCGAACCCGATGGCGGACGCACGGCCCATGCCTGAGCCCCGGCTGGCGGTGGGTGGCTTGGTGCCGTTCACCACCATCGACTTTCCCGGCCGGCTCGCCGCCGTCGTGTTCTGCCAGGGCTGCCCGTGGCGCTGCACCTACTGCCACAATCCGCATCTCCTGCCGCCGCACGACGGCAATCGATCCTGGCCCGACGTGCACGCCTGGCTGGCGACGCGTCGCGGCCTGCTCGACGGCGTCGTGTTCAGCGGCGGCGAGCCGCTGCTGCAGCGCGGTCTGGCCGCCGCGCTCACCGAGGTTCGCGCCCTGGGCTTCGCCACCGGGCTGCACACCGCCGGCATCTACCCGGAGCGGTTCGCCGCCGTGCTGCCGCTGCTCGACTGGGTCGGCTTCGACGTCAAGGCGCCGTTCGGCGACTACGCCCACATCGTCGGCTGCGATGGGGGCAGTCCGGCCCGCAATGCGCTGCGGTTGCTGCTCGCTTCCGGGGTTGCCCACCAGGTCCGCTGCACTGTCCCGCCTGACATGGATGCCGAAACGGTAGCGCGGCTACGCACCGAACTGCGGGAGATGGGCGTGGCTACCCTGGAGATCCAGGCATGTCGTCCTTTGGATAGTCTGGCCCGCGTCGGATGAAGGGCGTCGCATCCTCAACGAACCGACTTCGGCGTACGCCCGAAATACCGTGCAAATGCCGCGCTGAAACTGGCGGGGTGCTCGTAACCGACTGCGTAGGCGGCCTGTGCCACCCGCGATCCGGACTCCAGTAGCATCCACGCGCGCCGCATGCGCAACTCCAGCAGGAATCGATGGGGTGGGGCGCCGAACAGTTCGCGAAAGCCCTGTTTGAACTTGCACTCGTTCATGCCCACGGTTGCGCTGAGATACGCAATCGTCAATGCACGGTCCATGTGGTTTTGCATCAGGTCGCGGGCGCGCTGGAGTTTGTCGATGTCGTCGGCGCCGAGATGCGTGGATGACGGCGCGGCGGACGCGCCGGTCGGCATGAGCGGGCGCAGATAATCGGCCGCCAGCGTCAGCGCGGCGATGTGCTGATCCAGCGGCGTTGCCGCCTCGGATGCGACCTGGGGGCGCAGCAAGGCGCGACACCAGGGCGGCGTCGCGTGCTCGCCGAGGATGCGCACGCCCGTGCGGCTGGCCAGGCGCGCCACAGCCGCCTCGCCGAGGTAGCGCGACAGCACCGTTCCGGTGAGCACCAGGCGCAGTTGGCGTACCGCTCCTTCCGCATTGAAACGCCGCTCGCCGCGACTCTCGTTGAAAGCGGTGAGGGTCGTGTGCCCGGCCCGGAAACGCAGGCGGGTTCCTTCCCGCGCCACGAAGCCGGACTCACCCGCCAGACCCAGGGTGATGACCAGTGTCGGGCTGCTGCCCGTCTGGACGGTCTCTTCGGCCAGTTCGCGAGTGGGGCGGTAGTGGGAGTGCACCACGGTCAGCCCATCGTCGAGCGCGGTTCGCTCGATCCAGCAATCGCCGAAGCGGTCGGGCAACGCCACGTGCGTTGCGCTTGCCCCCTGGACCGCGGGCCCGGCCGCATCCGTCGCGCGCACGAAATCCGTCATGACACCACGCCTCGCTCCCGTTTGCATACAAAACCCTCCCGAACGCAATCGATTTTATATGAGAACGGTTCGCATTGACGAATACCATGCGGTCCACATGAACTTGAGGAGGACAAGCGATGCCCACGATTTCCAGCCGCGCGGCCGGGTTGCTGGCGCTGATGGGCGCGGCCCTGCCGGCCGCGGCGCAGCAGGCGCAAGTACAGGAGCTGCCCGCCGTCACGGTCACGGCGAACAAGCAATCGCAGGCGCTTGAGCGCGTCCCCGCCAGCGTTTCGGCCTTCGACGGCGAAGACCTGCAAGCCGCCGGCATCGACAGCCTCGAAGGCGTGGCGCGGATGACGCCCGGCTTCACCTTCCAGGCGTCGGGGCAGTCGGGCCTGCAGCCGCCGGTGATGCGCGGCCTGACGGCCAACGTCATAGGATTCTCGTCCTCGGTCGCGCTGGTGGTCGATGGCGTGCCTACGCTGCGCGGGCAGGGTTTCGACGACAACCTGCTGGGCATCGAGCGAGTGGAGGTGCTGCGTGGGCCGCAGTCCACGCTTTATGGGCGCAACGCCGAGGCAGGCGTGGTCAGCATCGTCACACGCCAGCCGGGAAACGATTCTTACGCCGTTGTCTCGGCGGAGCTCGGCAGCCGTGACAAGTGTGCGCTGCGTTTCGATGCGAGCCGTGCGTTGGTGGAGGACACCCTCTACCTGGGGGTGGCTGGCGAGTTCTTCACCCAGGACGGTTTCATCGACAACGCCTTCAAGGGCGGCAAGGAGGACGACCGCGAACGCCGTAACGGCCGCCTGGCCTTGCGCTGGACGCCCGGCGATCGAACCGATGTCACGCTGCGTTATGCCCAACGCGAGTATCGCGACGCGGGCTCGCTTTGGGGGGCAGTCAGCGCACCGCGCGCCACGGTGCGCTCCGGCACCGACAGCTGGAACGATTCGACCGCGCGCACCGTGTCGCTCGACATCGCGCACGAACTGGCGCCCGACCTGAACCTGCGCTCGATCACGGCCAACAACGAATTCACCGACCGCATCATGCAGGACATCGACTTCATGCCGGCGGACATGCTGCATGTGAGCCGCGACCATCACTTCCGCACCTTGTCGCAGGAATTCCGCCTGGAGGGCAGGGTGGGCCCGGCGCAGTGGCTGGCGGGATTCTACGCGGACCGCGACGATCATGACCTGAGTTTCGGGCAGAAGATTCCGCTGGGTTCGACAACGACCTCGGCCACGCAAAAGGGCCACTCGGCGGCACTGTTCACCCACTGGATCGTCCCGCTGGCGGATCGGTGGACGGTCACGGCGGGTGCTCGCATCGAGCGCAACGAGGTGCGCTTTGCCCTGGCCGGGGAGCGCGAACAGTCGCGCGCATGGACCCGCTTCTCGCCCAAGGTGGCGCTGCAGTACCAATGGCGGCAGGACGCACAGGTCTATGCCAGCGTCGCCGACGGCTTTCGTGCCGGCGGTTTCAATGCCTTCGCGCCCGAGGCCTACCGGCGCTACCAACCGGAACGGGTGCGCTCCTTCGAGCTTGGCGTCAAGGGGCGGCTCCTGGCGCGGCGCCTGCGCTACGGCGTCGCGGCCTACGTCATGGACGTGCGTGACATGCAGGTCCAGCAGATCGGCCTGCCCGGCCAGATGTTCCTCACCAATGCGGCGTCGGCGCGTCCGGTGGGCATCGATGCCGAGCTGCAGTACCTGCTCGGTTCGGGCTGGCAGCTCCAGGCCGCGCTGGGGCTGAATCGCACCCGTTTTCGCGAGTTCCGGGATGGCGCCAATGATTTCAAGGGCAAGCACAACCCGCTCGCACCGGATATCACCGGCCACCTCGGGGTGCGCTACGACGCCCCGCAAGGCTGGTATGCCCAAGCCCATCTGAGTGGCGCGAGCAAGGTCTATCTCGACGCCGCGAACACCTATGGGCGGGCGGGCTACGGCGTCGTCAACCTGCTGGCGGGCTACACCTTCGGGCGCACCGAGTTGTCCGCCTACGTCCATAACGCCACGAACAAGCAGTACGACACCGTCGGATTTCTCAACGGCGTGGCCACCATCTACAGCCCGCCGCGCGAGTTGGGCGTGCGGCTGATCTGGCGCATGTAAACGGAGCAAGGCACATGAATCCTGAACAACAACACCCTCTGCAACGCTACTGGGCGCTGGCGGCCGTGCCCGTCCAGGCCGAGGCGCTGAGCGCGGCCCTGGCGCTGGGCATCTTCGAGTCCCTGGTCGAGCCTCGAACACCCGACGAGCTCGCCGCCCAGCTCGACCTGGATTCCCGGAACACCGCGCACCTGCTCGAGCTGCTGTGGGGCATGCGCCTGATGGAGCGATCTGCGCGCCCCGCCGTGGACTACATCGGGGGATCGGAGACCGTGTACGGCATTGCGGAAGTCGCACGCGCTTACTTCCTGACCGCGTCTCCCACCTGGTCCGGCGACGCCTGGCGCTACCGTGAGGCCCGGCTCAGGCAGGCCGCAGGACTGTTGCGCGATCAGGTACGGCAGGGGGCGCAGGCCGAAGGCGGGCAGGCCCTCGAACGCATGGCCGAGCAGTGGGCCGCCGCCGCGCGCGGGCAACTGGCCCAGGACCAGCATGCGGCCACCGTGCCGGCCGCGTTGGAGATCGTGTCGCGCCTGCCGGAGTTCGCGGCGGCGACGAACCTGCTCGACCTGGGCGGAGGCCCTGGCTGGGTGGCGATCGAACTGGCGCGGCGACAGGGCGGGCTTTCCGGCGTGGTCTTCGATTTCCCCGAAGCCGTGACCGTCGCGGCCGAGAACATCGCCGCCGCAGGCCTTGCAGACCGGCTCTCCGTGCTCGGCGGCGACGTGGCGGTCGACGCGATCGGCAGTGTGGGCGGTAGCGACTACGACCTCGTCTGGTGTTCCTCGGTGCTGCACTTCGTGCCGGATACCGAGGCGGTCCTGCGCAAGATTCTCGCCGCGCTGCGGCCGGGCGGCGCGCTGATCTGTGCGCACGCAGAGATCGGCGACACGCCGGCCGCAGCGGTCGAGGTGCTGCAGTATTACCTGCCCATGCTGATGCAGGGGCGCAATGTCGGCCACCGGGGCGACATGGCTGCGGTACTGCGGCGCATCGGTTTCGGCCGCATCGAGACCTTTGTCTCGTGCCTGTTTCCGATGGCGCCGCTGCAGGTCGTTGTCGCCCGGAAGGAGGCATGAGCATGGCCCTTTCCCGCATGCGCGTGCGCCACGTGCTGTTCGGCTGGATCAACTTCGCGCTGACGGCACCGGCCATCTATCTCTGGCTGGGACTGCCGCTCGTCATGCGGCAGCAGGGCTGGTCGGGCGCGGAGATCGGGCTCTTCCAACTGGCCGGCCTGCCAGCCGTGTTCAAGCTGTTCCTGGCCTTGCCAATCGAACGTTGGCGGGCGGGCCATCGTCCCTACAGGCGCTGGGCGTGGCTCACCGGCGGCGGCTACCTCCTGGCCCTGCTGTCCCTGGCCGCGCTGGGGGCGGATGCCCACAAAGGCATCCTCTTCGCGCTGACGCTGCTGGCCGCCCTGTGTGCCACCTGGGCGGATATCCCGGTCAATGCGCTGGCCATCAAGCTGTTTCCCGCCGAGGAGCGCCCCCGCGCCGGCGGGGTGCGCTCGGCCGCCACGTTCGCGGGCGCGATCGTCGGCGGTGGCGCGATGCTGCTGTTGCAGCAGGCGCTTGGCTGGGCGGCACCCTTCCTGCTGCTGGGGGGCTGCCTGCTCGTGGCCTTGGTGCTGCTTGGATGCATAGAGGAGGATGGCAGTGTTTCCGGCACCCACCGCTCGACGCCGCTCGCCGTGTGGCGCGGATTCTTCCAACAGGTGGGGGCGGGGATCTGGACGGTGGTGCTGCTCGGCTACTTTCCCTTCGTCGCCGCCGCGTGGGTCTATCTCAAGCCGCTGCTACTTGATCGCGGCTTTCCGGCCAGCGAGGTCGCCTGGATTGCCGGTGTCGGCGGCGGTGCCCTCGGGGCGCTGGCGAGTTTCGGTGCCGGACTTGTGCCGCGTGCGCTCATCCTTCGGGCTCTGCCGCTCTCCGCTGGCGCCAATGTCCTTGCGCTTGCGCTGATGGCCGCCGCTGCCGGGTACGGGACGCAAGCCGGGCTGGTCGCCGCCGCCGCATTCCTCGCGGTCGCCATGGGTGTGGCTTCCGCGCTCGCCTTCGCGCTGATGATGGAGTTCGCGCGCGATGACTGGCGGGCCGCCGACTACGGCCTGCAGGCCAGCCTGTTTACGCTCGGCCGGATCGCTGTCGCGCCGCCAGCCGGGCTGTTGCTTGACCGCCTCGGCTACCCCGGCATGCTGGCTGCGCTCGCCGTTGCGGCGCTGGCGGTCGCGCTGCTGATAGCGGCTCGTCCACGACTCGGTTTATCCCTTGAAGGAGTATCGCCATGAACCTGAACAGCAAGCTTGCCGTCCTCATCCTGTCGTCGTTCCTCAGCCTGACAGTTCGGGCCGAAGTCCGCCCCGGCGGCGAGGCCTGCGCGCGGATCGAACCGACGCCCGCGCAGTATTCCTTGATCCATCCTTTCCATCTGCCGCACGTGCTGGGCTTGATCAAGGACAACGGCGATGACTTTCGCATTGAAGGCGGCCAACAGCAGGCCATCGACCAACTCATCGCCGACGTGCGCGGCCCGACGCAGTCCCGCCAGGCCGAGGCCGGCAGGCTGGAACGGGAGATCGCCGTTGCCGCTTTCGACGGAGTCGACAGCTGCGCCTTGGCGGAACGTCTTGGTCGCTTACAACAGTTCAAACGGGAGATCGCGGAGATTCACGTCGACTTCGTGAATCGCCTGCGCGGCATCTTGACGCCGGAGCAATACGCCCTTCGGAGAGAGCTGGCGGACCGCTGACGCGGTCGCGGGGCATCAGCAGCCGACAGTGGTGGTGCGACCGCCGGCTGGCCTGCTGCGCCGAGACGTCAAGGCCTCGGAACAACGCGAGGAGTTCATCGTTCGAGTGTACCTGACATGCCTTGCAAGACGACGACCTGCACGGGCCTGAGTACGGGCCAGTGCAGGGTGATGCCGGCTACAGCAGGCCAGCCTCCGCGAACGAGTAGGGCTCGCCCTTGCCGATGATGAAGTGGTCCAGCACCCGGATGTCGATGAGCTCCAGTGCCGACTTGAGGCACGAGGTGATCGCCCGGTCGGCCATGCTGGGCTCGATGCAGCCGGAGGGATGCTGGTGGGCCAGGATGACGGCCGCGGCATTGGTTGCCAGGGCGCGCTGCATGACTGCCCGGGGGTACACGGCGGTCTGGTCGATCGTGCCGTGTCGTCGGCGCTGATGTCGAGCGTCACGATCCAGTCGCGGCTCGAAACCGTCGTCACCCGCGCGGTGGGGTTGTCGCCGTAGCCGCGCCCCGGAATCTCGTAGATACCGCGCACCCGCTGGCGCAGTTCGCCGCTGCGGCGACGATGTTCATAGTCCTGGCGCAGGAAGACCTGGCAGGCGGGCGTGAAGTAGGCCGACAGCGCGTGCAGGTTGCGCGCATAGTCCTCCTCGCCGTTCGTGGGCCAGCGCTGCACCTGTTGCCAGACGTAGAACGCGAACGCATAGACGCTCTCGGGCGGCACGTCCCACCACTTGCGGGTGCTGCCCGAACGCAGGTCCGGCGGCACGTGGATGGTGAGCTGCTTGGGCGCACTCCACCAGCCGAAGCCGAGCAACAGCGCCACCACGAACAGCGCGCCAGCGGCCAGGCGCAAGGTGCGCACGTGGGCCAGCAGGTGGAGGACTTCGTTCCTGAAGCGGCTCATGTCGCACCTCGTTCGCGAGTGCGCCGGGTGGTCCTGCGCGTCGTCCAATGGCCCGAGCGGGTGATGAGACCGTGTTCCCCAAACCAGGACACCAACAGCGGATGCCGCATCGCCAGTCGCCACTGCAGTTGCCGGTACATCCAGATGTCGGGTCGGCCGCGCTTCTGTCGGCGCAGGAAACCGCCGCCGCCAAAGACGCCCAGCGCGACCCCGGCCACCACCACCGTGGGCACCACGGCGATGCTGTGCGTGGCCCAGGCCAGCGGCACGCCGACGACGAACCCGGCCACGGCGGACAACCCGGCGCAGACCCACAACTCGTCGGCGGTCAGGCCGCGCACCACGACCGGCTGGCGGTTCAGCCGGTGCGGCAGGAAGGTCACCAGCCCGTCGTGTGCGGTATCGGTCGATGCGGCCATCACCAGCCGGCCCTTACAGGACGCCCGTGGCCTTGGTGAGCAGCCAGATGCCGACCACCAGCAGAATCGCGCCCACGGCCACCGTCAGTCCGAACTGGCCCCAGGTGGCGCGGCCAGTGTGGATTTCCGAATAGCGCGTGTAGGCGTGGTAGCACACGCCCACGAACATCGAGGCGACCACGAGCAGCGCGATCAGCAGCACGATGTCGTAGCCGTAGTTCTGCAGCGTCTGCATGATGCCGCTGCCCGTGCCACGTGACGGGTCCTCGATGGTCGGCAGCCCCTGCGCGAAGGCCGACAACGGCAGGCCCAGCAATGCCAACGGCGCGAGGATGGCGGAGGCGAAACGACGGGAAATCGGATGGTTCTTCATGGCGGTTGGGCCTTTCATGGTGGTCAGGACAGGAGGAAATAGGTCAGCACCAGGTACATCGCGACGAAGCGCACGACGACACCCAGGAACTGGCGTTGCGAGAGGTGTTGCTCGGCCCAGCCCGTGTAGGCGGTGCGCATGGCCCAAACGCCCCACAGCAGCAGGACGGCGAACACGAGGCTGAGCACGGCCGTGGCGACGACCGCGGGGGCGAAGCCGCCGTTGGCCTGGAAGGCGCTGATCTGGGCGGCGTTCATTGGGGCTCCTCGTCGTCGGAGGGGCGGTCGGGCTGGCGGTAGTCGCCGAGCAGTTCGACCGGATCGCGCGGTTGCGCGCGCTGGGGTGTCAGGTAGTCGTTGATGCCGGCGCGGATGCGCTGGAGGTCTTCGCGCAGGCGGGTATGGTCGAAGTGGTAGCGGGCGCGCTCGGCGCGGGCGAGGTTCGCGCTGTGCAGGGCCGTTCGCTCGAGCAGGTCGATCTGACGCTTGATCGTGGCGAGTTGGTCACGCTCCGGAGTGTCGTCAGCGGCATGGGTGGGGCGCAGGGCCAAGAACGAGGCAGCCAAAACCAATGGCAGCAATGCCATTGAGCCAAGCCATGTGGATGTGCGTCGCCAGGTCTTCTCCATCGTGCCATTCCCAGGTGAAGCGAATGGCGGTGATGCTGCAACTTAGATCTGGGGAATGCGGTAGAGAATGGGATCCGCAGGCTGACCGGATTGACGATGATCGCGGTTTGCACGTCAAGACAAGAACTCCCTAGATTTTGTCCTTGACGGTTTCTATATAAGTTGTTATTGAGTGCTGAGTTGGTCAAGCCCACACGAGGCGTGTCACTTGACAGAACGTACAACATACCGTAAATGGGTACAGTCTCGCGCGACCTAAGTTGACACCCTTGCCGCATTGTGGGTTCGGTTGAATGCGAGTTCAAACGGTTCTTACAACCAAAATATCAACCAAGCCACACTAAAAATGATGTCCTTTCGCTTTATCGACCTATTTGCTGGCCTCGGAGGTTTTCACCTAGCGCTTGACCGTTTAGGTGGGACCTGCGTCTTCGCGGCAGAGTGGAAGGAGCATCTCCGTGACCTCTATCAAACCAATTTCGGCATCCGGCCTGAGGGTGATATCAGACTTATAGATCCCAGAGAAGTGCCAGACCATGAGGTGCTTACTGCGGGATTTCCGTGCCAGCCGTTCTCGAAGGCGGGGGAGCAACTCGGTTTCGAATGCACGGAGCAAGGGACCTTGTTTAACAACGTCGCCGAAATTCTCAGAGCAAAACAGCCGAATTTTTTCATCCTGGAGAATGTGCCGAACCTCCTCAAGCACGACAAGGGCCAGACTTGGCTCAAGATTCAGGAAGCCCTACAAAGTTTGGGCTACCATATCGCCGCCGAGCGCTTTTCTCCGCACAACTTCGGCATTCCTCAGATTCGAGAGCGTGTCTACATCGTCGGGTCGCGCAATCCGTTGGATGGCTTCGCTTGGCCAAAAACCAGCGACGCCGATACGCAAATCGACAGCATTCTGGACGACAACCCTGTAAGTGCGAAGAAGCTGTCTCCACAGGTGCAGGAATGTCTCCATGTTTGGGACGAGTTTCTTAGGACCTGTCCGGCTACCGTTGAACTTCCCTCGTTTCCACTTTGGTCGATGGAATGGGGGGCAACGTATCCCTATAAGGAAACGACGCCCTGGGCGTTACGCGAACGCCTTGGCGCTGACGGGCTGAAAGGCTTTAAAGGCAGTCATGGCGCTAATGTTGGCGCACTCAAGAGCCTAGATGACCGCTGGGAAGCACTTCCCAGCCATGCTCGCACGCAGACGTTCATGTTTCCAAAATGGAAGCAGGACTTTATTCGGCAGAATCGGGAGTTCTACAAAGTAAACCAGGAGTGGATTGACCCTTGGCTTCCTAAGCTTCTCAAGTTCCCGTCCAGTCTTCAAAAGCTCGAATGGAATGTCAAAGGCGGTAAACGTGATATCTGGCAGTATGTTATTCAGTTCCGCGCGTCGGGCGTACGCGTAAAGCGTCGCACAACTGCACCGAGCCTCATCGCGATGACCGACACGCAGGTCCCCATTATTGCTTGGCAGAAAAGGTACATGACACCGCAGGAGTGTGCGCGCCTTCAGAGTCTTGATGACCTGAAAGAACTCCCTGAGAGCGTCACGAAGGCGTTTCACGCACTCGGTAACGCAGTCAACTCTCGTGTTGTGGAGATGGTGGCAAGAGCGCTGTTAGCCACCGACACCTTGCGGCCTACCAATCAAGACCGTAAAGAATTAGAGATTGTGTAATGGCTGATGATCAAAGCCTTGGACCCATTGAAATACGGCCTGAGGTCTCCATGCTTTCGGTGCTTCGGCACCTGAACTACAAGCCATGGTTTGCCATCGCAGAGTTCATCGACAACGCACTCCAGAGCTACATTGCAAATAGAGACGAACTCATTGCGCTACACGGGCAAGATTTCCGGTTGCGTGTAGATGTTCGGGTCGATTCGGCGGAGCCGGGTCAAATCCTCATCACAGACAACGCTGCCGGTATTTCTACAGCCGACTTCCCGCGAGCATTTCGAACTGCGCAAGTCCCAACGGACCGTAGCGGACTGTCTGAGTTCGGGATGGGAATGAAGAGCGCCGCGTGCTGGTTCGCCCAAACATGGAGCGTCAGGACTAAGGCCCTGAATGAAACGATTGAACGAACCATCTCTTTTGACATTCGACACATTGTCGGCAACAAGATTGAAAGCCTCGAAACCACGGCGGTTTCAAGTCTGAAGTGCAACACCGGGTTGTAAGTTCATGATTTCCCGTGCAAAGACTTCAGCAGGTGTTTCAAATCCGAGACACTTTCGAGGGCGGTCGTTTAATTGTCGTGCAAT
>JBKBMG010000047.1:0-38928 GCA_046295975.1 Rhodocyclaceae bacterium
CGTTCGGGCTGAGCCTGTCGAAGCCCTTGATTTTCTGAGGAATGCCCTTCGACAAGCTCAGGGCGAACGGGTTTAATCAGTGTTTCCCTAGCGCTCCGGCTCGCCGCGCTCGCGGCGTTTGCGTGCGTGAGTTTGGGGCGGTTCAGGGGCGGGCGGGGCAGGCGCCGTCGTGGGCGACGGCGGGGTGTCCGCAGGGGCTTGGGGCATGTTGCCATTGGCCTGGCCGGCACTGGCCGAGCGGGAGGCGCGCGGCACGCTGAGCGCCTCCATGCGTTCGACCAGGCCGCCTATGCGCTTCATTTCCTCCCACATGGTGTGGTCCAGGCGCATCTTGCGGTAGGTGGCGGTGACCAGCGGCACCAGCACGCGGTCGTAGGTCTCGTACATCTCCTTGAGGGTGTTGGTGAGGCAGTCGATGTCGGGGGCCTCGACCTGCACCCGCGGCTGGATGGCGTGCAAGGCCTCGGTGAGCTGGGCCAGCCCGTCGCGTACGCTGCGGTCGAGCTCGGGTGCGGCGCGCAGGCCTTCCACGGCGCGGACGATTTCCATCAGGGTGGCGGCGATGCGTACTCCGGCGTCGGCGTCGTCACCGCCGAGCTTGCGCCGGCGCACGAATTCCTCGCAGATGTCGTTCCAGCGCGCCTGTTCCTCCGGGCTCATGCTGTCGAGCAACTGGGAAAGCTTGAGCAGGTTTTCCTCCGCGCCGGTGGTGAGGGTCTGCGCCTCGCCGCGATAGTGGTCGCGCAGCAGGGCATCGAGCTCGTTGTCGCGCATCAGCGGCGTGATGCTGGTGGCGAGCTTGGTCATGTTGCGGTAGCTGCCCTGCAGCTTGAACGGCGGTTCGGTGCGGTAGGCGTCGTGGCGGGCGGCCGAGTCGATGTAGGCGAGGTTTACCTTGAGCAGCAGGTCGCGGGCGCGGAACAGGCGCTTGAGCAAGGCGCTCAACTCACCCAGTTCGGCGCTGCTGTAGCCGTGGCTGAAGGCGCTGGTGGCGACGTCCTCACCCTCGGCCAGGCGCACCAGCAGGTGTACGTCCTTGGGATCGCGCGAGGCCAGCGGCAGCAGCACCGGGTTGGCGGTGAGGCAGTTCTCGATGTAGGACAGGGCGAACAAGTCCTCCCGCCCGGACAGCACGTCGCCCAGGTTGTAGATGTCGGAACGGTTGGCCAGCATGTCCGGAATCTTGAAGACGTCGCCGGACTCGGTGTACGGGTTGCCCGCCATCACGATTGCGAAGCGCTTGCCGCGCAGGTCGGCGGTAAAGGGCTGGCCGTCGTCGCGTACGGCTTCGATGCGGCGGGTGCCGTCGGCCAGCGCGATGAACTTCTGCAGGAACTCCGGGTTGGTATGCTGGATGTCGTCCAGGTAGAGCATGACGTTGTTGCCCATCGCCAGCCCCAGGTTGAGCTTTTCGAGTTCCTGCCGGGCGGCCGAATGGGTGGCGCCGGCGGGGTCGGTGGCGGTCACGTCATGGCCCAGGGCGGGGCAGTTGATGCGTACGAAGATCATGCCCAGGCGGTCGGCAACGTACTCCATCAGGGTGGTCTTGCCGTAACCCGGTGGCGAGATCAGCAACAGCAGGCCGGAACGGTCGCTGCGGTTGGCGTCGCCCGCCGCACCGATCTGGCGTGCGAGGTTGTTGCCGATCAGGGGCAGGTAGACTTCGTCGATGAGGCGGTTGCGGACGAAGGAGGACAAGGGTTTGGCCCGGAACTGGTCGAGCCGCAGCCGCTTCTTGCCGCCTTCGACCAGTTCCAGCCGCAGCGCCTGCAGGGCTTCGAAAGCGGGCACGACGCGGCCCAGGTGGTCGAGGTAGCGGGCGCGGAAATCGTTGAGGTTGAGGGTCATCGCACCGTCGATGATGCGCGGGTGTTCGCCCAGCAGGCCGTCGACGCGGCGGTCGAGCTCGGCGTTGACCCGCGTGCGCTCGGCGGCCACTGCGAGCACGCCAGCCGCGTCGTCGCACCAGGTGTCGCCCCCACCGTGTTCGGCAGCGAAGGCCGTCACCCAGTCGCGCGCCAGCTGCCAGCGCTCGACGGGCGCGGCCGCTTCGAGGTCGCGCTGCCAGTCGGCGAACTGTCCGCGCTGCTCCAGCTCGCGCTGCAGGGCTTCGGCGAGGTCGGCGCCGGTACCGGACACCACCCACACCTGTCCGCCGCGCGGCTGGGCAAGCTGGCGCACCAGGTAGCGCGCCGCTTCGGTGGCGAGTGCGGCATGGCCTTCGGCCT
This sequence comes from Rhodocyclaceae bacterium, assembly GCA_046295975.1. Lineage (GTDB taxonomy): Bacteria > Pseudomonadota > Gammaproteobacteria > Burkholderiales > Rhodocyclaceae > UBA2357. Next base: position 2,229 of record JBKBMG010000047.1, read on the forward strand.
CGACAGCGAAGCCGAACGCACGACCCGAGCCGGACAGGAACTGGTGCAGGGACGCTTCGCACTCGTGTTCGAGTTGCGCGAGCGTGGCGCGTGCGCCGAACAACTGGGTCATCTGCGCGGCGGCACGGGCGCGGCGTGCGAGCGAGTCGCGCTCGGCGTCCAGGCAGTCGTGGTGCCAGTAGAGCAGCGCCAGGGCGCGCGCGGCGGGGCCGAAGGCGAGCAGCCCTGCGGTGGCCTGCATAGTCGCCAGCGCCGCCAGGATGCGGGCGGCGTCGTGGTCGTGCACGCCTTTCTGGTAGCCCTCCTGGTAGCGGCCCGCGCTGAAGCTGCGGACGTGCTCGAGTAGCTGCCCTTCACCGTCGGGTGCCTCGGTGACCAGGGTCTGCAGGGCCTCCCAGCCAAGCGGACCGCTGCCGTCGAGCACCGCATCGAGCAGGCGTCCGGCGAGGTACTCGGCGCGGTACAGCGCGTCGCTTTCCGAACTCAGCGCTTGATCCCAGAAAGGCTTGAGGGCGTCCAGACGGGCGTCGGCGACGGCGGCGAAATAGTCGGTACCGGTGAGGTGGTAGGCCAGCCCGCCGCCGCGCGGCACCAGGGTGAGGTCCAGCGGCTGGCGGTTGACGGTGAAGGCGTGGCGGCCGAAGCGCAGGGTGTTGCCGTCGTCGGCGATCAGTTCGCGGCGGTCGCGGACCGCGCGGATCGCCTGGTCGCGGGCGGTGCGCAGACGGGTATCGACGTCGTCGGCCAGAACCCCGGCGCCAAGCGCGCGCAAGTCCTCGATCTGCTGGCGCAGCTTGGCCAGCAGGGCGTCGGCGGCGAAGTAGCTGTGGACCTGTTCGACCTGGGTGAATTGCGCCACCCGCCGCGGCACGCCGTCGAGAATGCGGCCGGCGGCGTCGGCCAGCCCCTGGGCGCGGCGCTGGCGCTGGTCGAGCAGTGCCTGGCGGCGGGCGGAGAGGGCTTCGTACACCGATTCGCGCTTGGCCGCGATGTCGGCGAGAAAAGTGTCCTGATCGGCAAAGCGGCCTTCGAGCTCTTCGAGCTGGGCGAGCAGGCGGGTAAGAGCGTCGTCACACTTCTCCGGGGTGTCGGCGAGTTCCAGCGCGTTTTCCACTGCCTGGCCGAACAGCCGGAACTGTGCGCCGAATTCGGCTGCGGCTTCGGTGGAGCCCAGGGCGCGACGGCGGTTGCGTGCTTCTGCGCGAAGGCGGTTGATGTCGGCGTAGATCGCCGAGATGCCGTCGAGAATGCGGGTGCGCACCACGGCGTCGCCACCCGGCAGGCCGCCGATCTGCTCGGTGAGGAGGTCCAGGCCGGCGGCGGCGGCATCGAGTTCGCCCAGCAGTGCCGCGACTTGCTCGCTGGTCGCCGCGGTGGGGATGTGGGCGGCGACTCTTTCGAGGTCGTGGCGATGGCTGTCGAAGGCGCCGTCCTCGGCGAGAAAGCGCAAGGCGCGCTCGCCAACACGCTGCTGTTCCTCGGCGGCGGTGGCGTCCATGGCGTCGATGCGGCCGAGGTCGGCGTAGCGCAGTTCGCGCAGCATCTGCAGCCGGCCGCGTTGCTCGCGCAGCAGGCCGAGGGCGGCGACGAAGTCATCGGGCCGTTGCCACAGCATGCTGGCGATGGAGGTGGCCAGTTCGCGCTGGCGAGCCTCGGCGTCGTCCAGGGCGCGCCGGGTGTCGCGGCGGATGCCCTCGACGTTTTCGAATTCGTCCAGGGTGGTGCGCGCGCCGTCAACGATGGCACGCAGGTCTGCGTCCAAGGCGCCGGCCTCGGCTTCGCCCAGCCAGAAGTAGGCGTCCAGCGCCCGGCCGCATTGGCGGATGAGCGCTTCGTAGGCGTTGCGGGTGGGCGTCTGCTCGGCCACCGCGCGCGCAATCGCGGTGAGTTCGGCGATGCCGCGCACCAGTTCCGGGTTGCCGATGCGGCCGAAGAAGCCTTGTCCCGTGCCCAGGCCGGCGGCGTGCTCGTCGCTGGCGAAGGGCGTGCGCCACAATTGCATGGGATGGTTGCGGGTGGCGTCGGGCCCCTCGGCCTGGAAGACCAGCATGCGCCCGTCGTCGAAGCGGGCGTAGCCGTTGCAGACGATGGGCGTGGCGAGGGTCTTCTCGATGAGGTTGTAGGAGAACAGCGCGTAGTGGCCGAGCTCCGGCTGGTAGAAGACGTAGAGCACGTCCTCGCCGTTGGGCGAGCGCAGCATGCGCTTGAAGCGCAAGCCGTCACGCATTTCGGCGGGCAGGTCGAAACGCTTGTGTTCGCCAGACTGCAGGTAGTAGCCGCCAGGGAAGATGACGCCGTGGTCCTCGGGCAGTTGCACGCAGGAGCGGCCGATGGCGTCCAGCCGCACCGCCTGCTGGCTGCGGGTGTTGAACACCAGGTAGCGTTCGGTCTTTTCGCGGTAGGGACGGATTCTCAGCAGGATCAGCGAACCCAGTCGGGCGTAGGCGATTTCGGCGTCGGCAAGCGACTGGTTGCGATCGTCCACCGGTTCGCTGTAGACACCCAGCCCGCTTTCGGTGTTGTTCTCGACCTTGATCGTGAGGTCGCCGCCGGTGGTTTCGACAAAGACCGTGTCGAGGATGTTCACATGCGGGTGCTTGCCGCCGACGTGGTCCTCGCGCGTGGTGGCGGTCCACTCGAAATCGTGGGTGGGCGGCAGGGCGATGTCGCGTTCGCCGCGGTTGTCGAGGTAGCGCAGCGAGCCGTCGCTCTCGACGGTCCACCGGAAAACCCGGATGTCGTGAAGCTGCTGGCCGATCTGGAAGGCGGCCAGCAGCTTCTGCTGATGCACCCGTAGCTGGGTAAGGTTGGCCTGCTTGTAGTAGGTGTAGAGTTCGCGGAAGTCGGCGACGAAACGCGGGTCGTCCAGAAAGCTGCCGGCCGTGGCAACCGGCTCGAGTTCCTCCGCCCCGTCGTGGTCCGCCAGCCGGTACAGCGAGAACACGTCGCCGACCGAGGTTTCCTTGCGCAGGCCGATATAGACGTTGTAGCCGAACAGCAACAGGTCGCCGATGCGCACGATGTCGCGGGCGATGCAGTTGTTTTCGGTACGGGCGCGGGTGCGCATTACCAGTGCCTGCTCGGAGCGACCGAAAGCCTTGAGGCGCGCTTCGTTGAGGGTGCGCGTCCGGGTGAGCAGTGCGCTGCCCTGTTCGGCCAGGCGGCGGCGCAGCAGCTCGTAGCTGCCGCTGCCGGCAATCAGGGCCTCGGTGGCATCGGCGTCGGTCGGATCGGGCGTGCGGGTCGGTTCGGACATGGTCGGTGCGGGCGAGTGTGTGTCAATGTGCGTCGGTGAGCGCGTCGTGACCTGGTGGGCCGGGTTGGCGCTCAGTCGCCGTTGATCAGGCGCATCATGTCGGTACGCTGGGGGTGGTTGGCAAGCCAGTGACGGATGCGCAGGGCTTCATCGTAGTTGGCGTCGCCGATGCGCGCGCGAAGGTCGGCCTCGCGGCGCTGGCGCAACTCCTCGGCCTGCACGCGGCGTTGCCAGGCGTCCGTGAGCACGCTGTCGAGCTGCAGCAGCAGGCCGGCCTGCTCGAGCTGCTGCCATTCGCCGTCGTCCAGCCACACGAGCTGGCACGGGCTGCAGCGATCGATGTGAAAGTCGGGCGACAGACCGACCCGGTGGCGGCTCATCAGCCGGCTGCACACTGGGCAGCCGCGCGCGTGGCCGGGTTCCTGAACCGGTTCGGTGGCGCCGGCGTCGGCAGTTTCGACTACCCCCGCCGGCAGGCGCTCGCGCCAGCGGCGGTAGTCGTCGAGCGCGAGCAAGGTGTTGCCGCAGTCGCCGCAGCGCTTCGCCTCCAGCCCAGCCGCCAGTGGATGCGGATGCAGGGCCGGGCGGGGGGTGCAGATGCAGTGGATTGGCGTGCTCATGGCGTCGTGCTCCTTGGTTCTCAGGACTTGCGGAAGCCGTCGAGCAGCACCTGCAGGGCCGCCTTCTGCTGGTCGTCGCCTTCGCGCAGGATCTTGGTGAGCAATGCGGCCACGCTCAGGTTCTGCAGTTCGGGTGCGGAGCTGCCGAGGGCGCCGACGATCGAACGCACGTCTTCCACCATGTCGCGTTCACCGCTGAGATGGTCCTTGAGCGCGACCTTCAGGGTGTCGCTCTTGCCGATCGCGCCGTCTATGCTCTTGCCGACCGACAAGGCGTTCACGAAGCGCTCGAAGTAGTCGCCCTGGCCGCCGACGATGTCGATGCGGGCGTTGCCCAGCGCGGCGCCCAGCACCTCGGCCTGGTCGCGCGCGATGGCGGTCTGGGCGTCGATCGCCTTGAGGGTTTCGGCGTGCGCGTTCTCCAGGCGCATGCGGAATTCCTCGTGGGCGCGGGTGTCGGGGCTCATTGCCTTCATCGCGTCGAACTTCTCGCGCAGGCCGTTAGCTTCGGCCTGGAAGCGGGCCTCGATGACCTTGGCCTCGGCCAGGCCCATCTTGGCGGTGGCATCGGCGTCGGCGCTGCGGATCTGCACGTCGGCAAGACCCAGCTTTTCCTTGCCCTCGGCCTCGGCTTCGAGGCGGGCCTGCAAGGCGTTGGCTTCGGCTTCGCCGTATTTCACCACGGCCTCGGCCTCGGCCATCCTGACCTTGGCGTCGATCAGGCCCTGCTTCTCGCGCGCGTCGGCAGTCACCAGCATGACCTTGGCGTCGGCCAGGCCGGGGGCGGCGGTGAGGGCTTCGATCCCCTCGGCTTCACGCTTCTTGGATTCGGCTTCCTTCTCCGCGACCTTGAGGCGGGCCTCGGCCATGGTCAGTTCCTCGGCGGCCTTGTGGCGGGCGCGGCGTTCCTGCGCCTCGGCAGCCTTGACTTCCATCACCATCTTCTCTTCGGCCTGACCTTCGGCGAGGATGATGGTGGATTTTTTGGTGCGCTCGGCCTCGGCGACGACGCGCAGTTCGTTGATCGCCTCTTCCTGCTCGGCGACGGTGCGCTCGACCACGATGCGCTCACGCACCACGTCGGCGATCGCCTTCTTCTGCACTTCGACCGCGCGGTCCTTGTCGATGCGCTGCAGCGTCACTTCCTTCTCGCGATCCACCACTTCCAGTTCGCGCGCGCGCTTGACCTTCTCTTCCTCGATCGCCACCGCACGCATGCGGTTGTTCTCGGCGACTTCCTTCTCGCGCAGCACGTTTTCCTGCTGCACCGAGATGGCCTGCTCGGCCTGCAGGCGGGCGAGTTCGGCCTTGGTGTGCTCTTCGGCGCGGATGCGCGAGGTTTCGGCTTCCTCGCGCGCCTTTACCGACGAGACCTCGCGCTGCTGGCGGGCCTCGGCGTCGGCCTGCTGGCGCTCGAGTTCGAGCAGTGCCTCGCGGGTCTCGACGTCCTTCTTCTTGATCTGCATTTCCTGGTTACGGCGCAGTTCGTTGGTGCGCACGCTTTCCGTGGCGGTCAGCTCGGTGATCTTCTTGATGCCCTGGGCGTCGAGGATGTTGCTGGGGTCGAGCTTGGACAGCGGGGTCTGCTCAAGGTAATCGATCGCCGCATCTTCGAGCACGTAGCCGGACAGGTCGTCGCCGATCTGGCGGATGATCTCGTCGCGGAAGCGGTCGCGGGCCTGGTACAGCTCGACGAAGTCCATTGATTTGCCGACGGTCTTGAGCGCCTCGGAGAACTTCGCGGAGAACAGTTCTTCCAGGGTGTCGTGGTTGGAGGCGCGCTGGCAGCCTATGCCCTGGGCGACCTTGAGCACGTCTTCGGCGGTCTTGTTCACCCGCACGAAGAACTTCACCTTGATGTCGGCACGGATGTTGTCCTGGCAGATCAGGCCGTCATGGCCGGTACGGTCGATTTCCACCGTCTTGAGCGCGATGTCCATCATCTCGGCCTTGTGGATGATGGGATAGACCATCCGGCCGGTGAAAGTGACTTCCGGTTCGCTGTTGAGGGTGTTGACGATCATGGCGTAGCCTTGCTCCACCTTGCGGTAGAACTTGGCGAACATCGCGAACAACACGATCACGATGAAGGCAATGATGCCTATGGCGATGAGAATGGGCTCCATGCTTTTTCCCTTGGATGAGTACCGTCCGGACGACCGGGTGGCGTGGTTTGCGTAGCGAAAGTGGGGTGGGGCGAGCGGGCGGCAGCGGGGCTCAGCCCGTGTCGTCCAGGGCCTGTACCCGGTAGCGAGCGGCGGCCGGGTCGTAGTCGATGATGAGGGCGGTCGATCCGCGCACCAGGGGGTTCGGCGTAGCCGCGATCACCCGGATGTTGTAGCTGGTGCCGCGCGACTCGACCTCGGCGCGGCCGAAGCCTTCGTCGACGTTGCGGGTGACGATGCGGCAGGTCTGTCCGACCAGGGCTGCGTTGGAGGTGGCGGCATGGGTGACGAACAGGCCGCGCAGCGGGCGCACCGCGATTGCCGCAAGCGGGATCGCGACCACCGGTGCGGCCAGCAACACCGCGGTGGCGGCCAGCGTGCCCAGCACCGAGGTTGGTACCAGCGGCAACAACCACATCGACGCGAGACTGCACAGCGTCCACGAGATCAGGACCAGCAGGCTGACGACGATGGAAAATGGGACGCCGCCCAGGCCGATGGCAACCAGGTAGCTTGCCAGCGTACCGATGCCGCCGGCGTTGGCATCGAGGTCGAGATCGAGGTCCAGCCCGCCGGACTCGAAGTCGACCAGCCCGATCATCGCCAGTACCCAATACACCATCACTACGCCCAGCAGCACGCTGAACACCGCGGTCGGATAGCTGAAGACGGTCTCGGCAAAGCTGCTCATTTCGATGTGTCCCGTTGGGTGGCGAGCGTGTCGGCGAAGGCGACGAGCGCGTCGGTGACGCGCTCCTTGATTGCCAGGCGGTCGTCGGCGGGCAGGCCGTAGCGGGCACCCAGGGTTTCGTAGTCGGTGGGGGTGAGCGACACCGTCAGGCGAGGACGCTTGGGGCGGCGTGCCACCGTCAGCCCCAGCACCTTGCGGATCTGGTCCGAGGTCGACAGATTGCTCTCGAAGGCGGCGCGTCGGACCGCCTCGAGCACCGAGGCCTCCACGTCGAACGCGACCTGGACCGCCCGGATCGCCTCATCCGAGCCGGTCCAGCGGCCGGGCTTGTTCGCGTTCGCCATGGTGTCAGGCCTTGTCGGCGGCCTGTCGCGCGCGGATGCGTTCCATGACCGCGCGCTGGCGGTCGGCGTTGGCGCCGATGCCGGCCTCGGCGAGCTTGGTCTCGAGCGCCTTGAAGCCGGTTTCCTTGTCCAGCGCCTCGGCCGCAGCCATGCGGTCGGACAGCTCCTCGTGACGCTTCTTGATGCGGTCGAGCGACTCGCGCGCGCTTACCAGCTTGGAGCCGCTGGCGCCGATGTTGTCCGAGATCGAGCGGGTGGCCTTGTACACGCTCTCGGTGGTCTTGGCCATCGCGACCTCGCGTTCGTGCTCGCGCACCTTGGCTTCGGCCGACTTGATCAAGTCCTTGAGCTTGCCGACCTGAAGCGCGTAGTCGGCATGTACCCGCGATTGCTCCTCGAGCTCGCCTTCAGTAGTGGCGATACGCGCCGCGACCTCTTCGGCGAGATCCTCGCGTCCTTTCTCCAGCGCTTCCAGCGCGGTGGTTTCGAGGCGCTGCATTTCGCCGCGCAGGCGTTCGAGTTCGCGGGCGCTCTGCATCTCCTTGGCCATGACGCCGGTCAGGTCGCTCTTGGCCTTCAAGATGGCATTGCGCGCGTCGATGATTTCTTGCTCGTAGATTCGCGTGGCGTTGGCATCAACCACGCTTTCGCCGAGTTCGCGCGCGCTGCCGCGCACCAGGGTCAGAATCTTGTTGATCACACTCATGTTCGCCTCCTTCAGGCCAGGTATTCGGATAGGGCTTCGAGGGCATCGAGCGCGTTGTCGCTCAGCGCCGCCACGTCCTGCGCGATGTCCTCGACCCGGGCATCCTCGGCGAGCGCGCCGAACAGCACGTAGCGGTCGCCGATCTTGCCGAACGAGGACAAGGGGATGGAGAGGTTGAGATCGAGCAGGGTCTCGAGCAACTCCGCGCGCCGGTCTGGATTGACCTCGGCGTCGGTCCAGAGGTAGCAGATGCACAGCAACTGGGTTTCGGAGGCGGTGACGAAAATGGGCAGTTCCTCACGCCCGCCGATGACCACCTGGATCACCGGAACGGCACCGGGAATGGGCTGCAGTTCGACGGTTGCGCCCCCGAGCCGCGAGCCGACCAGCACGTCGAGTCCTGCGATTTTCTGTTGCAGTGATTTCATCGTTTTTCCTCTGGTGTGTTGTTGCGTCGACAGCTGCAATCTAGGCGTCGGGACATAAAATGTCAAGACATTTTATGTCCCGATTTCTTCCCTTCGCGTGCATCATGGGTCCGATTCCTCCGGTATCCGGAGAAGGCGGCATATTATGCCCAAGGCGTAGTCTATTTGCAAACAGGAAAAATGACGGCGAGAAGGGTGTGATCCATCCATGCGGAAACTGGACCGGACGTCCGGCCGCAGCGGGCCGTCATTCCGGCTGGGTGATGAAGCCCATCTTCCGGATGCCCGCCTGACGCGCCCGGGACATGACCTCGGCGAGCACCTGGTACCGCGTTTCGCGGTCGGCGCGCAGGTGAAGTTCGGGCTGCTCATGCCGGGCTGCGGCCTCGGTCAGGCGGGCATCGAGTTCGCCAGCGTCGATCGGCTGGTCGTTCCAGTACAGCTTGCCGGTGCCGTCGATCGCGAGCGTGACAGTATCGGGTTCCTGGTTGATGGTTTCGTTGCTCGCGCTCGGCAGGTCGATGTTGACCGAGTGGGTGAGCAGCGGCGCGGTGATCATGAAGACGATCAACAGCACCAGCATCACATCGATCAGCGGGACCATGTTGATCTCGTTCATCGGGCCGGGCTGACCGCCCTGGTTGAAGCTGCCGAATGCCATGTCAGATCTCCCTTTTGGCCGATCGCACGAAGCCGGCCCGCGGTGAGCAGGTCACGGGCCCGGCAACGGAACAGGCAACGCCGCGCGCCCTGGGCGCGTCCAGCGGCGTGCTCGGCATCGCGTTCGACCGGGCTTCAAGTGGCCCGGCCCAGTCGGTATTCGATTGCAGGGGCAACAAGCGCAGGGGAGATGCCATTTCAGGCGGCTCCTTTGGCCGGATCGAGGCCTGCCTGGCCTGCGCCGCTGCGCGCAGCGGCCGGGCCTGTGGGCGAGGTTGCCAGGCGACTGCCGGTAGAGAACCAGGCGTGCAGGTCATGGGCGAAGGCGTCGAGCTCGGACAGCTCCAGGCGGTTCGCGCGGTTGAAGGCGTTGTAGGCAAGCACTGCGGGAATGGCGACGAACAGGCCGAAGGCGGTCATGATGAGGGCTTCGCCTACCGGCCCGGCGACCTTGTCCAGGGTCGCCGCACCCGATGCGCTGATACTGATGAGGGCGCCGTAAATGCCCCAGACGGTGCCGAACAAGCCGACGAAAGGGGCAGTGGATCCGATCGATGCGAGCACCGTGAGGCCGGACTCCAGTTGTGCTGTGGACAGCGCGATGGATTTGCGCAGGGCGCGGGTCACGAACTCGTCGGCATCGAGCGTGCCGCCCAGGGTATCCCGGCGAGCGTGCTGGCGCAGATGCTCGGCGGCCGCCACGCCCTGGCGTGCGAGCGCCTCGAAGGGGGAGGCCGGCGCCTGTCGGGCGAGCCGGGCGAGTCCCTCGTCAAGGCTGGCGGCATTCCAGAACGACTCGACTGCTTCGGCCTGGTGGCGCGCCCGCATCTGGCGGATGGATCTCAGCAGGATCAGATACCAGCTCGCAACCGACATCACTACCAGAACGAAGGCGACGAACTTGATCACATAGTCGGACTGCACCCACAGATGGGCGAGGCCGAAGGCTTCGGGCGTTGGCATAAGGTTCATCCTTCGAGTTTGAAAATGACGGGAACGACCACCCAGCTGGCGATCTCGCGGTCGCCCTGACGCGCCGGAACGAAGCGCCAGCGCGAGACGGCCGTCTGCGCGGCAGCGTCGAGCCGACCGGAGCCCGAGCTTTCCGACAGCTCGATGCGCTCAGGCCGTCCGTCGGTGCCGACGAAAACGCGCAGCATTACTGTGCCTTCTTCGCGCATGCGGCGCGACACCGGCGGATAGGGCGGCCTGGGGTTGTTCAGATAGGCGGCGTCGAAGCGCGCTGCGGTAATCGGCGGCGGTGCCTGCGGCACAGGGGCCGCGGACGGTGCCGCAGGCGCCGGTGAGGTGGTCGCCGACGGGGCCGGTTGCGGCGGGCTCGGTACGGCGGTCGGGGTCGCAGGCGGCCGTTCAGTCGGCGCAGGGGGGCTTGGTTCAGGCTTGCGCTCGACCTTAGGCGGCTCGGGCCGGGGGGCGGGCCTAGGGGGCGCCGGACGAGGCGGGGGTTCGACCGCTGGCACGGGTGGGGGCGGTTGCACCACGGCCTTGGGGGCGAGCGGAGGAACCGGCGTGGCTTCGGACGGCGTGGGGGTGTTCGGCGGGACGTCTGGTGGTGGAGTGGCCGGCGCTTCGGGGGGCGTCGGTGGTCCGGCGGGCTGTTCCGCGACAACCTCGGCCGGGATGATCAGCGACACCATGATGGGCGGCGTTGGTGGTTGTACCGGCTGGCGGCCAGGCTGGCTGAGTGCGAACACGCCAGCGAGGTGCGCGATGACTACAAGCATCAGCCCAAGCCGGCGCTCGCGCGCACTGCCGCACACCGGTCGTCGAGGCGGCAGGCGCAGCTGTGCTTCGTCGATGCCCGCAGGCAGCGGCCCGGCGGGCAACGCCCGGGACGGCATCACGACGGCGACGTGCCGCGGGCGCAACGTCTGGCTCGATGACATGGTGCGGTGGGCCGGAGGCGGATCTCGAAGTCGAATGGCTGGCGGCGGGCCGGGTTGACGACGCGCTTGCCGGATTGATTGCCGAGTCGATCGGATCAGCGCAGGCCGGTTGTGATGGACGGCGAGCGCCGCGCCGATGCCCGGAACGGTGGCATGAGTCTACCCTTGCGGCCTTTGGAGCGCGAGGGGACGATCGGGGAGGCGCGGGGGGTGAGGCGTCAGAGCGTATGGGCGCGACTCATCGCCACGCCAGTTCGAACAGCAGGGCTGCGGCCAGAAGGTAGAGGGCGACGCGCCGCACCGAGAACATCTGCCCGGCGGGACTGGATTCACGCCGTGGGGTGTGCGAGGTGGCGGGCGTTTGGTGGGGCGGGAGGTCGTGGCTGGAAAGCTGGGTGTTCATCGCGCGTGGTTCCGGTGACATAGGGGACAGGAACGCAGACGTGTAGCGGCGGGGACGCCTGGAAGCAGGGGGGCTGAAGGGATCGCGTGGGGGATGCGGCGCATCAGGCCGTTTCGACTTCGAGTTGCAGGGCGCCGCCGAGGCCGTGCATGGCTTCCGACATCCAGGAGGGACCACGCTCAGGGGTGTGGCGGTCGAGTGCGGACTTCAGGCACTGATGGGCGCAGTTAGCGCATTTGCCGCATTCCGTGGCGACGCCCAGTTGGGTGCGCAGATCACGCATGCGGGTGGCACCATCCACCACGGCCGCCTCAATGTGCCGTTCGGTCACGCCATTGCAAACGCAGATGTACATCGATTTTGCCCTCGCACGCTGGGCTGCACATGGCGGCCCGGAAGTTGCCAGTCTTGTTGATTACTTCGTCAGTATCAGTTTTCCCGAGCGGGTCGAACGCAGGACGTAACGGGTGTCGCCGTGTTCGATGGTGATGCTGCTTTCACCGCCGAGAATCTGCTCGCTCGACACGCAACGCCCCGCCATCTGCGACACAAGCCGACCAGCGCCGTCTAGCGCGAGGTGGGGCGAATGCTGGGAGGCCGGTACGGGTTCGTGTTCCACGCGTGCTTCCACTAAGAAAAATAGGAATAATTCGTATTACAACGTAGCAAGGAGGCTGCGTCAAGCCTTTGTTGTCTGCATTTTCGGCCTGGTCGGATGAGGTTGCCGACAGCCACCGCGGTGTATGCTTCCCGCCCTGGAGCGTTCGTGGGCCGTGGCGCTGCATTCAGACCTGATCAGGGAGTTGAGGAATGAGTAATCGTGTTGAGCCGCAGGATGGCCTGCCGGGGCCGGTCGTGTTCGAGATCGCGCCGCGTGCGGGTGTGCCGGTAGTCGGCGGGGGGGTGTTCCCGGTACGTCGGATTTTCTGCATCGCCCGCAACTATGCGGCCCATGCGCGCGAGATGGGGGGCGACCCCGAGCGCGAGGCGCCGTTCTTCTTCACCAAGCCGGCCGATGCGGTGCTGCCTGTTGCAGCGGGGGCGACTGGCCGGATACGTTATCCGTTGGCGACGCAAGACCTGCATCACGAGGTCGAGCTGGTGGTGGCATTGCGGGCTGGTGGCGAAAACCTGACGGCGACCGATGCCGCCGAATGCGTCTGGGGCTATGCGGTGGGTATCGATTTGACGCGGCGTGATCTGCAGGCTGAAGCCAAGGCCGCCGGACGTCCCTGGGATGTGGCCAAGGCGTTCGACGACTCCGCGCCGATCTCCGAGATCCGGCCGGTGGAGGCGCTTCCAGAAGGGGGCGTGTTGCCGGCCACGACACCCATCCGGCTGAGCATCAATGGCGAGATCAGGCAGGACGGCGTGCTGGGCGACATGAGCTGGTCGGTGCCGGAGATCATCGCCCACTTGTCGCGGTATTTCGCGCTGGCGCCCGGGGATCTGGTATTCACCGGAACGCCGGAGGGCGTGGGGCCGGTGTGCGTGGGCGACCTGATCGAAGCCGAGGTGGAGGGGGTGGGCAGCCTGCGCCTGATGGTTTCGGCGCGCCCCGAGTGAGCATGGACTTGTCGCGGCAGGCCTGCGGCGACAAGTCCCGACCCGTTTCCGAATCCGTTCCTACTCCCGGCGCCCACCTGCCAGTCGCTTGACCGTCGAGTTTGCGTCGATACTGCCGGCGCGTTCGTAGGCCTCAAGGTTGTCCTCCAGGCGTTCGGGATCGTACAGGTAGTTGACCATGATGCTCCACGACTGTTTGAGTCCTTTGGTCGAGGTGTCGGCGAGCCAGTTCAGGCGCTCGATGCGGGCGCCGTTGCCGAGGTGGAAGCGTGCGACCGGGTCCAGCGGTCGGTCGCCGCGCTTGGCGCCGAGCAGGTAGCTGGCGGCGATGCGCAGCAGCGGTTCGCGCAATGCGCGCGCCAGTTCGGTGTTGTCGTGCCAGTTGCCGCGGCCGTGGAGGACGTCCTGCCAGACCGCGCTGTCCGGTCCGGAGATGCCGGCCGGGGCGAGCCGCTTCCAGTCGGTCGCACCGAGGCAGGCGAAAGCCTCATCGGGATGCTTGTCGGCCCAGCGCGCGAGGCCCGGGATGGGCGACAGCGTGGCAAAGGTCTTGAGTCGGGGGAGGTCGCGCTTGAGGTCGTCTATGACCCGCTTGAGCAGGAAATTGCCGAAACTCACCCCGCGCAGCCCCGCCTGCGTGCTGCTGATGGAATAGAAGATCGCGGTGTTGGCCCGGCTGGTGTCGAACAGCGGTGCATGCACGTCGAGCAGGGTCTGGACGTTGTCGGCCAGATCCTCGAGCAGCGCGACTTCGACGAAGATCAGCGGCTCGGTGGGCATGCGTGGGTGGAAGAAGGCATAGCACCGGCGGTCGGAATCCAGCCGGTTCTTGAGATCGGTCCAGGAGCGGATTTCGTGCACCGCCTCGTAATCGACGATTTTCTCCAGTACTGCGGCGGGGGTGTTCCAGGTCAGGCGGACCAGTTCCAGGAAGCCGACGTCGAACCAGGCGGTGAGGCGTGCTTCGAGTTCGCGGTCCAGCGCCTTCAGCTCGGGGTCGTGCTGAAGGCAGCGCAGCAGGTCGGCGCGCAGGTCGACGAGAAACTTGACGCCCTGAGGAATGGCGTTGAACTGGGTGAGGATGCGGATGCGTGAGGAACGCATCGCCGCCCGCAGTTCCGCCTCGGCGTCCCATTGGCGCGGCGAGCCCACCGCCTGCTGGTAGGCCGCGTGGGCTTCGGCGACGTGGGCGGGATCCGGGCCGAACTCAAGGGCGATCATGCGCAGAAAGGCGTGGCGCGCCTCGTCGTCCAGCGACAGGTAGGTCTGTGCCAGGCCGGCGGCGCGTTGTCGCGTCGATACCTCGCCGCCCTGCCCGTCGGCGCATTCCTGAAGTTGCTGGCGCAAACGCGCCATGCGCTTGTCGGGGGATTCATCGCCAAGGCCCGTGGCGCTCGCAACGATGGCGCGTACCTTCGAGAGGCTGCGGGCAACCAGACCGGTCGTCATGATCGTGCTCCTTCACCGGCTCGGGCCGGATCGCGGGTTCGGGCGAATCCGCGCGCGCCTTGCGGTCGTGCGGGAAGTTATCATCGCCACTGACCATTGTTGCAGCTTCGGGGTTTCATGGCCATTCCAAGGTGGATATCGGGTGCGGGCGGGATCTGGGTGTGGGGGGCGGCCCCGATCGCGGCTGCGCTCTGGACGCTGCTTGCGGCCGGCCTGTGGCAGGGTGTCGCTGCCGGGGTCTTGTCGAACGCACTTGCGCTTGGCGCGCTGTTCATTGTGGCGCTGGCCAGCATGCTGCTGGTTCTGGGCGGACAGGCGCGTTCGGCCGGGCAGCGCATGTCGGATACCGAATCGCGCCTGCGCGACAGCGAGGCGCGTCTGGAGCTGGCGATGAAGGTCACGGCGCTGGGGTTGTGGGACTATCGTGCCGATACCGAGGCGGTGGGCAGCAACGAGCAGGCGGCACGCATGCTGGGTTACGCGCCGGAGGAGTTCGTGGAAACGCGTGCGGCCTTTGTCGCGCGCCTGCATCCGGACGATAGGGCGCGGGTGAGGGCGGCGTTTCGCGACTACCTCCAGGGCCTGGCGACCGAGTATGCGTGCGAAATGCGCATGCGCACCCGCGACGGGCACTACCGCTGGTTTCGCTCCACCGGCCAGGTGATGGCGCGCGACGCTGCGGGGCGGCCGCTGCGGGTGGTGGGAACCTATCTGGACATCACCGGGCGGGTGGAGGGGCTGCGTCGGCTGTCCGAGCTTTCCGCCCGCCTGCTCGATGTGCAGGACGCGGAGCGGCGCCAACTCGCCCGCGAACTTCACGACGAGATAGGCCAGCAGTTGACCGCACTCAAACTTGGCCTGCATGCCATCGCCGCAGCCGAGCGCGATGCCGAGGTGGTGCGCCGGCTGACCGACTGCAGCGGTATCGTGGAGCGCACTCTGGATTGTATCCGCGCCCGTGTGCTCGATCTGCGCCCGCCGTTGCTCGATGACATGGGGCTGGGCGCGACGCTCGACTGGTACTGCCGCGCCCAGGAGGAGCGGAGCGAGGTTTGCGTGATGCTGGACGGCGCCGAAGCTTTGCCGAGGTTGGACGAGCGTGTCGAGTTGGCCGCCTTTCGCATTGTCCAGGAGGCGGTGAACAATGCCCTCAAGCATGGCGGTGCGGACGAAATCCACATCGGCATCACCCTGGCTGCCAACACGCTGGGGATACGGGTTCGGGACAATGGGCGGGGCTTTGCGCCCACCGCCGAACCCGCCTGGCCGGGCGGCATTGGCCTGGCGGCGATGCGCGAACGGGTGAGCTTGCTGGGGGGGCGTTTCGAGCTCGATTCGCGGCCTGGCGAGGGAACGACGATCGTGGCGAGCCTGCCTGTGGCGGGAGGACTGTCCGGTGAGTGACAAGCGAATACTGCTGGTGGATGACCATGCGCTGGTGCGTGGCGGCGTGCGCGCGCTGATCGACGGGTTCGACGGCTTCGCCGTGGTCGGCGAGGCGGCGGATGGACGCGAGGCACTGGCGGTGGCGAGTGCGCTTGGGCCCGACATCGTCGTCATGGACATCGGCATGCCCGGACTGAACGGACTGGATGCGACGCTGCGCATTCTCCAGGCCTGTCCTGACACCGTGGTTCTGGCCCTGTCCATGCATGCGGGCGAGCATTACGTGTCCGAGGCCTTGCGCGCCGGCGCACGCGGCTATGTGGTCAAGGACGCCGCACCAGAGGAACTGGAGCGTGCCCTGCGGACGGTGGCGGCAGGGCGTCGCTATCTGTCGGCAGGCTTGCGTCCGAATGGGCTGCTCGCAGCCGCGCGCGGTGAGGCAGCCGGTGGCGGCGGCCCGGCGCTGACCTCGCGCCAGCGCGAGATTCTGCAACTGGTGGCGGAAGGGCACAGTACCCGCGACATCGCCGCCCGCCTGTGCATCAGCGTCAAGACCGTGGAAACCCACCGGGCCCAACTCATGCAGCGGCTGGGCATCTATGACGTGGCGGGACTGACCCGCCACGCAATCCGTATCGGCCTGGTCAGCGCCGACGGGTGAAGGCCGCCGAGGCGCTTGTGCCGGCTGACCGGTTGGTCAGGCGCCCGCCGGGCGGCGGCTCGCGAACAGCAGCCATGCGCCGGCCAGCATCATTGGTACGCACAGCCATTGGGCGGTGGACAGGCCGCCAGTGAGCGTGCCGAAGATGCCCGGGTCTGGTGTGCGGAAGAACTCCGCGGCGAAGCGAAGTGCGCCGTAGCCGAGCAGGAACATCGCCGAAACGGCGCGCAACGGTCGCGGACTCGCAGCGTACAGCCACAGCACGGCAAACAGCAGCAAACCCTCGCCGGCCGCCTGATAGAGCTGCGAAGGATGGCGCGGAACGTTGTCCACCCAGGGGAACACCATCGCCCAGGGCAATTCCATACCCGCCGGTCGGCCCCACAACTCGCCGTTGATGAAATTGCCGATGCGGCCGGCCGCAAGCCCGGTGGGCACCAGTGGCGCAATGAAGTCCGTGACCTGCCAGAACGATTTGCCATGGCTGCGCCCATACAGCCACATCGCCACCAGCACGCCGAGAAAACCGCCGTGGAAGCTCATGCCGCCCTTCCAGATGGCGAGAATTTCCAGCGGATGTGAAAGATAGTAGCCGGGCTGGAAGAACAGTACTTCGCCGAGTCGCCCGCCGATGACCACGCCGAGCATGCCGTACAGCAATAAATCATCGATCTGGCGCGCATCCCACCCAAGCTCCGGGCGTCGCCGCGCATGCAGGCGCCCGAGCACGACGAAGAGCACGAAGGCCAGTAGATACATCAGCCCGTACCAGTGGATGGAGATGGGGCCGAGCGAAATCGCGACAGGGTCGAACTGGGGATGGATGAGCATGAGTGGGGCGGGGCCGGTGGCGGGCGGATGCGTGAGGGCTATTGGAACTGGGCGCGGAAGTCGTCGAACTCGGCACGCAACGCGTCTAGCTCCGCGCGCAGGCGCCGGACTTCGTCCTCGAGTTCGGCATTGCGACCGCGCCCGGTGGTGCCGCCCACGGCGGTGTGCTCGGCGATGATTTGCTCCAGCACCGCTTCGCCGCACAGCAAGTGGGCATGGCGTGTTTCCTTGGTGCCCGGCGCGCGCGGTAATGCGGCGGAAAGGGCAGGGTACTTTTCGGCGAGATGTTCGAGCACCGCATCGACCGCGCCGATGTCGGCGAACGCGTGCATGCGCTCGCAGCGCTGGCGGATCTCGCCCGGTGTCTGCGGGCCGCGCAGCATCAGCGTCGCCAGCACCGCCTGTTCCGGCGGTGGCAGCGAATAGCGCAGCCGCAAAAGGTGTTCGTACTTGGCTACGCGTGCGCCGGCCTGGTCGCGGCGAGCCGCCAGCTTGAGCGATATCAGCCGGTCAAGCGCGGCGTTCACCTGTGCTTCGGTCAGGTTCATCACCGGCTCGCGCCCGGTGAGCTGGTTGCAGCCCGCGACCAGGGCGTTGACCGAAAGCGGATAGGTATCGGGGGTGACGAAGGCCTTTTCGACCAGTACCCCCAGGACGCGTGCCTCGACCGCGTCCAGCAGGTCGCCGGCGGCGCCGGTGGGGGATTCGGGAGTGTCGGCGGTGGTCATCGTTGTCTGTCGCGGTGCCTGGGCATCGCGGTGTAGTGCGGGAACAGCCGGTAATGATAGCCGACGCGAGATTGCGCTTCGGTTAGAATTTGACTTCATGCCCGTATTTCGCCCGCCGGATGCACGCCACCGGCGCGGCCATTCCTGTCGAGGACACCATGCCCCAGTACCGTTCCCGCACCTCCACCGCCGGCCGCAACATGGCCGGAGCACGCGCCCTGTGGCGTGCCACCGGAATGAAGGATGGCGACTTCGAGAAGCCGATCATCGCCATCGCCAACAGCTTCACCCAGTTCGTGCCCGGCCATGTGCACCTCAAGGATCTCGGCCAGCTGGTGGCGCGCGAGATCGAGGCGGCCGGCGGCGTGGCCAAGGAGTTCAATACCATCGCGGTGGACGACGGGATTGCCATGGGGCACGGCGGGATGCTGTACTCGTTGCCGTCGCGCGACCTGATCGCGGACAGCGTGGAGTACATGGTCAACGCCCACACCGCCGATGCGCTGGTGTGCATCTCCAACTGCGACAAGATCACGCCGGGCATGCTGATGGCCGCCATGCGGCTCAACATCCCGGCGATCTTCGTATCTGGCGGGCCGATGGAGGCCGGCAAGGTCAAGTGGGAGTCCAAGGTGATTTCGGTCGATCTCATCGACGCGATGGTCAAGGCGGCCGACAGCAGTTGTTCGGACGAGGAAGTGGCCGAGTACGAGCGTTCCGCCTGTCCGACTTGCGGATCGTGCTCGGGGATGTTTACCGCCAATTCGATGAACTGCCTCACCGAGGCGCTGGGGCTTTCCCTGCCGGGCAACGGTACGGTGCTCGCCACCCACTCCGACCGCGAACAGCTGTTCCGGCGTGCCGGCCGGCAGATCGTGGAACTGGCCCGGCGCTATTACGAGAAGGACGACGAGTCGGTGCTGCCGCGTGCAATCGCCTCCTTCCGCGCATTCGAGAACGCGATCACGCTCGATGTGGCGATGGGCGGTTCGACCAACACCGTGCTGCACCTGCTTGCCGCTGCTCGCGAGGCGGGTGTGGACTTCACCATGCAGGACATCGACCGCATCTCGCGCAAGGTGCCTTGCCTGTGCAAGGTTGCGCCGGCCGTGCCCGACGTGCATATCGAGGACGTGCATCGTGCAGGTGGCATCATGGGCATTCTCGGAGAGCTCGACCGCGCCGGTCTGATCCACGGCGACGTGCCTACCGTGCATGCGCGCAGTCTGCGCGAGGCACTGCACCGCTGGGATGTGATGCAGGCGCACGACAACTCGGTGTTCGAGTTCTTCCGTGCCGCCCCCGGCGGCGTGCCCACCCAGCAGCCGTTCTCGCAGGATCGACGCTGGAACGAGCTGGACATGGACCGCACTCACGGGGTGATTCGCGACCAGGCCAACGCCTTTACCAAGGATGGCGGGCTCGCGGTGCTCTACGGCAACATCGCGGAGAAGGGCTGCATCGTCAAGACCGCCGGCGTGGACGAGTCGATCTGGGTTTTCACCGGGCGGGCGCGGGTGTTCGAAAGCCAGGATGACGCGGTCGAGGCGATTCTCGGCGACCGCATCGTCGCCGGGGATGTGGTGGTGATCCGCTACGAAGGTCCCAAGGGCGGTCCGGGCATGCAGGAAATGCTTTACCCGACCAGCTATCTCAAATCCAAGGGCCTGGGCAAGCAGTGCGCGCTTCTGACCGATGGACGCTTTTCTGGCGGCACCTCCGGCCTGTCGATTGGCCACGCTTCGCCCGAGGCCGCCTGCGGCGGCGCGATCGCCCTGGTCGAGGACGGCGATACGATAGAGATCGACATTCCCAATCGCAGCATCCGGCTGGCCGTTGCCGACGCCGAACTGGCGACCCGTCGCGCCGCGATGGAGGCGCGTGGCGCCAAGGCATGGCAGCCGGTGGCGCGGGAGCGCTACGTGTCCGCCGCCCTTCAGGCCTATGCCGCACTCACCACCAGTGCCGATACCGGTGCGGTGCGTGATGTTGGCCAAGTGCAGCGCTCCGCCCGCTGAATCGTGCCCCCTGTGCTCCCGCGGCTCGCTTGACCGGCCGCGGGGCGCCCTCTACTATCGACGCCCATGGAAGCCGAACTTACCCGCCTGGAAAGCCAGATCGAGCAACTCGTGGGTCTGCACGAAGCTGCGAAGTCCGAACTGCGCGAAATGCGTATGCGTCTGGCTGCGCTTGAATCCGAGAACCGCCAGTTGTCCGGCAAGCTGCAGTTTGCCGTCGAGCGGTTCGAGTCGGTGCTGGCCAAGTTGCCCGAGGTATGACAATGGCCAACGACATGCTGGACATCACCCTGTTTGGCCGCGAATACCGCGTGGCATGCAAGCCCGAGGAGGCCGAAGGCCTGCTCGAGGCGGTCGCCTATCTCGACGGCAAGCTGCGGGATCTGGCCACGCGCACCAATGCGAATGGCGAGAAGCTCGCGGTCATGACGGCGCTGAATATTACCCACGAATTTTTGCAGTTTCAGCGTTCGGGCGGGTTTGACATGCCTGCCTTGAAGCGTAGAATTGGCCTCATGAATGCACGCCTCGACGGGGTGCTGGCCCAGCAGGAAAAGCTGTTCTAACAGCGCTTCAGGCTTTCGGACCAGACGAGGGGTGCGTATCGATCAATCCCCTGCCGTGTTTGTTGAAGCCGTAGATTCCTTGAACCAATGTCGAGAGACTTGGTTGCGGACCGTTGATACCGCTGGTGTGCACGCCCCGAGCCGGGTGAGCCTGATGCGGAAGGAAAGCGACCTCCCTGAACCCTAGGTTCAGGATGCCCGGCGGAGACGGCACAGGCGGGGGGCCAAACTGTGAGGCGCGGCAATGCCGCGCCTCGTCTATTTTGAAGCCGATGCGACGAGGGAGCGCGCGTGCCTGACGTGTGGTGGTCCAGCTATGTTCTGCTGGGGGGTGTCGTGGGGTTCTTCGCCGGTCTGCTCGGCGTCGGCGGCGGCGGCATCATGGTGCCGGTATTGACCACCTTGTTCGTGGCGCAGGGATTTCCCAAGGACAGCGTCGTGCATCTGGCGCTCGGCACGTCCATGGCCGCCATCGTGCTGACCTCGATTTCCAGCCTGCGGGCGCATCACAAGCATGGCGCGGTGCGCTGGGATGTGGTGCGCTCGATCACGCCGGGAGTGGTCATCGGCACCTTCGCCGCGACCTTTGTCGCCGCGCGCGTGTCCCCGGCGCCGCTGGCAGTGTTCTTTGCCTGTTTCATGGCCTATGTTTCGCTGCAGATGCTGGCCAACGTCAAACCCAAGCCCAGCCGAGAATTGCCCGGACCGGTCGGCATGAGCGCGGTCGGTTTCGGCATTGGCGGCGTGTCGGCGCTGGTGGCGATCGGCGGAGGCTCGCTATCGGTGCCGTTCATGACCTGGTGCAACGTGAAAGTGCAGCACGCCATTGGCACCTCGGCGGCGATCGGCTTGCCGATCGCGGTTGCGGGTACGCTTGGTTATCTGGCCAACGGCCTGGGGGCGGCGGATGTGCCGCCGCTCAGCCTGGGTTTCATTTATCTGCCGGCGCTGGTGCTGGTGAGCGGGGTCAGCATGTTCACGGTGCCATACGGCGCTCGTCTGGCGCATCGCCTGCCGGTGGCCACCTTGAAAAAGGTATTTGCGGGCGTTTTGCTGGCGCTGTGCGCGAAGATGCTGCACACCTTGTTTTTCTGAATACAAACGGGACGAAGCATGAGTTTCAATGTCTGGCTGGCGTTTCTGGTGGCGTCGGTGGTGATTGCGGTGACGCCGGGACCTGGTGCGGTGCTGAGCATCGCCACCGGGCTGCGTCATGGCTATGTGGGGGCGGTGCGGGCGATTTTCGGGCTGCAGAGTGCGTTGCTGATCCAGTTGCTGGTCGTGGCGCTGGGTCTGGGGGCGGTGTTGGCGGCGTCGAGTACCGCCTTTTTGTTCTTGAAGGTGGCGGGCGCGGCTTACCTGATCTACCTCGGCGTCCGCAAATGGCGCGCGCCAGCCGAGGATCTGGACGAACAGTCCGTGCCCGAGCGGCGTGGCCGGGGTTTTTTCCTGCAGGGCTTGCTGGTGAATCTGACCAACCCCAAGGCGCTGATCTTCATCGTTGCGCTGGTGCCGCAGTTCGTTACCCCGGACCTGCCCCAGGCCCCGCAGTTCGCGATCATTGCGACGACCATGGTCATGACCGATTTCGTGGTGATGTCCTGCTATGCCTTGCTGGCAGGGCGGTGCCGCGCCTGGCTGCACAGCCCGCGCATGCTCAAGGCACAGAACCGGGTGTTCGGGGGGCTGTTCGTCGGGGCCGGTGCCTTGCTGGCGATGTCTTCCAAGTCCTGACGCGGCGCCTCACGCTGAGGAGGCTCCGATTTACTCCGAGCCGTTCGGGCTGAGTCTGTCGAAGTTATTGATTTTATTTGGAATGCCCTTCGACAAACCTGTCCTGGGCGCAGCCGAAGGGCTCGGCGCGAACGGATTTAGTCGGTGTTTCCCCAAGGTGCGCGCGGCCTCCCCGGTTGCGCATGCGGGTGCTAGCGCCTCAGTCCCGTCATCATGATCGCCAGGTTGTGCCGCATCATCTCCACGTAAGTCGGCGCGGGGCCGTTGGGCCCGGACAGGGCATCCGAGTACAGCGAACCGCCGACGCGGGCGCCGCTTTCGTTGGCGATGCGCTGCAACAGGCGCGGATCGCTGACGTTCTCCAGAAAGACCACCGCAACTTCCTCGCGCCTGATCTGGCGCACCAGCCGCGCAATGCCCGCCGCCGACGGTTCGGCTTCCTGGCTGAGGCCGGCCGCGGCCAGGAAGCGCATGCCGTAGGCGCGGCCGAAGTAGGCGAAGGCGTCGTGTGAAGTGACGATCTTGCGTGCAGACGGTGGCAGCACCGACAGGGTGCTGCGGATCTCTGCGTCGAGCGCGTCCAGCACGAGGTGATAGTCGGCGAGGCGCTGGCGGTAGCCATCGGCACCCTCGGGATCCGCCGCGATCAGGGCCGCGGCGATGTTGCTCGCGTAGACCTTGGCGTTGGCGACGTTCTGCCAGGCGTGGGGGTCGAGATCGCCATGGTCGTGTCCATGGCCGTGACTGTGGTCGTGGCTGCTCTCCAGCGCGGACACGCCGTCGCTGGCAATGACCAGAGGACGGGCGTGGCCCGCGGCGGCGGCGAGCCGCTCTGCCCAACTGTCGAAGCCCAACCCGTTCGCGACGAACAGGTCGGCTTCGCGTACCAGCCGGGCATCGGACGGGCGTGGTTGGTAACCGTGGGCGTCTTCGTCCGCGCCGACCAGACTGTGGACGACGACACCTTCGCCGCCGACTTGCCGGGCGATGTCGGCGAGGATGCTGAAGGTGGCCACGACCTGGAGCGATGCGGCAAAGCCGGGCGCAACGGGCAGGATGAGGCAGCAGACGAGCAGGGACGCGCGCATCAGTCGCGCGGCGCGGGCAGCGTGGTGAAGCTTCATGAGGGGGTCACGACTCCAGGTGAGTACGCCGGTAAAGGCGCGATCCGAACAGGCCGCCCGGCGACAGGGTGAGCGACAACAGGTAGGCCAGGCCGGCGGCGAAGATGATGGACGGGCCCGCCGGAAGGTCAGCATGAAAGGACGCAAGCAGCCCGACGATGCCGCTGGCAAGGGCGAGGACCACCGCCAGAGCGAGCATGCTGGGCAGGCGCCGGGCCCATAGACGTGCCGAAGCGGCCGGCAGGATCATGATGCCCACTGCCATCAACGTGCCCAGGGCGTGAAAGCCGCTGACCAGATTGAGCACGACGAGGACCAGAAAGCCATAGTGCGCGACCGGGCTTGCTCCAGAGACACTGCGGAGAAAGGCGGGGTCGTGGCATTCCAGCACCAGCGGTCGGTACAGCAGCGCGAGTGCCAGCAGCGTGGCCGAGGTGATGGTGCCGATCAGCAGTAGAGAGGCGTCGTCCAGCGCGAGCACGGAGCCAAACAGGACGTGCAGCAGGTCGATGTTGCGTCCGCGCAGCGACACGATCAGTACGCCAGCCGCCAGCGAGAGCAGGTAGAAGGCTGCAAGGCTCGCGTCTTCCTTGAGAATGGACGAGCGCGCGACCAGCCCGGCAGCGAGCGCCACCGCCACGCCAGCGAGTATGCCGCCAATGGTCATCGCGCCCAGCGACAGTCCGAACGCGAGATAGCCGAGGGCGGCCCCCGGCAGGATGGCGTGGCTCATCGCGTCGCCCATGAGACTCATGCGACGCAGCAGCAGGAACAGGCCGATCGGGGTGGCGCCGAGGGCGAGCGCGAGGCAGCCCGCCAGGGCGCGGCGCATGAACTCGAACTCGAGGAATGGTCCCGCCGTCCAGTCGACCATTGCGGCGAACAGGCCCGCACTCATCGCACCGGCTCCTCGCTGCGCTGGCAGACCGGCGCGTGTTCGTCGAAGTGCTCCGCCAAGGCACGGGCGAGAGTCAGCCGATGCTCGTCGAGCACGTCATGGGTGGGACCGAAGCCCAGCGGCTCGCGAGCGATCAGCAGGCATTGCGGGAAGTCGCGGCGCACCCGCGCCAGATCGTGCAGCACGGCGATGATGGTGCGTCCTTCGGCGTGCCATTCCAGCATCAATTCCGAAAGCATGTCGGTGGTGCGGCTGTCGATGGCGTTGAAGGGCTCGTCGAGCAGCAGCAGATCGGCGTCCTGCAGCATCATGCGGGCAAAGCGCGCGCGTTGGATCTGCCCGCCTGAGAGGGTGCCGATCGGGCGATGCTCGACTTCCTCCAGTCCGACCCGACGCAGCGTGGCACGCACTCGCTCGCGCGTCTGTTGCTTCAGTCCGCCGAAAGCGCCGAGCCGGCGCCACAAGCCCATCGCCACCATGTCGAACACACTGATCGGGAAGGTGGCGTCCATCTCGCTCTGCTGTGGCAGATAGGCGATGCGGTCGCGCGCTACGGCGAGATCGATGCGCCCTTGTATCGGCGCGATTTCACCTGCGATGGCCTTGAGCAGGGTCGACTTGCCCGCGCCGTTGGGACCGACGATGGCGATCAGGCTGCCGCGCGCGATTTCGCAGCTCAGGTGGTGAACCGCCGGGTGACGGTCGTAACCAAGGGTGAGGTTGGTCAGGGCGATGGCCCGTGGCGTCGCGGTCATTTCATCGCCCATGCAATCGTCAGCCACAGCAGCCCGGCCGCGCCGGCTGCTACACCCAGGCGCTCGAGCAGACCGCCGGTCAGCACCGAACGCGCGGGGGGCGTGTCATGCGGGTGGGCATGCGCGTGATGATGCGGATGGGTGTGATGTGGCGCATCGGGCTGTGTGTCGTGAGCGGAGGGGAGGGGGTGGGACATGTTTTCGATTCGTTACGATTTGCCCGGGCGCCAGGGGCGCACATGGGACAAGGCCTTGACCGGTGAGCGACATCACGGATCGGGTCGAGCCGGTTTGTCAATCGCAATGCAACATTGTAGCATTCTGCGCGTTCGCTTCGCACTGGCCGGATCGGTGCGTTGTGGGGGACATTCACCGAATTCACGGAGAGCACGTCATGCGCACACTACCTCTGGCCGTAGCGGCCTTGTTGTTGACCACACCGGTTCTTGCCCAGCACGCCGCGCACGAACATGGGGTGGCCGAACTCAAGGTGGCGATTGATGGCGGCACGGTGTTGATCGAATTCGAGTCGCCGCTCGACAACCTGGTCGGATTCGAACACGCGCCCAGCACACAGGCTCAACACGATGCGCTGGCCGCGGCCGAGGCCACCCTGCGACAGCCCGAGGCCTTGTTTGCGTTGCCGGTGGCCGCCAACTGCACGCTCGCTGAAGTGCAGCTGGAATTGCCGTATTCCGGCGACGAGGGGCACGACCACGACGACGATCACAAGCACGACGACAAGCACGGTCACGACCATGATCACAAGCACGACCATGATCACAAGCACGATCATGATCACGCGGACGAGGATGCGCACGCGGACGCCTACGCGGTATATCAATTCGAATGCACCAATCCGTCCGCACTCGACGCCCTGGGCGTGAGCCTGTTCCAGGTCTTTCCGCGTCTCGAGCAAGTGCGTGCGCAGGTGGCGGGCAGTGATGGCCAAAAGGCCGCGCGGCTCGACAAGGCCAACCCGCGGCTGGCGTTCTGACGGGCGCGGCGATGACCGGGCGCGCAGGCGACGCGGTCGCGATGCGACAATTGCGCTTTCGTTGGCCCGGTGGCGCGCGTGACTGCCTGGCGATGGAGGCGTTCTCTGTCGCGGCTGGCGAGCGCGTGTTCATCCATGGTGCCAGCGGCAGCGGCAAATCGACGCTGCTGTCGCTGATTGCCGGGGTGATCGATCCGACTGCGGGCAGCGTGCAGGTGCTCGGGGCCGAGATGGCGAAGCTGCGTGCCGGGGCGCGTGATCGTTTTCGCGCCGACCACATCGGATTTGTATTCCAGTTGTTCAATCTCATCCCTTATCTGTCGGCGCTGGACAACATCCTTTTGCCTTGCCGCTTTTCACGCGCCCGGCGCGCACGCTGCGCCGACGGGGCAGGTGCCGAGGCCCGCAGACTGGCGGCGCGGCTGGACCTGGACGAGGGCGTGCTGGTACGCAGCGCCGCCGAACTCTCGGTCGGCCAGCAGCAGCGCGTGGCCGCCGCACGTGCATTGATCGGTCGCCCCGCGCTGGTGATCGCCGACGAACCGACCTCGGCGCTGGATGCCGACCGTCAGCGCGGCTTTCTCGATCTCTTGCTCGCCGAGTGCGACGCAGCCGGCGCGGCGCTGATCTTCGTGAGCCACGACGACCGGCTCACCAGCCATTTCGATCGCGTGGTAGCGCTGGCCCAACTGAACCGCGCTGCGGAGGCGGCATGACGCCCTTGCTGCATCTTTCCTGGCGCAGTCTGCTCAACCGCAAGCTCACGGTGGCGCTGATGGCCGGTGCGATCGCGCTGTCGGTGGCGATGCTGCTCGGCGTGGAGCGCTTGCGCAGCGATGCGCGCGAGGGCTTCGCGCAGACGATTTCCGGTACCGACTTGCTGGTCGGGGCGCGCTCCGGGCCGGTGCAGTTGCTCCTGTACTCGGTGTTTCACATCGGCAACGCGACCAATAATGTGTCGTGGTCGAGTATTCAGCAGATCGCCGAGCATCTGCAGGTGAAGTGGCTGGTGCCGATTTCGCTGGGCGACTCGCACCGCGGCTTTCGCGTGGTGGGCACCTCCACCGGCTTCTTCGAGCACTACCGCCACGGTCGCGGCAATGCGCTGGTGTTCGCCGCCGGCGTGCCGTTCGATGGCTTGTTCGAGGCAGTTGTGGGGGCCGAGGTGGCGGCGCGTCATGGTTACCGGGTGGGCGACCGGATCGTCGTCAGCCATGGCACGGGCGACATCGGGCTGTCGGAGCACGATGACAAGCCCTTTACCATTGTTGGCGTGCTTGCCCGCAGTGGCACGCCGGTGGATCGCTCGGTGCTGGTCAGCCTGGAGGCGATCGAAGCGATCCACGTGGACTGGGCGGGGGGCGCGCGCCTGCCGGGCATTTCGATTCCTGCCGAACAGGTGCGCCGCTTCGATCTGACGCCGAAATCGGTCACCGCGGCGCTGGTGGGGCTGGAATCGCGTGTGGCGGTGTTTCGTGTGCAGCGCTTCATCAACGGATTCGCCGACGAACCGCTGATGGCGGTGCTGCCCGGTGCAACCCTGCAGGAACTGTGGCAGGTGGTCGGCGTGGTCGAGCGGGTGTTGCTCGCGGTGTCGGCGGTGGTAGTACTGGTTGGCTTGGCGGGGCTGGTCGCGGTGGTGGTCGCGGGCCTGGCCGAGCGCCGCCGCGAACTCGCCATCTTGCGAGCGATGGGTGCAAGCCCGCTGCAGGTCTTCCTGCTGCTGGTGATGGAGAGTGTCGCGGTGGCGCTGATCGGCTGCGTCGTGGGGCTGGCAATCATGCAGGCGGTGGCGCTGCTTGCCGGCCCGTGGCTGGAGGCGCATCATGGTCTGCTATTCACAGCCGGCCTGCCATCAGCCACCGAGTGGGCGTTGCTTGGCGGAGTGCTTGCGGCGGCCGTGCTGGCGAGCCTGGTGCCGGGACTGCGGGCCTACCGCTACTCGCTGGCTGACGGCATGACGATCAAGGTGTGACGATGACGATGCGTTTGTGGTTGGGCGGGCTGGTGCTGGCGGCGGTCGTTGCGCTGGCACCGGTCACGGCGTTTGCCCAGAGCGGGGGTGGGCAAGGCGGTTTCGAGATCGGCGATCGGTTGGTGCCAGGAAGCGGCGACGTCGCAGGCTTCACCGAGATCACGTGGGACGACCTGATCCCGCCCGACTGGATTCCGGAAGACCTCTTCCAGGGTTTGTTCGACGACGTCGATGTCGACGCGCTGGAGGACTACGATCCGCGCGCGATGGAGGTCATGGACCGAATCCGTGCGTTGTGGGATGCGGCACCGGTAGTGCCCGACATGGATGGCCGGCGGGTGCGCATTCCTGGCTTCGTCGTGCCGCTCGAGGGCGACGGCAAGGAAATCCATGAGTTCCTGCTGGTTCCGTATTTCGGCGCATGTATCCACGTGCCGCCGCCGCCCGCCAACCAGTTGATCCATGTCATGCCCGACGAGGCCGTGCCGGCCATGTGGAACATGATGCCGGTGTGGGTGAGTGGGGTCGTGAGCGTGATCCGCCAGGACACCGATATGGGGATCGCTGGCTACCAGATGCAAGGCATGCGGGTGGAAGCCTACGAGGAATAGCGTTCCCGCAAAGCGGCCAGCGTCCGATTGGACACGGGCTGAGGGGGAGGACGGTTCGAGCGTGGTTCGAGCTCCCCGCGGGTATGGGTTTGGTCCCCGGTGGGTGGCGCTCGCCCCTTCTTTCCTCGGTGGATCAGACCTCGTTCGGCGGAGCGCATAGCGTGGCGAATTCTCGCTCGAGCAATGCCGCGTCTCCGAGGTTGAGCTCCATCAATCTTCGCAGTTCGGTGAAGCTGTCGATATCGATTTCCTCACACGCCAAGCCCAGCCGCCCGTCTTCACGGTGCGCAATAATCGCTTCCATGCGTATCGAATGACCCTGGCCGCCAAGCTGCAGTTCGAGCACGCACTCGGAATGTAGCGGCGGGCCGTGGTCCCCCGATGCGTCATCGCCTTCGCCGCTTTTCGTCAACGCCACCAGTGCGCCTTTGAGGGCGAGATCGATGACGCTGCAGGCAAACACCTTGCCGCCGGCATGCAGGCTTGCGCGGCTGTCGAACAGAATGCGTGCGAAACGACGCCGTTGCGGCGTATCGCCATTGTCGGGGGGGACTGTCTGCATTGTCATCTCGCTGACCTCAGGGTATGTCTCCGTCGATTCTGTGCCGGCCCGCGCCATGGTGCAAGCCCGTTGCAGCGAGAGGCGAGCGGGCAGGCAGGCGGGTCGCGGATGTGGGAATCGTCCGTAGAGTGAGGATTTCGTCACGTTTCGTATTCGCTTCATTGATGTAGACTGGCGTGGCAGTTCTTCCAATGATTAATGAGTATGATGTCGAGGTATTTTACACTTCGGTCGGGCAAGGTGCCCGGCGTGTGTGAAATCGTGTTTCGAGACAGGTGTTTGTGAAAACGGTACGAGATTTGCTAGTACGCTGTGCACTGAATTTCAGCGTTTGCGGGAGCATCCAAAATGATCAAGAAACTCATCGGTGCAGCATCGGTTGCAATGTGGGCGGGGGCGGCGCTTGCCGTGCCGGTTACCGTGACCTATGACCCGGGCAGCACGCTGGACACGTTCGGGATGTCCTCCGACGAGACGCTTGGTTCATCCATGAGCGGCATGATCGTGGACGTGTTTTTCAGCAATGGCACCAGCGAGCGGGTCGAGTGGACCACCCTGGGGGCGAGCAGTGGCGGGGCGGTGGCTACAAGCTGGAGTCTCGTGCTGGATGGCGATTCGTTCTTCGATCCGTTCGTATTTACGGTGGGGGAGCTGCTCGACGGCGTGGCGGTGACCGGGCTACGCCTC
Source organism: Rhodocyclaceae bacterium (assembly GCA_046295975.1). Lineage (GTDB taxonomy): Bacteria > Pseudomonadota > Gammaproteobacteria > Burkholderiales > Rhodocyclaceae > UBA2357. Next base: position 31,957 of record JBKBMG010000047.1, read on the forward strand.
GACGGCCAGCCGGCGCAGACGGTTTTCGACGTTTGGTCTGCGCCTGAAGGGTCGCCAGGGTCGTCGGAGGGGTGGGCGATTGGCGAACTCTGGTCCGGTTTCCCGCTGCATGGGTCTTCGCAGACTGGCCTGGAGGTCGTCGCGCGGTATCTCAATCAGGTCAGTGTTGGGGGGACGGTGTACGGGGATTTGTTCACCGTGCTCGAGATATCTTTCTTGGATCCGGTGTTCGGCCTGGGGGGGCTGGGCAGCGGCCAGAATTTCAGCTTCGTGAGTGACACCGACAATACCGTCGGCCCGATCGGCCGTGTGCCCGAGCCGGCTTCCCTGGCCTTGCTCGCGCTCGGGCTGGTAGGGCTGGCGGGGGCCGCTCGCCGTCGCGCCGGCTGACCACGGATTCGAGTGCCCATCTTCAGGGCGGCCTGGTCGGCCGCCCTGTCTCTGCGTTTTTCCAGTTGTATTTCTTGCGCACCGTGAGTTGAGCTCGGGGTGTGTCCTTGTCCGCACCACGGCCACACGTGGGGCTGTCGCTGGGATCCGGCAGCCTCCTGGGGCGTGCTCGCATGCAGGGCGTGACCGATTCCCGCGACCGCGCCATTCAATGCGGGTAGTCTGCGATTTTTCCAGGAAGATTCGCCACCGATGAAGCGTGTCGAAGCCGAAGGGCTAGCCTGTTCCAGCGCAGTCAGCAAGCCGGCGGCAGCGTTCGCCGGCGGACAGGGTGCGCCCGTGCGCGACGACTTGCTGGAGTGCTTGCTGTTGCTGGCAAGCGCTCATGGCCAGACCCTGACCGCCGATGCGTTGCGCGCCGGCCTGCCGTTGGAGGGCGGGCGTTTGCTGCCATCCCTGTTCGAGCGTGCGGCGGCGCGGGCGGGTTTCAGCAGTCGCGTCGTCAGTGCGCCGCTGGAAGCGTTGAACGCCGCGCTTTTCCCGGTGGTGTTGCTGCTCAGCGGCGATCGGGCTTGCCTGCTTCAGGGGTGGACTGAAGACGGGGCGCGTGCGCGGGTGGTGTTCCCCGAACTCGGCAGCACCTTGGTGGAGATCGGGCGCAGCGAGCTCGTCGAGCGTTACCTGGGGCATGCCATCTATGCCCGCCCGAGCGTGCGTTTCGACGCACGGGCGCCGGCGGTGGGCGGAACTCGCGCACGTCACTGGTTCTGGAGTGTCATCGCCGAAAACCGCGGTTTGTATCGCGACGTGCTGGTAGCGGCGCTGTTGGTGAACGGCTTCGCGCTGGCCATGCCCTTGTTCGTCATGAACGTGTATGACCGGGTCGTTCCGCATCAGGCGCTCGACACCCTGTGGGTGCTGGCGGCGGGCCTGATGGTGGTGCTGGTCGGGGAACTCGTGCTGCGCAGCTTGCGCGGGCGGTTCGTCGATCTGGCGAGTGCGCGTGCCGACGTGAAATTGTCGGCGCGCATCATGGAACATGTCATGGGTATGCGCATGGCGCAGCGGCCGGCGTCTGCCGGATCGTTCGCGGCGAATCTGCGGGCCTTCGAGTCGGTGCGCGAATTTATCGGCTCGGCCACGGTGGTGGCCTTTGTCGACCTGCCCTTTGGCCTGTTGTTCGTATGCCTGATCGCCTGGATCGCGCCAGCCATGGTGTTGCCGTTCGCCGTTGGTGTGGGGGTGTTGCTGGTGTATGCGATGCTGGTGCAACGGCGCATGCACGCGCTCGCGCAGACCGCCTATCGTGCCGGCGCACAGCGCAACGCCACGCTGGTGGAGGGCTTGGTCGGTATCGAGACGTTGAAGACGCTGGTGGCGGAGGGCGTGATCCAGCGCCGCTGGGAGTGGTGTGCAACGCTGCTGGCCAGCGTCGGGGCCCGCCTGCGGCTGTTGTCGGCGTCAGCCACGCATGCGTCGTCCTTCGTTCAGCAGTTGGTCGGACTGGCGATCATCGTCCTTGGTGTGCATGCGATCGGCGCGGGGGAACTCACCACCGGCGCCTTGATCGCGTGTTACCTGCTTTCCTCGCGTGCGATGGCGCCGGTGAGTCAGGTGGCCGGATTGCTGGTGCAGTATCACACGGCTGCGACTGCCTTGACGTCGCTGGACGAGATGATGCAGCAGGAGACGGAGCGGCCGGAGGCCGCGCGTTTCATCAGCCGCGGTGCGTTGCGCGGGGACATTGAGTTTCGCGGCGTGGGGTTCATCTATCCGGGACAGGAGGTGCCGGCGCTGCGCAACGTGTCGTTCTCCATCCGGGCCGGCGAAAAAGTGGGCATTCTCGGGCGGGTCGGTTCGGGCAAGACCACGCTTGAAAAGTTGATCCTGGGCCTCTACCAGGCCGATGAGGGCGCGGTGCTGGTTGATGGGGTGGACGTGCGCCAGCTCGATCCGGCGGAACTGCGGCGTGCCATTGGCTATGTGCAGCAGGATGTAATGCTGTTCTACGGCAGCCTGCGCGACAACATCACGCTCGGCGCGCCGCTCGCGGACGACGCGGCGGTGCTGCGTGCGGCGCAGATCGCCGGCATCCGCGAGTTTGTTGATCGCCATCCGCGGGGCTTTGACATGCAGATCGGCGAGCGCGGTGAGTCCTTGTCGGGGGGGCAGCGCCAGGGCGTCGCGATCGCCCGGGCGGTGGTTGGCGATCCGCCTGTGTTGCTGCTGGATGAACCGACGGCTGCGATGGACCACTCCACCGAGGAGGAACTCAAGCGACGGTTGGGCGAGTATGCGAGCGACCGTACCTTGCTTCTGGTCACGCATCGCACGTCCCTGCTCGATCTGGTGGATCGCATCATCGTCATGGATGGCGGCCGGGTGGTTGCCGACGGACCCAAGGATCAAGTGGTCCAGGCCTTGCGCCAGGGGCGCGTCGGGCGGGGGGCGTGATGCGCGCGACGGAACCAGGTGTCGATCGTCGGATGACCGCCGTGCTTGCTTCGGGGGGCTCGGGGCGCAGCGTCGATCCACTTGATTGGGCGGGCGACGCGGAATGGGCGCGGTTGCAGCAGGAACCGGTGCGCGCACGCGGCCTGCTGTACGCGGCAGCGCTGACATTGGCGGCCCTGTTGGGGTGGGCGGCGATCGCCGAGGTGGACGAGGTGACGCGTGGCGAGGCGCGGGTCGTGCCTTCGAGCCAGTTGCAGGTGGTGCAGTCGGTGGACGGTGGCGTCGTCGAGGCCTTGCCGGTGCGTGAAGGACAGGTGGTCGAGTCCGGCGAGTTGCTGCTGCGTGTCGACCCCACGCGCTTCGTGTCGTCCATGCTCGAAAGTCGTGCCGGACTGCTGGCGTTGCAGGTCCGCGCGGCACGCTTGCAGGCATTGACCCAGGGCGAGGCGTTCGTCGTGAGCGACGAGGTGGCGCGTGCCGCGCCGGACATCGTCGAGCATGAGCGCCGGCTGTACGAATCGCGCCGTGCCGAACTGGCGGCCCAGATATCCATTGCGCGTGACCAGCTCAACCAGCGACGACAGGAGATCAACGAGGCGCGTGCCCGTCAGGCGCAGGCGAGCACAGGTTTCGAACTGGTGCGCCGTGAACTGGATACCACGCGCCCATTGGTGGCCAGTGGCGCCGTATCGGAGGTCGAGGTGTTGCGCCTGGAGCGCGAACTGGCGCGCCTGCGCGGTGAGCGCGATCAGGCCGCGGCACAGATCGCGCGGGTGCAGGCTGCCATCGACGAGGCCACCAGCAAACTGGAGGAAGTCGAGCTCAACAGCCGCAACCAGATGCGCGACGAACTCTCCGAGACCCTGGGCCGGCTCGCCAGCCTTTCCGAAGGCGCGCGTTCGCTGGAGGACAAGGTGCGTCATGCGGATATTCGCTCGCCGGTGCGTGGCACGGTCAAGCGTCTGCTGGTGAACACCCCGGGCGCGGTGGTGCAGCCCGGCCAGAGCGTGGTCGAGATCGTGCCACTGGATGATGCCTTGATTCTGGAGGCGCGGATCAAGCCACAGGACATCGCCTTTCTGCGCCCCGGACAGGAGGCGGTGGTGAAGTTCACCGCCTACGATTTCGCGATCTATGGCGGCATGACGGCAGACGTCGAGCACATCAGCGCCGACACGGTGACCGACGAACATGGCAACGCCGCCTATCTGGTGCGCCTGCGCACCCGCGAGGTGGGGGCCGACAAGGACATGCCCATTATTCCGGGGATGCTCGCACAGGTGGACGTGCTGACCGGCAAGAAAACGGTGCTGTCCTACCTGCTCAAACCGGTTCTGCGTGCCAAGGCGAATGCGCTGGCTGAGCGATGAGACGGAGATGATGCATAACACCCACCACGTCTGCGATACCGTGATGCCAAGCGAACGCTGGCGGCAGGCCTTCCCCGACGGAGTTTGCTGGGATGGGCTTACGCCACAGCCTTGGGCGGGGCAGGGAGCGGTGTTGTGGCTTGCGGTTGAAACGCCCGACTGGCAGACGGTCCTGACCGCCTGGCTGCGGGCGCAGCCCGACGCGCGGGCCGTTGTCGTCAGCCTCAGGCCTGATGACGATGAGGCCTTGCTGGCGCTGCAGCTCGGTGCGCGCGGTTACTGTCACGCCTTGGCGGTGCCCGAGCAGTTGCGCGAGGTGGCACAGGTGGTGTGCAAGGGCGGGCTGTGGGTGGGGCCGAGCTTGCTGGCGCGGGTGCTTGGCGTCGCGGCGCGCGCGCTGGCCGACCGCCCGTCCCCGCCAGCGCGCCCCCCCGTCGCTTGGTCGCAGCTGTCGGCGCGCGAGCGCGAGGTTGCCGAGGCCGTTGCCGAAGGGTTGGCCAACAGGGAAATCGGTGATCGCCTCGGCATCAGCACGCGAACAGTCAAGGCGCATCTGGGGGCGGTATTCGAGAAGCTGGGTGTGCGCGACCGTCTGCAACTGGTTGTACTCGTTGCCGGAGAGCGCGTTGGAGCGGCAGCGGAGTGAACACCATGTACGTCAGGCGTGATGCGAACGGAAACATCGTCGCAGTGAGCGAGACCGCGGACGGCGAATCTGGCTGGGAGGCGGTACCGTCCGACGATCCTGCCGTGGGGGAGTTCGGGCGCCGCCTGCTCGAGCGCGGAAACCCGCTCAGCCCATCCGATCTCGACCTGGTGCGCGTGTTGGAGGACTTGATCGAATTGCTGGTCGAGCGCTCGGTCATCCGCTTCACCGACCTTCCGGCGCCTGCTCAGGCCAAGCTGCTCGGGCGCAAGAGCCGGCGTGCCGAACTGGGGCGCCTGTCGTTGCTGGGGGATGAGGGCGAACCGCTGATCTGAGCGTTGTTGCCCGACCGGCTGCGCGCATGCCGAGTGTCGCGCTGCTCGCTTGCGTCCCACTTGTCCCGCTCGGCTCAGCCGGTGCTGGCGCACAGATTCCGGCTCCGTGCGGCGGAACCGGAATCTGTGCGCCAGCGTGACGTAGTTCGCACCACCTGTACCTTGGTCCAATGGCCATCGGCGACGCGACACGCTAGATTACGCTCGCATCATCGCGGAAGCGTATCGCCGTATTTGCAATGCGTACCGCCTGTTTCCCCATGCCCTCAATCGTTTCCACGGAGTAGTTCGTCATGGCCGAGCCGATCGCAACCGTCGTTTCCCTGCGCGGCAGTGTCACTGCCGTCGATGCCAGCGGTCGCTCGCGTCCGCTTGCCAATGGCGATGCGCTGTATCCCGGAGAAACCCTGGTTACCGGCGCTGACGGCTGGGTCCAGCTGTTGATGACCGATGGCGACCTGATCGATGTCGCCGCCGCGCGCAGCGTGGCGATTGGCGACGAACTGGCCCGCGCAACCCGGCCCGATGGCCAGGACGCGGCCGTTGCCACGGCTTCCGTCGATGCCGTACTGCAGGCACTCGAGGGAGATCAGCCGCTGGATGACGTGCTTGAGGCGCCGGCCGCCGGTGTGTCAGGGGGCGGCGAGGGCGAAGGCAACGGTTTCGTCCGGCTTGCGCGTGTCGAAGAGGGCGTGACACCCCCTGCCTTCGACTATGTGTACGAGCTGGGCGACGATCCGTTGCCGTTGCCCGATGGGTTAGTGCTCACGCCCGAAACGGTCATCGAAACGCCTACTGTGCCGATTACCGAGACCATCACGCTCACCGAAACGGTGACGGTCACCGACACGTTTACCGAGGAAATCACCGGCACGGTGTCGGGGATCGTGACCGCCACGGTCAGTGGCATTGTCACCGACACCATCACTGGCATCGTCACGGCGACTGTCGCCAGTACCGAAACAATTACCGTGACCTTGGTCACGCCGACCGTCACCAGCGCGACCGAGACCATTACGGTGCCGGTCACCGTAACCGAGACGATCCCGGTGACCGGCACCGTTGAAGTGACCGGGACGGTGCTCGTGACCGAGACCGTGACAGTCACCGAAACCCTGCCCGTGACCGAAACCGTCACGCTGACCGACACGGTGACGCAGACGAACACGTTGGACGTGACCTTGACCGAGACGGTGACGGGCACGCAGGAAGTGACGAGTACGGTCGCGGCGACGGAGACGGTGACGGCGAGCGCCACGCAGACGTCGACGGCGACGTCGGAGGCGACCGGGACGGTGGAAGTGACGAGCACCGTGCCGGCGACAGCGACGGTGGATGTGACGCAGACGGTGACCGACACGCTGACGACGACGGGCACGGAGACCGTGACCGCGACGGGCACGCAGGAAGTGACGCAGACGGCGACCGGTACGGCGACGTCGGAAGTGACGGAGACGGTGACTACGACGGGTACACAGGAGGTGACGCAGACGGTGAGCGTGACCGAGACGCTGCCGGTGACCGAGACGGTGACGGTCAGCGGCACGGTGACCGAGACGGCGACCTCGGTGGGCACGCAGACGGCCGAGGCGACCGAGACGGTGAGCAGCACGACGACGCTGACCGAGACGGTGACGGCGACACTGACGGAGACGCTGGATGTGACCAGCACGGTGCCGGCGACGGCGACCGAGACGCAGACGGCGACGGTGGATATCACCCAGACGGCGAGCGGCACGGTGACCGAGACAGCCACGGACACGGCCACCAGCACCGA
>JBKBMG010000048.1:0-38229 GCA_046295975.1 Rhodocyclaceae bacterium
ATAGACGTGAAATATCATGCAACAAAGATTTTGTGCTTGTTGCGCGGCCTGGCAGCGCGGGGCCGGGCGCCCTGTTGCGAGCGAATCAGGTTGGTCATAATGGGGAGGCGGGGAAGGCGTGTTGGTGAATGTCGGTAAAAGAGGCGATATGGAAAAGTTCGGGCAGGGCGGTGGCCGTGCCAATCCGGAAGCGCGCCGGCGGGCCAAGGGCGCTGGCCGGCGGGAGCGGCGCGGATGGACCGCGTAGTCCTGCTGGTATTCGCGCTGCTGCTTGGCGGTTGCGCCACGCCGGGCGAGGTGGGCGTGGCGGAGCGCCAGGTGTGGGTGATCAGCAACGGGTTTCACAGCGGCATCGTGGTGGCGGTGGACGACTTGCCGGAAGGGGTGCTGCCGGAGGTGGCGGTGCTGGCCGGGGCGCGCTACGTGGAGATCGGCTGGGGCGATCACATCTACTATCCGATGCAGGATCCCCCTTGGTGGCAGGCCTTGCGCGCGGTCCTGCTGCCGGGGCCGTCGGTGTTGCATCTGACCGGACATCGCGCCTGGCCGCCTGCCTACACCGGTGTGGAGGTGCTGGCACTGGCGGTGAGCGAGCAGGGCTTTGACGCGATGCTGGCGCGCATGGACGCCAGCTTCGTGCGCGAGGGGACCGCGTTGTCAGCGGTGTTCGCGCCGGGTCTGGATGACGCGAGCGTGTTCTATCCAGCGCATGGGCACTTTCATTTGTTCAGTAATTGCAATACCTGGGTGGCGCGCAAGCTTGCTGCGGCGGGGGTGCCGGTCACGAGTTTTGGCGTGATGTCGGCATGGGACCTGATGCGGCGCCTGCGGCCCCATGCGCAACCGGCGGACGACTGAGGGGGGCGTAGCCCGTTCAGGTGCGATGCGGGGGCGGGCGGCGTTGCCCGCCCCGCAGGTGAGCGGATCTGGCGCGGCGCGTGGCCGCGGTCAGCTGCGCGGCTTGACGTTGTCCGGATCGTACAGCGCACCATAGCCGACGGCCTCGATACGTACCGGGAACTGCTCGGCGAAGTACTCGATGCGCAGTTCCCGGCCGGCCTGGGCATGGCTGGTGGGGATGTAGGCCAGGGCGATGTTCTTGCCGATCGACGGGCCGAAGGTAATGCTGGTGGTGTAGGAGCGGCGGCCCAGCGTGTCGACCAGGACTTCGCCGCTGGCCGGGTCGATGACCGGGCAGATGCCCACCGGATAGCGTGCGACGCCCTTCGAGTCGATGTTGTCCGTCATCACCAGGGTGCACAGCGTGGCGGGTTGGCTGCCTTGTTCGCGCTGGGCGAGATAGGCGGCCTTGCCGTGGAAGTCGGCTTCCTTGACCTTGGGGCGGGAGAGTCCCGCTTCATAAAGGTTGTAGTGGGTGAGCAGGTCGGCATTCTGCAGCCTCAGGCTCTTCTCCATGCGCCGGCTGTTGGCGTAGGTCTCGATACCCACCGGGGTCACGCCCAGTTCGAACAGCGCATCCCACAAGGTCAGGCCGTAGCTGAACGGCACGTGCAGTTCCCAGCCCTGTTCGCCGACGTAGGAGATGCGGAAAGCGGTGACCGGCACACCCCGGACCATCAGTGTGCGCACGCTGGCAAACGGGAAGTTGTCGTGCGACCACTGTTCCGGGTGGTCGGCAATCTTCTGAATGGTGGCGCGTGCATTCGGGCCCCACAGCCCCAGGCAGGCCCAGTGGTCGGTGAGGTCCTGGATGAACAGGTTGGTCAGGCCGCGGTCGTCGGCCATGCGCTTCATCCATACGAAATCGCGGTTGCCGGCGTCGGCGCCGTCGATGATGCGATAGTGGTTGGCGGCCAGGCGGATTACCGTCAGGTCTGCACGCACGCCGCCGGCGTTGTCCAGAAAGTGGGTGTAGATGCCGCGCCCGACCGGGGTGTTGCCGCCCACCTTGGCCACGCACAGGTACTCCATCAAGGCCTCGGCGTCGGCGCCGAGTACTTCGTAGATCGCGAAATGGGACAGGTTGATCATGCCGACGTCGTCGGACATGGCGAGGTGCTCGGCATTGGAGACGCGCCAGAAATGGCGGTTGTCCCACTCGTTGTGGCGTACCGGCACGCGGTCGGCGTACTTCTCGAGCAGGTGCGCGTTGGCCGCGTAGCCATGGGCGCGTTCCCAGCCGGCCAGTTCCATGAAGTGTCCGCCCAGTTCCTGTTCGCGCGGCCAGAAGGGGCTGCGGCGGATGCCGCGGGCGGCGGTGTACGGTTCGCGGTTATGCACCGGGGGGTTGTAGATCTTGCCGGCCGCTTCTTCACAGCGTCCGTGGATGAAGCCCTCGGTCTTCTGGATGGGGTAGAAGCGCGAGACGTCGATCGAGCAGTGGTCGAACTCGGTGCGGCCGTCCGTAATCCAGTCTGCCAGTACCTTGCCTACGCCCGGCCCGTCCTTGACCCACACCGCCACGGCGTACCACAGGCCGCGCACTTCGACCGATTCGCCGATCGAGGCGCCGCCGTCGGTGGTGACCTGCAGCAGGCCGTTGAACGAACGCTTTTCGTCGTAGCCGAGTTCCGCGAGGATGGGGGTCAGTTCGATTGCGCGCTCCAGTGGCTCGATGATCTGTTCCATTTCGAGGTCACGCTGCGACGGCGACAGGCGGGCGACTTCCTTCTCCAGGATGTCGCGCGGGTGGACCAGACGCGGTGCCTTTTCCTCGTAGTAGCCCCATTCGATCTGGCCGCCCTCGGAGGTCTTGGGGTCGCCAGTGTCGCGCAGGTAGGCGGAGTTGCCCTGGTCGCGCAGCAGCGGGTAGCCGATTTCCTTGCCGGTGCCGGCGAATTCGTCATAGGGGCCGAACCACAGCAAGGGGTGGTCGACCGGCATCACCGGCAGGTCTTCGCCCGCCAGGCCCGCGATCAGGCGTCCCCACAGACCGGCGCACACCACCACCCGCGACGATTCGATGTAGCCACGATGGGTGTGCACGCCGACGATGCGGCCGTCGCGGATCTCCAGCCCGGTGGCCGGGGTGTTGGCGAATACCTTGAGCTTGCCGCTTTGTTCGGCGCGGTCCACCAGTTCGCCCACCACCGTCTGCGAGCGCGGTACCACCAGGCCGGCATCGGGATCCCACAGCGCGCCCTGGATCAGGCTCTCCTCCAGCAGCGGCATGCGCTTCTTGGCTTCGGCGGGGCTGATCAGTTCCGCCCGGGTGCCGAAGGCCTTGGCCGAGGCAACCTTGCGCTTGAGTTCCTCCATGCGCTCGTCGTCACCGACGCGGGCGACTTCCAGACCGCCGATACGGCTGTAGTGGCCGAACTTCTCGTAGAAGTCGGCGCTGTAGAGGGTGGTGTAGCACGACAGGAAGTCGTGCGAGGTCATGTAGCAGAAATCGGACGCGTGCGAGGTCGAGCCGATGTCGGTGGGAATGGCCGACTTGTCGATGCCGACGATGTTGGTCCAGCCCCGTTCGATCAGATGGTGGGCGACCGAGGCGCCGACGATGCCGCCGAGGCCGATAATGACAACGTCTGCGCTGCTGGGGAATGTGGACATGGATCGGGTCTCCGCCTCAATGGATGTGTTTCGCGATCAGCGCGGGCCGTGGCCGGGGTGGCCACGATGGTCGCGGCGGCCGCCAGGCAGGGGGCGCGCGGGGTGCGGGCCCGGCGCTGATGTGCGATGCAGTGTAGCGGGCAGGGTTTCGTACCCACCGATCCGATTGCGACGCGGGGTATCGCAGTTGCGTCAGCGCTTGTCTGATTGCGTCATCGCCGGTGGGGGGGGGGGGGCCCCCACCGGCGGTCCCGTGCGAAGCGGGTACGGTGGAGCGCCGCTCAAGTCCTGGGCGAGACGCCGGCTGCGCGAGCGCGTATCACGCCGAGGCTGTCATCCACTTCCAGCCGGCCGTTGTCCCATACGGTACGCAGTGCGTCCTCCCAGTCGTTGCCGGCCTCGGTGCCGCGGTCGTGCCAGCCGGTTGCGCCATCATTGGGCAGCACCACCGTCCTGAACGCGCCGCCGTCGCGGCTACGCAGCACGCCCAGGCGGCCGCTCTTGGAGCGCTTGCCCGGATCGGTGACGGGGGCTTTGAAGATGTCGCGCCATTCGCCGCCCACGCGCACGGCCGAGCACTTCATCGCGAACTTGCAGGTGTCGCGGTTGACGGCTTGGTGCAGCGCCCCGCCCATGCCGAAGGCGACGTTGTCGGCGGCGAAGCCGGCGGCCTGCAGGGCGGCGAGCACGCGCTCGATGGTGTCGAGGTTCACACCGTCGCCCTGGATGATGCGCACGTGCTGCAGGAGCTTGTAGCCTTTGGAGGTCAGGCGGCTGCCGTAGGCCGCTTCCAACCGCCGGGCAACCTCCAGTACGACCTCGACCGGGTCGCCCGAGTCGGGGCGGACCACCACGGTCGCACCCGAGGCCACCACCTGTTCGCGCAGTGCGCCGCCCCACAGGGCGTCGACCGCGGTGTAGATGTCGTAGCTGTCCGACACCACCGCGAGCACCGCGCCCGGCCGGGCGAAGCGGTCGAGCATGTTGCGGTAGGCCGCCAGTTCGCCATCACGCCCCCAACTGGTCATGGTGCTGTGTTCGGCCGCGGGAATGGAAAAGCCGGCCGGCGTCTGTTGCCGGTAGTAGCGGGTCGCGGCCTCCAGCGCGGCCACCGTGTCGGTGCCGAGGAAGCTCACCAGGTGCGCGACCCCCGCACGGGCTGCGCTTTCCGGGCTGGTCGCGCCACGATAGCCGAAGTCGTGCAGTTTGAAGGGCAGGCTCGCCGCGACGTCGTCGGATGTGGCTTCGAGATAGCGGCGGATCGTCGCCCGGGCGTGCCAGGCCAGGCTGGCCACGGTCGTCGGATACCACACCTGCAGCAGCAGGGTTTCGATGAAGGATACGCACCAGAAGGCGCGCGCGTCGGTACTCTCCACCGTGATCATCGGCACACCCGGGGGAACCGCGCTGCCTTCCGGCAGGGCGCGGATGCGCAAGGGAAAGGCGCCGTCGCATTCGCGCACGATGTACTCGAAGCCGGCGCGGTTGAAGGGCAGGCCGTGCGCTTGCCACAGGCGTTCGGCCTCGTCGACGTCGTCTAGGGTGAGCCGGCGTGACAGGTATTCCTTGAGAATCATTTGCAGACCGAAGAACAGCAATTGTCCGAAGGCGCCGCCGCGCGATTCCACGTAGGCGAACAGGCCGTCGGTGCCGGGCGGGTACTGCAGGTAGTGGGAGGCCTTGTAGCTGTCGGTGGCCAGCGCCGGGTTGGTGGCGATGCCCGGCAGGCGGGCGGTGCCGAGAGGAGTGGTGAACTCGCTCAGCAACCGCGCCCGCTCCGCCTCAGGCAGGCGGGCGATGCGCGCCGCAAGCTGGTTGCGCTCGAGGTCGACGCCAAGTTCGGGTTGGGGACGGGAGGTGAGGGTTTCGGTTTTCATGGTCAAAGCTCCTTTGACGTTGTCCGGTCCGATTGCCGGCCGGTGTGGGCGGAGCGCGGTCTATCCGCGCTTGCCCGGTGTTGCTCAGTGTTTCCCTAGGCGAGGCCGAGGAAGAAGTCGAGGATGTCGAAGTGGTCCTCGTACAGCGACGCGGACATGCCTGCGACTTCGGAAATCGGCACCCAGCGCGCCTTGGCAGCGTCGTCGCCACCTTTGACCGGCGGCAGCGGGCCGTCGGGCAGTTGCAGATGGCAGGCCTGGGTGAAGGTGCGTCCGCGCAGCGAGCGGCGGGGGTGGTCGAATACCTCGCGCGCCTTGACGCTGCCGCGCAATACCGGGTCGGGCACTTTCAACCGGGTTTCCTCGCGCAGTTCGCGGATGCAGGCGTCGAGCAGGCGCTCGTCGGCGCGCACGAAGCCGCCCGGCAAGGCCCACAGCCCCTTGCCGGGCTGCGCGCGGCGACGGATCAGGAGTACGTGGGCTGACTGCACCACGACCGCATCCACCGTCTGGAACGTGGGCGCATAGGGCAGGCCGGCGAACTGCTGGCGATAGGCGCGGATGAAGCGGTATTCCTCGACCAGGCTGGCGAACTCCGGGCGCTTCTGGAATTCGAGCACCGCCTGCAGCGTAGCGGGGGCGAGGTTGGCGCGCAGATGCGCCAGCCGGCCGGCCGCTTCCGGGCGGGCGAGTGCGTGCTCGATGGCGGTGGCGCGCTTGAGTTCGGCATGGGCGCTGTCTTCGGTAGCGTCGCCGTCGGGCAGGTCGCCCGGCACGTCAAGCAGGTGGCGACGGATGTCGGTGGCCGACAGCACCGCGACCGCGGGCGCCTGTACCGCCTCCCATTGGGGAAACATCTTCAGGTAGGCCTCGGTGGCGGCGTCCTTGCGGTGCCCGACCAGGGCCACGCGCGCATCGGCGGGCAGGCCGAAGTGCTTGAGCATGGCACCCACCGCCGCCTGCACCCTTGCGGCCCAGCGCTGGTCGTTGTACAGGCAGTCGGCGATCGGCTGGAACGCGAGTTCCGGCGCATGCGTGCCAAGGGTTTCGGTGACCGCCATGTCGATCATGACCTGGCGTTCGATGGCGACGAAGGGGTTGTCGATGTTGCGGGCGCGACCGGCGGACCCGAGCAGCACGCCACAACGCGTTGCCAGTTCGGCGGCCTTGCGGAACAGGGAAAGGTGCCCGATGTGGATGGGCTGGAAACGGCCAATGACGACCGCCAATGCATAGGGTCTGGACATTTTGGGAATCCCCCAAAAAATTGCGAGGCATGCGTCTATCGCGTCCTCGTGCAGTCAATCTACATAGTCCGGGCGAGCGCGTCAAGGGGGACGGATGATATGGGAGACGGATGATATGTGGGCGGACGATGTCATGGCTTGGCCGAGCGCGCTGCGCCAGTCAGGCACATGCAGCGCGAGCTAGGCCCCGCCGGGCGGTGCGGCGTTGTGCGCGGGCGGAGTGGTCGTGCGTGTCGGTTGATACAGTGACAGCCTGGCGCTCAGGCGCGCCAGTTCGGCGAGTGACTGATCCAGGGTGGAGGCCTGCCAGCCGTCGTCCAGGGCGAGGCCGGCGGAGAGCGCGTCAAGGGCGTCGCGGGTGCGGCGGGCGATGTCGGTGGCGCGCTCGGCGCGTTCGTCCAGCAGCGCCTGGTCCAGCGCCAACGCCCGTGATTCTTCCAGCACCAGGCGCAGCGCATCGAGTTCGTCCAGGGCGTCGTTGACCACCGCGGCAATGCTGTCTGCGTAGCGGGCATGGGTCAGTTCGCCCGGCTCGAAGCGTCGTGCGAGCCAGCTGAGGGCGGTCGCCAGGGCGCGTTCGAGTTCGTCCAGCAGTTGGGCGCAGCTGTCGTGGCCGAGTTTGTCGAACTGCCAGCGCAGCCGCGCCAGGCGGCGTGCGGCGGGGCTGTGGGGGGTGTTGGCGCGGTCGCCGAGCAAGGCCACGATGCGCGCGACCACCTCGTCCGCGCGCCAGCGCCATTCGGCGAGTGCCACCGGGTGAGGCAGGACGCCGGCACGCTCAAGCACGGTGTAGCGCTCCTGTGGCCAGGGATGGCCCCGGTCGCCGCCGATGCCCACCAGGTCGATCGCCACCGCGCGGGTGTCGGAGGCGGCGAGCAGGTCTATGGCCTGGCCGCCCAGCGGGAAGTCCGCCCAGCAGCGATAGCCGGCCTGCTCCAGACGTGCCGCCAGGGCTTGGCACGGGGTGTCGTGGGCGCGCGCGTCCGGCATTGTCGGTTGGGCTGCGGTGCTGGGCCGGTGGGCGAGGTAGGCGCCGAGCAGGCCGTCGTCCGGCGCCGGATGGCTGCCTTCGCCGATGAACAGGGTCTGGGCGTGGCGGGCGCGGGTGGTGGCGACGTTGAAGACGTCGGGCCGCTCCATGTACTGGCGAGCGGGGCGCGACAGTTGCGGATGCATGCCGGTGGCAAGCAGGATGAGGTCGCGCTCCTCGCCCTGGAAGCCGTATGGGGTGGCGACGAGCAGGTTGTGGCGGGTCAGGGCGTCGAGCCCGATGTCCGCCTGGATGCGGGCCTGCAAGGCCTGGGCAAGCGCGGCGAACATCGCCACTACGCCGATGCTGGCGGCCTCGTCGGCGGGCAAATCGGCTTGCCGGGCGATCAGTTCGCGCAGGCGTTCGACCACCGCGTCCACTTCGCCGAGGTTCACACCTTGTTCCAGCCGCAACGGGCAGGTGAGGATGCGGCGCGGCGGCTGGCCGTCGAGGCGGCGGGCGTCGGTGAGAATCTTCAGCCGGCCTTCATAGAAGCGCCGGTTGTTGAAGTCGATGAGTTCGGGATGGCTGCGGAAGTGCTCGTCCAGCCATACCTGGGCGGCGTTGCTGGGCAGGGCGTCGATGGCGTAGTCGATCAGCGAGCGTTCGCGGTAGTCCAGGCTGACGGGCAGGTGTTCGACGCCGTGTTCGGCAGCGAATTCGTCCTGGCGACGGCGCGCGAGAAAAGAGAAGTGGCGGAGCTGGCGGGGGTCGCCGACGACCACTGCGCGGTGGGCGCGCTGCAGCGCGGGCAGGGCGAGCGCGACGTTGCACTGGGTGGCCTCGTCGATGACCACGAGGTCGAACAAGCCTTGGGTGAGCGGCAGATTGCGGTCCAGCGACTGGGCAGAGGCGACCCACACAGGAAAGGCCTGGGTCAGCACCGACCAGTCCATGGCTTCCAGGCGCTCGCTGCGATGACCGGAGTTGCGCGAACGCAGCGCGGTGGCGAGGGCTGCGAGCTTGCGGCGGTGGCGCCGCAACAGGGCGTGGCGGGCAGCCTGGGTGCGGGTGTGGAGATAGGCGCGGGCGTGTTGCTGATGCGCATCGGACGCGGCATGGCAGGCGTCCCACCACTCGCTGAGTAGGGTGGTGCGCGGCTGCCGTCGGCTCAGCCACCAGCGGCGCAGCACGCTGCCGATGCCGCCGCGTTCGTCGAGCAGCCAGGCGGCCTGGCCATGGGCGCGCGCGAGGGCGCGACGGAAGCGGCGGGTGTGCTTGTCGTGGGCCTTGGCACCGGCTTCGAGCGCGCGTGCGGCGGCCGCCACCGCCGGGTCGTCCCGCGCGGTATCGCGATCGACGTCGGTGTCCGCTTGCTCAGGCAGTTCCGTGGCCATCAGCCGTTCGAGGTCGCGCAGCAGGCGCTGGCGATATTCGCCCTGGCCCGCACGCACCACCAGATGGTTGTCGTCACCGAAGGCGAAGGCTTCGGCGAGCTTGTCGAACACCACGTCGGCGGCGTGCTCGTTGCCGCACACCAGCAGCACGCGCTCGCCGCGCATCACCCGGTCGGCGGCGATGCCGGCGATGGTGTAGGTCTTGCCTGTGCCCGGTGCGCCATGCACCACCGACAGCGGATAGCGCGCGGCGTTGATCAAGGCCTGTTCCTGGGCTTTGCTGAGGCGCGCCGGCACCGAAGCGGGCCGTGCTTCCGGCCCGGGTGACGAGGTGGTGGGCGGCTGACCCAGCAGTTGCTGCAGGCAGGGAGAGAAGCTGCCGCCCGCGGCCATGCTTTCGAGTTCGAATGCGCTGCTCGCGGCCACCCGGCTGCGCTGGCTCATCCATACCGCGGCAGCGGATACCAGGGCGGGGGTGGCGGCGCGCGTCGTCGGCAGGCGTTCTGCATGCGCCGGCAGGTCGATCAGGCGTAGTGCCAGCAATCGGCTGATGGCTTCGGCAAGACGCGGGTCGCGCTCATCGGCCTCCACGGTGTCGTCGCGGGGCAGGCCGAGCGCGGCCAGCACGACCGGATTGATCCGCAGCGAACCTGCTTCGGCGACGATGCGGAAGTCGCCCCAGGACTCCTCGACGCGGGCGGCGGCGATGAAGAACGGTGCCCGCAGCCGACGCTCGCTGCGTTCCGGATGCGGGCCGCAGACGAAGGGCCAGCCGAGCAGCAGCTCGCGTTCCTGGCGTTGCACGCGGACCGCGCGCGCCAGTGCCCGCCCCTTGGCCGGCGGCAGGGTCAGGGTCTCGATGGCGGCATCGGGGGCATCCAGCGGCACCAGGTGATGCTCGCGCTCGCCGCCGTCGGCGACCAGGCAGTCGCGGAAATAGCGTACCAGCGCCGCCACCGCCGCCGCAGGGTCGGCGGCAGGCGGGGAAGTGGGCTGGGCACCGGGTGCGCGAGGCGGGGGCGCTGCAGTCATCGTCGGGCTATCCGGTGGCGTGAAGGTGGCGCATGGGTGCGAATGAGAACATGCGGCTCGCCGACGAGGCAAGAATACCGCCGGCCACGCGTGCCGCTTCGTGCGGGTGTGCGATGGACATTGGCAGCGGGGTTGGCCGCTGCGGGGGCGCATGCCGATTGACCGCCGTTCGGCGGCATATGATACTTGCGCGCACATGCCCGGCGGGTGGGCGGATGACGCAGAAAACGGTGGGGGCGGGGATGGCGAAAGCGTGGCGTCGCATGGGTGCGTGTTGCTTGCTGTGGGCGGCGACGCTACCGGCTGCGGCCGAGGTGCCCACGGTGGAACTGCAAGGCCCGGCCGCCGGCTGGCGCCACGATGGCTTGCGCGGCGACGGCAACGAGGCTCGGGTGGCCTACCCGACCCCGCCGATCGACCGGGGCGGGCAACGCCAGCGCACCCTGATCGAGGGGCGGATCCGTGGCCTGGCCCAGGGCGCGGCGCCGCCGACCCTGGTGGTGAACGGCAATCCCATGCCCCTGTATTCCGACCAGGAGGGGCGCTTCGCCCGGCCCTACGCCTTTGGCGCCGGGTCCAACAGCATTGTGGTGCTCGACGCAGACGGTGCGGTGATGCTGCGCCGGCAGTTCTACGAGGCGGATACCCAACGCGTGCCGGCGCGCATCCGCATTGTGCTGGCCTGGGACGATCCCGCCGCGGAACTGGACCTGCACGTGGTGTCCCCCGATGGGCAGCACGCCTTCTGGGCGCGCCCGGTCATGAACAACGGTGGCGGGCTGGACGTGGACAGCGTCGACGGCCCGGGGCCGGAAATGTTCACCGCCGCCGCACCACCGCGTGGGACGTGGCTGGTGTACGTCAACTACTGGGGCAACTACGGCAGCGGCGGCTACAACTTCGACGCCGACAGCAACGAACAGGACGTGATCACCACCCGCGTGACCCTGGTGTTCAACGAGAACACCCTGAACGAGAAACGCGAGACCTTCGTCGTGCCGCTACGCACCATCGGCGACATCCAGTTGATCAAGGCGTTCCAGTACTGAGGGCAGGCCCGGGCCGCCCTGCCGCGCTGGCCGCGAACGGCCTTTCACCCAGATACGCTTCAACCATCGTCATCCGCCTCCACTTCGAGCACGCACCATGTCCTCACCTTCGTCCGCGCCCCAACCTCCCACCGCGCTGTCGCGTCCGCGCGCCGATCGCCTGCGTGCGCTGCTCACACTCGTGCTGCTGTGCGCCATCGTCGCCGCGGTGTATGCCGGCTGGGCGCGTTTTCGCCTGAGTCTGCCGCGGGAACTGGCGGAGGCGGCCGAGATCCGCGCCGACCTGAACCAACCTGACGCCCTCATCGAGAGCGCCTCGTTGGCCGCCTTGCCGCGCGACCTGCTCAAGGTGCCGTTGCTGCGTGACACGCTGACCGAGGAATTTGTGTTCTATTACGAGCAGCACGCCGACCGCCTGGGGCTGGCCGGCGCGCTGCGGCGCATCGCCTACGAGCACGAACTGGACCTGCGCGACAGCCTGATCAACGAGTTGCTTGACCAACCGGCCGAGGTCGCGCTGTGGCGCGGTGCCGACGGCAAGCTTGCGCACGCCATGCTGGTGATGCGGCGCGGCGCCCTGGCGCGCCTGCTGCAACCGCTCGCACGGGTGGCGCTGGATGACCGGCAACTGTCGCGGGTGGCCAGCCTGAGGGTGGGCGGCAGCGAGGTACCCCTGTACCGCTTGCGCCACAACCCGGGGCGCAGCCTGTTGTTTGCCGCCCATGGCGACCGCCTGCTGGTGGTTGCCACGCCTGGTTTGCTGCTGCGTCAGCCCGACTCGGACCAGCCGGAGCTGGCGCACGCGCCCGCCCGCCTGGCCGAGCGCCTGCTGAGTGGCGAACATCGGTTCGCGCCGCGTTTCGGGCTGGTGGAGCGCGAGCGCCAGCACCGTATCACCATCGCCGGCGACTACCTGGCGCTGGGCTATGGCAGCTTTCTGTCGGCGCTCCAGGGGCTGAGCTTCGAACTCGACGGGGCCGACTGGCACAGCCAGGTTGCGCTCGCCGCACTGGAGCCGGATGCGCCGGCCGCCGCCCTGGCGCCGCTGCTCGATCCGTTGTGGCGCGCCATGCCCGCTGACGCGGCAGTGTGCGTGGCGGCCCCGGTGGCACCGCGTGCGGTGGGGACCCTGATCGGGCGCTTCGTCGCCGATGCGACCCTGGCTGGCGAGGTCGCCGCGCGCCTGGGTGATGCTGTGGGCCTGTGCTGGTACGACGATTCCCGCCTGCACACCCCCTTGGTGGTGCTGCCCATCCGACCGGACAGTGGCGAAGCGCTCGACCCGCCGTTGGCGGATGTGTTCGCCCGGGTGGTGGGCGCCCGCGAACCGCGCGCCGAAGGCGGGCGCTTCGCGGTGAGCGCGCTGGGTGACGGCGTGCCGGGTTGGCAGCGGGTGGTCAGCTCACGCTTTGGCCTGTATCCCGGAGTCGTTGCCGAGGAGCCCGAACTGCTCGCCGAAGCACGCTTTTTCCGCGTGACCCTGGCCCGCCATCGCGACACCCTGGTGTTCTCGCTGGACGACCGGTTGGTACGAAACGCGCTGGCGGCGCTCGACAAGCGCCGCACCCCGGTGGCCGACCTGTTGCCGCCGGGCGGGGCCGCACCCGTCTATGTTGCCCCGGAGCGACTGGCCCGGTTGGTGGCCCACGAGGCACTGACGAGCCTGCCCGCCGAGGTCGAACCGGTGTTCCGCAACGCGGCCCAGGCGCATTTGTTGCCGCGGCTGGATGCGCTTGCCGCCCATCCGCCGTTCGCACTGACGCTGCCGTCGGACGCCAGTGCGCGCGGCGACTGGACCTGGGTGCCGGTGCAATGGTCCGCGCGCTGACCGCAGCCTTGCTGGCGGCCTGCCTCATGCCTGGGCTACCGGCCGAGGCGCTGGCCGATCCGGCCGCGCCGGTGGCGGGTCCTGCTGACCCCGCGCATCACGACGACGGCGAGGTGATGCTCGACCTCGAACAGTCGCAGCGCTTTCGCGCCTGGTTCGTGCGCATCGTCGAAGACCAGTTGCGACGCGGCCCCACGCCGCGCTGGTTCCATCAGGACTGCGCGGGTCTGGTGCGCTTTGCCGCCCATGAAGCGCTGCGGCTGCACGACGCCGCCTGGTTGCGGGCCATGGGCATGGCCGGGCCGCTGCCGCCGGAGCCCGAACTCAGCACCGCCCAGCGCCAGCTTGCGCAGCACTGGCACCAGGGCGGCGGTGCACGCGGCCCCTTCGTGACTGCTGCCCGGCTGATCGCCTACAACACCGTCCGCACCGGACATGACGTGAATCTCGCCCGCCCCGGCGACCTGCTGTTCTTCGACCAGGGCGACGAGCAGCACGTGATGATCTGGATGGGGCATTACATCGCTTACCACACCGGCACGACCACGCCCACCGACAACGGGCTGCGCGCGGTCACCCTGCCTCAACTCATGCAATGGAAGGACACTCGGTGGATACCCGACGCGACCAATCCGAACTTCATCGGCATCTATCGGCTGCGCTTCCTGTCGCGCTGACAGCGACACCGCCGTCGCCACCACCAGGTGCTGGCTTGCGGGCACGGCTGCGCCGAGGCGTATGCGTGCTGGTGGCGCTGACCGCGCTGGCGACCACGGTCGGCATGGCCTGGGGCGACGAATCGGTACCCGCGAGCGGGTATGTCGCGGTGCGCGGCGAGCAGTTCTTCCTGCTTGCCGATCGTGCCTTCGCCAGCGACGAACCCGCCCAAGTGCGTCTCGAGGCGCCGGGCCGCGACTATCGCCGCTTTGCCATGGAAGGCTATGGCGGCGTGGACATCCGTCTGTACCGGATCGAACGACCGCTGGACTACCTCAAGCAGCAGCGCAACCTGCACCGCATTCGGCATGAGGGGCGTTTCCGCGGCGAAGGCCTGTCCAACACCCTGGCCTATCTCTGGGACAACTGGTATCGCGGTTCGCGGCGTGCGATGCAGCGGGCGTTCTCGGCCGAGGCGCGCAAGACGCTCACCGAGCAGGCCCCCGAACTGAGCATGGGCGAGGCCTTGCGGGCGCCCACCCGCTTCGCCCAGCAACCGCGCTACGAGCCGATTCCCGGCTTGCCGCTGGTGGCGCAGTTCCGCTATCCGATCTGGGAGGCGGCGCCGATCCAGCCGCCGGCCGGAGTGGAGCTGGCCGGCTCGTCCAGCCACTTCATTCAGCCGAGCCCGGGCAATGTGCATGTGCCGCTGGGCACGCTGGCACCTGGCCTGTACCTGGTGGAGGCGATCGTCGGCGAGTTTCGCGCGACCACCGCGGTATTCGTGTCCGACACGGTCGCGGTGACCAAGACCGCCTCGGGCGAAATGCTGGTGTGGGCGGCGAACAAGCACGATGGCGCGCCGGTGGCCGACGCGCAGCTGGTGTGGACCGACGGCCTGGGGGTGCTCGCCAGCGGCCGCAGCGACGGTGATGGCTTGCTGCGCCTGGCCCGTGCCAGCCCCGAGCGCTCCTACCTGATTGGGGAAGATCCGCAGGGTGGCGTGTTCGTGTCGGAGAACTTCTACTACGACAGCGAGATTCACAGCACCAAGCTGTATGCCTTCACCGATCGACCGCTGTATCGGCCCGGCGATCAGGTGGAATTGCGGGTGCTCGGTCGCGAGTTTTTGAACGCCCGCGATTCAGTGGCGGTGGAGGCGGACGCCCTGCATCTTGCCGTCATCGACGCCAGTGGCACCCTGCTGCAGTCCGAAACCGTGGCCTTCGACGGCGAGGCGGGGGCGTCGGCGCGCTTCCGCCTGCCGGACAACGCGGTTGCCGGGGGGTACGAACTGCGCATGCAGTATCGCGACCAGGTGCACAGCAGCGCCTTCCGCGTGGCCGAATACATTCGCCCCCACTTCGAGATCGTGCTCGATCTCGACGAGCGCGAACCGCGTACCGGCACGCCGGTGCACGGCGAACTCACCCTGCTCTATCCCGATGGCAAGCCGGTGGCTGGCGCCCACGTACAGATCGGCCTGCGTGCCCAGCAACTGACCATGGTGGATCACGAGTTGCAGTACCTCGGCCAGTTTCCTGTGGACCTCAGCGCCACCGAACTGGTCACCGATGCGCGGGGCAAGGCGAAGCTGGCCTTGCCTGCGGCGGAGCGGCCGAGTCGCTACCTGCTGACGGTGTTTGCCAGCGATGGCGCGGCCTATCGGGTGCGCACCACCAAGGAGATCCTGATCGAGCGCGGCGCGGCGCGCTACCGTGTGGAGGCGGCGCGCCGTTTCAGCGCTGCCGGCGAACAAGTGGTATTCCGCTGGCAGGTGGATTCGCCCGTCGCCGACGGGCTGGCACAGGCCCCGTCCGCCGCAAGCGCGAATGCCGCGGAGGCCACCGCGGCGGATGCGGCGGCGCAGCCGGTGCGCTACGAATGGCTGCGTCTGGAAGACCGCAGCAGCGGCGGTGGCGGGCTGGATGCCGGGGTGGGTGAACTTGCCCTGAGCTTCGAGCGCCCCGGCACCTACAACCTCATGCTCAAGAACGCCCATGGCATGATTCTCGGCGCGACGGGGCACGCGGTCAGCGGCAGCGGTGTGGTGGCGTCCGCCGGCAGCATCGAGATCGTGTTCGACAAGCCGGAATACCGTACCGGCGAAGTCGCCGAGGCCTTGATCACCTTTCCCGAGCCGGTGTCCGAGGCTTTGCTGACCCTGGAGCGCGACCGCGTCGAACACCATGCGCTGCTCAGCCGTGGCGGCGAGTGGCTGACGCGCGAACGCCTCAACGACACCCAGTACCGGGTGCGCATCCCGGTGTCGGAAGCCTTTGCCCCCAATCTCACTTTCTCCGCCCTGTATACCCGCGGCAGCGACTACAGCTTCCAGAACGCCGGCATCAAGGTCGCGCGCCCCGCGATCGATATTGCCATCCGCACCGACCGGGAGGTGTATCTCCCCGGCGATACCGCCACCGTCACGCTGGAAACGCGCCTGGACGGCGAGCCGGTGAGTGCCCGGCTGGTGGTCGGCGTGGTCGATGAGATGATCTACGCGCTGCAGCCGGAGATCGCACCGAGCATCGGTGAGTTCTTCCACCACATCCGCCGCAACAACGTGCGCACCAGCGCCAGCCTGGCCTTCATCGGCTACGACATGGCAGTGCCGCCGGCCGGCGCCCCCCCGGGGGGCGCGCGCCGCAGCGAACGCGGGGTCAAGGTGCTGGAGCGGCCGCGCCGCGCCGAAGTGGATACCGCCGCCTGGCAACCCGATCTGCACACCGGCCCGGACGGCAAGGCGGTGTTCACCTTCACCGTGCCGGATTCGCTTACCCGCTGGCGCATCACTGCGCGTGCGATCGAAACCGGCGGCATGGTCGGCCAGCGTCGACACTTCGTCCGTTCCGACAAGCCGCTGTATCTCAAATGGAGTGGTCCGACCCGCTTCCGCGCCGGCGACGCCCCGGCCCTGGGGGTGCTCGCCTTCAACCAGCAGGACGAGGCGCAGCAGGTTGATCTGGTGGTTGCCACCGCGGGCAGCGAGCAACGCCTGCCGCTGCAACTGCCGCGCGGCGCCAGTCATGTCGCCCTGCCGGCGATGGACGGCGCACGCGGCGAGTGGCAGCTGCGGGTCGAGCGCGAGGGCACGGTGATGGATGCCCTGGCCGTGACGCTCGAGGCCGAGGACGCCGGCTGGCGCGCCCTGGGTTCGCGCACCCTGGCGCTGCAGTCGGTCCGTACCGAGCTGGCGCTGCCCGGCGACGCCAGCGAGCTGCGCTTGCGGCTCGCCCAGGGGCCGGAGGGCTTGCTGCGCTCGGTGCTGGATGACTTGCTGGAGTACCCCTATGGCTGCGTGGAACAGACCGCCAGCCGGCTGCTGCCGCTGGCGCTGGCGTATCCGGCGCTGGCCGAGCGCGACGGGCGTGTCCGCGACCGCCTGCGCCTGACCTTGATGAACAGCCGTTTGCGATTGGTGCACATGGCCGGGCCGGAAGCGCATTTCGGTTGGTGGGGCGAGGCCGCCGCGCCCGATCCCTTGCTCACCGCCTACGCCTACCTGGCGGACTGGCACGCCAGCCGCGCGCTCGGGCTGACCCTGCCACCAGGCCATTGGGCGCGCGCGCTCGACATCTACGCCGAGCGTGCCGATGACATGCCGCTGCTGCACCGTGCGCTGGTGCTGGACTTCGCCGACGCCGCCGGGCAGCCGGTGGCCACCCTGGTAAGCGGCCTGGTCGACGCCTTTGTCGCTGAACAGGCGGGCTTGCTCGCGGCCGCCGACGAAGCCTTTGCCGCCGCACCTCCGGGCGAAGTGCCACCGGGTCTGGGCGAGCGTGACGGGCTGGTGCTGGAGGCACCCGATTCGCCCAATGGCCGCGCCGTGGCCTGGGTGCTCGCCGCACGCCTGGCCGAAGCCCATGACGTACCGCTGTCGCCGGGCTTCCAGGCAGGCCTGCGTCAAGCCCAGGCGCTGGTGGCGCGTGGCGACAGCGTGTTCGTAGAGGCCGCCGCCCTGTATACCGGCACCGCCAACAACCTGGCCAAGGCCGCACAAGTCGGGGCGTTGTTCGCCCGGCTTGCACCGGAGCAGGCCACGCTGGAGCGCGCGGTGACGCTCGCCTGGTTGCACGGGCGGCTCCCTGCCGCGGACGGCACCGTGGCGGACAGCGAAGCGCTGCGCCCGGCCGATCCCAACTGGACGCCCGAGACCACCCCTAGTGGCGAGACGCGCTGGCTGTGGCGCGGCGACACCCTGCCGGATGTCCTGGCGCTCGCGGCCGAGCCGTCCGGTCCGCTGCAGGCGCGCATCGAGTTCCGCAGCGAGACCGCGCCATCGGCCCTGCCGGTGGAAATCGAGCGTCGCCTGTGGCGCCTCGCGCCGGGGCAGGAGGCCTTTGTGTTCGGTGTATCGGAGGTCGCACGGGACGTGGCACGCAACGTGGCGGGCGACGAACGCGGCGGCAGCGTGGTGTCCAGCAGCAGCTTGTACCTGGACGAGATCGTGGTGCGCCGCCGCGCAGCGGCCGATGGCGATGCCGGCCGCGCCGCGCGGCCGCTGCGCTACGGCGTGCTGGAAGTGCCGCTGCCGCCGGGGGCCGACGTCGAGCGCACCACCTGGGGGCTGCAGATCTCCGGCCTGGGCGGCACCGAAGCCGCAGCGCTGGAGCGGGCGCGCCACGAACCCGGCAATTTTGGCTATACCGTGCCGATCGACACACTGGACGGTGAACTTCGCCTGCGCCACCTGGTGCGTTTCTCGCAGAAGGGCGAGTTCCAGTTGCCGCCGGCGCGCTACTGGCGCATGTACCTGCCGGACGATCAGGCCTGGGAGCGCGATCCAGCGCTCGCGCGCCTGAAGGTCGAGTGAACGCCGGGGGCTACGCCCGCCTGCTCGCGGCCGGGCTGCTTGCCTGGGCGGGCGGCGTTGCGGCGGCACCGGCTGCCGACCCGGGCGAGCCGCTCGGCAGCGTGCCGGAGGTGGTGTGGCGCGATGCCTCGGGCCTGCACCGCTACGCCCTGCAGCCGGACGGCAGCGCCCGTCCGCTTGCCACCGCGCCGCTGCCGCGTACGCCGCTGGGTAGCGTGTGGAAGCTTTTCGTCTACGCCTATCTTGAGGACGCCGCCATTGCCGAGCAGCCCTACACGTGCACCGGGGCATCGCGCGACGAGGTGTATTGCTGCGATCCAGGCGGCGCGATCACGCGCGACGAGGCGCTGGTGCGTTCCTGCGGCGTCTACTTCGAGCCGGCGCGCTGGGCCATCGACCCCGCGAGTTGGCGGCGCTACTGGCAGGCGCGCGGTGCGCCGGAATGGCTCGCCGAGTTGGACCAGCTTGTACCCGGTCGCGAGGTGGCGGTGGACGCCTTGCTCGCGGCCCTCGCCCAGGTGCCGGAGGCGGTGCAGCAACGGGCGCGTGCCGATCTGCTGGAGGTCGTGTTGCGCACCGGTGAGGGCGCGGTGGCGGCCGCCTTGGGCGGACGCCTGCGGGTCAAGACCTGGAGCTGGCAGACTTCGCCGGATGAGGGCGGGCGCCGCATTGGCGGTTTTGCCGGCTGGCTGGTGGACGGCACACCGGTATGGGCTGCCGGCCCCGGCACCAGCACCACCTTGCTCGTCGGCTACGCCGGCGCGCTGGAGCGGATTCTTCCGTTGGCGCGCGCCCCCGGGGGCGAGTGCGTGGATGTCGACCTGTTTGCCCGCTACCCGGTCAGCGAGGTGCTCGCGCTCGCCGATGGCCAGCCCGCGCCGGCCGGCGCCTTGCACGGACGGTTTGAGGTGCGCTTCGACAACGGCAACCGCATCGACATCGACAGCGCCGGCGACATCCTGCTGGAACGTGCCGCCCAGCCGCGGTTGGTCGCACGCCTGACACGCGAGGAGTACGTGGCCCGGGTGCTGGACCGCGAGGCGGCACCTGAGCCGGCCGCTGCGGCGCGCGCGCTGGCGGTGGCGATCCGCAGCTACCTGTTGCAGACCGCATCCCGCCCTGAGCGCTGCCTGCGCATCGCCGACAGCAGTGCGACCCAGCGCGTGGCGCCGCGACCGGCCACCGCGGCGGCCCGCGCCGTGGCCGACTGGACCGCCGACCTGGTGCTGGCCGGGGCGCCGGTCCGCTACCACAGCGAGCAGGCCGGGCCGGGCGTGCTCGGCTGGGGCGATGCGGTCCAGCGCGCTCAGGCAGGCGCCGGATACGCCGAGTTGTTGGCACGGGCGTTCCCACGCGCCGACCTGAGCCGCTGGGACCGCCCTCTGGCGCGCTGCCAGCCGTTGCCGGAAGCCGAGCGCTGGCTGCGCGGGCGCCTGCCGGGCTGGCGCCCAGTGCTGGATCGCGAACCGGGCTACATCGAAACCGACGACTTCGTCGTCTGCCGTCTGCAGTCCGGCAACCCCTTCGTGGACCGTGTCACCCGTCGCATCCACGTGCGCGGCTGGTTCAGCCTGCAGGACCGTCTGGACCTCACCCACGAGTACCTGCACCTGGGCTTCGAGGCCCATCCCAGTGGCCAGGACGAACAGTACGTCGAAGCCCTTACCCGGCGGCTGATGTTCGAGTAGCCGGAACGTCGCCGCAGGCCGCCGCGAGGGTGGGGCGCTATGGATGCACTGATCAATTCCCCACCGTTCGGGTTGAGCCCTTCGGCGCTGCTCAGGACGGGCCTGTCGAAGCCCGACCCCCGGCACTGCCGAAGTCGCCCTTCGACAGGCTCAGGGCGAGCGGAGGTGCCTGTTTCAAAACCTCGCTTTGCCACGCCCGCGCGGGGCCTACTTCGCTCAGGGCGAACGGACTTAATCAGTGCATGCTATCGACGCGAGATCCGCAGCAGCAGTGCGCAGGCGAGTAGCAGCGCCACCAGCACGGCCGAATACACTTGATCAGCGGCGAGGGCGACGACGAAGGCCAGGAGGTGGGCGACCAGCCCGCACAGCGCCGCGATGACCCAGGCTTGCCGCAAATTCGCCGCGCGCGCCCAGGCGATGCCTGCGGGAACGAGGACCAGGGCGAGCGTGACGAGCACGCCGAACGCCAGGGCGCCCGCCGCCAGCAGGCTCACCACCCCGATCTCGCGGGCGGCCGTGGCGATCCGGGCTGGCGGCGTCTGGCGTTGCGGCAGCCATGGCAGCAGTTCGCCCGCCAGCCAGGCGCGGCCACTCATCGCCAGCAGGGCGCCGCCGCCGAGCGCAAGGGCGGCGAACCACGGCCCGTCGTGCCAGCGCAGCAGCAGCAGTTGCCCCTCTATCGCCGCCGCCGACAGCATCCGCGCCGAAGGCTGGTTGTCGGCCACCAGCAGTGCCAGTGCCCATGCCAGCAACAGCAGTTGCAGATGGCGGCCGGGCCCGGCCGTGGGCCGCCGCGTCAGCAGCGCTGCCACCACCGCCAGGCCCCACGCGCCCGTCAGCGGCGGCAGCGCGACGACGATCGCGAGCATTGCCCCCAGCACCGCGACCTGGGCATAGGCGAGGGCCGCCACCGCCTCTTCGCGCACCCGCAGCATCATGCCGGCTGCGCCCAGCGCGCAGGCGAGCATGCCGCCCAGCAGCAGTCCGGGAAGAAACAGGTGCCAGGCCGTGAGGTCGCCGTTCAACATGGAAGTCGGACGTGGCCGGGGGCCCGGCTGGCGCGTCGCCCGGAACAGCGCCGCAGTAGCTGGGCAGGGTTGCATACGTTGGCGGCCGTCATCGTCCGAGATCCAGCAACTGCACGCCCGGCCGGTCGAGCAGTGACGCGGCCTCGGCATCGTGGCTGACCAGCACGAGTGCACCTGCGGTGATGAAGGTGTGGGTGCCGGGCGTCGCTTGTCCGCTGGCCAGCGCCGCGTAGAAGTCCGCACGCGATGCCGCGTCCAGCGACTGGGTGGGCTCGTCCAGCAGCAACAGGTCGCAGGGTTGGGCACAGGCGATGGCGAGGACCAGGCGCTGGCGTTGTCCGCCGCTCAATTGGTCGAGCCGGCATCGCAACTGCGCCGGAATCCAGGGGTGGGCATGCGGCGATACGCTTGCCAGCGCGATCAAGTCGGCAACGCTGAATGGCCCGGGTGCAAGCCGGGCTGCATGCTGGGGCAGGTGCACACGTCGCAGCCCGGGGCTGAAATGCAGCGAACCCGCTTGCGGCGGCAGCGTGCCGGCCAGGGTGTGCAGCAAAGTGGTCTTGCCTGCACCATTGTCGCCGCGCACGAGCAGCAGCGTGCCGTCGCGGATATCGAAGTTCAGCGCGGCACCAAGCGGGCGGTCGCGGCCGACGCGCAGCGCGCGGGCGGCAAGCAGTGCCCCGCCGGCAGTGCCGGCGTCGGCGTGAGCTGCCTCCACCGCAGCTACCGAAGTATGAGCGTGCGGTGCGCCGTCATCCCGTTCGGCGTCGGCCGGCCTCGTGGTGGCCGGGGTCATGGTGTGGTCTGGGCGAGCGCCGTCACCCACTGCTCCACCAGCGCGAGATAGGCCTCGCCGGTTGGGTGCAGGGGTTCGAGGGGCAGTGCAATCGCTGGCCAGCCTAGGGTCGCGGCCAGCGCTTGTGGTGCGCGCGCCGGCTGGTAGTCGGCGTACAGCACCACGCCGTGGCTGCCGGCATGGCGGGCGGCGAGTTCGGATAGATGGCGTGCGCTGGGGGGAACGCCGGGTTTGGGCTCAATGAAGCCGACCAGGGACACCGGCAGCCAGGCCGAGAAGTAGTCGAACTCCTCATGATAGGCCAGCGCCTGCAGCGGTCCGGCGAGGCGTGCCCGCCATTGCGGCAGCCGTGTCCGGAGCTTGAGGGCGAACAGGCGGGCGCGCAGCCGGAAGGCTTCGGCGCGCTGCGGGTGCAGGGCACCCAGGCGGATGGCCAGCGCTTCGGCCGCCTGGGCCATCAGTGCGGGTGCGAGATTGAAGTGCGGGTTGCCTTCCGCATGGACATGGCCGCCCAGTGCCGGATCAAAACGGGTGTCGTGCAGCCGCAACTGGCCCGCCACGGCGAAGTGGCCCGGCTGGCCGGGACGCAGTCGGGGATTGGCAGCGGCGTCGAGTGCGGCCGGCAGCCAGCCGTCTTCGAGTTGCGCGCCGACCGAGACCACCACGTCGGCGCGCCGCAGGTGCGCAATCATGCTCGGCCTGGCGCTCAAGTCGTGGGCGTCGCGTCCAGGTGCTACCAGGGTTTCCTGCAACACGCCGTCGCCCGCGACGGCATGGACCAGCGCGCCCATGCTGGGCGTCGTTGCCACCACGCGCAGGGGCGCTTGGGCGGCGACCGGGAGGGCCGGCAGCAGGGCGGCGAGCGCACCCGCCATGGTGAGTGCGCCGGCAATCAGGCGGCGGCGTGGGGGATGAATGGATGACATGGCGAGCGCTCAGAAACGGTGGGCCGGGTGGCTGCCGAACAAGGCGTTGAGCTGAAGGGTGAAGGCCCAGCCACGTTTGTCGGCGCCAGCGAAGTCCTCGTGGGTGAGCTGGCCGCGCAGGAACACCGTTTCTCGCGGTCGCCAGGTAGCCTGCAGGGCGTAGCGCCATGAGGTGTCTTCCGACACCGCCGCGGTCGGGTGGAAGGCCACCACACGGTTGCTCAGGCCAAGGGCCTCGGCGCGCGCGCCCACTTGCCAGCGCGGGGCGATGCCATACACGGCTTCGAGGTAGAAGCCGTCCTGCGACTCGCTGTAGCTGCCGGGGCTGCGGCGCCAGCCCTGCGCCGGCGACCAGGCCCGGGCGTCGACCTCGCGACGGGTGTAGTAGTACTCGCCGCCCACGCGCCAGTTGCCTACGCCATAGGCCTGGCCCGATTCGTGGCGATACATCGCATCGACGCCGACGAACCAGGCGTCGCCATCGAGGCTGTGGCGGTGGTCGCCATGGTCGTCCACCCGTGCGTACTGTCGCGCGCCACCCGCTGATACGCCCAGTTGCAGCGCATCTTGCGGGCCCAGTTCGGGACCGAACTTGGCGAAAGCGGTGATCACGCGCGGTCCGCTGCGCGTCCGGCCGTAGCGGCCGGCATCGAAGCGGTTCAACCCCTCGCCGTTGCCTTGAAGCAGCTCCACGCCGAAATGGGTGTAGTGGCGGGTGGCCGGCGTCACGCTCAGTTGCACGCCGGTTTCCTGCAGGCCGTGGTCGCCGAACAGGTGTTGGTTCACCAGTGGCCGTTCGACGAAGTCCCAGTCGTGCGAATGGCGACTGTTCATGTAGCCGATGTCGGACAGGAACTTGCCGGCCTTCAGCCGCAGTCCGGTGGGCAGCGCGCGGGTGACGAGATAGGCCTCCTCGACGGCGAGGTCCTCGTCGTCGAAACCGATCATCAGCATGCCGTCGAGCAGATCGCTGCGGGCACGCAGCGCGATCTCGGAGTGTCCCGCGTTGAAGCCGTTTTCCAGGGCGTGACTATGTCCGTGGTGGTGCGCGTGATCATGGCCATCGTGACCGTGGCCGAAGCCGGCGGGCTCGCCCGGCTCGCGCGGTGAACGCTTGTGGAGGAAGCCGTCCAGCGTCAGCGAGACGTCGAAGTCGATGCCGGCAATCGAAGCCGACTGGGCGTGCGCTGCCGGAGCGACTTGCATGGCACAAAGCGCGAACGCCGTGGCGAGCCGCGTCCTGACGGCGGGGCGGATGGCAGGCGGAAGGGTAGGCAAGGCAGGGCTCCTTTCAGGCAGGTGGGGCGCTTCGTCCGTGGAAGGGTTGCAGCGGCGGGCTCGCGACCGTCGGGCGTCGGTACGGGGTCGTCGCGGCAGTGCCTGCTTCCGGGGGACGTTCGGGTTGTTCTGCAAAACAGCAATGCTATAACATTGCATTTCAGAAACAAAACCCGAACCCTGAAACTGGTTCCATTCCTGTGAGGCTGCCCGTATGAAACTGTTGGAAACCCTGCGCCGAAGCGCGCTCGCCGTATCGCTTGCCGCCGGCCTGGCCGCCTGCGGCGGTGGCTCGGGGGGCGATGATGATCATCATGACGAGGTGCGCATCGACACCGCTGGCCGCCTCGCCATTGCCGAGGCGGGGGGCAGTGCGGTGCACGTGCTGGATCTGGACAGCGGCAGTGTGCTGCAGAGCTTCCAGACCCAGCATCCGGTGTCCGCCCTGTATTCCAGCCCGGGATCGCGCTATGCGCTCGCCATTCAGCGGGTACAGGATCTGGTGCAGTTCGTGGACGGCGGACTCTGGCAGGAGGACCACGTCGACCACCTCCACGACTACCAGCAGCCACCACGCCTGCTTGGGTTCAGTCTGGCGGGGCCGCGCCCCACTCACTACGAGGTGCACGGTGTTAAGGCGGCGCTGTTCATGGATGGTCATGCCGACAGCGGGCGCAACGCCGAGGTGCTGGTCTTTGGCGACGACGACATCGGTGCCGCGCGCATCGATGCACGCCTCGCGCTGTCGCTGCCGATGCACGGCACGGCCGAACTGCGCGGCCAGTACATGCTCAGCACGTACCGCGAGCCACAGGCGGCCTCCACGCTCCCGGAGCAGGTCGAACTGTACCGGCGCGAGGGCAGCGGCTATGCGTTCGTGCAGCGTTTCGCCGAACCCTGCCCCGGCCTGCACGGCAGCATCGTGAGCGGCGCCTACACCCTGTTCGGCTGCACCGATGGCGTACTCGTGGTCGAGCAGCAAGGCGATGCCTTCAGTGCGCGCAAGCTTGCCAATCCGTCGGCGCTGCCCGAGGGGGGGCGCATCGGCTCCTTCGTCGGCGCCGAGGGGCGTGCCAACGTGGTCGGAATCGCCGGTTCGCGCCTGTTCGACATCGACCCCGCAGCGGGGACGCTGACCCCGATCGCCTGGTCCGAGGAACGGACGCGTCGCGCCCAGACTTTTGACGGCGACGGACGCCACCTGTTGGTGCTGGACGACACCGGTACTGTACATCTGCTCGACGCCGAGGCCGGCTGGCAGAGTCGTGCCGCACTGCCGGCGGTGAGCGCCATGCCCAGCGCGTCGCCGTTTCCCGCGATCGTCGCGAGCAAGGCGCGCGACCGGGTCTATGTCGCTGACCCGGCGGGGCACCGCATCGTCGTCATCGACCCGGCCCGCGCCGTGCTGGATACCCCGATCGGCGTGAGCGTGAGTCCGACGACGCTTGCGTGGCTGGGCATTGCGGGCCACGCCCACGACCATTGAGCGCCGGTAACAAGGCGTAGTGAGCGGCCCGGGGGCAAAGCACTGCAGCGGAATGCTGCGCCCGCGCCCGGGGCCGCGCGGTGACACGCACGACGGTGTCGCCGACCTTGCTGGAGTGAACGATGAGTGTGTTCGAGACCGAACTTGGCACCGTGGTGCACGAAGAAGACGTCAGCGTGAGCGGCGAGCCCGGTGGCCTGGCCGAGATCTTCGAGCCCGGCTGCCGTATCGCGGTGTGGCGCCGGTCGCCGCCGGCGGGTGTGGACGACTACCTGGCGGCGCTGGCTGGCAGGCTGGGCGCGTTGGCGTGCCGCCAGACCGTTACGGTGCGTGACGGGGCGGCGGCCTTCACCTTCCTCCCCGTTGCCCCCGGGCGCGAGGCGTTCGCTGCCGAGCTCGCGGTGCTGGCGGAACTGTTCGGCGACCTGCTGGGCTGTGAGCGCGTGGGCCTGCGGCTGGAGGTGCTGGACAAGGCAATGTGCCCGCGCTTCCACGTCGACCGGACCGCCATCCGTCTGGTCTGCACCTATCGTGGCCCGGGCACCGAGTGGTTGCGCGACCACGCCGCCGATCGCAGCCGCCTCGGGGGCACGGTCGCGGGCCTGCCCGATACCTGTTCCGGGCTCATCCGCGACCCGGCCGGCATCGGTAGTGCCGGGCGCTGCGACGTGGTGTTGCTCAAGGGATCGCTGTGGCAGGGAGAGGTGGGGCAGGAGAAGGTGGGGCTGGGCGCCATCCACCGCTCCCCGGCCCTGGAGCCGGGACAGGGGCCGCGTGTGTTGCTGGCGATGGATGCGGTCTGGTGAAACGTGCCGGACGGAAGCGGCGCCTGGCGCCCTTTCCGGTCAGTGACGTTCGAGAACGATACCTCAAGAAACGCGCCCGTAAGGACGGACGAAAGACGCCGCGCAGCGGTGCGCGTGAACGTCGCCCGCAGTCCCGGCGCGGTCAGAAGCCCGGGCGGCCTTCCGGGCGTATCGACATATCCACCACGTCGACCTCGTCGACCGACAACTGATCCGCGTCATATGCCGGCGGCGGTGTACGCGGCTGAAGGTGCAAGGCCTGAGCGACGATTGCGACTTCGGCCGGCCTGGCTTCACCGTGGAATGCGAACTGCTGTGCGACGAACAGCAGGCCGGCGCTGGCGAAAAAGGCGTGGTTGAGCATACGCACCCGCTTTTTCGGATCGAGCGACTTGAGCTTCAGCAGCTTGAGTTCGGGCATCTTCATCATTCCCTCTGGCGTTGGGGCAGGCACACAGGCAGTCGGACGCATCGGTGGCGAATTGGTTCAGCGCTTTGTCCGAACCCGGATCATACAACCCCGACCCGGCGATCGCCTACCGTTGCGGCCAACTGCTGGCGGAGCTCGCATCACCCAAGCAGGTCGGGCAGGTCGGCTCCAGCGGTAACGGCACTGCTGCCCCTGTCCGTCTGAGTGATTTGTGCGGTGATACGCTTGGTCGCCTATGCCGCGATGTTTGCCTGCGATTCGCCGTGCGATGCACGCAGGGCGCCAATTCATGGCAAGAAGTTGCAAATTTTTCCGGCTCCCCTAGTATGCAGAGCGTTCGGCCTCAAACGAAAGGAATGGCCCGGTGGGTTGTGCGATTTGCCTCAAGAACTCGATCTCACCTTTGACATGCCCAATTTGACCGCGCATTTGGACGCCCGGCCCTTTACTGTGACGCGCGCACAACGCGAGCGGCTGCACGGTCACGCGGGCCGGGTCGTGTGGCTGACCGGCTTGTCCGGCGCGGGCAAGTCCACGCTCGCGGACGCGCTGGAGTCCACGTTGCATGGGCTGGGGCGACGCACTTATGTGTTGGATGGCGACCACCTGCGGCGTGGGTTGAATCGCGATCTGGGCTTTGGCGAGGCGGCACGCGACGAGAACATTCGCCGCGTGGCGGAGGTGGCGCGCTTGTTCGTGGATGCGGGCACGATCGTTATTGCAGCCTTCATTTCTCCTTTGCGCGCGCAGCGCGATGCCGCCCGGGCCTTGTTCGCGCCGGGCGACTTCCTGGAAGTGTTCGTCGATGCGCCGATCGAGGTGGCCGAGGCGCGTGACCCGAAGGGTTTGTATCGCAAGGCGCGTAGTGGTCAGATTGCGCAGTTCACCGGTATTGACTCGCCTTACGAGCCGCCAATTGCACCCGAGCTCGTGTTGCCCACTCATCGTCTGAGCCGCGAACAATGCTTGCAGGCGTTGCTGGCGCTGCTGGAAACGTCTTCCAAGTCCTGATTCCAGTGACTACCGACGCCCGAATGATTGCCCTTCACTTTTGGGCTTTCCCGCTCGGGTTCGAATCTGCCGAAGGACGTCCCGCAGCAGCGTCCGCGTATCGCGATCTTTTCCCGACTTCTCACCCCAACCGTGCCACCAAAGCGCCGAGCAGCGCGCCGGCCACCAGCATGGCGAAGGCAAGCCCGGCGTTGCGACGCAGCAGTAGTTCCAGACGGCTGCGTTCGGCGTCCCGTGCCTGCAAGGCGGCCGCCGCCGCGGCCAGGCGGGCCAGGGCACGGGACTGCAAGCCGGCGAGCACGCCAACCGCGGCTGTTCCCATGCCGAGAAGATGACGACCGGCGGTGGTGAGCGGCACCAGTACGTCGCCCGCCGGAATGGACCAGGCACGCCCACGACGGGCGGCGACGACGGCCAGCACCGTGCCGGCCAGCACCGGCCACAGCAGATCCGGCAGGTACGCCGGGTTGGGCGGCATGCCTCCCGGCACGGCGACCCAGGGCAAGGCGATCAGCCCGACCACGCTTGCCGCCAGCACCCCGCCCCAGCCTGCCCACTGGCTTCGCTCTGCCGGTGAACTGCCCTTGGCGTGGGCGAGCAGCCACAGATAGCGGGCGATCAGCGCGGTGGTGCCGACGGCGGCCAGCGCCAGCAACAGCGGCAACCAGGCCCACCACTCGGGTGTCGCGGTGCCGCCCTCCAGGGCTTGCTTGAGACCGATTTTGGCGGCCGCGCCGCTGACCATCGGGCCGGCCAGGGACAGGCCTGGCAGCGCCAGCGCCAACCACAGTGCCGCCCGCCGGCCGCGATGCGGCAGGCGGTGATCACCCGCCCCGACGCCCGCGGCGACCCCTACGCCGAGAAACAGTGCGCCCTTGGACAACGCATGATGCATCGCATACACCGCGATTGCCGGCAGTAGTGCCGGCCACAGCGCGGGTTGGTGCAGGCCGGCGCCGATGCCGACCGTGATCAACCCCATCTGGCTGATGCTGGAGTAGGCCAGCACGGTCTTGGGGGTGCGCTGGTGGATGCCGATCCACGCCGCACCCCAGGCGGCGACGAGGCCGGCGGCGACCAATCCGCCGCCCCAGCCCGGCAGCGGTACCAGGCCCAGCGGCAGGGTTTGCAGCCAGCCCAGCAGACCGGCCTTGATCATGGCGCCGGACAGCACCGCACTGGCGGGTATGGGGGCCACCGGATGCGCCAGCGGCAACCACATGTGCAACAGCGGCAAGCCCGCCTTGACGCCGAAACCGAGCAACAGGCAGGCAATGGTGAGATCGCGCGTCGGCGAGGCCGCGACGGCCGCGGGAAGGTCGGCGAGCCGGGCGCCCAGGGCCGCGTCGGTGGCGTGTGCGGCGAGCAGCAGGCCGGCGATGATGAGGCCCTCGCCCAGTACCGCCATGGCCAGATAAGCACGCCCCGCGCGCAGCGCTTCGGCGCTGCGCGCATGAATTACCAGGCCGTAGGCGGCGAAGGTCATGAGTGCGAAGAACGCATAGAAGCTCGCCACATCGCGCGCGAGGATCAGCCCGAAGTTGCCCGCCATTGTCGCCAGCCACAACAGCCGGAAGCTGCCTGCGCGGGGATCGCCCGTGAGCGTACCGCGCGTGTACCAGCCCGCCCCCAGCCACAGCAGCGCGCTGAAAACCAGGAACACGCGGGTGGTGGGGTCCAGGCCCAGTTCGGTGCCGAACAACAGCCAGTCGAGGCGCACGCTGCTGCCCGGCGTCACGCCCTGGGCAAGCAGCAAGGCCGGCAGCGCAGCGAGCGGCGTCCAGCAGGCGATGCGCCCGCGCAGCGCGGGCACGCACCACAGCATGACCAGCGCCAGCGGCAGGGCGGGGGTCAGGATCAGGCCGAAGGCGTCGATCACCTCGCTCATCCGGGCCTCCCCCATGCAGGGTTGAAGGGTGTGCCCACGTTCATGGCAGGTACTCCCTCAGCGCCACGACCTCCGCCCAGTAAAGCGGTGAAAACGGCATACCTGCCAGCAATCCGGCGGTGACGCTCAAGCCTGCCGTCGCCAGCGTCGGCAGCAACAGCCAAGGGTGGGTGTCGCGATGCTCGCGGAACTGCTCGTGGGGCCATTCGCCGGCCTGCGGGCGGAACCAGATCCGGTGCAGGATGGGGAGGAAGTAGGCGGCGTTGAGCAGGCTGCTCGCGACCAGCACCGCCACCACCCAGGCCATTCCGGCCTCCAGTGCGCCGATGCCCAGGTACCACTTGGTGACGAAGCCGGCCAGCGGTGGCACGCCGATCATGCCGAAGGCGCCGATGGTGAAGGCCACGCTGGTCGCGGGCATGCGCCGCCCGGCGCCGTCCAGTTCGTCGATACGGTGCACCCCGAGGGTCTCGGCGTAGTTGCCAGCGCAGAAGAACAGCGTGATCTTCATCAGCCCCTGGTGGAGCAGATGCACCAATCCGCCGACCGTGCCCAGCGGGCCGAACAGCGCGATGCCGAGCACGATGTAGGACACCTGGCTGACCGTGGAGAAGGCCAGGCGGCGCTTGAGGTCGTGCTGCGCCAGCGCCCGCAGCGATCCGTACAGAATGGTGGCGCAGGCCAGCCACGCGAGTGGTTGCAGCAGGCCGAGTTGCCAGGCGAACTCGATGCCGAAGACGTCATACACCACACGCACGATGCCGAAGGCACCGGCCTTGACCACTGCGACGGCATGCAGCAGCGCGCTCACCGGCGCGGGTGCGACCATCGCCGTCGGCAGCCAGCCGTGCAGCGGCAGCAGCGCGGCCTTGACGCCCAGCCCCGCTACCAGCAGGGCGAACACCCCCAGCAGCGCAGGGTGCAGGGTGTCGGGCAGGGCGCGCAGACCCGCGCCGGCGGCGAACTCGACGTCGCCCGCCAGGGCGTGCAGCCAGGCAACCCCGACCAGCAACACCGCCCCGCCACCCAGGGTATAGGCAAGGTAGCTGCGGCCGGCGCGCAACGCCTTTTCGGTACCGCGGTGCACGACCAGTGGATAGGTCGACAGCGTCAGCAACTCGTAGAACAGGAAAAACGTGAATAGATTGCCAGCCAGCGCAATGCCTACCGTGCTGGCCACGCACAGCGCGAAGAAACCGAAGAATCGGCTGCGATTGGGGGCGTTCTCGAGATAGCCGATGGCATACACCGTGGTGGCCAGCCACAGCACCGAGGACAGGCCGGCGAACATCACCCCGAGCACGTCCGCGCGCAGGATGAAGCTCACCCCGTGCATCAGCTCGAAGCGGAACTCATTGCGGGTGTCCCCCAGCACGCCCACCGCCATCCACACCACCAGCGCAAGCTTGACCAGCGCCGCCGCCAGGTTGAAGCCGCTGCGCAGGGCGTGACGATGTTCCTTGAGCAGGAAGATGCCGGTTGCTGCGAGCAAGGACGTGGCCACCACGGCCAACGGCAACCAGGCCTGGGTGGTGGTACTCATCGGCGCGCCCTCCGGTCGCCATGCGACCTCCTTCGCAGGGGCGGAGGGACGCCGCCTTCCGACGGCTTTGCAGCGGCGCTCACGGGACCACCCCCACGCTCAGCCACCGTAGCGGCGCGGCGGCGGCCAAGCCCAGCACCAGGCTGGCGCTGCCGAGGGCGAAGGCCGACCATTCGAGCGAACCGGCCGGCGATTCGAAGTGATCGCGCTTGGGGCCCTCGATGAAGGCGTGGCGTACCACCTTGAACACATAGGCGGCGCTCAGCAGTCCGCCGATGACCAGCACCATGATCCACGGCCATTGGCCGCCAGCGAGGGCGCTTTGCAGCAACAGCCATTTGGCGCTGAAGCCGGCACTGGGCGGCAGGCCCATCAGCGTCACCCCGGCGAGCGCGAAACTCAGCAGCGACAGCGGACGAAAGCGGCCGGTGCCGCTCAGGTCGGCGATCAAGGGCGAGCCGGTGGCCAGCACCAGGTTCCCCGCCGCCAGAAACATGCCGGCCTTGGCCAGGGCATGGGCGGCGAGCATCAACAAGGTGCCGTCGCGTGCGAGCCCTGCCGCTTCCGCGCTCGCGCCGGTTGCCAGCGGAAAGTACAGGAACAGATAGCCCACCTGGGCCACCGTGGAGTAGGCCACCAGGTGCTTGATGCGGGTCTGGCGCAAGGCCATCCAGCCCCCCCACAGCACCGCGCCCGCGCCCATCAGGCCCAGCAACCAGGCCAGCGCCGGCGCCGCGCCGTCGTCGCCAAGGGCAAACCAGAGCCGCAGCACGATGAACAACGAGGCTTTGATCACCAGCGCCGAAAGCAGTGCGCTGACCGGCGTCAGTGCGCCGCCGTGGGCCGGCGGCAACCAGCCGTGCAGTGGGAAGAGCGCGGTCTTCAACACCATGCCGAGCACCATCAGTACGATCGCGACCTGCACGCTCGGCTGAGCGGTACCGTGGAGGGCCAGATCGGCCAGCGACAGGCTGCCGATCGTGCCATAGATGAGTGCGACGCCGATCAGATAGGCGAGCGAGCCCAGCAGCGCGGCGAGCAGGTAGCGCATCGCGGCCGCCAGCGCGGCGGCGCTGCCGGCCAATGCCACCAGCCCGACCGCGGTGAGGCCGAGCAACTCCAGCCCGACGTAGAGGTTGAACAGGTCGCCTGACAGCCAGATGCTGTTCACCGCCGCCCACAGAAACCAGAACAGCGGCCAGAACCCTTCCTCGGCGGTGTGTCCGCGCAGGTAGCTGGCGGCGTGGATCGCACACGGCACCGCCACCAGCGCGGTCAGTGCGACCATGCCGGCGCCCGGTCCGTCCGCCGTCAGCGCGATGCCCAGTGGTGCCGCCCAGCCGCCGAGCGCGTGTGCCAGCGGACCACCGCGAGCCACCTCGACCAGCAGCGCGAGCGCGGCCGCGGCCTGCGGCAGCATCAACACCAGGCTGGCGCGCGCGCGCCGCGCCGGCGGCATCAGAATGGTGGCGATGGCCGCCAGCAGCGGCCAGGCGATCAGCGCCGGTGCCAGCCAGGTGTCGGCGTGAGCGCTGCTCATACGTCCTCCGGCAGGCTGCTTTCGCCGCTCACCCGCTGCCAGCGCCGGAACACCACCAGTGCCAGCGCGGTGGACGCGACCGCCACGACGATGCCGGTGAGTACCAGCGCCTGGGGCACGGGGTCGACTGCACCGCGTGCCTGCGCCAGGCCCACCAGCAGCAGAAAGCTGCCGCTGCCCATGATGTTGAAGGCGAGCAATCGGCGCAGCAGGTGACGCTGCACGATGAAGCCGAACAGGCCCAGCACGCACAGTGCCGCGCCCAGCCAGGCGTAGTAGGGGGCGAGGCTCATCGGCGCGGCCTCCGTCTGCGTTCGGGCTGCGGCTGCACGTCCGACTGCGGCGGGGCGAGTTGGAACAGGCATAGCAGGGCAAGTGCGATCGACAGCGTCAGCGCCAACTCGATCGCGAACACCAGCGCACCGGCCAGGGCGGGCGGGTAGTTCAGAAAGCCCCGCCCGGCCAGCAGCGTGGCACAGCCCACCAGGGTGAAGGCGGCCAGTCCGATCACCAGGGTCAGCTGCGGGCGCGGCACGGGCCATTGGCCTCCGTCCCCGGCGACAGGCCCACCGGGACCGGAGGAAGGCGTGCGCAGGGGCATGACGGTAATGCCCGCAAGACGCAGCAGCACCCCCGCGGCGGCGAGCACTGCGCCGGCCTGGAAGGCGCCACCCGGCCGCGTGGCGCCGGCCCACAGCAGATAGGCCGCCACCATCAGCATCAGCGGCAGCAGCCATCCGATGACCGCGCGCAACAAGGGGTTGTCCAGCCCCATCCGGTCGGGGCTGTCGGGCTGCGCTTCGCGCAAGGCCAGGGCAACGACGACCGCGACCAGCAATACCGCGACTTCCAGCAAGGTGTCGTAAGCACGCAGGTCCAGCAGCACGGCGGTGATCGGATGGGTTGCGGCGACGCCGGTGGCGGGGTCGTCGAGCACCGCGGCGACGCGTGCCGGCAGCGCTTCCGCCGGCTGTTCCGGCATGGCCAGGATGGCCGTTGCCAGGGCCACGGCGAATATCGCGCAGGTCGCGCAGGCCGCGCAGGCCGCGAGGGAGCGTCGCAAGCGCTGGTACCACGGCGGGCTCACCGGAGCATCCTCCTGCGGCTGCACGCCCTTTTCCCCAGGGGCGGTGAACGCATTTCGTCGGGCACTCGTGCGGGTGCGCTCATGTCCGCCCCCCGGTCTCGGCGCGGTCGTCGCGGTGGCCGCCGTGGTCCGTTCCCTCCCCGCCACGCTCTCCATCCTGCGCCGGCGCGTCGCCGAAACGCCGGCGCAGATACCCCAGGGTGTCCAGCAACAGCACGCCGGTCAGGCCGGCGCCGATGGCCGCCTCGGCCAGGGCGATGTCGGGGGCACTCAGCCGCACCCAGGCCAGTGCCATCAGCAGACCGAAGACAATGAACATGACGATGGCGCGGAACAGGTCTCGCGATGCCAGCGCCGCCACTGCGGCAGCGCAGAGTCCGCCGCCCAGCACCAGGTCGAAGCCGTCGATCATGGCGTGTTCCCCCTGCCGGGCGCGGGCGGCACATCGGTCCGTGGCTGACGCGATTCGGGCGAACCAGGATCGCCCCGGTAGCGAACGCCACCGTCGCGCAGCTCCGCCTCCGCAGCCGACCAGGGTCGAATGCCGCGCCGCCGCGCTGCGCGTGCTACCAGATAGCCGGCACAGGCACTGGCCAGCAGCGCCAGCAGCCACACCAGTACCAGCTTGAGGCCGGCGGCTACGGATTCGGCGCTCGGCAGCAGGCCGATCACGATCAGGCCCAGGCCGAGGTTGTCCGCCTTGGTGAGCGCATGGATGCGGGTATAGACGTCGGGAAAGCGCAGCAGACCGACCGAGCCGACCACGAAGAACAGCGTGCCGGCGACGACGAGCAGGGACTGGACAAGGTCGAGCGCATTCATCGCGATGGCCGCTCCCGGTCGGTTTCGGTGCCGCCGGAAGGGCGCGGTGGGTGGGCAGTTTGCGGGGGGTAGGGGGGCGAGCCGTTCGGGCACGGCGTCGGTTTGCTGTCGTCGGTTGCGCCGTGATCCGCCTCCGGAGGCGATGGCGGCGTGCAGATCGGGTCGGGGTCCCATACCCGGGTGACGAAGGCGAGCACCGCCAGCAGTGCCAGCAGCGCCAGCACCAGTGCCACGTCGCGCAGTGCCGGGCTGTTCAGCGTGGTGGCCAGCACCAGCAGCAGGGCGATGCCAGTGGTGCCCAGCAATTGCGCCGCGAGCATGCGGTCGCCAAAGCCCGGCCCGCGCCAGACGCGTACCAGTCCCACGAGTAGCGACAGCATCAGCACCAGTGCGACGATGGACAGCAGCGCGGTCACGTCATGTCCCCCCGGTGTCGTGCCGGATAGCGTCGGCGGCGTCATCCTGCCTGCCGCCCGTTGCGGGTTCGATGGCGCATCCGAACAGGGCGGCGATACGCGCTTCGGCGTCGCGGACTTCGGCGACCACCGCCGGTTCGGGGTCGCTGTCAGGGGAAGCGGGCAGGTCGTCGAGCACGTGCAGTTCGAGCACCCGGCCGTCCAGGCGGGTGGCGAGCGTGCCTGGCAGCAGGCTGACGATCAGCATCAGCCACCAGGTCGGCGCCCCGGCCGGCAAGGCCAGCGGCACGCGTATCAGGCCGGGATGCAGCGGCAGGCCAGGGGCGAGCGTGCGTCGGGCGACGTCCCAGCCGGCATGCAGCGACTGCAGGAGAAAGAACAGCACGAATCGGGGCAGCGCGGCGATGCGCAACGCGTGGCGAGCGGGGGGCGCAACACGCAGGCTCGCCCAAGCGGCAAGCAAGGCGGCCGCCAGCCCGATTCCCACGCCCTCCGCCTCGCCGGCCAATACCCACCACAGACCTGCGAGCAGGGCGCCGCGCGCCAGGAAGGCGCGCATGGGCAAGGTGGTGACATCCGGTTCGGCGGGCGGGCGCGGCATAGGCACAGGCTCTCCATCGGTGCGGCATGGGTGTGAGATTGGCGCTGCGCGGGCGCTCGAGCGGTTTCCCTCGCACAGCTTGGCAATCATCGACTACGTCATTTTCGCAGCGAATTCGTTCAACTTGACACTCAGCCCGGATTCGTCGGGTGATCGCCTATTGCTGGTCTGACATCCAGGTCCAACGCCGGACAGTCGGCAATACGTTGATGTTGTCGCTGTTGCCGTTGTTGTTGCAGTTGCAAATGAGAATCAGTAAAGTTATTCGCCGGGCTTTTCCCGGGCCAGCCGGGTATCGGTTCGAGGGAGGAGAGGGAGGATGACGGAGTTCGACTTCGAACGGTTGTGGCGCGAGCACCGCGCGCTGATCGCGGAGCATGGGCGGGTGCAGACCCGCTGCAGTGCGTTGCTGGCGGAGCAGGCGCGGCACATCGAGGCGCTCGAGGCGGAGGTGATGCGCTTGCGCGGACGCGTGATCGCCGGCGATACGGCGCTTGCGATCGCCCGCGAGCAACGCGATGCCCTGGCGGCGACCATTCCCGGCCTGCCGCGGCGCTTGGCACTGACGCGTCGGGTGGACGCCCTGAAGGCGCGCGTTCAGACCCTGACCCGGGAACTGGCGAGTCGGCAATGGCGTGCGACGAGCAGCCTGCGTGGCGACCTTCGGAGCGACGCCGCCGGCCTCGCGTTCGTCCGTCCGGCGCATGGCGCTACCGCCATCCTGGATGCCTGCACCCAGCGCAGCGCTGAGGACGAACGGAGCGGCCAGCCGGCGGACCCGCGAGTCGGCGCGCAAAGTGGTGTGCAGTACCGCGGGCGCGGGCGATCCGGCGAGCATGTGCCGGCCTCGTTGGCGCCTGCGGTGTTGTGTGTGGTGAGCCGCGCGGAGGAGATCCCAAGCACCCATCAGGTGCTGGCGGCGTGCGCTGCCGCCGCCGGCGGGCAAGCGCAGGTAACGTGCATGGAAGGCGATGCATGCCAGCTTGAGGCCAGCCTGCGCGCGGCCGACATGGTGATCTGCCAGACCGGTTGCCTCAGCCACAATGCCTACTGGCGGGTCGAGGACCATTGCCGCCGCACGGGCAAGCCCTGCATTGTGGTGAACGCGGTTGAACGTGGAGAAACCGCCGCCGACCCGGAGTGAGGCCCGTTCGTGGCGGACTCGTGCAGGAGGAAAAAGTCGCGCGCCTCCTTCCTTCTGCATGAGATCGACTTCCGGTGGGAAGACGCCTGCTCCGGCAAACCTGCGCTTGATCGGCATCAGACTCCCCGCTTGTGGCGGAAAGCGGTTTGCGGTGTCAGTGGCGCCATTAGAGCGCGTCGCGATCCATCTGACCAATAGAAATTTCCGTCCTGACTATCTCGATTTCAGATACAACAGAGTAGGATGTGTGGCGATCGCTCAACGCCT
Organism: Rhodocyclaceae bacterium; assembly: GCA_046295975.1. Taxonomy (GTDB): domain Bacteria; phylum Pseudomonadota; class Gammaproteobacteria; order Burkholderiales; family Rhodocyclaceae; genus UBA2357. The sequence goes on from JBKBMG010000048.1 coordinate 37,150, forward strand.
GCGGCCCGACGGGCCGGGACATGATGGAACTACGCCAGTTACGCTACTTCGTTGCGATCGCCGAACAGGCGTCGTTCTCCAAGGCCGCGGAGAAGGTATTCGTCGCGCAGTCGGCGCTCAGTCATCAACTCGCTCAACTCGAGGACGAACTGGGTGTGCGCCTGTTTCACCGCTCCCGCCGAGGCGCCGAACTCACTGAGGCGGGGCGCGCCTTTCTCGCCCACGCCTTGTCGATTCTCCGCCAGGTGGAGGATGCCCGCGCCAGCGTGCGGGTCTTGTCCTCCGATCCCGCCGGCAAAGTGGTGGTCGGCTTGCCGCACAGCATTTCCAACGCGCTCGCGTTGCCTTTGCTGCAGGCCGTGCGGGCGCGCTTCCCGCGCGTCGAGCTTGAGTTGACCGAGGAGCTGACCGGAAATCTGATTCCCCAACTGCGGGCCGGTCAGATCAATCTGGCCGTGCTGTTCGATGACGGCCTGCTGGAAGAATTCGCGCACACGCCCATGCTTGTTGAGCGGCTGTCCTTGATCGGGCGGCCGGATCTGGTGCCGACGCCCCTCTCCCGCCCATTGTCACTGGCCGATGCACTGGCGCAGCCGCTCATCCTGCCCGCAACCCCGCATGGTGTGCGACCGATCATCGACACCGCCGCCCGAGCGGCGGGACTGCCGGCGCCGCGTGTGGTCGCCGACATCAGCTCGATCAGCATTCTGCGTACCACGCTCCTCGCCGGCCTGGGTGTGACCCTGCTGCCGGTGATGCCACTGGCAGCCGACCTGGACGCCGGTCGGCTGGTGGCGCGGGCGGTTGGCGATCCGGCATTGACGCGCGGCGTCGCGCTTTGTGCGTCGCGCCACATTCCGTTGTCCGCCGCCGCCGCTGCGGTGGCACAGTTGAGCATCGAGCGTGCGCAAGCGCTCGCACGCGATGGCCTTTGGCGAGACGCCGAGTTGATTGCGTTGCGCTGAGAGCTTGTGAAGAAATCGTCGCGAGCAGAGCCGAGTGCAAGGCGCGAGCGAGCGAACGACGAGACATATCAGATAGATAGGCGAGGAGTGAGCGAGTGAGTAACGCAGCAATCGG